>CAZJVP010000020.1:0-282304 GCA_964549615.1 uncultured Thermococci archaeon | reverse complement strand
GTCTATCGCCAGGGAAACGGGCTTTCCATAGGTCAGGGCGTAGAGCTTGCCGTCCCGGTTCTCGCGGACGCAGCGGTCCAGTGTGAACTCTGCCCGCATGAATGCAAGATCGGGCCGGGCAAGAGAGGTATCTGCCGCGTCCGCGAGAACCGGGACGGCAAGCTCTACGCCCTGACCTATGGAAAGCCCGTTTCCCTGGCGATAGACCCAGTCGAGAAGAAGCCGCTCTTCCACGTCTACCCCGGGAGCACGATCTACTCCGTGGGGCTGGTGGGCTGCAACCTGAAGTGCTCATTCTGCCAGAACTACGAGATCTCGCAGGCCAGCCCCGAGGACCTTGACTCGTACGACGCCGCCCCGGCGGACCTTGTGAAGAAGGCCAGGGAGTCCGGATGCCTCGGAATCGCGTTCACCTACAACGAGCCCACCGTGAGCATCGAGTACTCACTTGACACGTTCGAGTTGGCCAGGAAGGAGGGCCTATACACGTGCTACGTGACTAACGGCTACATCAACCCCGATCCTGCGAGGGAGATCGGCAGGTACCTCAGCTGCGCCAACGTGGACCTCAAATCCTCGGAGACTGAGTTCTATCGCAAGCTTTGCAAGGCCCCCAAAATCGAGGCCGTGAAGGATGCGATCAGGATCTGGAACGAAATGGGCGTGGCCGTGGAGATCACCACCCTCGTCATCCCCGGACACAACGACTCGCCAAAGGCGATAGGGGGCGTCATCGAATTCGTGCGTGAATTGGCGCCCGACATCCCGCTCCACTTCTCAAGGTTCCACCCGATGTACATGCTTACCGACGTCGAGCCCACCCCGACCGAGACGATCGACCGCGCGGTCCAGGCGGCCAGGGCCAGAGGGCTCAAGTACGTCTACGCGGGAAACGTGTTTGGATCCAGGTGGGAGAACACATACTGCCCCAACTGCGGCAACGTCGTCATCGAACGCCACGGCTACGTCCTGGGAAGGATCGCGCTGGATTCGGCCAACCGTTGCAAGAACTGCGGGCAGCCCGTGAAGATCCTTGGCAAGCCGGTCCGCCAGAGGCCCTTCGCGTTCTTCTAGACGACCGCGCAGAGCGCAATCCTTTCGAGCAGCGTTTTCTCCACCGGCTCATCGAGGCAGAACAGCTCCTTGACGGTGGCCCGCTTCTTTGTGCTTGGCTCTAATGGCCGCGGCGAAACCCTGCCTCCCAGCAGGCCGACCGCCCTTGAGATCGCATACCCGTCGGACCCAACCGCCACAAGCACGACTTCCGCGCAGCCCTTCCTCACGCCGACCCGCGCTATCGCCTCCGAGATCTGGGTCGTGCAGGCCGCCCTCACCAGGATCTCCATTGGAAGGCTTGCCGTCAGGTTCTGCCCTGTCGCGAAGCTTCTGAGCGCTTCGAAGCACGCAAACCTCACGTGATCCTCGCCCAAGACGCGCCCTGCATCCATCACCTGGAACTTTCCAAGCTTTGACAGCTCTGCGACCAGCCGGTTGACGTCCTCCACCTTCGCCCCCTCGACCCCGATCACCGTCACGCTAGCCAGCGCCGTTCTGAACCGGACCAGGTCCGCATCAAGATCGAACGTCACGGTGGCCGCCCCTCCTTCTCCTCTCAAGGCTTTCCTTGAGCATGCTCAGCGGATGAAAACCGCCTCGGGCCCGGCCTGAAGTCGCCACGGCCTGAAGCAGGCTGCTTGAATCCGCCGATACGACGGTCAGCCCACTGCCCAGCCCACAGAGGGCATGTGCATCCGATCCGCCCAGCTCACCGACCCCCATCTTCCTCGCCATGGGCACCACTAGGGACCTCGGGACAACGGAGTGCGAGTTCACCGTCTCCACCGCGTCGAAGGGGTACCTTGCCGCAGCCCAGCCCATGCCGGATCTGTACAGATCGAACGGATGGGCCGGAGCGACGATGCACGACGCATGGCGGGCCTTGACCGCCCGGACGACCTCGCCAACCGTCTCCCCAGCCGAGAAGCCGAAATCCTGCGCACCATATGCGAGAACGTGGCCCTCGCGGCAGGAGACCTCCACGCCGGGGATGACGATGACGCCGAGCTCCCTGCCCGCATCGATCGCCTCGCCCACTCCCTCCTGGGTGTTGTGATCGGTGATGGCTAGGCCGTCCAACCCGATCTCCGCCGCTCTCTTCACTAGGCACGCCGGGCCCTCAAGGCCGTCGTGGGAAAACGAGGTGTGCACGTGCATGTCCAGCCGGAGGACATCACTCAACCCTGGTCCCCGGTGTGACTTCTCTGTCGACAACCAGAAGCGACGCCTTCGCGCCGTCCACCGCAGCGAGAAGCATGCCCTTGGACTCTATGCCGAAGATCTTGGCCGGCTTCAGGTTAGCGACTATCGCGATCTCCTTGCCGACGATGTCCTTCGCCGAGTAGTGGCGGGCGAGTCCGGCCACGAGGGTCCGCTCGCCGCCCGCGTCGACCTTGAGCTTGATCAGGTTGCGCGAACCCTTTACCTCTTCTGCCTCCAAGACCTTCGCGATCCTTATGTCGATCTTCTTGAACTCCTCCATGGTAACGAGTTGCTCTTGCTCCGTCACCTTCTCCTCCTCCTTGCCAAGTCGGGACTCTAGCCATCTGGCCTCCTCTTCAATCTTACCGTCGTCGATCTTCTCAACGAGCGGGACAGGCCTTGGCAGCGGCCTTCCAGCCTCCAGTTCAAGGGCGGCCCCTGCGGCAAGCGGCCTTGACTCAACAAGCGACGCCTCTCCCAAGTGTTCCCAGATCCTCTCGGCCATCACCGGGACTATCGGGTACAGGAGGGCGGAAGCCACCTTGACGAACCTGAGGCAAAGGTAGGTGGTGGTCGCAGCATCCGACCCGGCCGACTTCAGCGTGGCCCAGGGCTTCTTGTCGTTGAAGTACCGGTTGGCCACCATGAAAGCCGCGACCAACCCCTGGACGACCTTTGAGAAGTTGCATAGCTCGTAGGGTCCCCTAAGCTCGTCCGCCAAGCCGTCTGTGTAGCGAGCGAACTCCTGATCGATCTTCGAGAACTCGCCCGCCTTCGGGACCCTGCCACCGAAGTTGTTGTGGGTGAATGTCAGCACCCTGTGGACGAAGTTCCCGATGTTGTCGGCAAGCTCCTTGTTCACGCGGTCCTGGAACTCGGTCCAACTGTAGTTGGAGTCCCCCGTGGCGTTCGCGGCCTTGTAGGCAAGGTAGAAGCGGAGGTAGTCGCTCGGGTACCGCGAGGTCGCCCTCTCCACCGGAATGTACCAGCCCCTGCTCTTGCTCATCTTTTTGCCCTCAAGCGATATGTAGCCGTTCACCACGTACTTGGTGGGCATGACGTACTCTGAAACTGCCATCAGCATGGCCGGCCAGAAGATGAGATGATGCTGCACTATGTCCTTCCCGATGAAGTGTACCAGGCGCGTGTTCGGATCCCTGAGCCAGGACTCCTTTTCCGGGTCGTGGAGGCTGGCCCAGCGAATGAACGAGGCGAAGTAACCTATGGGCGCATCGACCCAGACGTAGGCGAACTGGTTTTCCTCGGCGTCGGGGTAAGGAAGCTTGAATCCCCAGTAGTCCTCACGGGTGATGTCCCAGTCCCGAAGGCCGCCCTCGATCCAGCTTAAGACGTGATTCACCACCTCGAGGGGGAAATCCTCAGCCGGCTTCCCCTTCAGCCACTCCCGCAGCGCATCGGAGAACCTCGAAAGCTTGAAGAAGAAGTGCTTGGTCCTTCTGGTGACGGGCGCGGCTCCGCAGATCGCGCACCGTGGCTTCAGTATCTCGCCTGGCTCAAGCGCCCGCCCACAGGCCTCGCAACCGTCGCTATACTGGTCCTCGGCCCCGCAGTGCGGACAGATGCCGACGACGAACCTGTCGGGCAGGTACTTTCGGTCGTTCTCGCAGTAGTAAGACTCGACCCACTTGGAATCGATGTGTCCATTCTCCCGCATCTTCAGAAGGAAGTGCTCGGTGAGCCGCCTGTTCTCCTCGCTGTGGGTCCGGTAGTAGCTGTCGAACTGCACCCCCATGCTTTCCAAGTCCCTGAGCTGGCGGACCCGGAAGTAGTCAGCGTGCTCGGACGGACTCACACCCCTCTGCTTGGCGGCTATCTCTATGGGGGTACCGTGCTCGTCCGCCCCGCAAACGAACACCACATCCTGGCCCGCAAGTCTCAGGTACCGAGTGTAGATGTCGGCGGGAAGGTATGTGCTCGCGACATGCCCGATGTGGATGTCGCCGTTCGCATAGGGCAGGGCTGCGGTAACTATTGTCTGCCGAGCGTTTCCCGAGACCATGCTCCGTCCTTGGCGGCTTTGGAAAGCGGCCTGTGAAATATATTATCAGGCGCGATCACCCGCGCTTCTCCGGCGGAAGCGGGCTTTGGCGAAATCACAAGGAGTGCAACTCGCTTAGTGCAAGAGGTCGCCCTGCGACAGCCGCGTGCGAAAGAGCCGTACCTCGTTCGTGTCGTTCGGGCAGGCCACCTCCGCGTAGGCCCAGAGCTCGCCATCTCTCCACATCCAGTGCGAGTAACGCCACGTGTGGTACCGCCCGGGAGTCGTGCTCTTCAGCAGCGGTTCCTCCGCGGTGAGGTCGATGCAGGTCTCAAGGTCGGGCGTCCACGCCAGCCCCGTGGCGATGTTGTACGCGGGATCGAACCAGCTGGGGTGCGATCCCTCGTAGATGAACAGCCAACCCACGCCCATGGGCAGGATGCACGCCGGCCGGGTGTAGAAAGAATGCCATCCGCCAAGGTCGAACCAAGCGCCGGGCCCCACCTGCTGCCATCGGTCACCGTCCTTGGAGGCGAAGTGGTAGGTGCGCTCCGGCCCATAACCGATGACGAGCATCCTGTAGACGCCGCCCTCCATCCATACGAACGGGTCCTTGTAGCCCTGCAAGCCCTGTCCCGAGGGGGCCCGCGCGCACAATACCGGCCTGGCGGTGGAGGGGTCGAAGTCCTTCGGATCATCGACATCTTCCAGCCTCAGTATGCACCATCCGGCCTCCTTGCCGTATGGCCAAGGCCCACAAAGGTAAAGCCTGAACAGGGCGTGCGCCGGATCCCAGAGCAGCGCGGGCCTCTCGAAGCCGGCTATTGGCACGCTTTCCCGTCTGAGATGTGCTACCGGCCGGAATGCGACCCCATCCGGGCTCTCCAGTATCCTCACCTCATAGCCGCGCCTTCCCCTAGGCGAGATCGCCTCCCGCATCCTCACCGCCATGTAGATCCGCCCGTCGGGGCCGATGGCGAGCGAGGGCGCACCGGCCCACCACTCGGGTTCGTCCCGATCCGGCCGGAGTACCGTCGTGTACTGACCGAACTTGCTCCTGACCGTTTCCCAGTCCATGTAGGAACCCCTATTCAAATGGGCGGCATTCAGCGCAGGGCCTGGATATGCCAGCGCCAGCCGTACGGCGGATCCAAGCTGAAAAATATAAAGGCAGCCTGACGCGGGACGAAGACATGCCCAATCTGCTTTTCATTTTCACGGACGAGCAGAGGGCTGACACCCTCGCGGCGTACGGCAACACCAGGATTCAGATGCCGAACCTCAACCGCCTCGCCTCGGAGGGGGTGGTTTTCGAGAAGGCCTATGTCACCCAGCCGGTGTGCTCGCCCTCCCGATCGTCCTTACTCACGGGACTCTACCCTCACACGAACGGATGCACGGCCAACAACATCCCGTTGCGCCGGGATACCCTTTGCCTCCCCGAGATGCTGAGCCGCCAGGACTATGCGACGGCGTACTTCGGCAAATGGCATCTGGGCGATGAGATATTCGCACAGCACGGCTTCCGTGAATGGAGAAGCATTGAGGACGGATATCGAAAGTACTACGGCCCGGACAGGAACCCCGACGCGCGCTCGACGTACCACCAATTCCTGGTCGAGAACGGTTTCGTCCCCTCGGATGGCAAGTACTTCTCCCGTGGCGAGTGCGCGCGGCTCCCGGAAGCCTTCGGAAAACCGGCATACCTCGCTCGAGAGGCCTCTTCCTTCATCCAAGAGCATTCGCAGGAGCCCTTCATCCTCTACGTGAACTTCCTGGAGCCGCATATGCCTTTTTTCGGCCCCAGGGACGACCAGTATAGGCCAGATGATGTTACGCTGCCCCCCAACTTCGATGCAGTGCCTACGGACGACCAGCACCTGAAGGCACGTCTGTTCCAGCGCTATTACTACGAGAGAGGGCACGGCAACTTCCCCCTCCGGACCGAGGCCGACTGGCGCAGGCTGATCGCCAACTACTGGGGGCTCTGCAGCCTAGTCGACACCCACGTAGGCACCATCCTCAAGGCGCTCAAGGACTGTGGAGCATATGACGACACGATCATCGTTTTCACGTCCGACCACGGCGACATGATGGGAAGCCACAGGCTCCTCGCCAAGGGCGTCATGTTCGAGGAGGCGGTGCGCGTTCCCCTCATCGTCCGCCTGCCCGGGCAGGAGGCCCACCTTAGGGTATCGCAGCCGATCAGCCAGATCGACCTCGTGCCGACCTTGCTTGACCTACTGGGCGAGGACGTGCCGTCATACCTTCAGGGGAAAAACCTTCGGCCGCTGCTGGAGGGAAAGGAATTCCCCGAGGACGACGTGATGGTGGAGTGGAACGGCCGCGACACGGGCTTCTCCAGGTTCGACTCCATGCTGGACCCAGCCATGCTCGAGAAGGCCTTGAGAGCCGTGGGCGACCCAGTCAGGACGATCGTGACTCCCGAGGGCTGGAAGTTCAACTGGTCCGGGCTGGGTGAAAACGAGCTGTACGACCTCAAGGCCGACCCATACGAGACCAAAAACCTATTTCGCAGGCCTGAGTTGAGGCCAACGATCCGGGATCTGGCCGAACGCATCAGAGCCTGGCAGGACAGGACCGGCGATCACGTAGCCCTGTCAGACCTGCCCTAGCCCAACCGTAGGCAAAGCGACCGGCGAGATGCTGGACGAGGACGATCTCCCGCCGGCTTTGCGCTGTTTTGGCCCAACGCCGGTGGACCGCGGCTTGGAAGGCCGGCCGGAAAACCCAAAACCCCGCTTGCTGCGCGATCGATATGCCAAGGAACGGTACCGATGACCAGCATGACGCCTAGCGGGCCTTGGGCAGGAAGTTGGTGATCTCCTCCTCCAGCTTGCCGTCCGCGAAGATCCTGATGATCTGGACATAGCTCCCGTATCCGGCCGCCGAGCTGTCCAGCGAGAAGACCAGCCTGACCGTGTCGTCCTTCTTGAGACCCGAGAAACTGACCGTGCCAACTGCCGGCGCATCGACCATGTCAGGTGCCTTGGCCGCCCTCTCCGACGGGGAAAGGTCCCTAGCCCTCTTGAAGACGCTCTTCTCATCGTTGAGGCTCAGGCTCATCTCCATGATCGTCACGTTCCTAGCATGGAAGAAGTCCCTCACCCCCGCGTACAGCACAAGCTGCCCAGAGTCGTCCAAGATGCCCGCGTATATCGTGTTGGCGCCGGAGCCGAAGTAGTCCCCTAACACCGGGTCGTCCATGGATGGCCTTAACATGGCCGAGAAATCGATCACGTAGGCGTCACGCCTGCTTTTGTTCGCCACGACCTGGACCACAGACTGCACAGGCTGCATGCCGAGCCCCCTGGCCATGATCAGAAGGTCGGACACCGGGCTCAGCGCTGCCATGGCTTCCCTCTCGGGCCTTCCCTGCGTGATGTTGGAAGCGAACACCTGAGCCTGGTGAAGGCAGCTGTACTGGAGGTCGAGACGCTCCAGCGGCCTTCTGGCAACCACGACCAAGGAAAAGGTGTTCCACTGGCTATCGCGGATTTCGGACGGGAAGGAGTTCTCCACGACCTCCACAACCCTTGACGGCCTCTCGCCCGCGATGAAGGCCGTGACGACGGAAGACGCAGTCAGTGCGACCAGAACGATGCCAATGGTCTCCCTGCCTATGGCCACTGATCACTCCCCCTGAGCCGGGCAAATCGTTGCCCCTCCCGGCTTGCTGGGCACCTAGAAAAAAGTTGCCATGAGAACCGAACCGAATGGCCCAGAAGGCAACGACGGCAACGACCCCCGCCAGCGTCCAGAGAAATCGAACCGCGCTGGATCCCGTGAGGCCGGTAAGAGAAGCGCCAGAATTTGGAGGCCGGGCATCGGCGTACCGCCCTGCCGGTGCGATATCTTTATCTTCGTTGCCCGACGAGCACCGCTTGCAAGGTGCTGGAGAAATGCGCACCACAGCGGCTCTCGCTTTCATTCTCCTCATGCTTCCGGCCCCAGCCCTAGCAGCAACCCCGGGACCGGCGAAAGTCCTTGTCCTCGGTAACCCCCCGAACATCAGGGTCGTTGCGTCTTGGTTGGCCCGTGACCCGATGACCGACCCAACGCAGGTGCCGTGCCGCACGCACCTGACCAACCTCCAAGGGGCGGACATCCAGAGGTTCATAAGGCTCTACTTCCCGCGCAACTACCAGAGGCTTCTGGAGTACGACTACCTCATGCTCATCATGGTCGAGGTGGATTACCTCACCCAAGAACAACAGTACATGCTCTACAACGCCATGTACAAGGACGGCAAGGGCGGTCTGCAAGACCGAAGCGTGATGAGCATGGCAGAGTACATAGCCCATCCCTGGGCCCGGTCGATAATCTCCGATGCCTTCCCCAACGATGCCGACAAGGTCGTCTCCCAGATGAAGTGGTCATACGAAGTGATGACGCTCCGCTTCGTCATCAACACGAACCCGCAGGTCCCGCCCGTGCTCTCCCCCTACAAGGATCTCGAGGGCGTGGAGGCCGTCCTATCGCCAGGGACCACCTGCATCGCGATACCCAAGGAAGGCGCCGTTGTGACCTCGTACGTCATCGGCGACTTCCCCCAGAGTTGGGGCGGATCCCTGCCCGACCCCCGCGTCAAGGGGAGGGGCTGGATGCCGCACACCATGTACTGGAAATACGGCAACGCCACCACGTGGACCCACCACGACATGTTGGGCGGGGACGCGTACTGGCAGCCCAGCCGCAACCCCTACTCCATAGATATGATCCTAGCAGAGATGATGTTCGCCACGGGGAGGGACCTTCCCAAGGACGTTGTGCTCGTGCACCAGCTCAGGCAGCGATTTGCGAACTACGACGCGGCGAGGGGCTTCATCTACTCGCTCCTTGACTTCATAGACAAGTTCGGCGCAAGCGGAACCCCGATCATCTCAAAGGCCCAGGCCATCTCGGGCGTTGCGGGCCAAGGGGAGAACGAGTATCTGGCCCAGGAATACGAGGCCGCCTTCGCAAGCATGGAGAAAGCGATATCGCAAATGGAGGCGTTGAGGTCCGAGGCCATGAGGCTCAAGGACAGGGCCCTTATCTGGGTCTACGTGACGGAATGGCTGGCGGTCTCCGGGGTCTCACTTCTGGCCGGGTTCGCGGTCTGGAGCCTGATGGTGCGGAGGAGGCTGTATAGGGAGGTGGCCGTAACCCGCTTAGCTCAGTTCGGCTGAGGGCATCGCGCTCCTCTCGGCGAGCGGCCTTTGATTTCCATCCCGCGTTCGGCAACGGCTTTACGATCCTTCCAGCGAGAATCCGCTTGGATCCGGAATGGTTATATCCCACAAGGCCAATTGTATCGGAGAAGCCCCATGCCTCAGACCCGCCTGTCGTTTTCCAACCGTCGCAAAGCCGCCCGGCGCAACCGAAGGGGAACTCCTCCAAAAGAGGAGGTGATTGACCGATGATGTCCCGAAGGCTCTGCGGAGCGTTCGCCACGGCATCCGTCGCGGTAGCCATCCTCGCCCAGCTTCCCCAGATATCCCCGCAGGTGCCCCCGCCCACCAGCTACCAGTTGGTGGAGTATGCCTGGCTAAAGGAGGACGGAATGCCGGTCGAGGGTTGGAACCAGTACAACAACACCGGCTGGAACATGCTTAACTTGACCTACAGGTTCTCGAAATGCAACCTAGCCTACGTTGCCCGGACCGACGCTTCGGCCGGCAATTTCACCGTCACTTTCATCGTCTACCACAACTCCAGCGCCTCGAGCGGATTCAACGCGTCTGGAAATCTCTTCCCAGGATCGCAGCCCAACTGGTCCGTCACCGTTCCGGCCGAGTACCGGCAGACCTCGGGCGCCTACTCCTACCACCTCTTCGTCACCACATTCGACCCGCAGGGGGTTCCAGGCGTGTACCAGGTGAGGATAAACGAGACGGGGCCGGGCCTAGGCTCGAGCTGGACGAGCCCCGCAGGAAATCCTAACGTCCAATGGATGTTCTTCCATGTTCCGACATCCGAACTCTTCGTCCAGGTACTGGACCAGATGAACAGGACATCGCCTTTCTACCTTGACGGCGTGGAGGCCTCGACCCTTCTCAACGCCACACTGACCGTAAACCCCCCGGGAAACGAGACCGGAGCTTCCCACGCAACGGTCGAGTGGATTGGTCCGGCCGGCAACGTCATCATGGCGCACGCGACGCCGATCCGCTTCGTCCAGGGACGCGGTTGGACGGCGACCGACATCGTCGCGGCGAATGCTACGGCCTTCCCATTCAACTCCACGCACGACTACGTCGTCAGGGCCACCTTAGGCTACTTCGTGGGATACGCCCGGTTCAGGGTGCTTTCGGCACGGTGGATCAACGTCGAACTCGACGTCCGACCCACCTACGGCCAGTGGTTCGATCCGAGCAGCTTGCGAGCCACGCTAACCGCCGTCATCAACACCGGCCTGCCGGGGAATCCGTACCAGGACGTCTACAACCTCACCCTCCAGCTGTGGTGTACCACCGGCTTCCTGGGTTTCATAGGGAACGTGAGCTGGAACATCACTGGGTACCCGGTCGTCCCGGGGAGCAGCTACACCTACACGTACTCGACGATCATACCCGTCGAGCTGATCGACCCCACGGGCAACGGGTCGATGGAGTTCTTCGGGGCCTACTCCATCAAGGCAAGGCCAACCCCGGGCATGTTCCCCGCGACGGCAGCCCAGAAATCTTTCTACGTGGACGACCCGATCGAGGCTTACCCCTCTCGAGAGAAGCTGTCGAGCGGCCGAAGCGTCTTCAAGGCCGGCGACACGATATGGGTCAACATCGAGCTCGATCCGACCTACTTGAGGAGCCGCATGAATGCCAATGAGCCATTCTCCGACACGCTCTGTACCGTCACATGGGAGTGGCCCACGCCGCCGCCCGCCTTCATCAAACAGGAATCCGTCCAAGCCACCCGCAGCACCGCCTGGCCCTCGGACCAGTACTGGGCATTCAGCACGATCGGCACGAATCTGTCCTTCCCCGACGGGCTCTACATCTGCAGGATAGGCGCCAAGTGCAACAGCGGCTACACCGTGTGGGAGCTAAGGTACTTCGAGATCATCGAATCCTACGCCCCTCCCACCGAGGACCCGAACGTTGCGCCCTATACGGTCATCAAGCCCAAATCCAGCCACGAGTGGCATACGAACGTGACGATCATAGAGTTCCACGCCGCGGATCCGTACGTGCCTTGGGGAAACGCGAGCGGCGTGAAGATCACCTACTACCAGATCGACAACGGGCCCGTGCAGAACGATACAAGGCGAGTCTTCCGCTTCGTCGCGCCCGAAGGCAGCCACGTCTACACCTTCTGGTCGGAGGACTACGCGGGGAACGTCGAGATACCGCAGACCGCCGTCATTAAGGTGGACACCCGGCCGCCCACGACGGCGATATCGCCCCCGCCCAGGCCGGATCCGTACCTGCCGCCGGTGACCATTTACCTCCTCGCGGAGGACCCTGAGCCCGGATCCGGGCTCTACAAGACATACTACTCGATCGACTTGCAGGACCCGGTCGAGTACTCCCCGACGGGTTTCCGGGCCCTGGAGGGCGACCACCTCTACGCTTACTGGTCGGTCGACGCCGCGGGCAACTGCGAGGCAAAGAAGCAGGCCCAGATCAGAGTAGCGATTCCGGAGACCTCCGTGGCGGCGCTTGCGGCAGCGATCCTATTGCGTCGGCTGCTTCGCCCCGGTGGCATCTGACCAACCTATGGGATATTTTAGTCCTGTTCCATGGTTGGCTAAAATTCTGTTCTCAGGGCCTGACTTTCGTTTGACAGGCCTTGAAGCTTGATGGATGCTTAATCACCTCTGAGTGTTCGGATTCGTTTGGTCACACCAAACAGAGAGGTGACTAAGCAGATGCAGTTTGGAGGCCGAGAACTTATAATTTGGTCCAGCGTACGTATTTAGCTCGCGCGTTGGTTGGTCTGGTCGTGTGAGGTCTCCTTCCAGCTCTGGGTTAGAGCTTCGGATAATGTGTGGGATGAGTCTAGGCCTCTCTGCTCCCATGCGGCAAGAAGGCTTGGAATCCTCTCATACATCCTCACACCCTTCCCATTCCTAAGAGTCCCTATGATCTTTCTCTGCACCACAAGCGCCCTCAAAGCCCGCTCCCAACGATTATTGGTCAACTCCACACCAGGATGCCTGACAGCGGTAAACAGGTAGGGACAAGCAGCGCTGAGCTTGTCGACAAACTGCCTAACCTTGGCAGACCTGTACTCCCTCCTGAGCCAGTGCTGCAGAGCCCTCCTACCATACCTACCATACCTTGCAAGCCTATCCCTCTTTTGTGCTTGTGGAGGAGGATCGGTCTCCAGAGCTTCTTTGAGCCTGTCATAGATCCTGTGCAGACCCTTGCTTAGAGCTTCAGCCTCCCTGTACCGTTTGTACCTTTCCCCGTATCTGTCCTTCCGCTCCCATCCATCATCCCTCTGATCCCTCTGATCCCTCTGATCCTTCCCAGCCTTCCGGGCCTTCCCAACTTTTCTGCTCTTCCCAGCCGGCTGTGCACAACTTGTCAGGCGCACAGGCCCGTGGTCTCGACGCTATCATGCCTCTTTCGCAACGCTGTGCGCCGCCCATTGTGACATCAGCGTGTGCCTGTTCTGGAACGTCACCGTTACTTTCTGAAGCCGCGGGATGGGAAGGGGCTTCCTTTGATGAGCATTTCTGGGAATGTCGGTGGCAGAGAGGAACGGATGGTAAGTGTGGCCACGTAGCGGAACTACGAGGCCCAGGCGCACTCGTGGCGTACACCTCTGAAAGAAGGCAACAAGCTTTGTGTAAGAGGAAACTCAGAGGGGACCGCGGTAGTACTTGGTCGCCGGGCACCCGAGACACTTCTCGTTCTCGTAGCGCAAGCATCTTCCGCAGTGAATTCCACACGGAGCTATCTCGCTTTCTTTGTTGGGGATGACTCTAATGGGAAGATACTTCGGGACTGCAGGTACTTCCCCTATGATTGCTTCCGAGCGCCTGATCCCTTTCTGGGCTCGTATGGACCGTTGTTGGCGTAAGAATTGCAAATCCGGATTCTCCTGGAAGCCCGGCCATCATCGTTCTAGTAGCCAAGAAAGGCTTGCTTGTGTGTAGGAACTTCGATATAGACGCTTTGAGTGAACGCAACGTCACAGCGGCCAGGGTAAAGGGTCTGACGAGGATTGAAGATGCGTTGGAGGCTAGGATAGAATCCTGCACTCAAAAGGCCAGGGCCCTGGGCGTCTCAGAGGGGATGACGGGCAGGGAAGCGCTGATAAAATTCTCGGAGATGAAAGCCAGAGATGCAGCGCAGAAGTAAAATTGTGGCCGCCGCGGCTTGGGCTATCCTTTTCTTTGGCCTGTTTACGATGGCGTATGCTAGGGTCACGGGCCACCCGGTGGTTCCGGTTTACGAGTACGGAGACCTCAGCTCATATCATCCCGTCCTGGTCCCATTTGTTTACCTCGCGGGTTATCTCTCTAGAGCATGGGGAGCATTTCTTTTCGCCTTCATGCTTGGCGGTGTGGTAGAGGCATTCGTACCGCGAGAGAGGATGCGGAATTCCCTTTCGAGCAAGAGCGCAAGGTCATACATCCTGGCCGCCTTGTTCGCCCCGGTTCTGACTGTCTGCTCGTGTGCGATGATACCTGTATTCGGGGGCATAATGGCGACGGGGGCCGGCATCGGGCCAGCATTAACCTTCCTGTTGATGGCTCCGGCTGCCAACTTCCTCGCAATCCTGTTCACCTCGGAGCTTATCTCGCCACTGATGGCTGTGTCCCGCTTTGGTTTCAGTTTCTTCGGCGCGATCCTGATTGGTTTCCTTGTCGCCAAGACAGCCTGGGGTAGAGCCGTTGAGGAGAGATTTGCCGGCATCTCCGCAGCAAAAGCAGAGGAAGTGGTCAAGATGGACTTCTGGGGGAGGTCTGTGAATTCGCTGAAAGAGGCATACGCGCTTGTCAGGATGGTTTTGCCGTATCTCTTGCTTGGCGTCGCGGCCGTGAGCTTCATCGACGCATATATGCCGAGGGATCTTGTGGGGACATACCTGACCGGGGTGCGGGGCATCTTCATAGCAGCCGCGATCGGCGTCCCCCTGTACACGCCAACTCTCGTGGAGGTCTTCTTCGTCAAGGCGCTCTTGAGTGCCGGGATGTCACCCAGCGCTGCCTTGGCGTTCATGTTGGGAGCTCCGATGTCTTCAATCCCATCGATGTTGGGGGTTTCGCGGATAATAGGATGGAAAACCGTCGGAAGCTATGCGTTGCTTGCTGTACTCTGGGCCATGGCTGCCGGTTTGTTATACTTGAATTTCGTTGGAGGTCTATGAGCTCTACAAGGAGGTGAAAGCAATGGTAAAGATAGAGGTGTTCGGAGTGGGCTGCCCCAAGTGCAGAAAGACGGAGGAAAATTGCAGACAAGCGGTCAGGGAGCTAGGCATCGAGGCAGAGGTTGTGCATGTGTACGACCAGATGGAGATGCTGAGGAGGGGCATCACCGACAACCCTTCCGTGGTGATAGACGGTAAGCTTATGCTGGGCGGAAGGGTGCCGGAGGTCCACGAGGTGAAGAAGTGGCTGAGCACCCGGAAATGAGGGTCCGGGAAGCGTGCCGTTTCAAACGACTTGAAGTGCCGAAGACCAGGTTTGCGACAAAATGATGAGGAGGCAGGGGTTTGCAGAACGATGAGGCGAGGAATAAGATAGGTGAGAGTCTAGCAGCTTTCGGACAGGAGTTCGGAAGGGTCTTGGAGCCCGTGGCTTTCCTGAAAGAGAAGGACCCAGCCGTTTGCGCGGCTTTTCTGAAGTTGCATGAACTGACGCTTAACGACGGAGTCTTATCAAAGAAGCACAAGTTCCTCATTCACGCCGCGATCACAGCCGCACAACGCGATCGTGAAGCGACGGTGATGCACATAACCGGGGCATTGAAGGCAGGAGCAGATGAAGGGGAGCTATTGGAGACGGCTTTCACGCTGATACCGGTTGCTGGCATGCCAACTTTCGCCGTGTTCCTTGCGGCCTGGCAGCTGGCCCGGGAGTCGATGACGTAGGAGGGTAGACGTAGCCCTGGCTCTGGTACTTGGTCGAAGCACGCCCGTCAAGGTACTGAAGGCGGATCAGCTTATGGACGAGCTCCGTTGGGGCGGGGGGACTCCAGATGGAGAGGGTATGGAGGTCCCTGAACCAGTGAAAAGCCAGTTGAGCAAAAAGGGGGGGCATCGAGGCGCTCATCGCGTTGCTGGCTAACGAGGAGGCAATCCTGCAACAAACCAAGATGGTGCAAGGCCTCTCGGAGCCCATCAGGCTCAAGGCCCTTATGCTTCTGCAGGAGCTGCCTCTTTGCCCATGCGTCCTGAGCAACGTGCTCGGACTGCCCCGGCCAAAACTCTCCTACCACCTTTCTATCCTAAAGCGAACTGGCTTGGCGAAGGCGCAGGAGAAGGGCAGGTGGCAGGTGTACAGTCTGACGAAACGGGGGCGCAGGACCCTGAAGATCCTTGGATGCCTCAAATCTTCTCAAGGCTAGTGTCAAAGGCGGCTGACAGAGTTGCTCAAAGTCTTAGGCATTTGTGGTAGCCCTCGACCCAACGGTAATACCGAGATCTTGCTTGACGCAGCCCTCGGTGAGTTCGATGGCACGTTGTTCAAGACCGAGAAATTGCAGCTGTACAGATGTGAGATGAAGCCCTGCTCATCCTGCGGGTCCTGCCTTGGGAATGGGAAGTGCTGCATAGAGGATGATGTGAGCAGCGTGATCCTTCCGAAGCTTATCGGTTCCGATGTGATCGTCATAGCCAGCCCGGTTTATTTCAACAACGTGAGCGCTCAGGTTAAGATCTTGATGGACAGGACGTGGTGCATCAGGGGAAAACTCAGAGACAAGATAGGAGGGGGGATCGTCGTTGGCCGAGGATACGGGCTCGAATCTGCCCTGACGGCCATCCACGCCTTTATGCTTAAGCATGAAATGATTCTTGGACATCGCGGAGTTTCTGGAACGGCCTACGAAAAAGGAGACATAGCGAGGGACGACAAGGCAACTGGGGACGCGAAACGCTTCGCTAAGAGGCTCTCCGCTCTATGCGGACTGTTGAATCGCCAAAGCGTTGAAGCCTCGGTCTTGGGCACGGACGACTTGAGAGGGTCCGGTTAGGGCTTGTCTTCTCCTGTGAGGGGATTCTCATGGCAAGGGGAAGTATCGTTCCGACCCGCGATAGAACGTTGGTGAGCGACTATGGTGGCCATCTCTTCCTTGGTTCCGCTGCACTCTGCAGGAGCCCGATTCTCACGGGGTCGCTCTTCAGTGAGGCTGCTGTATCCCCAGGATGCTCATCCGCTCCTCGGCTCTGATTCCACGAGCGATGTCTGCGGGAACCAGAATCATGTTTCCTTCGTCTAGACTCACTCTCTTCTCTCCAACGGTGAAGACTCCTCTGCCTTCGATGACGTAGAAGCAGACCTCATATGGCTCCGGCCGGGCCGGAATCTCCTGCCCCTCTTCCAGGCATACGAGCACGATGTTGAAGTAGTCTGTGCGAAGCAGGTCCCTCTTCACCGCTCGACGCTTCTCCATGGTGTCAAGCCGACCCTCGTCCGTGGAAAAGCGAATCAGCTTTCGGACGTCAATGGTATTTACCACCAACTAGATCACCTCCTTTCGGACTATTGCCTCGATTTCCAACCCCATTGGCATCACCAGGATCACGGTCAGGGCCAGCCTCGACAACATGAACTCCAATCCTAGGAACCGAAGCTCCACCATCTCCTATCTCCTAAAGTATCTTAATACAGGACCAGGTGGATAGCGAGACGCAACGTCCACAATGCGGGCGCCCTTGCTTATTGGCCCGGAAGCTATGCGAAATGCCACATACAGCGGCCCCGTGGGCAGTGCGCCCGGAAGCAACACGAGGTCTCTCCCCACGAGGTCTGTCACCGACCGTTGCCGGGGCCTGGCACCTACTGCTTCAGTGCCTCAAGACGCTTGTTCACCCTATTGAGGCGGTCTTCGAGGTCCTTTCTGAGCTCCTCCAGCGTCTTGACCTCCTCCTCAACCGTCATCAAGGGTGGTTGACCTCGGAAGGGCTCATGGCACCAGCCGGCCCCATGTCCTCGGTGCCCGCATCCACATCCGCAGCACATTCACCTGTCACCTCCTCTTTCGTTCTTCTGGATACAAGCGTTGTAGCGTCCGGACCAATCCAGCAAAGTCTGCATGATCTCCACCGGCCCTAAGCATGTCACACCCTCCTGGGCATCGTGCTACGATGAAGTTCCATCGCCGCTAGAAGAAACGCGGCGGTGAATGCAACTAGCACCAACAGGTCAACTGGAAGGGGTAGGTATCCTCGGCCTTGGATGCAGTGCCGGGCTGCGTCGGTGAAGTAGGTGAGCGGAGATCCGTAGGCAACGACGCGCCCCCAGGAAGGCAGATCAGGAAGTGGTATGAAGACGCCGCTGATGAACACGACGGGGAACCTCACCACTGCGGCAATCATGTTCACCGTGGCCGGGACGTTGGTGGGCGGAACCGAGAAGATGGTGCCGAGGGAGGCGAAGCACAGGGCCGCGAGGACGAGTGCCGCGGCCAGGACTGCGGGCCTGGATGGCGTTGATCCGAGGGCAAGCCCGAACGCAAGTGCAATCGTTGTGATGGCCGTGCCGAAGACGGCCGAAGCGAGCACGTCGCCGCCGACTATCGTTTCGAGCCTGACGGGACAGGACATGAGTCTTTCCAGCGTCCTTGCTTGGCCCTCCCAGGGGATGACCACGGGCGAAATCGAGGTCGCCGTGAAGAACAGGATCGTTCCGACCAATCCGGGGAGCATGGAGTTGATTGACACCTGCCTGCCGATCGTGAAGGCAAGATACAAGAAGAGCGGGAATAGGATGCCGAAGATCACCACGGGTCCCTTGGAGTAGTAGATGCGGATGTCCTTGCCCGCTATGGTCAGGCATCGCCTGAGCTGCGTGACCGAGGCCCGGTCAATCATGGAAGACCTCCTTTTCGGTCAGGGCCACGAAGGCATCCTCCAGTGATGGGCTGAGCGTGTTGAGCGAGACGATCCTGAGCCCGGCAGAGCAGGCATGGTTGACCAGGCTGACGACAAGCTCGCCGGGATTCTCAGTATACAGCCTATACTTGTCACCCGTTTTCTGGACGCTGCTGACGCCCGGCAGGTGGGCCAAGGCGTCCACCTCCGGGGCGCGGTCGAAGCTGATCTCTACTGAGTGCATCGGGCTCACGGCCATCCTGAGGCTTTCCGGGGCATCCACGGCGACCATCCTTCCCTTGTTGATGACGCCGACCCGCTCGCATAGTTGATTCGCCTCATCCATGTCGTGGGTGGTGAGGAAGATCGTCTTCCCCTCTTCGTTGAGTCGGCGAAGCATCCCCTTGATCAGCCGGGCGCTCTGAACGTCGAGCCCGGAGGTCGGTTCGTCCAGGAAGAGCACTTTCGGGTCGCTGACGAGGCCCATGCAGAGGACGAGGCGCTGCCTCATGCCCTTGGAGTAGGTCTTGACGGGATCGTGTCGGCGTTCTAAGAGCCCCAGCTCCGCAAGCAAGCTTTCGCTTCTGAGACGGGCGGTTTTCGGCGGCAGGCCGTAGAGGCTGGCCATGAGCATGAGGTTGCCCCAGCCGGAAAGGTCAACGTAGGGGTTTGACATCTCAGGCACGACCCCGGACAATTGCTTGGCTTGCGTGCTTCCTGCCGCATATCCGGCGACGAGGGCCGCGCCGCCATCGGGCCGGACAACTCCGGTTAGGATTCTGAGAGTGGTGGTCTTTCCTGCACCGTTTGGGCCGAGAAAGCCGAAGAATTCTCCGAACTTGACTTCGAAGCTCACGTCATCCACTGCGACCAGCTGCCCGTAGCGTTTCGTCAGGTGGCGAACCTGGATTGCGTAGGCATCTTCAGGACCCATGGCACTCACTAAAACCCGCTCCTCGATTGGTGTCTCTCCGCGATTCCGGCGCGTGGGCGTGCTATCTTCCCATCAGGCATCCAGGCGGGGAACTCTTGGTCGAGCGGTTGGATCAGTGAGTCTTCCAAAGTCGCCGGGAAGCTACCCGTGCCCACGGGTCGAAGATGGATGCCATCCGGCCCTCCCTCACTTCTTCGAAGCATCTTTTTGCCTCCGGTCTGAACGGCACCCGTTGCAGGGCGCAGCTTCGCTTGAACCCTCCGGCGTCAGGGTCCTCAAGGCAAGCGCCCTGACCTTTTCCAGCCCTTGGCCTTCGATGAAATAGTGGACGTGATAGCCACGCCTTTCGCCCTTCACCAGCCCGATCGCCTTGAGCACACGAAGATGTTGGGAGACAGCCGACTGCGTCACCCCGAGCAACTGAGCCAGCGCCTCGACGCAGAGGGCGTCAGGGTCGCGTTGGCGGGAGAGCAACCTCACTAGCTTGAGGCGGGTTGGATCGCCAAGCGCCCGGAAGACTGCTGCAGCTTCGTCGGCCTCTTGGTCGGGCTCTTTCTTGGGCGGCGGCATGGACTTAAGCCTATACTAATGTACTTATATAGATTTCGGGCGGCACGGTCGTTTGTCATCCTACGCCGCGGCCATGCGGGCTAGGTGTAGCCTTGGTTGTCGTAAGGACAGATTTTTATTCAATTCAATTTTTGTTGAATTGATGATACTCCAGGCGGTTGCATCCGGGCTACTGAATGTGGCGGAGTACCTCTCAGCCCACGTGCTGACCTGCCTGGTTCCGGCCTTCCTGATCGCGGGTGCCATAACGGTCTTCGTGAGAAAGGACTCGGTTCTTAGGCTTTTCGGGAGCGACGTGCCCAAGTACAAGTCCTATTCGGTGGCGAGCGTTTCTGGGACGATCCTGGCCGTCTGTAGCTGCACGATTCTGCCGCTCTTCGCCGGGATCTACAGGCGTGGCTCCGGCATCGGACCTGCCTCAGCCTTTCTCTACTCCGGGCCGGCGATTAACTTACTTGCGGTCGTCTACACTGCAAGGGTTCTAGGTTTGGATCTTGGGGTGGCTCGTGCATTCGCGGCCATCGTGCTCTCGATCTTGATCGGCGTGTCGATGTCCATGATCTTCAGAAAGCAAAGCGGGCCGGCGGGGGGACCGAGGCCGCGGCAGCGCGTCGTCGAAACGTCGGTGGATAGCGGGCCGTCACCTCTCCCCCTGATCGCCTTGCTGGTCGCGGTTCTGGTGGTTGGGACTTGGAAAATGCAGGCAGCGTTCAAGATGACAGGCATCTTCGTGATCGGGGCGATTGCGGTGTCGCACCTTGCCCGCTCGTACACGATGGATCTCGTGGCGGATTGGTTGAGGGAATCGTGGGAGCTTGCACGCAAGATCTTTCCCGTCCTAGTCTTGGGAACGTTCGTGGTAGGATTCGTGTCATATTATTTGCCGCCAGAGACGTTTCGACCCTACCTCGGCGGGAACTCGCTTTCGGCATGCTTCCTGGGATCCGTCATAGGAGCAATACTGTACATGCCGACGTTGCTCGAGGTTCCGATAATCGGGACCACGTTCGGGTACAATTCCGGCTTCATGGGCTTCGGTCCGGCGCTCTCGCTGCTGTTGGCCGGGCCGGCGGTAAGCCTTCCCAGCATGTTGGTTCTCTGCCGCATCCTTGGGGTTCGAAAGACTGGGGTCTACATATTGCTGGTGGTGGTCTTCTCTACGCTTGCTGGATACTTGATCGGTTCGTACGTATGAGACCTATTGGCGTGCGGAGGTGAGAAGGTTGGGCGAGATTGAGATCAGGGTTTTCGGGCCGAACCCGCCGTGCGCGCGATGCAGGTCGGCATTGGCGGTTGCTGAGAAGGTCGCTTCGAAGCATCCTGGCGCGCGGGTGATCCACGTGGACGCGATGTCCGAGGAAGGGCAGAGCTACGGATTCTGGATGACCCCCGCCATTGCCATCGGAAGACGCGTCGTGTTCGAGGGCAAGGTGCCGAGCGAAAAGGAGCTTGAGAAACTGGTTGAGGAAGAATCGGCCGTTGAGAGGAAAGGCTAGTTGTGGCCTTCCGGACCCCGGCGAAGCGAATCCGGCTGAGGCCAGCGGCCTTGGATCGTCGCCCTAGAAGGCGGCGTACAGCAGGTAAATGGACAGGGCAACCAGCGATGCCCCTAGGGCAACGCTTAGCTTTCCTCCCTGTTCGAGGATCCACCTCGATCTTTCCCAGTACCTCTTGCCAAGAAAGGCGAAGGCAATGACGGGCGTCGAGAGCCCGACTCCGAAGAGGAAGAGCGAGCCCATCCCCACGGCGACCCGGCGAGTCCCTGCCACGAACGCCAGCAGGGACGCCATCACGGGCGTCGCGCACGGGAGCACCGCAAAGCCGAAAACCACGCCGAGAAGGATGGGCGTGAGGTGGCCTCTTTGAAGCCTGACGAGCGTTTTCGAGCTTGGCGCCACGGTGGTCAGGGGAAGTTGGATGAAACCGAGGTAGGAGCAGCCGACGAGGAAGGCAGTTGCAGATGCGGCGATGAGCAGGACGAATCGGAGGTCGCCCGCGGAAGCGCCTAGGGCCGCAACGGCGAATCCGAAGAGGGCGAAGACGGAAGCCCTAGTGACGGTGTAGAGGGAGGCCGCGACGACGCTTCCCAACCGCCTCCCGGCATCGGCGGCTGTTGATCCCATTATGAAAAGGACCACCATGCCCGAGAAAGCCAACGCGCAGGGCTCAAGCCCGGTCAGGAGCCCGGCAGCAAGGGAGAAGCCAAGCGGCAAGCCGTCAAGAAACTGCCCCTGCCCCTGCGTCCCTTGGCCCGGGTCGGCCTCCATGATCGATTCCAGGCGTTCGGCACTTACTAGGCCTTCGTACTTCCTGCCGTTCACGACAAGCGTGGGAACGATCCAAACGTTGTACCTGTTGGCCACAAGCTTGTCCTTGTCCAGGTCGTACTCCAGGATCTCCAGCTCGGGCATCCTCTCCTTGAGCTTTGCGAGTTCGTCAGCTTGGAGTTGGCACTCGTCGCAGTGTGCCGATCCCTGGAAGAAGAGTATCCGCCGCTCCGTGGCCTCGGCGCCGCTCTCGGACTGGCGCTGCATTCCTTTGAGTCCGTGCACGAACAGGACGAGCAATCCGAAGATGAGAAGGAGAATCAGTGCCCTTTTCCTCAAGTTCCCAACACCAGCTCGGGGAAGGCATATGCCTCCCTTGTGTAGCTGAGCCTCTCGGTCCGAAATCCTTCAGCTTGGTAGGTTAGGTTCCCGAAGAAGCTGCGGGACGATTCCACTATGACTCCGCACGAGCTGACCTTCTTGCCGGTTGATGTTTCTTGGTTCAAGGGTATCAGATCGAGTCCGGGCCTCGCCGAGACGTTTAACGAGAACTCCAAGACCTTCCTCTCCGAAAGGCTATCGAAGGATGCACCGATGAGGAGTTCCTCCCCCTCCTCTCTCGTCTCCCAGTCATTTGAAGCTGAGAGCAGGGCAAGAATCCTATTTCCTTGGGCGTCCTTCTTCTTGAAAGAGAAGATCACGCTGACCATGCTGGCTTTTTGAATATCGGAGATTGTTGCCCCGAACCAGATGTCCGGTTTGGTCCGCGACCTGACTTCCATCCTCCTCCCCTGGATGTTCGGATTGCTAAGAGAATACTGCACGACTTCGGGGAAGAGCACCGCGGAGCACGAACAGCTCCCGGGCGTGGCTTGCGCTACCTTCGCAAAGCTCCACTCCAACACCGTATGGGTCTCGTCCACACTGATCTTTGGCTTGTTGCCCTTGAAGGTCGCGTTTGTCCCTGCAGGCAGCAGCTCCGTCAGCTTCACCATCTCCGCATCCTTGCCCACGGGCCCGATGCCCACAGCTCCGTAGTACTCCAATGGTTTCGCTGCCTGGCCCTGCACCGCAAAAAGGACCGACTCCCACTTCAGCACGTTCAAGGTCAGGGGTAGGAAGGACACGGTCTGGGCAGGTTCATTGGCGAAGGGTTCCAGTACGATCTCGAATCTTGCTACGACCCACTTTCCCTGTTCCGAATCGTCCGCACTCTTGCCCTCTTGGAACAGGCAGCCCGCGACGGCACATGCAAGAAGCATTGTCCCCGTGACCAGTCCAGTCCGGTACGCGTGCTCTCCGACCTTCTTCAGAAATCGGCAGGACATTTTTCAGCGATCACCGCGAACCAAGGGCGAAACGTTTCAAACGATCTTGAAATATGTTTTGAGCTGCAGGGACCGTGGATGGGTAGCGCGTTGGATATACCTGAGCCGATACGGAGGCAGATCGAGAAAAGAGGCGGGATGAAGGCTCTCGCCGCTGTCTTACCGGACGCCGACACACTTTCGCAGTGGGCTGGGACGTTTCAGGTACTTTCCGAGCCGATTAGGCTGAAGGTGCTCCTGCTCCTCAGCGCGCAGCCGCTGTGCCCGTGTGTCTTGACGAATATCGTAGGCGTGGCCGACTCGAAGCTCTCGTACCATTTGTCAGTACTGCAGGGAGCCGGCCTGATCGATGCGGAGCAGAAAGGCAGATGGCTGATCTACACGCTGACGGAGAGAGGCCAAAAGGCCTTGGGCATCGTAAGAGGGCCGCTCGCGGACGGGCGTTGCGGCATCGATTGCGGGTTCCGCTCGCCATAGAATTGAGTCCTGGGAGGGAAGGAGAAGTGGATCGCGTCCCGACCATTAGGGTGCAGTTGGTGGGACCTTGCGCGAGCTTCACCCGGCCCCATGATCGAGCATCCTTAGCAGCCTTCTCCGCAGATCCCTGAATTCCCCTATTCTCCTTTCGTAGTCGGTCGGCGAGCGCACGAGTTCGTCGCAGAGCTTGGATGCCGCCTTGGGCTTGCGCCTTGAAAGCGTCCTCAGTAGTTCGTAGTCCTCGACGCCATCCCTCATCGCCTCATACCGCAGCGACTCCAGGGGGCCCTTGGGGCCCGGGTAAACTATGCACATGTCTCCCGCGGGAAGGGGGGCCCCGTGGCTCCACATGGGCTGGGTATCGTTGAAGGGGTCCTCCGTCCAGTGATTGTATCCCCAGTGAAGGTAGCCTGAGAGTCCGTACTTGAAGTTCAGCCAGTGCAGCAATCTGACCTTGAGCAGCGAGAAGTCTATGAAGCGGTTCGGATACTTGCCGGCGGGCCCGAGGCAGGTGTAGAACCAGACCTGGTCTCCCGCTGCAATTCTATCCCGGTAGAATGCCATGTTCCGGTCAAACTGGTCCAACACGGGCACCCAGATCTCCAGGCATCCCTTCACGTTCACCGTCATGGTGGCATCTATCCTGCGCAGACGGGGAGCGTACTTCTTCACCAGATCGGCGAGGTGCCTATAGCTTTCCGCATTTGCGTCTATTGGCTCGTCGGCCAAGTGTTGGACGTAGTTGTCGATCCACCCCTGCTCCTCCAGGTGTTCTTGGAGCGCTGGAAGGAACTGCGACAGGAAGGCGTCGCACTCCTTGGACTCCACCGGGACCGGCGGAAGGATGGTTCTTGTTCCATTCTCGGTCGCTTCCCTGCCCACCAGGCTGAAGCCCGACCTCCAATCGCCGGACCTTCCGGCTAGGTGGTCGCCCTCGATCAGCCCGTCCACGCCGGACTCCCTAAAGAGCCTCACCCAACGATCGAATCTTGTGAAATCGAAGCTGAGGGATCCGCCCGCGCGGTGAATGCTGATGAGGCTGAGCGGGGTCAGGATGACGTTCTGTCGGTGGGCTGCCATCGATGCTGCGTGCGAGGCCAAGATCCTCCAGTGCTCCTCGCTCCAAGGCTCAACCCCACCGAATTTCGCCAAGTTAGCCGGGTTCATCCAGTTGGTGAGGTACAACGACCTTTCTGCCGGGACTGTAGCCTCGTGGACGGTGAGCTGGATCCCGACGCTCTCCTGGGCACCATCGGCTCTGACCACGATCGTGCCCTCATAGGTCCCGGGCGAGGCAGATGCCGGGACGAAGACGGTCAGCCATATCGGCTGAGTCTGGCCCGCCCGGATCTTGAGCCGACTGTCATGCATCAAGTAGTCCGGGAACTCGGCCGGAGCGGAGTGGATGATCTCTTCGGGGGGAGTCTTCCTCACGTTCTCTCTGACCTTCACGTATCCGACGAACCTTGGCATGCATTGGAGCCTCTCGCCCGTCTCCGCGTGCTCGAGAGGGCCGCAGGCGAGCCGCAGCTCAACTGCTTCTTGGCACCGGACGGCGATCTGCCCGCTCTCGAATTCGTTCCGGGCCGACTCGATGATGACCTTCCCTTCGCTTCCGGGTTCGTCCTCCCGGAAGATCTTCTCCAGAGCATCGACTGGCCAACAGACCAACTTCGGCAACTGGGCCACCACCCATTGCCGGACTTCTTGACTTTAGACTTTTTCGGGCAGGAGATTGCAGATATCCCCGCGGCGAACGGATGCTGGAGTTGAACCAAGGTTCCCGGGAAACCCTCCAACACCGCCTGATTCCTCATGCGATCTGGGGCTGTTCGTTGTTTGCAATGACGGCCCGCGGCCGATATCGTTGATTATCCTAACCCCGTAGGCGCCGTTGTTTTCGGTGACGATGGCGTGCTTCACTCCCTCCTTCAAGTGAATCGAGGGCTCGCCCGTTACGAAGCTACAGCCCCGGATCTGGATCCTGCCGTCGTCTGACTCCACGAGTGCCTTGGCCGGGTGGTTCCGCCTGCCGCTGCTAAAGTAGCAGTCACATTAAGCGAGAGGTATCTGGGAAACGACGTTCTGCACAGACGGTCTCCAGATGGAGCACTTCACCAGCCTGGCGGAGCCCGTGCATATCGGGTTCAACACGACCGCGATGGGGTCACTTTTCTTGAACGCCACGAACTGGCCGTTTGCGATCAGGAGCCCCATGGGCTGTATGCCTTCCACCACCATGCATCTTTGCTCTTCGTCCGCGCCGATCCCGCACAGCTGCCCGTTCATGGCGCCGTTCTTGGTCTGGATCAACCGGTAGCCGAGCTTGCACGGATACACGAAGGTGTTCGTGACGTATTCCCAGTCGGTCCGGCCGAAGATGAAAGCCTCGCAGTTCTCCGTCATGTAAGGCCTTGCGTTCTCCCAGTCCCCGCCCACCTTGGGCGATGAGCACCAGTGGCAGTGCCATTGAACGTTCTTGATTCTGCCTATGTCCGTCGTCGCGTCCACCATGATGCCGCGACGCAGCACGCACCCGTACACGCTCCGGATGCCGGGTAGGCGTGGATGTCATCGGGCCTCTGATCAGGATAGAATACCGTCAAGCCCTGCACGGTGGATGAGTCGTTGATCTCGAAGAGGGCTGGTGCCTGCTCGTCGTCGTGGCCGCCCGTCGCGCACACGAGGGTGCCAATGAGCGGCTCGATGCAGAGCCGCGCGCGCGACGCCCACTAAAGCGACGCCGGACGGTATACTCAAGCTTCCTCCCACCAAGTAGCGACCTGCCGCCTTCTCCACGGCGCCGCCCCTGCTTCCGGCCTGATCCAGCGCCTGCTGCCGTATCGTCCGTGGTGGCGTCGCCAGTTGCCCCGAAACTCCGAACATCTAGCTCGTCAACCATAGCCTATCCCAGCTGCTTCTCGTGGCAGGGTAGCTCGGGTTCACGACATTACTTTGTTCCAGGCGTAGGACGAGCAGCCGGTCGGGCTAATCGAAGATCTTGCCAGGGTTGAGTATGTTGTTGGGGTCGAAGAGCCTCTTGATCTCCCTCATCAGCGTCATCTGGGTCTCACCTACGGCGATCGACATGTAGGGTTTCTTGGCCGATCCTATGCCGTGCTCGCCAGAGACGGTTCCTCCGAAGCTGACCGCGGTGCGGTAGATGTCCCTCATCACCTCTGGAAGCAGCTGCTGCCATCGCTCTTGGCTGAGATCGTCCTTCAGAGGATGGAGGTGTATGTTCCCGTCGCCCGCGTGGCCGTAGCCGATGATCCTCATTCCGCGCTTCTTCGAGATCTCCTTCACGGCCCTCATGAACTGGGCGATCCTGGCGGGCGGGACGGCCGCGTCCACCAGCTCAGCCACACGGGCCTTCACGACGGCCTCGTAGAACTGGCTCCTGATGTCCCAGATCTTGGCCTGGCTGTCGGGAGTATCAGCCACAAGAACATCGACGGCGTTGTTCTTGGTACAGATGTTGGAGATTGCCTCGGCCTCTGCGTAAAGGTCGTCCTCCTTGTCCCCCTCTATCCTCATGATGAGGTAGGCATCGGAGTCGTGATGGGGCATAGTCTTCTCAAGGTACTGTTCTGCCAGGAGTATGGCATCCCGCTCTACGAACTCCACTGCGGTCGGGGTGATCCGGCTTCGCAGGATCTCGCAGACGGACGTGACCGCGCTTTGAAGGTCGTTGAACGGGACGTAGAGGGTCATGAAGATCTTGGGCAGCTTGATCAGCTTCACGATTACCTTCGTGACCGCCGCGAGCGTGCCCTCCGAGCCGATGATGAGGTGCATCAGTTCGTAGCCCATGGACCTTTTCACCGTCTTGCCCCCGAGCATCATGATGCGGCCGGAGGGCAGCACGACCTCAAGGCCCAGGACGTAGTCCCTGGTCTTGCCGTACCTCACTCCGTTCATTCCCCCCGCGTTCGTCGCGACATTGCCCCCTATGGATGAGGTCCTCTCGCCGGGATCTGCGGGGTAGAAGAGTCCTCTCTTCTCCACCTCCTGGCGGAAGTCAAGCAGCACCACGCCCGCCTCCAGGACCGCCATCAAGTTCTCTTCGTCGATTTCCAGGATCTTGTTCATCCGCTCGAAGCTCACCACGATTCCGCCGAAGAGCGGGACCGCCCCGCAGGAAAGCCCCGTGCCCTGGCCCCTGAATGTGACGGGGATGTTGCGGCCGTTAGCCAGAGCCAGGATGCCGGCGACCTCTTGCGTGCTGCCGGGCTTCACGACAACCTCCGGCGGCGATCCGGATGTCAGCGGGGTTTCGTCGTGCGAGTACTTGCGGAGGCTGTCGGCGTCCGTGGCAACGTTCGGTGCACCCACGATGTGACGGAGCTCCTCCAAGATCTCCTCGGTGACTTTTGAGTACTCCACCAACTGATCATCTCCCGGCACTCTTCGCTGCCTGAATGATCTTTGGGATGACCTCATATAGGTCTCCCACGATGCCGTAGTCCGCCACCTTGAAGATCGGCGCGTTCGGGTCCTTGTTCACCGCCACGATGACGTCGGAGGTCTGCATGCCCGCTAGGTGCTGGACTGAACCCGAGATCCCGCAGGCAATGTATAGCTTGGGCCTGACTGTCTTGCCGCTCAGGCCGACCTGATGTCTGTACGCGATCCAGCCATCATCCACCGCGCATCGGCTGGCCCCGACCGCGCCGCCCAGGGCATCGGCCAGCTCCTTGATCAGCTTGAAGCCCTCCGGCCCGCCCAGGCCACGCCCCCCTGACACTATTATCTCCGCCTCGGTTATGCTGCACCCGGGAGGCTCGTGGGACGACGCCAAGATCTTGGTTCGGTCCAGAATCGAAGTTTCGTCCAAGCTCCTCTCGATGACCTCGCCCCGCCAGCCTTGGCGCTTCTCGGCCCTTTTCATCACCTTGTACCGCACGGTCGCCATCTGGGGGCGGTGGCCCTCGCACAGGATGGTCGCCATCACGTTGCCGCCGAAGGCGGGCCTTGTCTGGAGAAGGTTGCCCTTCTCGTCTATATCCAGTCCCGTGCAATCAGCGGTCAGCCCCGTCTTTAGCCTGACCGCAAGGCGCGGGGCTAGAGAGCGGCCGATCATGGTTGCCCCCAGCAGGAAGATGCAGGGCTTTGTCTCCTTGACGAGGTTGGCCAGCGTTTGCGTGTAGGGATCGTCCCGGTATGCTTCCAGGATGGGATGGTCGTAGAGGTGAACGCGGTCAACTCCGTAGCTGACGAGATCCTCCGCCGCTCCCTGCATTCCCTTCCCGAGCACGACGCATTCAAGGTTCTGTCCGAGCCTGTCCGCAAGTTCCCTGCCTTTGCCCAGCAGCTCGTAGACGACCGGCGATATCCTGCCACCGACCTGCTCCCCGAAGACTAGGACGCCCTTGAAATCCGATAGGTCGACCGCGCGCTCCTCCCTCTTTATCTTGATGGCCTCGGTCGGACAGACCTCAACGCACGCGCCGCAGAAATTGCAGCCCTCCCTCACGGCCGCAATGCCGTCCAGCAGGCTGATGCATTTGAAGGGACAGCTATCGACGCAAAGCCCACATCCGCTGCACTTCTGAGGGTCAACCTTGATCTCGGCCAACTCGATCATCGTCCTTCTACAGCACATGGCGCTGCCTAAGCTTCGCAATCAACTGCTCGGCCTGCGATTGCGGTCCGCCCTCCAGCATCTCGGTCGCCCTCCGGGTGGAGGGGTGGAAGACCTTGACGACCCATGTTGGCGATCCGGCGGATCCCAGCCTCTTCGGGTCGGCCCCGATGTCCTGGGGCTTCCAGGTTGGTATCTCGGCCTTCCTGGCTGCCAGCTTGCCCTTGAGGGATGCAAGGCGCGGGTTGTTTATCTCCTTCGTCACGGTGATGAGGCAGGGAATCGGTGTGTGAACCGTCTCGTACAAATCGTCCAAGGTCCTTTCGACAACCATGTAACCGTCACCGAGCTCCACGATCCGACGAACGTAGCACACGCTAGGGATCCCGAGCTCCTCTGCCAAACCAGGACCGACCTGCCCTGTGTCTCCGTCGGTGGTCTTCAGCCCGCAGATGATGAGGTCGTAGGATCCCATCTTCCTTATGCCGCAGGCCAGTGCATATGATGTTGCAAGGGTGTCCGAGCCCGCAAAGAGCGGATCGGAAAGGAGCACAGCCCTGTCGCACCCAAGGGCGATCACATCCCTGAGTGCCGACTGGGCCTGCGGGGGTCCCATGCTTATGGCAGTGACTGACCCGCCGTATCTCTCCTTGAGCCTGAGGGCTTCCTCTACGGCGTACAGGTCGAAGGGGTTGATGGTCGCAGCCACCCCCTCGCGGATCAGGGTGCCCTTGACCGGGTCTATCTGGACCTCGGTCGTCTCAGGAACCTGTTTCACGCAGACGATGATCTCCAAAGAGGCCTCACCGATCTACACCGCACTGGGCTGCTGGGCAACGAGATGCCTGCCACCATCGATCCAACGGCCTCAAATATATTGCCGCCCGTCAGAGCCTCGCGGCGCCGGTCTTGAGCATCCCGATCTTCTGTTCGCCACTGGATTTTGAGACGGCTCCGGGGAGGCTGGTCCGTCAGCTGGACAGATCGGCTGTCACCTGCTTCAGCTTCTCGGCGATGGGCAGATCCTGGGGACACTTCCCCTCGCAGGTGCCGCACTCTATGCAGGCCTCGGCCCAAGCCGGCGCGGGTTTGCCATCCCTCCTTCTCCTGCCGAGCGCCCTGTACCTAGCTTTGGCCATCTCCTTGAGACCCCAGACCCTTGCCAGGTTGTAAGCGGAGAAGTTGGCCGGAATGTCGACGCCGGAGGGACAGGGCATACAGTAGTTGCAGCCAGTGCAATACAGGCCTCGAAGCGGTTTGGTCTGGCTGGCTAGCTCAAGTATTCGGCCGTTCTCCTCCGGGCTGAGGGGCTCGGGCCTGCTTGCTGAGGCAACGTTCTCCTCAACCATCCTCGTCGTTCCCATCCCGGACAGCGCGACGGTGACGGCTGGATTTGAGAGGACGAAACGTATCGCCAGATCCGGGATCGTCTGTCGGCTCTTCTCCGGCCTCGCCCTTTCTCCCAGGGGTACCAGCCTGCCCCCGCCGACGGTCCCCATTATCGTAACTCCAAGGCCTTTTTCGTGGGCGTGCGCAATCGCTTCCTCGTTGTGTCGATCAAGGAAGTTGTACTGGACGAGGATTCCCTCGAAGAGGCCGGTGTCGATCAGGCGCATTATGTTCATCGGCTCGTCGTGCGAGGAGAAACAGATGTGGTCGATCAGCCCCTCTTCCTTGGCCTTGATCGCCTCGTCAATCGACCCGTGCGGCAGAAGGTGTCGTTCGTACTCTTGGAGCTTGAGATCGTGGAAATGGTAGAAGTCGATGTGGTCGACGGCGAGCCGTTTCAGCGATTGGTCCAGGCACTTGCGCCACTGCGTCGGGTCGTCCCCCTTATAGGGGTTCTTGGTCGATAGGTACAGTTCATCTCGCCTGTCCTTGATCGCTTCCCCAAGGGCCTCCTCGCTCTGGCCGTTGCAGTACATGACGGCCGTGTCGAAGAAGTTGACCCCAAGGTCGATGGCGCGGTGGAGCACCCTCCTTGTCTGTTCCCTGTTGACGTTGCCCCCGCGCATCGGGAAACGCATGCACCCGAAGCCCAGTGCCGACAGCCTTATGCGCGTCTTTCCGTATTCGCGATACAACATCTTCTCATCCTTTTTCCTTGTTTGCATGGCTCGCCAGTCACTCTTGCCCGCCGAGGCCCCGACGCCGGACGCTGGCAAGAAGGTCGTTGACGCGGAACCAGCATCGCCCGATCACCAGTCGGCAACCGACCCGTCTTCGTGGATCAGCCGCGGGTTCTGCCAGTCCCCCGGATAGACCTTGCCCTTGACGGCACTCTCATCAAGCTCGATCCCCAGCCCCGGTCCTTTCGGCACGTCGATGTAGCCCTCCGTCACCTTGAAGGGCTCTACCAAGTACCCGTCGCCCAACGATCCGATTTCCTGTATCAGGAAGTTGGGCGTGCAGGCGTCAAGCTGCAGCGATGCGGCCAAAGCGATCGGCCCGAGGGGGCAGTGGGGAGCAATGCCCGCGTAGTAGACCTCTGCCATCGACGCGATCTCGCGGCACTCCAGTATCCCGCCGGCGTGGGATAGGTCGGGCTGAAGTATCGAGGCGGCCTGCCTCTCGAGGACCTCCCTGAACCCCCATCTAGTGTACAGTCTCTCGCCCGTCGCGATGGGTATGGAGGTTGAGCGCGCTATGCCGGCCATCGCCTTAACGTTCTCGGGCAGGCAGGGCTCCTCAAGGAACATGGGTGAGTAGGGCTCAAGGGCCTTTGCGGCCATCCTGGCCATTGCCGGGCTGAGCCTGCCGTGGCAGTCGATGCCGATGTCCACAGCGTCTCCAACTGCTTCCCGTACGGCTCTCACCTTCTCGGCCGCAGCCTTAACGGCGTGCGGTGTATCGACGATCCTCGTTGCCTCGAACGGGGCCATCTTGAGTCCTTGATAGCCATCTCGTATCCGGCTCAGGGCGTTCTCGGCGCAGGCTTCGGGGCTGTCGCCCCCGATCCCGGCATAGACCTTGATCCTGTCCCTGACGGGCCCGCCCAGCAAATTGTACACTGGTTGGTCCAGGTGTTTTCCAAGGATGTCCCAAAGCGCCTGCTCAATCCCGCTTATGGCGCTCATGATGATGGGGCCGCCCCTGTAAAAGCTCCAGCGATACATCGCCTGCCAATGGTGCTCGATCCTTGTCGGATCCTTTCCCTTCAGATACGGGAAGAACTCCTTGACGGCGGCCTCGACGCTGCGGGCCTTTCCCTCCAGGATCGGCTCGCCGTAACCGGTTACGCCCCCGTCGGTGTGTATCTTCAGAAAGAGCCATCGTGGCATGACGTGCGTTAGTTCCAGATCGGTTATCTTCATGGGCATCGTTGCTCGTTGGCCCGGGTGGGGAAAATGTCTTTCCTCTCCACCTTCAGAACAAAGGCAGCCCTTAACCCCAGCCCCCCAGCTCGAAATGGTCTTATGTGTGCTGGAGAACGACGGACCATCAAGGCTAACTCGGGCGACGAAGCCTTTATCCACAGGGAACGCTGCCGTGAAGGGGAGGAGATAGCGGTTGCAGGAGATCTGGATCAAGCTCTTCGGCCTTTGCGGAATCCTGGCGCCTGTAGTGGCGCTCATCTTCATCGGCGCCGCGATCATGATGCACCCGGAGTTCAACTTCCCCGACTATGCATTGAGCTACCTTGGGGCCCTGAAGACCCCGCATCACATCGTTTACAACGTCGGCATGGTGCTGACAGGGTCGATGGGGATACTGTTCTCCTTCGGGGTGCCACGGCTGGTCAACGGAAAGATAGGGATCATTGGCATTCTCGTCTTCGTTGCGGGGTTCTTTAGCCTGATTCTCGTCGGGGTCTTCCCGGGGGGAACATCTCCCCACAACGCGGTGTCCATGGCATTCTTCACGCTTTCCACCTTCGGCATCCTGATAGTCGCTTTCGACCAGCTTCTGAAGCAGCCAACGCGTCCATGGGGGGTCCTTCTTCTCGCCGTTATTTCGCTGGGGCTGGTCTCCGCGACGCTCGTCGGGAAGATCCCGCATTTGGGGGCGGCCATACCCGAGACCATCGGGGCCTGGGGTTTCTCCGAGTTCTCAATAATATTCGGGCTGAGACTTCTGAAGATCCTGTAGCAAGGGCACTGGACCACGCTGCTAGACGCTCTCCATGAAGGTCCAGCGGTCATCTAGACTCCACCATTTGCCAAAAGCACGTTCGGAGGAGTGCGGTTGGCGAGCTCGTGGGAATCCCTGAAGATCCGATCAAGGCCCCTCAAGGGCTGGGATCGAAGCTTCCAAGCATAGAGGAGATTGAGTCTCGGTCCGATAACGAATGAACGTCTTCTCTGACTCAAGGGCTTGTCAGCATCCTGACCCAGGGCCTCTGGCTACCCTCCCTTGGTCATCGTGTAGAGCTGCCCACGGAGTCCTCTCATACCCAACGATGTTTCGCGGGTGCAAAAAAGGGGCTCTGACGAGGATACCAGAAGGCGTGCATTTGAGCGGCGGAGGGACTCTAGGAAAGGTTTGGGCAGCATTCCGCTTGCTGTCTTCTTGCCCTCACTAGGGCCTAACCTACACGATGTTCAACTAGGACACAGACGAGGAGCACGAGGCCTCTCAGCACTCTTCAAAGATTCCACCAACGCAAGGGTAATGTTCACGAGTCCTTCCCACCTAGTGGGAATCGGTGGGAGAATGTGGGAAGCGACCCTGGACTCAAAAGGCAGGATCATGCTGCCAAAGGCATTCCGAGAGACGTTGGGTCTTGAGGCCGGAAAGAGGGTCAGGCTCTACCTCCAAGGAAACAGCATCATTGTGACACCGCCGGTCAAGCCAGAAGAGTTCATGGAGAAGATGAAGGGGTGCATCAAGGAAGGCTCCGCCATCCCGAAGGTGGACCCCTTGAACTGAAGAGGATCTGGGAGCCCAGATGATGCTCGTCGATACCAACATCTGGATATACTACTTCGATACCCGCCTCCCAGAACACGGCCAGGTGGCCGGCGCCCTCGAGGCAGAGATCGGTTCTGGTGCTGTCACAACCACTACGGTCCTGATGGAGGTTGCTCACTTCTTCCGGGGGCTTGCCAAGGCGGAGTTCTGGGCGTTCATCGGGTACTTGAAGAACCTCGAGACGATGAAAATCGTGGAGTTCGACATGGAGATGCTAGAGCTCGCCTTGGGGTTTCTGGTCGAGTACGCTGATATGGGCATCGGCGGCCGAGATAGCACCATCCTGGCGGCGATGAAACTGTCAGACGTCGACACGATAATGACTCATGACAGAACCTTCAGAAGGATTCCGTCCATCAAGGTCGTGGATCCGGTCACCTCGTCTGTCCATGCCTGAGGCCGGCTGCCTATGCCGACCCAGTTTCTCACGTCAGGCTCTCTCCGGACAAGGTACGCACCAGATTCCCTCTGGGTGGGGGACGGAGATGCTATTAGCTGTGGTGCCTGGTTGCGGTACTCTGCGCGCTTGGCCCCGCGGGTCGGGCGCCCCCTCGATGCTGGAATTGGGTAGGGCGTTGAGCGGCATGCCAGTCTCGAGTCCACTCTGGCCGGGCCTTGATTCCGTCCTGCTAATCAAGAACCAACTGTGCCCTGACCCGGAAGCGCAGGGCCTCACTGCCAAGAACTGGGGTCAAACTCGGAGGGGGGAAGATAGAGGATCTTGGCGAGCCCGCAGCGCAACAGTTGGGCATTGACGTTTGTGCCGTTGAAGTACACGACTCCCAGGATCCTGCCATAGGGATCCCTGGGCGACTCGTCGTCGACGTCGACTAGGACCGTCTTCCCCAGATAGTTGCTCCTGACGAACTCCAGGGCCTCTTGGTATCCTGGCTGCCCCTTTTCGGGCGTGTTGATGCCCACGAGTCTCACCGTTCCCAGGCCTGAGACCTCGATGGTATCACCGTCGACGACCTCGATCACCAACCCCGATACGGAGGGCTGGACCTTCTCCTTTCTCTGGGCGAGGTACCACGGGACGCATAAGCTGAAGGCCACAAGGTAGGCAACCAGCGTACGTCTCCAGTGTTCGGGGGCCCTCCAGGTCATCCAATGCCATCGTTGGTGGAAAACTACATCACGATATGCCCGACCGGGCGATGCGGATTTTAAAGGCCTTTTTGGGGAAAGACTCCATCGAGGGTGGTTGCCGCAGGAAGAGCCGAGGTTTCAGCATAGCGAGGCGGGACGAAGTCGAACTCAGATGGAACGCTCACCATCGGGCTCGCGATCCGTCTTCTGGCCATCATCGTTTGTGGCGTTTGCCTCCCATCGAAGGCCCTGCCTGAGGCCGAAGTAAAAGGTCGTAGCAGCCCCGATGATCGTCACGGCCCAGTATGATATCACGCGGTCGAGCAGAACTGCTGAGGTGGAAAGGTCCTTGTGCACCCCAAGGCCTATGAAGAGCGCGATCATGGTCGCCTCCGTCGAGACCAGCCCTCCGGGAAGGAGGGGAAGGAACTCGACGAACACGGCACCGACTGAAACGACGTTGATGACAAGGAGGCTCTGCTCCGATCCCAGCGAGGCGAACACCGTCTTCAGCCTGAGGATGATGATGAGCCAGAGCAGGAGGGAGATCAGCATGCTTGCTAGGAGGAGCCGCCTGTTCTCGGAGATGGTCTTGACGCCGAGGTAGAACCTTCCCAGTGCTTTTTCCAGCCGGCTCCTCAGCTCTTCCACGGGGCCGAACCGTCTGAGTATGGGCTTGAGCTTGTCAAAGAAGAAAAGGACAATCCTGAGCCCTGCCTCTTTACGGAGGCAAGCAAGGGTCAAGACGACCGAGAGCACGCCCGAGGCGATGAGCCCAAGGAGGATCAACGTGAGGAGGAACAGGTTCGCAGCAAGATGGGACACGAATATGAGGGCAAAGGTGATGAGGCATATTATCACGAAGGGCGCCATGTCGAAGATGCGGTCGACCACCACGCTAGCCATCCCCTCCTCCGGGGTCGTGTGGTTCATCTTCCCCAACAGGTAGGCTCGCACCGGCTCCCCTCCGCTCTTGGCCACGGGCGTTATGTTGTTGAAGAAGGCACCCGAGAATGTTATGCCCAGGATCTCCCTTGGCACCTTCTGTCCCTGGGCGCGGATGATCAGCGACCATCGCAGGGCCCAAAGGGCCGTGTGGGCGATCTGCAGGCCGAGGGCGACCAGGAAGAGGCCCGGCTTCATCCTCAGGATGTTCTGGAGCGCAGCCCGGCCGCCGATGCAGAGCACTAGCAGCACGACTAGGGACGCGCCAGCTAGGACGAGTATCCCGGTGCGGACAGGATCTATGCGGGCCGAAGGAGGCACCGAAACACCTTTGTCGTACCCCCGGCAAGCGGGTTATAAGTATTGCTCCAACATTCATCTTGCGGCATCCCTGATCTTGTCCGGGCTTGGGGCGAAAGGCATGGCGTCGCTTGGCCGATCCGGCGTGGAGCACGCCAAGACGGCCCCAGGCGCCATGCGATAACATTATCAACACCTCCTGGTCTTTTCCTAGGACGACCGAACGATCTGGATTCGCATAGAACTTCGGGCGTTCGGAGCCTCCTTGTCCGGGCGCTCGCGCGCAGACGTCTAGGGGCCTGACAGGTTGAAAGTGGCCTTGATCACCGACACTTACCATCCGCAGGTCAACGGCGTCGTCAGCTCCGTGGACGCCATCGCGGAGGAGGTGGGCAAGGACCACGAGGTCAGGATCTTTGCACCCACCGATGCCAAGAGTGCACGGGGCTTTCGATCATTGACGTTTCAGCCCTATCCGGACTACAGGGTCGCCTTGGTGGGCCCGAGAACGATGGGCCAGATATTCATCGAGGAGGGCATAGACCTAGTTCACGTCCACACCCCGTTCACGCTCGGGTTGGCCGCGGTGTCTGCGGCCAAGAGGCTGATGCTCCCAATCGTCGGGACCTTTCACACGCTGGTGCCGGAGTACACACATTACGTCTATGGCGACCTGGGCGGGCTGCTCAGGGGGCTGGCGTGGAGGTACGTGAGTTGCTTCTACAGGCGTTGCACGGTGGTGACTACGCCTTCAGCCTCAATGCGCGACATCCTCCTCGCCAGAAGGTTGAGGGATGTCCGCGTAATATCGAACTCCCTCAACACGGAGTTCTTCAGCCCCCAAGACAGGCCCCCGAACCACGATCCGGTGATCCTCTACGTGGGCCGTCTCGGCAGGGAGAAGAAGGTTGAGATCCTGATCGATGCCGCGCCTCTGATTCTGAAGGAGTATCCCGGGTCGACATTCAGGGTGGTCGGGAGTGGCGTCCAGGAAGAACTCTACCGAAGCATGGTCCGAAGGAAAGGGCTGAACGGCAACTTCCGTTTCGATCACTATCTCGAGCTCCCAGACCTGGTCGATGCGTACAGGGGTTGCGATATCTTCGTGATCCCTTCGGACACCGAGACGCAGGGACTTGTGGCCCTCGAGGCGATGGCCTGCGCAAAGCCGGTTGTCGGTGCCGACGCAGGCGGCCTCAGGGATGTGATCACGAACGGTGTTGACGGTCTGAAGTTCCGGCCGGGAAATGCGGAGGACCTGGCCCGGTGTGTCTTGAATCTCCTCGGCGACAAGAACCTTCGGGAGAGGATGGGCGCGAGTGCGCGCCGGAAGGCGGAGCAGTTCTCGCAGGGAAGGATTGCGGAGGAATGGAAGGCCCTCTATCTGTCCCTCCTTGAGCGAGGGGGGAGTGGCCCTAGCGGGACATGAGGACCTCCCGGTATACTTCCAACACTTCCGAGGCCGTCCTGTCCCAGGAAAAGATGCTGGCGCGAGCCCAAGCTTTTTTGCCCAGCTCGCGGCGCAGCCCATCGTCGGAAAGAAGGGAGTTCATCGCATCCCTTAGCTGACGCGAATCCCCTGGCTCCACTAGGATCCCTGCGTCACCCACAACCTCCGGAACGCCGCCAACCCTCGTTGCCACCACGGGCTTTCCGTGAGCCATGGCCTCCAGGAGGACCAACCCGAAGGACTCGATTCTGGACGGGAGGACAAGGAACTTGCATCTTGCCAGGAGTTTGTGTTTTTCCTCTTCGGCGACGTGGCCCGCCAGCTTCACGTTTGGCAGTCCCTTTAGGATGTGGGACGACGGCCCTTTGCCGCATACGACTAGTGTCGAGCGAACCCCCTTCATGGCCTTCGCCAGCACATCCAATCCCTTTGTCTGAACCAACCGACCCACATAGAGGACGAAGTCTTCCTCGAGATCTGAGTATGGTTGGATTTCCACGCCGTTGTGGATGACGCGCAGCAGTTCCGCCCGGATTCCCCTCTCGATGAGCCTACCGCGTACGTACTCGCTGATGCAGATTATCCTTGCGCATCTCCGCGCAAGGTACTGCCTGAAGAGCACGTCGTTCAAGAGGCTGAACGGTCGCTGCCATCCAACGCCCTCGCCGAAATCGTTGTGCCATGTCAGCACAATGGGGATCTTCCCTACGAAGCCCCTCACCGCCCTTGCATATTCCGGGGACCACCTGTGGTGGGCATGCAAGATGTCGGGGGAAATGTCGGCTATGCGTTTCCCAACCCCCCATGTGGCAGTGGCAGGCGGCGTATATATCTTTAGGAAGAGCGAAGGCAGCCTGTGGACCTGCATTCCGTCCACTACTTCGAAGGCCTGGGTTCCGGGCAAGAGGCTCGTGATTACGTGGACCTCGTCGCGTTTGGAGAGCCTCGTTCCGATGGCGCGTATGTGTTCCTCGATCCCTCCGATGTAAGGGTGGAAGAACGGGTTCACTATGCAGATTCTCATGTACGGGCCTCTTTCTCAACGCCATTTATCTCGGTTGCGCAGGAATCACGAACAACGAGGCACGCGCAGGTGTCGAGATGCGAAGACCCTAGGCGCCGCCCCGTCTGTCCGCCAAGTCGCCCCTGCAAGGGTTCTTAGATCCTTGAAGCGTTAATTCGGTCGATGAGTTCCATGGTCTTGGCCGCGTCCTCGAAGCTTGTCATCGGCTCTTTGCCGTTCCTCACGCAATCTATGAAGTGTCTGTTCTCTGCGGAGAAGCCATAGACCTTGTGGAACGAATCCGATCCTGCGGCGTCCTGGGCCCTTATCTCGATCGCCTGGTCGGAGTCGTCGAAAATCCTGGCCTTGGTGTTTGGATCTATGAATGCCGAGAAGCGGATGGAATGCATCTCGAAGGTGTGCACCCGGGCTCCGCCCGTCCAGTTGCTGAGCAGGACGCCGGAGGCGCCGGACTCGAATTTGATCAGGGCGTTGAAGCTGTTCTCGTAGTCGGCGTTCAGTGCCCGTATGTGGCTCGCGATTCTGCTTGCCTCACCGCACATCCACCTCAGGGCATCGACCGCATGGATCACGTCGCATGTGAGCAGGTCCACTGCGCCATCATAGTATGGGGGAGCTCCCACCATGTTCTTGTAGAAACTTGCAACCGCTTGGAGTATGGGACCCTTCTGCTCGGCCATCTCCTTGACCCTAGTCATGAGGGGAATGTACCTCCGATTGAACCCGACCATGGTTAGGCATCCGTGCGACCTTGCATGCTTTGAGAGCCTCTTTGTCTGGTAGCTCGTGATGCCCGGCGGCTTCTCTATGAAGAGGTGAATGCCTTTGGAGAGGCAGTACACCGCCAGGTCATACAGTTGATGGGGAGGCATCAGGATGTAGGCCGCGTCAGGTTTGATATCCTCTATCATCTTCCTGTAGTCCCGGTATCTTGCCTGTATGTTGAACCGATCGGCCGTCGCGTTCAGTCTCTCCTCGACAAGATCGCACAGGCCCGCCATTTCCACGTCCGGGAACTCGGCAAGCGAGGGATAGTGCACCGCGTTTGCCATGCCCCCCGCGCCTATCAGCGCAAGCCGAATCCTGTCCAACGTCGCCCACCCCAGTGCTAAAGGTCCGCCAGCCGGATCCGGGTCCCGGTCTCGCGGCTCTTCACCAGGCCGTTCAGGCATGCGATGATCTCAAGCGTGTCTTTCGGATCCACAGGGCTCTCCCCCGTCTTGACGAACTCGACGACCCTCCTCAGCGTCTCGGGATAGTAAAGGGTGCTTGAAACGACGATCTCCTCTCTGCCCTTCTCGCCGTGCGCAATGACCCGGAAATCCACCTTCGCGTCCCTGATTATCTGGAGAGACACTGTCTTGCCGTCGGCGTACTGGACAGTGCCGATGTCGTGGCCCTCCGTTCCAACGTTCACAACGTAATCCATCCCGGATCCGAATACGGCGCTCATCATCTCAGCGGCGTGTACGCCATAGAAGATAGTCTCTCCCATCCCGGTGACGGTTCCCGCTCTGAGTGGCGCTATCTCCTTGAGCCGGGCTTCATGGCTCGTGATCTCGGGCGCAAAGCGGAGGGACGAGCAGGACATCAGCGGGGTGCCGGTCCTGCGGGCGATCGCAACGATCTTCCTAGCGTCCTCAAGAGAGGTCGCAAGAGGCTTGTCGATGAAGGTGGGGACCCCGGCTTCAAGGAACGGCGTGGCCTCCTCAAGATGCTTGGAGCCATCCCTGGTGACGCAGAGGACGCCGTCGACCAGGTGGATGAGTTCCTCCTTGCTCTTGACTTGGGCGCTCACGTTGAGCTCCTTGAGCTTGGCGACGTTCTCGTCATCGTAGGCGAAGAATGCGACCATCCTAGCACCTTCAACCTTTTCATGTGCGGGAAGGTTAGGATCGTTGACTAGCCTTGAGAAGACGACCGAGTGCGAGTTGTTTGTCCCACAGAGGCCCAGCCTGATCATGTGCATTCCGCTAGGGGGCCTCGGTGGCCAGAGTAAAAATGTTGGCCCGGCAGGCGGTTACATTTTATATGCGGCATTCGCGGTGCTCGGTCGAGTTCGGCGGTAACCATGAGCGCAAACCAGTTTCGCGACGTCCCGTCTAAGGCCGTGGAGAAGCTAGGCTTCATCCCCCATTGGCTAGTCTGTGGGCCTTTCCCAGCCGGCGATGAGGCGGAGGCCTACAGGCTCTTTCGTATGGGCAGGTTCGAGGTGCCCGACTCGGATCCCATCGGGGGCGAGCTTTTCATCCGACCCTTCCCTGGCATGACGTATCGGTCAGAGGCTCTGCCCGGGAAGGAGACGGTCTGGGACATCCTGGATGCAATCTCCTCAAAGATCGATTTCGCTTCGCTGTTTCCGGAGGCAAGTCACGGCATCGCGTACGCGGCGACCTATCTGGTCAGTTCGACGGATGAGTGGTTCGTCTGCGACTTCAAGCCCCAGATGGTGGGACGCCTGATAGTCAATCACAGGGTCGCGTCGCCCGATAGAGGTTTGGTTCAGATCCCGCTGAAGCCCGGCCGAAACCTCCTCCTTCTCAAGGTTCTGGGTAGTGCTAGGCGCGGAGCCGCTTGGGGCGCATCCTGTTCTTTCAGGAGGGCCAAGCTCGTGGGGTCGAGCGGGATCGGCGTCACGGCACCGAGGGCGACCGGGTACTTTCGCGGAACTACGGCGAGGCCGGAACTGGAGTTGGAGTTCGCGCTCGCGAACTTTTCGGGCCTAGACGTATCCGACGTCGCGACCCTGCTGAGTTCTGAGGAGCTTGGTTCTGAGATCTCAAGATCGATCGAGATCGTGAGGGCAGGTGAGACGAAGAGCGTGCTGCTCGGTCTTCCCATGGCGTGGAAGGTGGGTAAGGCCCGTGTCGGCCTCGAGGTGGTGGCGGGCGAAGATCGCTGCACGTTGTCCAGTGAGCTCGAGGTTCCCGCAGTGCCGGTTGCGGACGCGACCGTCCATGTCGGCGTCGGGTTTCACTGCGACCCCATATGGACCAACACGCAATCGATGTACAACGACGTGTCGCTGCATAATGTGGCCCAGTACCTCAACTTCTGCAGGGCCGACCCCGGATTCAAGGTCATCTTCCACGAGCTGGACTACCTGAAGCCGTACCTGGATTTCCACCCCGGCGATCGCGACTATCTGATGAGCCTCGTCAGGCAGGGAAGGGTCATCCTAGGCGGTTCCTACAACGAGCCCAACGAGAAGAACATATCGGGCGAGCAGCTCATACGCAACATCCTCTACGGCAGGTTGTTCGCGAGCTCTCTTTTCGGTGCTAGCCCGAGGGTCTACCACCCTTGGGATGTGTTCGGCCACATCGTCCAGCTTTCCCAGATCCTCAAGAAGTCGGGCAACATCGGCGTGATCTGGTCGAAGACCGTGAAGGGCTTCCCCGCCGTATTCAGACACATGTCTCTGGACGGCACCACGCTGATCCATCGCCGGGTCGACTACGGATTCACCACATCCAACCTTGATGAGATGAGGGGGAGGGCATACGCAGGCCTCTCGGAGATGGAATCCCTCGGACACCACACGGACCTGAGGATGGACTGCAACGACTTCAAATCCCCCACGCCGTGGATCCTGGGACGGACCGAGGAGCTCAAGTCGCTCTTGCCTCGCATCGAGGTTGGGGACCCCGCCGAGTTCTTCGATGATGTCCTCAAGGACGAGTCCCGCGGCGCGCTCGTTCCAGTTACTTCCCGGGACGCCAGCCAGTACCACATCGGGACCTCTCAATCGAGGATCGAGCTCAAGATAGCCAACAGGCTGGGCGAGGTTGGCCTGTACGGTGCCGAGTCATTTTGCACATGGGCCTCGCTCCTTGGGGCGCCCTATCCCGATCTCGCCTTGGACAAGGCATGGAGGCAGTTGCTCTTCAATTCTCACCACGATGCCATAACCGGCACCTCCTGCGACAAGTCCTACCTGGATATGCTTCAGGGATACAGGGAAGCCCTCGGGCTGATCCACCAGTGCATCGCGCGTGCACTCGATCACATTGCCTCCAAGGCTGATCTGTCTGCTTGCGAGGGAACGCCACTTATGGTCTTCAACGCACTGAACTGGACTAGGACAAGCGTGGCAAAGGCCAGGATCACCTTCCAGAAGCCCGTGGCATCCTTCGCCCTCCTAGACCCGAAGGGCAGGGAGCAGCCGTTTTGCGTTCTGAGTACCGAGGAGGATGAAAAGGGTATACGGTCGGCCGAGATCGAGTTCGTTGCGCAGGACATCCCGTCGATGGGGTATGCGACGTACCAGGTACGGCCGTTGGACAGGCGATCGTTGCCCAGATGGGCGGCGAAAGGAGGGGAGCTGAGCATCGAGAACGAGTTCTACAAGCTCACCGTTGACCCGAACAGGGGAGGTGGGATTCGAAGCATTCTCGACAAGGAAACTGGCAAGGAGGTCGTTCCCCCTGCGAGCCCCCATCTGGCAAATGAGATTGCCATCCTGAAGGAGAAGGGCGATCGGAACGAGCCCTCGTGGGAGCTCTACACGACCGGCGAGATGATGTTCTCTGACCGCTTCCCGGTCGACGTCAGCGTGCAGGAATGCGGCCCAACGTCCAGGATCCGTGTGACGGGAAGGGTCGGAGAGCATTGCGAGGTCGTCCGCGAGATAGTCCTGAGGAAGGGCCTGAAGATGATAGATTTCAGGACCGAGATAAGGGACTACCGCGGAAAGGACGACCTCTTCGTCGCCCTATTTCCGACGGACATCGCGGGTTCCGTGCCGACCTACGAGGAAAGGTTCGGCGCGATCGTCAAACACAGGGGAAGGAAGCAATTCGACTACAAGACATGGCGGGGCGACGCGTACTCGGACTGCGTCATACATTCGTCCCAGAACTTCTTCGATCTGGGCTCCACGACGAAGATCAGGTTCGTCGACTACGAGGCCCGCACCGTCTCGTCCTGTCCCCTGGGGTCTGTTCTACTCGTGACGCCGCACTCCAAGGAGGTGCAGATTCTATCCGCCCGCCTCCAGCGCGCGCTCGCCAATAGGGGGGTGCTCACGACCCCGTGGTTTGATGACGATGACGCCCCGAGGAGGACGAAGCTGGTCCATGCGGACTCCACGGAAGCCCGATCCATGAACGAAGACCTCCCAAACACTAACTTTAGGATCTCCGTCGGCGTCGGGGCGAACAATTCCTATTCCATCTCGCTGTTGCGTGGCCTTGACAAGCCCACGCTTGAGGGCTTCACCGATAGGGTGCAGAGGCTGGGCTTCGACTTCCTCGTCGTCGCCGACCGCAACGTCCCGCCGGGGTGGAACGCCGTGCCGGTGCTCATCGTGGAGGCCAGCGATTCCCAGCAGTTGGAGAAGGCCATCGATTTCCTCGTCGACGGGCTGCGGTCAGGCGACTTGATCATACCCCAGCACGCCAATCATCTGGGTCCCGTCAAGGTTGAGGACTATGGCCTCACGGTTCTGAACAGGGGGAACATGGCGAACACGGTCGAGCCTGAGGGAACGATGTCCCTCTTTTTGACCCACACCTCAAACTGGTCAAGGGTGCATCTCGAGGAGGAATTCATCCCGGAAAGGAAGGACCACGTTTTCCAGTATGCGCTCTATCCTCATGCTGGTAGCTGGCGGGAGGCGGGTTCCTACCGGCTGGGATGGGAGTACAACGTCCCACTGTTTTGCTGTCAGGCGAGCCCACACAAGGGGTCCCTGCCGCCCGTGCATTCGTTCTTGGAGGTCTCATCCGAAAACGTTGTGGTCACGGCGTGCAAGCCGGTGGGGAATCCGGTTGCAGCCTTCCAAGCCCGAGCCTCCGATCCATCCAAGGGAGTGGTCATCAGGGCTTATGAGGCGGAAGGAAAGCGGGTGGATTCGGTGTTCAAGGTGTGGCTTCCGGTGGAGGGTGCGTGGAGGACCGACCTCTTGGAGAACCGACAGGCCTCTCTGGACGCACGAGGCAACTCGTTCGCGGCATCCTTTGAGCCGTTCTCGGTTGAGACCTTCGAGGTCAAGCTCGTTGCCCCGGCTGCGCCCGCGGCTGTCGGGCCGGAAGTGGTCGAGGCCGTTCAGCCGATATACACGCGATATTGGAAGGAGAACCTAGGACCCGCTCCCATCGGTTACCAGGCGGTCGCTCTTTCCATCCAGGGGTCTCCCATCACGGAGGCGGGGGGGAGAGGCACGACGATCAACCGGCTTGCGGTGAGCCTCGTCAACAACTACGTCGACCGCCCCATATCGGGTCGCATCGTCATGGAGGCTCCTGCCGGCTGGCGTGTTGAGCCCGAGACGATCTGGTATGATCTCCCCCCGCTTAGCCACAGATCGTACGATGTCGTTCTATCCTTCTCGGGATTGAGGAGAACTGGATTGTTCAGGGCCAGGATTACTCACGATGGGCAGACCTACGAGGACGTCATCGAGGTCGGTGAGCAGAGCAAGCTGACCTACACCGGGGGTGGGTCGGTCTACCAGGATGTCCTCAAAGTCCAGATCGAAAGGGCAGTCACGTGGTCGGTCTTCCACCAGGACGACCGCGTTGCCGTAAGAATCGAGAACCCCTACAACGAGCGGGTCGACGGAGGAGTCGCTCTGATCGTGCCCCCTGAGCTCTGGGCCCGAAATGAGGTCGGGGACTACTCCATCGCCGAGATGACCCCTCCTGTTCAGGCGTTCCACATCCCACCCAAGTCGTTCCAGGTCTTGGAGTTCAGACTCCGCAACCGGGCAGAGAGAAGCGTCAGCTTCTGGGCGTACGCGAAGCTCTTCTATATGGGCAGGACGGAGTACAAGAGGGTCAGGTGACGCCGCTGGCACCCGGCCTTCTCCCGCGATAGATCCGAACTGACATGGGCCCAATGGTGTCCCGCAAGGCCCCGCGGACATCGCCGATGAAGCGTCCCTCCCAGAGGACCTCGACGCCGTCCATGTCCCCGACATCGAAGGCGTGCGTGACCTGAACCTTGGTGGGGTTGCAGACCATCAACACAACCTGGTCGTCCCTCTCCACAACGCACCAGTCGACGCGTGCTGGGCCGTCCTCGTCGACGTGCACCTCAGGGCGTCTCCCCATGAGCACGGGCGCAAGCTCCCGAAGCTCTCTCACCTCACGGAGGATCTCTTGCCAAAGCTCAGGGGCGTTCTCGTACACAGACATCAACACCTGCTTGTCGGGGTACTTGTATGCGTACCACGAGATCCCCCTGGCACCGTGGATCACGGCGAGATAGGTCATGCACCTCTCCTCTTGGACCGTTGGAAACCTTATGTTCCTCCACGTCCATGCCTGAACCACGAACCAAACTGGTTGGTCGGCCCTGACCGAGGCAACCGTCTCGTCCACGCACCGCGCTACCAGCGTGACGGAGTGCTGCTTCCATATCGGGTAGTAGGCCGGCGAAGCCACGTCGGCTAGGGCCTGGTAGGGCTTGCTCCGGTGCGGGGCGCCATCGCATATGAGGGTCAGATGGTGCGGGTCGATCATTTTCACAAGCTCGCTGGCCCTCCGGATCACATCGACCGGAACGTTCCTCAAGGACGGTTCGTCGACGAGGTACCAGGCGAGGAGGCAAGGCCGCCAGTACAGGTCCTCCATGTACTTTCGTATCCTGCTCAGGCTTGAGAAGTCCTGTATGTTCTCGCCCGGCCCGTGTCCGATGACCATCATATTTGCGTCATCGCATGCGGACAGGAAATCCGCGCTTCCGGCGTTGAAGATCGTGTTGAAGCCAAGCTCGGACAATCTGCGGACATCTTCAGCCTCGCTGACGTTGTACAGACCCAGGGGGAAGAAGGGTCTGCGATCGACGAGAACCCTGCCCTCCTCATCCACGGTCACCCTGCGGGACGGGGGCTTGGCGGGAGGATCCCAGCTGTACCCTCTCTGCCTTATCTGTTCCTCGAGCTCCGAGAGCATGGTATCCGCCCGCCCGAGGTCCTGCCCCCTAGCATCCGTCTCTGCGTACGCCAGACATTTGTAGACGAGAGCTCTCGTCAGATCTTCCCACGGTTGCCTCGGCCTCCTGTCAAGCTCCTCAAGTTGCTTCCTGAGCTTCCTTGCTCTGGCAAGAAGCCCCCTCCTAGCGATGCGTCTGACGATTAGGTCGGGCCCTCGCTCGCCATCGCCGGTCATGGGTTTGTATTCCACCGAAATCGTAGAGCGCTCTAGTCGGGGCGGAAGTCCGCCCAGGCCAACCCTCGCGACAAGGCTGCCCGAGGGAGGTGAAACCGCCGCCCTCAGCACGGCGGCGCGGCGCTTCCCGCCAATGGTCACGGCAAGCTCTCCCCTGACCGGACGATCCGGGTCGGGGGATTCCATGTAGAGATGGACCGGTGACGCCTCCTTAAGGCTAGCCTGCTCGGGCCGCACATCCCACCATATCCTCACTCCCGACCTCCCTACGGATTCCTTTTCGGGGGAAAGGGCGATCCCGCCGTCGAAGGCAGGCTCAACAGTCACCGGATCGCCAAGGCAAAGCGTGCTCGTCTTGGCCCGGCCGGCCCCTTCGGGGATCAGGACGGGGTTGAGGCTGGGGGTCCTGCCCCCCTGGGGCCAGGGAGGGGAGGGGTAACGGCTCCCCCTAGTTTCCAGGCAGACAACACGCCCCATCGCCGTTGCGTACACGACCTCTAGGTATCCGTCGCCATCCACATCTGCAATAAGTGGGGCTGCTTGGATCTGGTCCTCGCCCAGCGGGATGCTCCAGATCAGCCTGCCTTCGCCGGTGAGGGCGTAGATGGAGCCGCTTTGCGTGCCGAATACGATATCAGGCTCCCCGTCGCCATCCACATCGCCAATCACCGGAGGAACGGCAACGACCATTTCCTCTCCCTGGGATCGGAACTCCCACATCGGCGTCCCCTCGCTGTCGAGACAAGCCAGCCCGAAAACGTCTCCCGCCAGGATCTCCTGCTTGCCATCGCGGTCCAGGTCGGCCATCGCCAGGCCGCTCCGGATCCGTCCCTTGAGCTCCTTCTCCCACCTGAGCTGGCCCGTCAAGGCTTCTAGACAGTAGACGTGGTGATCCCAGGAGCCGAAGACGACCTCTATCCTGCCGTCGAGGTCGATGTCACCCATCATGGGCCTCGACGCGATGCCATCCCCGATGCTGCGCGTCTTGTACCTCCACCTCAGGCTTCCGTCGTCGCGGAGGCTGTAGAGGTAGGTGTCTTGGCTTCCGAAGAAGATCTCGGTCCGGCCGTTTCCATCGACATCGCCGGCGGAGGCTCCCTGATGGATGGGGCCTTTCGCCCTGTATAGCCAAAGCAGGCGACCCTCGGTGTCCAGGCAGAAAAGCCTTCCCCCGTCGCCGCCTAGGAGTATCATCTGGGAGCCAGGGGGCCCCGCAGCGGTCGGCCCGCCGAAGATGGAGAAGGCCGGCAGCGATCGGCACCACCTAACCCTGCCATCGCCTTCGAGGGCAAACAGAGACCGTGCTCTCGATGCGGCCAGCACGAGCTTAGCCGGGTCACGGGCGTCGGGCTCGCAGACCGAGATCGTGCTTGCAAGCCTTTCCCCCCTTGGCTGAAAGATCCAAGCATCGCTCCCATCTCCGTTCAAGCAGTGCAGGCACCCGTCATCGCTTGTCGCGACCAGGATCTGGAGCCGGCCATCTCCTTTCAGGTCGCAACAGTTGACGTCTCCCATGATCGCATAGGGCGAAAGCTGGCGGTTCCACTTGGCTCGCGGCGTTGAGCTGGTCATGGGCCCGCCGCCATGCGGAGCGGAGATAAATGGATCCCACGCCCGCCCGGGGAGGTGATTCGACCTCGAGGAACCGCGTGGTCGCTATGACGTTCGCCAGACCAGGGCCGTGGACGGCCATAGGATTATAAGCCTGAGGTAAGTACGTATATAGGGGTAGACTGGACGTGAGAACCGGCAAGATCCTCGTCATCATCTTGACCGCCTTGCTGGCCCAACAGGGATCCTTTCCCCAGGCCCTCCCTCCGCTTCCCCCGGACTACCTCCAGCCCGAGAAGGTCTGGATAAAAGAGGACGGCTTCCCAGCATCCACATGGGGCCAGTACAATGACACGGCTAGCAACAAGCTGAACCTGACCTACCGACATTCCAAGGTCAACATCGCATACGTGATCAGGAGTGCCGACCCGAGCGACCGGGTCAATGCGACCTTCATCGTCTACAGGAACGTGAGTGCCTCCAACGGCTTCAACTCCACCGGCCATCTCTTTCCCGGATCGGTGCCTTGTTGGACGCACACGATCTTCCTTTCCAGCAAACAGACGGTTGGTCAGTATACCTACCACCTCTTCGTGGCGACCTTCGACCCCGAAGGCATTCCGGCGATCTACCAGGTGAGGATCAACCTGACCGGGACGCTGTCGGGCGGATCTAACTGGACCAGGCCCGACGGCAACCCGAACGTGCCTTGGCTCTTCTTCGAGCTGTTTGCGGGCGGGTGGGACCCCATCTCGGTCGTGGACCAACTGGGCAGGTCTAGCCCCTTCTTCGTCGATGATCCCATCCCGATACCTTCGACCTTTTTCACCGCAATCGTTCTGATCGAGCCCTCGGGCAACGACACTGGATCGTCGGTCGCGCGGGTGCGCTGGAACAGGACCGACGGGACCACGATCGCGACCTACATCGTTCCTGTTTACTACGTGGGGGATGGGAAGTGGGAGGCACGCAGCACCATACCTGTGAACTCCTCCACCTTCCCGGCCAACTACACGCACCCCTACTATGTGGATGCCGAGGTGGGGCTGTACAGGCATTCAAGTCCACCGTTCTACGTCTATCCTCCCTACGCCGCCATTGCTCCGGATACCTGGATCACCGAACGGCCCCCGGCAACGGTTGAAAACGCAACGGTGCGCTTCTCCTGGACGGGGTCCGACCTCGACGGATCGGTCACGGGCTACCATTACAGGATGGACGCAGGGCCGTGGGTCTTCACCGTGGAGACCACCAAGACCTTCACGGGCCTGTCCAACGGAACGCACAGGTTCCAGGTCGCGGCCGAGGACGAGGACGGCATCTGGGATCCGCTCCCCGACTACTGCGATTTCACGGTCCTGATCAACAGTCCTCCCGAGACCCTGATAGTCGTGGCACCCAATGCGACCACGAGGCAGCGCGACGCGACCTTCATCTGGCAGGGAAGCGATGTCGACGGCTACGTCGTCTCCTACCAGTACCGCCTCGATGACTCGCCATGGGTGACGACGACGGCCACGAGCGTGACGTATCAGAACCTGAGCTCCGGAAGCCACATCTTCTCGGTCAAGTCCACCGATAACAAAGGCCTTGAGGACCCGACGCCGGCCCAAGCACTTTTCACGATCCTTCCGTCCTGGTGCGAGGAGGAGTTGGAGAGGCTGGGCAGGGAGGTGGCGCGGCTTGAACAAAGCATCTTGGAGCTTGAGGGCAGGGTTGTCGATCTGACCTTGCTGCTATTCCAGGCCTTAGACGAGAACTTGAATCTGTCGGCCAGGATCGGCCTGCTCGAGGCGGAAAGGGCGCAACTCTCCGCAACCATCGACCACCTGCGCCAGGAAAGGTCGCAGCTCATCGACCAGGTATCGACCCTTTCCCAGGAAAACGCAGCCCTGCTGGATAGCCTCGCAACCTACGTGAACCTGACGCTGAGCCTTCAGTTGCAGATCGAGCTCTTGAGCTCCCAGCTCACGTACCTCAACCAGAGTGCAGCGAGACTGGAGCTTGAGAAGGAAGAGCTGGAGAGGTTGTCGGAGGAGCTTAGACTGAAACTTGCCGAGTGCCAATCCCAGATCCCGGAGACCGCCCCGGTCGCGTCGATGGCCTTCGTGGGGCTCGGGTGCATTCTGCCTAGGATCCGCCGGCGCCTAGGCGCACACAGGACTTAACCGGCATGGTGCTTGGGCGGTCTGGGTCTTATTTGCGATGGGGGCGGGCTTCGAACCATTAATCTGCCGAACCCGTCCTGATCCGCCTCGGTCACCATGTCAGCCTTCCTCGACTCCGATGTCAAGTGGCTCGACCACATACCGAGCAGGGTCGAAAGCGTCTTCCTCAAGCACCTGACCCACCGAGGGCGTTTCTGCGAGGTTCACGTGGATGAGGCCAGGGGCAAGAAGCCGGTCGGCATATGGGGCTGGAACACCTGGTGTGGCATACATGACATGACACCGCTGGTGGGAGCTGCCGTGCACGACATCATGAGGAAGACCCTCGACGAGGGACTTTCCCATACGGAACCCGGGACAGGCCTCCTTCCTCACTGCGTTCCCATCGACGACGATGGAAGGATCGGGTACAGGCAGGGGGAGAAGCGCGTGGAGTACCGCACATACGGAGGCGTGCACGGGGAGGACTACTGCCTAGACAACATCATATGCTGGGCGAAGATGATCTTGGAGTTCTTCCTCTACACCCGGGACAGGAAGTGGTTCAGAACCGAGAAGCTCAAGGCGGTCGAGCGTAGCACGGACTTCATACTCGAGAGCCTGAGGCCGGCCTACAATCCTTCGCTCATCGAGTCGGGGATCGAGGGCGACTGGACCGAGAATACAAATTGGCATGCCGATAACTCGAACAACAACGTCTGCATGGTCCAGTGTCTCGACCTTCTTTCGGAGGTCGAGGCCCTGCTCAAGAGGAAGAGGATGCGAGACCGATACCGGGAGATCGTCGAGGAGATCAGGTCGCAGTTCCGCCGCGACGCCCGGGAGGGAGGCTTCTGGTGGGACCCAAAGGGCCACTTCCTTCACGGGAACGACGGCGCGGGCCGTCGAATCTACGGCGAAGCCTACTTCGAGTCCACGGCGAACTACTTCTCCATTCTCTGGAAAGTCGCCACGCCTGAACAGTCAGCAAGGATCTGGTCCTACGTGGACGAGCATCCCGAAATAGAGGAGCCCTATCCTGTGCTTACCAACTACCTTCCCCGCAATGCGGCGCGGCGGATGAACTACGGCCACACCGTCACCGACGGGGACATCTGGCTGACGCTGGGCGCACACGCAGCGGTGGCGCGGCTGCGTTCTGGCTACACCAGGAAGGCAACGCGCATGTTTAAAGCGATCGTGGACTATGAGCTGAAGGAGGGAACGATCCACAACAACATCTATCCCGACGGAACGTCGAACAAGGACTGGTCTCCTGAGATCGGCAACTACGGGTCGATCTTCACCCTCCTCGTGGAGGGAGTGCTCGGGCTGAGCCCCCGTGCGGAAGGGCTCTTGATCGCCCCGATGCGGCTGGAAGGCATGGGCGCTCTGAGGACGGTTTCTCCCCTGACCTATGCGGGGAAGCGCTTCTACCTCGAGGTTTCTTGGAAGGGCGGATCCCGGCCGGAGGTGAAGGTGGACGGCAGGAAGGAGAGTCCTTCGGCTTGGGGCTACATGCTCCCGCCGGAGTTCGACGACGGGTGTACGGTGGCAGTCTGCTACCGCTGAGCTTCGGGAAGGGGACGGGAACTCCTGATGAGCCCTCTGATGTGGGTCTTCGCCCAGGCGTAGCCGATGGCGGATCCCGTCAGATTCCCCGCTGCTACGCCGCGCCATACACCCGGCAGTCCCGCACCCAGAACGATCGCAAAGACCGTCGCCAGAACGGGCGAGAGCGCGAGGGTCCTCAGGCTCGTCACAACCAGGGCGTAGACGCCGCGTCCGATGCCTTGGAACATTGCTGAAGAGAACATGCCGAATGCGACCCCGGGATAGAAGATGCAGGCCGTCCTGAGGAAAAGCACGAATCCTTCCCGAATCCTTCCCGCCTCCTCGGCCATCGTGAAGAGCGCCGTGATCTGCGGTGCGAGGACGAAGGTGGCTACCGCGATGGAGGTTTCGATGACCAAACCGATCTTTATTGCGTACATGTACGCGGCATCGAGCTTCTTGTAGTCGCGGGCGCCGAAGGAAGCTCCCGAGATGGACACGACCGCCGTCGAGATCCCCATCAGCGGCATCGTGCCCAGCGTTACGACCCTCCACCCGCCTGCGAATATGGCTACCCCGTCGGTGCCGCCGACGTTCACCGTTATGATGTTCATGATCAGCATCATGAACGACATCTCCAGCTGGATGAACGAGGCCGGAATGCCCACCCTCAAGATGTCGGCTAGTATGGAGCGGTCGATGCGAAAGCGGTGGAACCGAAAGGACACGTACGTGTCCTTCCTTACGAAGATCCAGAAGGAGAGGAGCGCGAAGGTGAGCGCCATCGATACGACCGTGGCCCACGCAGCGCCCGCGACGCCGAACCCCATGGAGTAGATGAAGATGGGGTCAAGGACGGCGTTCGTCCCAGCGCCCAATACGATGGCGTACATCGACCGCTTTGCGTCACCCTCGGCCCTCAAAAGCGCCCCGACGATGTTGTTGAAGAAGATGATGACGATTCCCCCGAATATGATCCTTGCGTAGGAAACCGCCATGTCAGCCGTCGTTCCCGCGCCGATCCCCACGAACATGGTGCGGGCAAAAAGGATGAATGGCACGGTCAGAGTGGTCGAGACCAGAAGCATGATGACGATGCTGTGAACCGCAACGTTGTCCGCGCCCTCCTTGTCCCGGGCGCCGATCCTTCTGGACACCGCTGAGCCGCCGCCGATGCCAAGCCCGGCGGACAGCGCGGTGGCCATGAAGAAGAATGGGAACACGAAGCCCACTGCCGCGAGCGCATCCGGACCAAGCCCGGCGACCCATATGGCATCGACGAAGTTGTACGAAGTCTGGACGGACATCGCGACGATCATCGGAAGGGCAAGCCGGATGACGGCGCCCCTTGGATCGCCTAGAAGCGTCTTGACGCCCTCGGTATTCGGGGCCCGGCCCGTACCATTCAGTCTTCCGGATTTCAAATGGATCGGGACCCGGCAGCGGCGCTTATTATCAATATTTCCAATCTCATCGTCGGCCGGTTTCGATCGCCCAAGGGCTGCCGCATCGAACGGGATGGAGCATGCGCTTTTCGCCGGGATGCTCTTCCTTCAAGGGGCATCGAAAGGGCGGCCAAGCCTTGCGTTCACATGGCCCTACACGGATTGCGGGCCGAACTTCGCAACTTGATGTGCGTCCTACTGGGCAAGCGAGGCAACGATCCTCGCATTCTGGTATACCTGATCGGGCTGATGCTTGGTGTACATGCCCACGACGACGGCGTCCGTCGGCTTGATGTTGCGGAATGCGAATTCGAAGGCCTCGACCGGGTCGTTTCGACCGGCGGCCATTATCTTGAAGACCAAGAAGGGCTTTCGGACTTTCCTCACGACCTCGCAGGCCCTTGTCCGGTCCTCTGGGTCATAGCGGCTTGCGTGGTCGGTCAAGTTGTAGAAGGAGAACATGTAGAAGTCCGGGTTCAGCCCCATTTCCTCCGAATGCAGGATGACCTCTGGAAGGTGGGTGCCCAGCCCCACCGCGAACCCCAAGCTCCGGATCTCGTCCAGATAGCGGACCACCTCGTCGAAGGTGCCCGACCTGTAGTGCTGATCCGTCCGCGTCCCGTGGTGGTAGATCGCTATGGGCTCGTACTCAGCGATCTGGTGGATGTTGGCGATGATGTCTCGCCTCTCGGATGCCGTCTGGGCTATCCACTTCAGCCTTCCCCCCTCCATTCGATATTCGTTCAGAACGCGCGTTATGAAGTTGTCGCCCCGGGACTGCCAGGCGTTGATCCCCGCGTTCTCGCACTGTCGGAGCGTTTCCTTGATCTTCTCAACGGTGTAGTAGTTCCTCATCTCTATGTCCCGTTCGCGGCTAACGTGCGAATTGCCGCTGAACGGGTTGCCCCCCACTATCAGCCTTGTCACGGAATGTTTGCCCAGCTTGACGGTGGGAAGCACGCATCCACGCTCATTCCTACCCTGCCGCAGGAAGTTGATATCTTTGACCATCCGAGCTCCAGCGGTTGCGCTCCGCGGGATCATCCCAAAGGACGATGGATTTTTCTGCCGAACGGTAGCAGGCGGTTGCGGAGGGTAGGCTACGAAAGGCAAGATGAGGGCGGTGGTCCTCACTGCTCCCAAGAAGCTCGAGCTGAAGGAGGTACCGGTTCCGGAGCCGCAAGCCGGACAGGTCCTACTGAAGGTGGAGGCGACGGCCGTCTGTCGGTCGGACGTTTCGGGGTATCTGAACAAGCACCCCATGATCCAGCCCCCGCGCATCATGGGCCATGAGTGCGCGGGCACCGTGGAGAAGGTGGGGCCCGGGGTCTCGAAGTGGCATCCGGGGGACCAGATCGTGGTCGAGACCTTTTTCTACGCCTGCGGGTCCTGCCCGGGGTGCAGGGCGGGAAGGTACAATGTGTGCAACGACGTCAAGGTGATCGGGCACAACGTCGATGGGGCGTTTGCACAGTATGCCCTCGCGAACGCCAGCTTCATCTATCCAAAGCCGCCCGGGGTCTCGTTCGACGAGGCCGCCTTGACCGAGCCCCTCTCGGTCGGAGTCCATGCGATCAGAAGATGCGGGATCGGAGTCGGCGACTTCGTGGTGATACTCGGTGCCGGCGCAATAGGCCTGATGTGCCTCCAGGTCGCAAAGGCATCGGGGGCCGAGGTGCTGATAGCCGACTTGGTCGACAGCAAGCTGGCCCTTGCCAAGAAGCTAGGCGCAGACCATGTCGTCGATGCCAAGAAGGAAGACACGGTTGAAGCCGTGAGGAGGATAACCAAGGGCGAGATGGCGCCCTTCGTGCTGGAAGCCGTGGGAAGACCGGAGACCATCAAGCAGATGGTTGAGGTTGCCTCAAGCGGGGCAACGCTCATGCCGATAGGCTTCACGGGCAGGGATCTGGACGAAATAAACCTTTCCAAGATCACGCTGTCGGAGATGGACCTGCTCGGCATACTCGGGTTCTGCCGCGACTATCCGACCTCCCTGAAGCTGATGAGCCGAGGCTTGGTTGACATGAAGTCGCTCATAACCCAGAGGTATCCCCTGGCCGGCGTTGAGACGGCCATCAAGCTGGCCATAGAGAGGCCCAACGAGGTCATAAGGGCCGTCGTGCATCCGCAGGAGTAGGGAGCTACGTGCCCAGGCCTGTCAGAATCAGCACGATCCAGCTGCCGGCGAGGCCCTCGGGCAAGACCCCGGAAGAGAAGAAGCAGGAGAACCTGCGATCGATAGTGCGACACCTCGAAATAGCCGGGAGGAGGCATTCCGACGTCGCAGTCTACGGCGAGAGTGCCAACGTCCTTGGACTGCCCTTTGACAGGGAGGGCCTATCAAGGTACGCCGATCCCATTCCGGGGCCGTTCGAAGAGGAGATCTGTAGGATCGCAAGGAAGCACTCCATGAACATCATCGCCCCCCTGATCGGCCGGGTAGACGGCAAGCTGAGGAACTTGGCCCTCATAATCGACAGGGAGGGCAGGAGGGTGGGCACGTACTTCAAGACCCACCTTCCAGCTCCCGAGGCCGATGCAGGGATCGTCCAAGGAGAAGACCTCTCCGTCTTCGAGCTGGATTTCGGCAAGGTCGGCGTCATGATATGCATGGACATAGAGTACCCTGAGGTGGCATTGTGCCTGATGCTCCGGGGAGCCGAGATCATCTTCTTTCCCCACGTGCAGTCAAGCTGGGGGGAGGTGGACTGGGAGATCCGGTACAGGTCGAGGGCCGTGGACACCGGGACATACCTCGTCTCAGCCTGCTACGGCGTCGGGGATGAGGAGGCATGGATGCCCGGCATGATGATCGGCAGGAGCGGGATCATAGGGCCGGACGGCATGATATTGGCGGAGGCATCGCGCTACGTCGAGGTCCTCACCCGGGACATCGATCTGGATCGGAAGAGGGTCTCCAACTTCCATTTCGGTCGGCTGTGCGAGAGGTCTCTTGCCGTGAGGGCGAGCAGAAGGCCCGAGCTGTACTCCCTGCTCTGCGATCCCAGCACACGGAGGCAGGCGGAGAAGGAGGCAAAGGTAACGATAGAACGTCTTGAGGCAGGGAAGGCGGTCCGCCGCCGTGAGGGGTCGTCGGCGAAACCAACCGGTGCCGGCCCCGTGATTTGAAGAAGGGGGCTCAGGTCTGTCGAAGAGATCCATCTCCAGCTGGGCGCGGCCGGATTCCGTTGGCCCTGACAAAGAGCTAGAAACTCGCCCGGCCGTTGGCGCCGAAGTCGATACTCGTGCTGATGCGATTCGGCCGGTGATCAGCCCCACGGAGCCTTTCCGGGATCTGCAGGAAGGGATGCGGCTCAGATCGGGGAAGGTAACCAGGCTGGGGGATGCGGCATCGAGCGAGTCCGCCTTGCACGTTGATGAGGATCTGCGCCTTGATGTGCCAGTGGATGGGCCGTCCGTTTTTCGCGCGATCGTCGAAGTCAGGTTGGCAAACCCGGGACAGGTTGCAGAACTAATCTGTTGCGGATGTGGGCTGCGGATCTCGGGCAATCCCGGGGACGAGGCAGTGCTGGACGTCGTTGCTGAAGCGAACGGGCAGCAAACGCCGTTGAGCTTCCGATTCCGCCCTGACGTGGGCGCATGGTCCCAAACCGACGCCGAACGAGAGAAGTACCGGAAGGAGTTCGAAACTTCGCCCGGCTGGCCATCAACCTGGATCAGGATCGCCCTGGACGTGCTGCCCGACCGGATCGGTGCTTGGATTCAGGGTCGTTTCGTGGCGCAGGCCAAGAGGCAGGCAGGCAAAGCCAGCCTTTGCCTGGGCCTCAGCAGGGGCGTGGTCTTTAGATCCCCCCGGGTGGTCGCGCTGCCGGCGTCGAGGTTCCTTCCCCTGGACATAACCCCGTACGGAAATTCCAAGGCCATCCATCCTGGCGACTTGGGGGACGGATTCGCATTCCCGCCAGGCCGTCTGCATGCTCGTGGGATCATCCGCTGCCGGGGCATCCCGTTCCATGCGGAGTGGGGATATGGCTCCACGGACAACATCGACCTTGGGCGGACCGCCTACCGTGGAAGGCTCCCCTACGTATACTGTGATGCGATGTCGGTTGACCCCTGCCGCGTAATCCTTCGGGTTCCCAACGCCCACTACGACCGCCTTCATCTCATATGCGCTTCTGACACAACCGAGGGCGACCTTCCGCTGGGATCCGTTCGCATGATCAAGACCGGTCGGGGCCACGCAAGCACATGGGAGTTCCGCGCACCCAGATGGGACGAAGCTAGGAGCCCTGCGAGGGGACTTCGCGTGGGCAAGATGGTTGAGCATGGTCGTGGATCCGGCAGATGGGGAAGGCTGTGGCTGGTAAGCGTTCCCCTCAACCCTGGAGAGTTTTTCGAGTTCCTCAACGACGGGACGGAGTACTTGGAGATCGATCTGACCAAGAAGGTGGCCGTCGACGACGAGAGCTTCCCCAGGCCGGCGGGGCCTCCAAGCTCAGTCCACATCTTCGCTGCGACCTTGGAGCTCGCGCCTGCAAGGATGGCCCTGAGATGGGACGGCATCGCGCCGGTGTTCGAAGAGCCGCAGGCGCCGAGGCTCACGATCGATATCCAGAGCCAGCGCAAGAAGCGGCAACGACTAGTGCTTGGGCTGCAGATTGTGGATCCCTATGGCAGGGTCCGCAAAACCGTCGAGGATCTCGCGCTGGCGCCGTTGCAGCACGTGGCTTTGGTGAAGGACCTAGCCCAGGCCGTATTTGGCAAGTTCGAACTTCTCATTCGCCTTGGGTGTCCTGGCCAGGATAGGTGGGTGGAGCACAGGACGTCGTTCGCCTGTCTGCCGAAGGACACGAGGAAAGCGACCAGGGATTCGCCCTTCGGGATGTGGTGTTTCTTCGAGGTTCATAACGGGCTGCCGCCCGAGTCCGCCGCCCCGCTTCTGCGGATGGCGGGCGTCCGCTGGACGTTACCAGTTTTCCTTCTATCCCAGGGCCCGGAGGAAAACGCCAGGAGGCTCGCCGTGCTTGAGGCCAACAAGATCGGCCTCAACTGCGGAAACGTCTGCTGCATCGCCAACACCTGTTGCGAGACGCCGGGGGATCCCGAAAAGATGCTCGCGAAGATGCGGGAGATGCCGCGGATGGATGCCTGGATGGTCTTCTGGGAGACCTACTTGAGCGCCAGGCACAGACAGTCATTCCCCCCTGAGGTGCTGGGAAGAAGTCCCCTCGATCTCAACGAGGAGGAGAAAAGACGCCTGGACAACTGCTGGAGCTCCGGGATAGGCTACAGCAAGCTCGTCAGAAGGGATTTCCCCGGCGCCAAGTTGATCTTCGGTAACGGGTTCCCGCCCTTCATCGGGGCGATGATGAGACGGGGTTATCCGAAGGAGTACCTGGACGCCTTCGGCCTGGACTTCGACCTCTTCACATCGATGCCCGAACGCCAGGTTGGCCCCCTGTATGCGCCTTTCTCGGGCATCTACGTGCTCAAGGCACTGCAGCGGATCTACGGCTACGCGGAGTTCCCCCTCTACCTAACCGAGGCGATCTACGCGCCAGTTGCACCAGGCTGGCTTACCGAGCGGGAGCAAGCCGACTACTACGTACGCGCCCATCTACTGGGCCTTGCGTCAGGCGTGGTCTTCTTTGGCATGTGCACCTCACTCTATGACCCGGGGGACGACTACTTCTACAGCCACTACGGCCCAATCGGCCTTCTTCACAGGCCGCCTGAGCTGAATCCACGGGAGAGCTTCTGCGCGTACTCCACCATGACCAGGGCCCTCGACCAGGCAAGCTTTGACGGGTCGATCCAAACCCGGTCAGGCAGCGTCTATGCCTTGCGGTTTAGGAGAAAGACGGGCGGCCCCGTTCACGCCTTCTGGACGATTCGGGGCCGACGGCCAATGGCGGTCCGGTGCGAGGGCATAACTAGCCCGTCCGTCACAGACATGTTCGGCAACCGACGGAAGCCGCGGCTCAGGGGCTCGCGGATCCGCCTCGAGCTGACGAGTTCCCCCGTGTATCTCGAGGGCGTGGAACGGGTGGTGAGCGTTGCCTTGGGCTGTCCGAGGCACGAGGGGGGAAGATCAAGACGAAGGACCTTGGCGAGCTTCGAAAGCCTGCGCAGCTGGAAAGTCGACTCTCGGCCGGCGGAGGAGCTCGAGAGCCTTTCCCTCTCGGTCCCCTACCGCAGAGTCGATCTAAGTCTCTCTGCGACCCGCTGGCCCAAGCGGGGACGGGCGGTCCTACGGGTTGGCGTGCCCAAGGATTCGCCCCACCATCCCCTGGAAATCGCCTACACCCAACTGCTCTGGACGGGATCCGAGATCCTAGTGCCTGAGTCGGCCACCGGCCTAGGAACCCTGATACGCGGAAACAGCTCCTGGGGAAGGATCCTGTTCCGTCTCGAGGACGCCTCCGGCGCCCGGTGGGTCTCGGTTCGCGCGGACAGCTATATCGATTTCGACGGCTGGCGGTACGTTGTAGTTCCCCTCCCACACGCCCCGCGCGGGACGCAGGTCGAGAGGATGGGTTTCCATCCGTGGGTACACGACGGATCGGAGACGCCGGCGTATCCCTTCAGGCTGAAGGGACTAATCCTGGAGGCTCGGACCCATATCATACAGGCCGGTGAGCTGCTTCCGGTGCAGAACCGGTTCTACTACGTTGACGCGATCATGCTGGATTTGGCGTAACCATGGGGCCCGTTCGGATTCAGACCTCGGGGTTAAAGGGCCGGAGAATCCCGGCGAAGCCTTGGGCTCGGCCACCCTTTGCCCGTGAGACTTATCAGGGGCTTGTGCGATGTGGTGAGCGAATGATCGGCGTTGCAGCGGTCGTCATCGTCGCAGGAGCTGGGTTCGTCTACATCCTTCTGAGAGTGCTCAACGTCGGGAAGGCCCAGAGGAACTTCTGCATGATAACGACCATGATCGCCTTGTGCCTGGGAGTTCTCTTCGGCGAGAACGCCACCGCAGCGGCCATCGCGATCATGATCTTTGGGATGGGCGGGCTCCTGGCCATCGACAAGCGGGCCAGAGGCGTCAAACCGCTCCAACGCCCTTCGCAGGTTGGCTCCCAGGCCCGCACATCGGATGAGGTCCGATCCGGATAGCCGGGCCCCGCCGCTTGAGTCCGCTGGGGGAATCGTTAGGTTTGGGGACCGAGGCAGTTGAATTGATCGGTGTAGATCGGGTTGGACCATGCTCTCCGTCCCCCGCCATCGACGCACTCGATCCTGACGTAGAAGTGCTCTGGCTTGATTTGGAACGCCGCGTGGTGAAGCATTCCCTCGCCGATGCGGTGGACGCTATTGCCCCTTGGTCCGCAGGTGTGAAAGGTGATCGTCTCCACAGGGCTGGTCTCGACCCTAATCAGATCCTCCTCGATGCGGATGTCCCTGATCTCGGGGCCGGTCGAGGCGTAGAAGTAGCCTTTCGCTAACGAGCTCAGTATGGACTTCTCGGACAACCGTGGCGCTCTCACGCAGACCCATCCGCCCGGCGCATCGTCGGTGTATCTGTGCGCATCGTCCACGGCCAGACCGGTCAAGGGCATGCCGGAGGCGAGAAGGTTGTCCCAGTGGACGGTGGAGAATCCCCTGCCTATCTCCACCTCGCATCCCGTGTTGTAGAGCTCTACCCCTATGATGTCCCTCAGTCCCCTGACGTCGCTGTCGGTGAGGGCCGACCAGTAGGGATGGGCGATGAAGACCAGGCCCCCCATCGACCTGAGCTTGTCCACCGTGGCTTGGGCCGTTTCCTGTTTGGGGAAGGGGCCAAGATCGTGGAGCCCGATCCCGACGATGTGGTGCCTGGATTGCTGGGGGGAGGTCTCGACGCCGGTGAATACGAGGAATCCGTCGCTCGAAAGGCCCGCGGGGTCCGAGATCTTCTCGTGGTCCGTGAGGCAGAGGAAATGGTAGCCGTTTGAGCGATAGAACTCGACGACATCGTGCTTTGTCAGCTTGCCGTCGGACTCCGTCGTGTGGCTGTGCAGATTTCCCTTGAACCAGCCGCCCTTTGCATCTGTGAAGGGATTTGCAAATTTGACAGGCATAGGCTGGGGGCGAGAGGGCCCTCTAATAAAGGAAAGGGTCCTTCCAGGGCACGTCGGGAGGATGGCACCGGGGATATTCGTCGTCGGACCTGGCTGAGGAGTTTTTCCCTCGCCCCATTGGCAGCCTCGTTTTCGATCGCCGGACAAGTATATGGGTTGACGTCCTCAAAGCTCCCGACGCATGCGGTGTGTTTAGGAACCGTTGATCACCTATGTGTGGGCATGAGTTCGGCCGGCGTACCCTCATGATCGCGATCCTCAATCCGGTATCGTTGCTTCAACGATCCTAGCGACCAGTTGCCTGCCGTTCGCCCAGGCGAGGATCTCCTCAAGAGGGGCGGCGCACACCATAACTTGGCTCTTGCCAATTGGCCAAGAGCACAGAAAGTACTCCGGTGCTCGTCCGTCCCATTGGATGACGGACCAGACCGTCGCGCCCGGCCGTGGGACATACGGGCTCAGGTGGCGTATTGTATTCAGATTCGACGTGTCAAGGTCCCTGAATATCGTGTCTCGCTGCCCGCCCAGGACGGGTAGGGGTCGGGCCCCCGAAGGAATCTCCATATAGAAGCCCGTGCATTCGACCGGCAGAAGATCGCCAAGCCCGCTTTCGCTCCATGATGAGTAACTGCCGTTCCCGCCGAGGGAGAGAGGGCCACCGAAGATAACGAGATCTAGGCCGCGCTCCATCACAGCCTTTCCGAGTGCCTGGGAGTCGCCCACCCACTCCGGAGGAACGTTGTCCAAGATCAAGAGATCGTACGCCTGGATCGCCTCATCGATCGCCGGGTAGGGTCCTGGCCCGCCCTCGGTTAGAAAGGCCGAGCCGAGATCCCGCCTGAGGAACGAAAGGTTGCACGTTCCAAGGTGCAGGATCCTAAGCCTTCGGGGCCTATTGAAGGTCAGACTCGTATTGATCGTGAGATCGGCCATCGTTCTGTTGATGAAGAACAGGTGGTAAAACGGCCGGTACACCACGGTCAGCTGATACTCGCCAGCTTGGCTGAACATATCGAAGCTGGAGATCCCATCCCATCGCCCGGGGTACGGCGGGTCGGACAGGTTGAAGAGCTTGGAGAAGTTCTGGCCCGGCCCCAAGACCACGCTGCGGGTCGGTGGCGGCCCATATCGATCGTTCACCGAGCAGAACAGTTGGCCCTTGGGGTCCCTCACGAGGAAGATCGGGTTGAAACCCCACTCCGGGAAAGGGCTGATCGCGACGCTCTCTGATTCTCGAACGTTCTTGCAGACCAGCTCCACAACCACTGGTCCGAACGGATCCGAGATGTTGCTCACGATCCGGGCACGCAGTTCAAGGCCAAGCCCTTGTTGCCCGGAAAGACTCTGGGCCTCCTTGCCTCGTGGCACCAGGACGAAACCCAGTAGGAAGGCCAAGCCAATCCCCGCCAAAAGCAAGGCCATCCGGGTCGTAGATCGCACCTTTCCCAACCCGCTCACCCACATCCTCCTCGCACATTGTGCCATATAATCGTTTTCCGAGAGTGCCGAGAGTGGAGTGGTCCCGCTTCGTTGGTGGGATGAACGTGGGACGAACGGGCTCAAGGCCGGGTCCTTGTCTTTGCGGAATGCGTGCCGCCTATCGTAGGGAACGGTGTATTCCGATGCGGACAGCCTTTCGCCCGGTAGGGAGAATGCAACGGTGGTGTACGACGGGCCGAAGGACCAGAGAGACGGGCATTTCGCCCTCCCCGACCCGATCAAGATCTCCGAACTGCCCGCCTGTGAAGTGGTCCAACTTGGATCGCAGACGAAGAAGATGTCGAACTTCTCCATGAGAACCTGCCCGTTCGCGGGGAAGTGGAGGCGATCCACCCTCTTCTTCCCCTCCTGGTAGAGTCCGGCCTGCTGCGGTCCTCGGCGAAGTAGCCGGGAAAAGGCACATCGTCGGCAGAATGGAGCCCAAAAGGGAGCAGGACATCTTGACGTCATTTCGCTCTCCCCCTGGCGTAGCCCGGCGCCGAGATGACGGCAAGGACACAGGGGATCAGGGCCAGATCCCGTACTCTGCGCAGCCGGTAGGCATAGGGTCCATGTGCATGGCAACGCTGCGGAGACCGATGAGGGCTGCTTTCACCGACATCGCGTGGTGGGAAGAAAGATGATGGTTTCCCTCGGGTCACCAGAACCATCGATGGCGGACAGAACCCCATGGGAATGTGATGACCACCCAAGCGGGGGTTGCTTTGAAGAATCTGAATCTTTGAGAGATCTTCCGACGGCCCGGGGTTGGAGATACCCGATGATCGCCCGTATCCCTCCTGGGACCCCGCGGACCGTGCATAAGCCAAATTGGCTTTTGGGGTCAGGTCCCCGAAGCAAGCTGCTTGCCAAGCCCTCGGGCACCGACAGAAAACCATGTGACCGATGGCATATCTCCCACGGATGTCCGGGACGCGGTCACCATCCTGGGCCGCCTCTCAGACGACGCCCGCCTCTCCAACAAGAACAGGCCATCCCGGCGCAAGGTGATGTCCATCGCATGCGGGAACCGGGGCTCCGCGCCCATGGGGAGACGCAGCGCTTGGCCTTGCGCGCTAGGCCTTACGCTCGGCACACTTGTTTACCATGTAGATCGCCAGGAACGTTACTGACGATCCTACGATCAATGATGCCCATATCCCAGACTCGCTGTTCATCTCAGGTATCCTGTCCAGTAGCGTCCAGATGCTTCTGAAGACCAGGACGGACGCGATGACCAGTAGAAACTCCCAAACGACGATCTTGCTGAGTCTCATTGCCGCAATACACCCTGAACTATTCGTCTCCGTCGTCGTCCATGCGAGGACGTTGCTTGGGGATCATCGGCTGCGGCTTTAAATATTGGTTGAGGCCCGAGGCAAAGCGACTACGCGCCCGAAGTGGACGCGCTTCCCTCCAAGGATACGTCCTTAGGCGTGAAAACCAACTGCCTGGATCTTTAAGCTTTGGCTGGTTCCCCCGTAGTCCTCCTTGCCCGGGCTACCCGAACAGGCTTCCTCAAGGGCGAGTCGATCGGCGTCGGAGCTGAGCCGGCCAACCTGAAGTATCCTTACTGGGCATAAGGTACCTCTCGATCTCGGTGCCGGACAGCGATAGAAGACTGGCAATGGGAGCTGGTCGTCAAGGACACGTAGCACCGAGCGCACATCCGGCCTTCATCCTCAAGGGGCGTCGGAGACCGCGGTGGGACCAATGAGGCGCAGGGCGCTCCAATGGACCGGACGGATGCTGGTGTTGCATCCATTTATCAGCGCCCTGAAAGGTCTGCGCGGGGAGGGTCTTCATGAGGATTGAGGATTTCAAGAATCCCCCCGTTGAGTACAGGCCGGTGCCATTCCTCTCCGTCAACGATGATCTGGAGGAGGAAAGGTTTCTCAAGGTCGCGGAGGATTTTCTGGAGAAGGGCTGGGGCGGGCTTTTCTTCCATGCCAGGGTTGGGCTCCTCACCCCCTATCTCGGAAACCGCTGGTTTAACCTAGTTCGCGCCTGCGTTAAGAGGTACAGGGAACTCGGAGGGCGATTCTGGATCTACGATGAGAACGGCTGGCCGAGCGGCCAGGGCGGGGGCCAGGTCTCGCAGCGCGGGCCTCGCTTCAGATCCAAGGTCCTCCTGTGTTCAAAGGCGACCGAGGGCCTGCCGCCCGCCGGGACGTTGCGAACCGAAAGCCTCGCGCTTGGCGGAAGGATGCAGCGGTGGCATTTCTCGGTCAGGGTCATGCACCAGGGATGCCTGCCTGATCTGTTGGAGCCAGAGGCCGTCAAAGCCTTCCTGGAGTCCACTCACGCGCTTTACAAGGTCCATGTGGGAGGCGCGTTCGGAAAGACGATCCCTGGAGTTTTCACGGACGAGCCCCAGTACGCTACCCATCACGTCCTTTCCAGTCTGAAGGCCCTCCCCTGGACGGACAGGCTGCCGGCCGAGTTCGAGAAGGATCATGGGTACTCGATCCTTGACAACCTGCCAAGCCTGTTCTTCGATGTTGGGCCTTACAGGAAGGTGCGGTACCACTTCTTCTCCACGGTGACCAGGCTCTTCCTAGAGGCCTACTCCAAGCAGATCTACGACTGGTGCGAGGAAAACGGCCTCAAGTACACGGGGCACTACGAGTGGGAGGACTCCTTTTTGGGTCAGATCCACTGCGTAGGCAGCGCCATGCAGCACTACGAGTACATGCACTACCCCGGCATCGACCACCTGGGGAGGGGCCTTCACAACCCGTGGGTGGAGAAGCAGGTGGCATCCGTCGCATCGCAGCTTGGAAAGAAGAGGACCCTTTCGGAGACCTACGGCGTGGCTGGCCAGGGCTTAAGCTTCCACGACAGGCGCTGGATCGGGAACTGGCAGTACGCGCTGGGCATAAACTTCCTCAACCACCACCTCTCGCTTTACTCGCTGAGAGGCCCAAGGAAGAGGGACTACCCTCCTACGTTCTCGGCTCACCAGCCCTGGTGGGGTTACAACTCGCTCGTGGAGGATCACTTCTCGAGGCTGAGCTACCTTCTCTCCCAGGGGAGGAGGATCGTCGACGTGTTGGTGCTGAGCTCGATCGGCAGCGCTTGGTGCGAGTACAGCCCCTCGGACGCAAGCAGGGTTGAGCGTATCTTCGATGGCTTCAAGGCGGTCACCGAGCACCTTCTGGCAAGCCAGATAGATTTCGAGTACGGGGAGGAGTTCATCATGGCAAGGCATGCAAGCGTACGCGGCGGGGTCCTTGCGGTCGGGAAGTCGCGCTACAAGGTCGTCGTACTGCCCCCGATGGGCAGCCTGAAGAGGACGACCTTCGAGCTCCTTAAGCGGTTCTCGGATGGCGGCGGCGCGGTGATCTGTGTGGGGGAGCGACCCTCCATGATCGAGGGGGAAGAATCCGCGGAGCTAGCCACCTTCGTGTCAACCCTTCCCTTGGTGAAGAACGAAAGAGCGTCCGTTTGTTCTGCAATCAAGCCCAGCCTCTCGAGTGCCCCATCCATCGCCTGGGTTTCAGGGGCTCCTCTTGATCGCCTGTTGATCCACCGCAGGAGGATCGGAAGGGCCGAGATCTACTTTCTTGTGAACACGCACTACAAGGAGACGATGCGGCTTGAGGTCGACTTCGGGACTGACCTGCAGGTCTTGGAGCTTGAGACCTCGTCGGGCCGTGTGTTGTCATGTCCCTCTAAGACGGTAATCGACCTTGCTGGCGGTGAGGGCCGCGTCTTCGGCGTGGGGCTGCAGGCATCGCCTGAAGGCGGCGTCCGGGCCGCCATGGGAAAGCCCATTGCAGCTTCCCCCGTCCGCGCGAGATGGAGGATATCGCGCGAAAGCCCCAACCAGTGCGTGTTGGACTTCGCGCGGTGGAGGGTCCCGGGCGGGAGATGGAGCAGGCTGATGCCGGTGTGGCAGGTCCAGGATGCGGTCTGCTCGCTTTCCCCGGGCGACGAGTTCGAGGTCCGATATGAGTTCGAGGCTAGGCATTCCGGGTCGTTGGATCTGGTGCTCGAGGACGGCCACAGGTTCGATGTCTACGTGAACGGGAGCAAGGTGGATTTTGACCCCCACCTTTGGTGGCTTGATCCGGGCTTCGAGAGAATGGCGATCTCCGGTCGGGTGGTGCACGGAAGGAACGTCGTTGTTCTCAGGGCTAGATACGACCCAGACCTGAGCGTCGAGGATGCGTACCTTCTCGGGGACTTCGCGGTGCGGGTGGACGGCCGAAGGATCCCCCTGCTTGAGGACGAGGATCCCGTCTGCGAGGACTTATCCGACCTGAGGAAGGCGGGCTACCCCTTCTACGCGGGGGCGATGCGGCTTGAGGCCGATGTGGATATTCAAGCGCATGCCGGCAGGCCCTATATCGAGTTCGACGAGCTTGGCGCGATCGTTTCGGAGTTCGCCGTCAACGGCAAGGAACTGGGCAAGGTCTTCTGGCGGGAGTACCGTCTCGATGCAGGCGAAGCTATCGCCAAGGGAGTCAATCGGATCTCCATACGATTGGTCAATAGCCTGCGAAACCTGCTTGGGCCGAGGCACTGGAAGAAGGACGAGTTCACAGGGGTGAATCCCAACAGCTTCCGGGATGCACATGGGTGGACGGACAGCTACGTCGGCACGCCGCTCGGGGTCGAGGGCCTCCGGATCGTCTGGAGGTAGATTGGCGTCCCTCAAGGGCAGTTTTCGGGGTCGGCGGAGCAGCCGGGTCGAGGGATCCGGGTTTATCTGTCGCGCCAGCTCAGTTAGATGGCGGTGAACGTCGTTGAGGATAGGATACCTTCAGACCAGGCCGCGGATCATGCAGATCCAGCGAAACGTGGAGGACGCAGTCGCACTCTTGGACGGTCTGGACGCCGACCTGGTGGTCCTGCCGGAGCTCTTCAATACCGGCTATGCCCTGACCAGGCAGGAACTGGAGGTGGTCGCAGAGCAGCCGCGAGGCGGATACACCATCGATAGGCTCCGGATGCTGTGCGAGTCCAAGGGCATGGCCGCGGTTGCTGGGTTCGCAGAAAGGGCAGAGGGCAAGTTCTACAATTCGGCCGCGCTGATCACCCCATCAAAGTTGGAGGTTCACCGCAAGGTTCACCTTTTCGGCAGGGAGAAGGCGCTTTTCGAGCCCGGCGCGCGGTTCGCGGTGCATCGTTACAGGCGCGTCGCGGTAGGGGTGATGATCTGCTTTGACTGGTTCTTCCCCGAATCGTGCCGGACGCTCATGCTCAAGGGGGCGCAGGTGATCGCCCACCCGGCCAACCTGGTGCTGCCGTTCTGGCCGAAGGCCGCCTTCACGCGGGCCATTGAGAACCGAGTCTTCATCGTAACTGCAAGCCGGGTGGGGGACGAGAGAGGCATACGCTTCATCGGCAGGTCCCAGATCATCTCCCCGAAAGGAACGGTGCTTGCGTCTGCGGGAGGGCGCCGGGTTGAGTGGGGCGTGGTAGAGATCGATCCGTCGGAGGCAGCCGACAAGAGCGTGACCCCTCACAACCACATCATCACGGATCGCCGCCCCGATGCGTACGAGCTGGTCTAGCTAACCGGCCGGGACGGGGGAGTGGTAGGGGTTCGCCTCGTAGTCGGAGAGATTGCCCACCAGGTCCTGGGCGCGGAGGGGGAGCCGGTTGTAGACGCCAACCCGGCTGTCCATTTTCCAGAAGGCATCCTCGACGACTCCGTAGGGCACGTGGAAGAGGGCCTCCCCCCTCCGCCTGAAGCCCAGCAGCGCGACATCGATCATCAGGGCGACCCTGTGGCCAAGCGGGGCCTGCGTGTGCGGCGTGACCGCCCCGTAACCTTCCTGACACTCCGAGCAACCCGTGTTGTGGATGAACGTGTAGGGCTCGATGGGGGTCTCCAGACTGCCCGAGATCGTTCTAAGCTTGAGCTTTGACAGGTAAGCCTTGCCTGCCTGGTCGATGTGGTTTGAGGGCAGGTCACGCCCTGCCGCCTCGATCGTGGCGTCCATCACGACGCGGTAGAGGCCCTCCACCGCCTTCAGGAACTCGTCCTCCTCCTTCGTGAGCTCTCCTGCCTTGACCGTTCGCCTGACAACGCCGTGGTACCCGTTGAAGCAGGGGCTGACCCCCAACGATATCATGTCGCCCTTCCTGATCTTGTTGTTGGTCGCCGGGCCGATGACGGTGTAGTTACGCTCGCCAGCGGTCACGATTGTGGGGAAGCCTGTTCTTCCGGCCCCCAGCTCCTTCATCACGAAATCGCCCACCCCCGCTACCTCAAGCTCGCTTACCCCGGGTTGGATGGAGGCAAGCATGGCCCGCAGCGCCGCGTCGGCGATGATGTTTGCCTGGCCGCATATCAGGAGTTCAGGGAGGCTCTTCTCATATTTCAGCGTCTGCAGGATCGGATCGAAGACGACCCCCTCCCCAAACCTCTTTCTGAAGATCTCGAACTGAGAGTAGGGCAGCACATCCGGGCTTGAGACGATGGCAAGCTTCTTCGCCGAACCGGCGTTCAGGCAGGAGAGGACATCGTCCAGGGTTGTGAACTGCGCGTGCCGATACTCCTCATCCGATATCTGGAACTCCCGGAGGAGGTATATCCTTGCTCCGGACCTCTCGGCCGCCTCCTCCATGACGTGGCCACCCTCGGACCCCGCAAGTATCGCAGGCGGTCCCTCCGAGGGGACGAGCACCCCGTAGCGCTCGATGATGGGGTCGAATGCGCCCACGAGCCACGCGGCATCCGATCTGTCCAACTCGCTTCCGCACGCGTATGCCAGGTCCACCTCCCTGTCCCGCATGGCCTGCTGGACCATCTCCCACCTGCGTCGATACTCCTTCTTGGATATCTGGACCCTGGGGTCGACCTCGCTCTTCGCCTGCCGGATGACCTCGAGGGCCGCTTCACCTAGGGGAATCTGTTGCGACAACGCCCGATCGCCTCGTCCTTGGCCAACTGTTGGTGGTCAAAAATGGTCTCCTTTGGCGGCTCCAAGGGGCCAAGCAGCATCGGCGGTTTCCTCCCCGGCATGCGGTGCTTGGTGCGCCATGGGTGTTGAGTCCTGATATGGTTGTGTGATGAGGCGGAGGCCGGCGTCGCTAATCTAGCGGGATTTTGATGGATGGATTTCGGCAGTGAGATCTCGAATGCGATATTGGATTGGCCGCGAGGCACCCTAGTCCGGGGGCAAGCAAGGTATTCTGGCAGCGGGTGTGCTACGGCTGCCTGCTCCTTGCTGGAAGATTCCCCGAAACGTGCGCCGTGCGCTGGAAACTATCTTGGAATCGCCAAGCACCATGACCCACGGTGCGTGAGACCTACCTAGTGTGGTTGTCCAGAAGGACAAGGGGTTATTCCTATGTGGCATCCGTTCCGGAGGTTCCGGGGCGCGCGATCGAGGCTAGAAGGGAGCTCGTCGGCGTACAATTCATAGAGTTTCCTTCGGTCGAAATTAGACCGCTTCCAGCTGAGAAGCTTATCAAATCCCTCGCAAGGGTCGGCTCCAAGCCTGTCAGGGTCGATTCACAGGCGTCTTTGAAGTCAAGATAGCAGCTCTTCAGAATTGCGAGCGTTTCAGAGATTTTCCCGGGTCCTCCTCCTCTCCTTCAGAAGACGAGCGAGGCCTCCCACGATTGCCACGAGCACGGGCACGACAATGAGGACGATAGTCCCGGCCGCTACAGCTCTCACTTCGAGAACCACTTGGTCGAAACCGTCAAGTTCGACGGTCGTGGTGGTCTTCACAACAGCACTCCAAGCCGGGATGCGGGCCGTGTAGATGCCCATTCCCAAGTTAATCGCCTGCACCCGCCCGACGGTGACCCTTGCCTCTTCGACCGCGGACATGTCCGATTCATACCGAAGTTCCACCCTTGTCCTAAGCCTTCCCGGCATCCACGAGTATAGTCTTTGCTCCACCCTTATCAAGTCAAAGGTAACTTCGATCTGATTAGCATCGAAGATGCTGAGCCCAAAGAGGCCATCCGAGATGCCCTCGACTCCGTAGGAAATCTTGCCAACCGAATCCTGTTTGGTCGGCTTGTTGATGTGGATCGATCCGACGAAAGGCTGGCCGTCGTAGGAATATGTTCCGTGCGCAACCACTGTGGCATTCTTACCTGCTTGGACCCTGCGGGCAGGTCCCTGAAGGATGATGCCCACTTTATCGAAGATAACGTAGACCTGGTTGCAGCGGAAGCTCTCTAAGCCATAAAGATCGTCTCTAACGGACGCGACGGTGTATCCTCTCCTCCCAACCTCTTCCTGGGAGAGGCGAGTGTCGTTTAGGCGGAGCGATCCCACGAACGGCGATCCGTCGTACGCGTACGTTCCTGCAACTGTGAGATTAGCCTCCGACCCTACGTCGATCCGCTGATCTTCCACCGTCACCGTCGCCTGGATCTGATCGAAGACGACCGAAATTGTGTTCGAACGGAACTTTGTGAGACCATACAGGGCGTCTCCGATGGATGCTACCGTGTAGCTCCTCTTGCAGGGATAGGGATAGCGAGTGATGGTGTCGTTCAACACGATGGAGCCAGAGAACTTAGTGTTGTCGTACTGATAGCGAGCGACTGGGATTATCTGGGCGTTCGCGTCCACATCGATGCGATGCCTTGGGGTGCTGAGCTCGATCTCCACCTCGTCGAATACGCAGTCCACCGAATTGCAACGGAAGGTCGCAAGCCCATACCTCGGATCTTCAATTGCTTTGACCCCGTAAGTTTTTTTCCCTATCTCGTGTACTGGCGCAAGGGTGTCGTTAAGCTGAACCTTGCCTTCGAAGGGGCTGTCGTCGTACGCGTATCTTCCGGAGACCGTGATGTTTGGCGAGGTGCCGATGTCGATCCTGGGGTCTGAGATAAGCATGTCGAGCAATACGGTGTCATAGATCACCCTGATGCAATTCGCCGAGAACTCGCAAAGCCCGTACTTCTCGTCGCGCACCTCCCGCACCGTGTATGCGAACAAGCCAAGCTGTTGCTTCTGTGTGGTGTCGTTGAGTATCACCGACCCCGAGATCGGCGAATGGTCGTACTCATACACAGCGTGCGCTAGAATTTCGGGGGCCGTCCCAACGTCCACGCGATCTCTCTCAACGGATAGAAGAACACGGACCCTGTCCCAAGTCACGGCGGCGGCGTTTGATTTGAATTCGTTCAGGCCGTAGAGGAAGTCGGTGATGGACGAGGCGGTGAAGGCCCTTCTGCCGGGGGCATCAAGGACGATCCGGGTGTCGTTCAAGAAGACCAAGCCGTCAAAGGCGGCACCATCAAACTCGTAACGGGCAGCAATCTTCAAGTCGGCAGCCCGTCCTACATCTATGTGGTCATCGGAAACGGTAAGGTTGATTATCACCCGATCGTAGACGACGCTCGCTTCATTCGAAGTGAATGCCGTCAGATTGTAAAGCGGATCCTTGATTCGTTTCACCCAGAATCTCTTGAGACAAACCTCGTCAGATCCGGGACTGTCGTTGAGTTCAATCTCACCCCTGAAAGGAGATCCATCGTATTCGTATGATCCGTTCCACTCTAAGGGGGTGCAGCTGCCCACGTCAATCCTGTCGTCGAAAAGAGTGATCCTAACCCTGTCGAAGATGACCAGTGCGGCATTTGAGCAAAAAGCCGTAAGCCCGTACAGTGGGTCGACGATCCATTCTGCAGTTGATTCCTTGGCTCCTACCCTGTCCGAACTTAGCACCTGCAAGAAGCCAACTGTCCCGTTGAAGGGCGAGCCATCATATTCGTATGTACCTCTGCATTTGACAGGGACCAACGTTCCGACGTCGGCTCTCACGTCAACAGGGACAAGTGTCAGATTGACCCTGTCGTACACAACGGATACCTCGTTTGATTCGAATACACTCAGCCCATATGCCTCGTCCACCACCTCCGTAACCTTGTACCCATATCGGCCAGGTTGATCTTGTACGCAGGTGTCGTTGAGGACTATGAGGCCCTCAAACTGGGCCTGGTCATATCGGTAACGTGCCGTCCAGGCCAGGCCCTGTGAACCCGTGTCGCACCTCTCCTTTATTGCCCTCAGCTCGATGTCGACGGAATCCCAAACGATCGACGGACTCGGGGCGATCTGCGCATAGGACCTAGGACCATCATATTCAACTGACGTGACCTTCCACGACCTCTTGCCGCATTCCGGGAACTTGCAGCTGAAGCTCAGCCAGCCGAGGCTGTTGGTATTGTACGGCGTACCATTCACGTAGATCGTCCCGCCTTGAAGGTCGAGGCCGCTCTGCTTCCAGCGTGCGTGAAAAGCGACCAGCTGACTCGAGTTCAAATCGCAGCGCGTGTCTGAGGCTTGTGAAAGATCGATCTCAACGTCCTCCCAACCATAGTATTTCATCAGCGGATATCTGTCCGAGTTCATCAGGTCGATGACATAAGGAGTATCGCCGAATCCGTCGCCGTTTGCGTCCTTGACCTTGTGGGTATCCCAGAAGTTGCCGCCCCCCAGCAAACCGTCATCCCACGTGTTCGCATACGAACCGACTGGTATGCTTGCGTGTACGGGATTCCCGATCCAGTTGTTCTGGCAGATCTTGTTATCTTGGCTGTACCAGAGTTCGATGCCACACCCTGGATTCCACGAGGGGGGCCCTCGGAGACCATTTGCAACCGTGTTCTGTCTTATGACGAAATACCTACAGTCATACATTCGGATCTGCATGTAGTTCCCAATGATCACGTTGCGCCTGATCGTCCAGAGCGTTCCGGCTTGCACGTTAAGGCCCGTTGCACAGCCGTCGCCCGGCCCAATCTTGTTGTCGACAACCGTGATGCGGTCTGACCGGATCGCGTTGATGCCGATGTTGTTGCGGCTCAAGGTACTCCGCCTTATCTCGGAATCCGAGGTGGAGAACATGTTCAGCCCGTTATCATTGTCCGTCAAGGTGAGATTGTCCAAGAAGACGTTGCTCGAGAACGCGACCAGCACTCCTTGAGCAGCCCCGGTGATAGACAGGTCTCTGGCAAAAACGTTGTGTGAGGCCACTATGCCGAGGTACCCTATTTTGGGAAAATGTGAGGGTTCGATGACAAGATTGCAAGCGTTCACGAAGTAGTAAACCGGCTTGCCGTCGACCTCATTTGTCCGGTCGATATCGTGAAGGGCGGTGTCGATGCTTATGGCTCTGACCGACATTCCGCGGCGGTTGCCGCATAGCTGGTTATGCCTGAGCTTGCACAGACCCGAACGGTCTAGGTTCAAGCCGATCGCGAAGCCTGAGACTGTGTTTCCTTGGATAGTGACGCGTTGACACAGAATGACGCCTAAGCCGTCGGTGCTGCGGTATGGGTCTGCAAGAATGTTGTTGTCTTCGATTCTGCAATCGTCGCAGTAGGTGAGATAGAGCCCGCCGATTATTCTATTGCCGGTGATGGTGCAGTATTTCGAGCCGTTGGCATGAACGGCCCCCCTTGTACGCACGTTATAGTTCATCACCGTAACGCCAGAAAGGACGACATGGGCAGCACCTATCCAGATTGTGCACGGCTCTTCGTTACTAAAGATGAAAGTCTCGTCGGGCTTGAGTCCGCGCAGCATTATTCCCTTATCGATTGAGAGCTTCTCATTGTAGACCCCTGGCTGAATGAGTATAATCTGACCCGGCGTTGCGGCGGCTATTGCTTCAGCTATGGTGCTGAAGTCGTCGGGCACCGTAATCGCGTTCTCTGCGATTGCAGCGGATAGGCTGCTTAGAAGCGATACCAGGACCAAGGCGAGGAATGTCGGCGCCCGCATCACCGAATCCCACCCGAACGAGCATCCCGCCCGAGGAAGAGCCCTCTGGCTCAGTACCCCTTTGCGGGTAGGCGCTGCTCTGATAAACCTTTCCCCCGACTTCGACTTCGAGGTAGGGTTCGAAGACCGAGGGATCTTTCGACCAACCTTTGACGTCGTAGCTGTCTTTGAACCCGCGCCTCACTGCGATTGAGGCGAACAGGGCACTGAGAGTGCTGGACAGGGGCCGAACCACTCTGTATGACAATAAAGATGCCCTCGTAGGACGCAGCGCGCGGCTGCCTCACCAGCAGACGCCCAAAACCGACGGACGCCTTGAAAGGAGTAGCGAGGAGTGGATTTGAACCACTGACCTACGGGTTATGAGCCCGTCGGGCACTCCTGGCTGCCCCACCTCGCTATACCTCGAAGCCCGTCTAGAACTCTTAAGTGTTTCGAGGTCGGACATCGGCTTCCTGCGCGCGCGCAAAGTTAACGGTCTTCCTTGCACGGTTCGGACCCGACCGGCGGTGCACGGGGACCTTCCTGCTCTTGGTCGAAAAATGCCTACCCTATCTTGAGCGACAGCCTGCCCTTTCTGAACCGTCGGCTTACAAGCTGCGCATCCGCCGGGATCCCCAGAATCTTGAAGTATCCCTTGCCGCCCGCGAAGGCCCTGACCTCGATGCTCTCCCCCAGCTTCCTTACCTCCACATCGTCGCTCTTGGTGACGCCGGGGAGGTCCAGGTCGACGAGGAGGTGATCGCCGGTCCACTTCGTTGTACACCGGGGTTCCTCGTATCCTGAGACGTCCCGGGCAGCTGCCTCGCTGCTCTCCATGGCGAGGCTCTCTTCCTCCTTCCGTGTCTCAGCCTCAGGGGCGGACTCGCTTGACTGGGGCTTTAGGCTCTCCCTCATCTTCTCGGCGATCCTCTCGTCGATATCGCCGAAGGCCTTGATGTCGATCGTCGGCGGCCCGTCCCCTGCCCGGGTGATCTTTATCCTGAATCCTTGCCCAGGCCTGAGGATGGGATTCCTCTTCATGAAGTCGGGCCTCAGTTCGAAGAATTCGATGTCCTTCGAGAGGTTCGGGCCGAGAACCTCCCTCATCTGTCTCTCTATGTCCTTGAAGAGGTCGGCCAGCGGCGAGTAGTGGACGTCTTCGCTGGGAGCTCCCGAGGATGGAAGGCGGGCCCCGCAGCGAGGGCAGAAGCTCCAGTTCTCAGAGATCCTATCGCGACACCGAGGGCAGAACACTGCGGCTCTCCATCGGCGGCGTACCGGGCAAGCCCTAATAATGGTTTCCTGAGGCGGTAGCGGTTGCATTGCGTGCGGCGATCATCTCGCGGTGCTGTCTCCGAAGGTAGCTCCGCGGAAGGCCTGAGTCGATCACGTCCCAGGGCGTGGCGGCTACGCCCTCGAAGACCCTCGACAGTGGGTCGCCTTCGGATTCAGCGATCCTCCTCCACGCTGCGAGTCCCGCGGCGCTCTGGGATGCTTTGAGGAGAACTCCTCCAGTTTCTTCCCGCCCCAGCGCGAGATAGGTCTGAATGACGGACTCCTTCATGCTTTGCAGCTTGAGGTCAACCCCGCGCGGTTGCAAGGCCTTTCTCAGGAATCTGTAGTTTTCCTCTATCCTCTTGGGATCGGCCATCGCGAGAAACTGGGCGGGAGTGTGGGGTTTCGGCACGAGCGGATTCACGCTGGCCGTGACGGCTCCTTTGCCCCTGTAGCGCCTGGACAACCCGGTGCAGAGCTCAACCACGTACTCTAGGTCCTGCCTCGTCTCGCCCGGCACGCCGGTTATGAAGTAGAGTCTTATCCTCCTGACTCCATGCTCCGCCGCGCTTTCCGTCACGTATCTCAAGGCATCCTCATCGAGGTCCTTCTTGAGGATCGACCTTACGTGCGGGCTGCCCTCGGGCGCCACCGTGATGGTCCTGACGCCGAGTTGGGCAATGAGCTGAAGCATCTCGTCGTCCACCTCGTCCGTCCGAATGGACGGAAGGGAAACCGACACGCCCTTATCGACAAGATAGGCCAGTATGTCCTTGATCTCGGAGTGGTCGGTCACGAGTGCCCCGACGAGCGAGACCTTCTTCAGCCCGGTCACGTCGAGCCCCTCGTCCACTATCTCACGGATCCTCCTAAGCGACCGCTCCCTCTTAGGTTGAGTGCAGTGCGAGTACATGCAGAACCTGCACCGGACGTTGCAGCCCCTTGAGATCTCGACCATGAACGTCGATCCTAGGGCCGGGCGGAACCCGCCTGCCGTTGGATGGGGTTGGTTCGTCGGAGCTGGAATCGAATCCAGATCCATGGCCCTGGCCGCCTTGCACCGATTCATCAGCTCGCTTGAGAACAGTCCGTGCGGAGATGCGATCTCGGCCGGCGACCTATTGGCAAGAAGGCCGTCGACCAGATGATCCGCCACAGGCTCGAGGTCTCCGACCACGAAGAGGTCGACGATCCTAGTGAGCGGGATCGGATTCACGCAGCAGGGACCGCCCGCGATCAGGGTCGGCTTCCTGCGCCTTTTTCGGAGGGGCTCTATTCCGCAGGCAGTCAGGATGCTGACCATGTTGAGGAAGTCGAGCTCGTACTGGAGCGAGAAACCTACGACATCGAAGGCCGAGAGGGGGGAGCCCGACTCGATAGTGGTCGTCATTCCTAGGAACAGCCTTTCGCACGCGACGTCCTCGTAGCTGTTGAGCAGCGAGTAGACCGTGTGAAGGCCAAGGCTTGCCATGCCGACCTCGTAGGCGTTGGGATAGACGAGGGCGATCCTCAGCCGCGCCTTCCTCTTCCTGAACCCGCCGACCTCGTTTAGAAGCGATCCCACCCAGAACCTCGGGGGCCGGCCTAAGGGCGGATATATTTATATGGCATTTTCAGGATTCTGGGAACGAATCTACTGCCGGGGTGGCGCAGCTGGTGATCGGGCCCGCGAGGGGGCCCGACCGGAGAGCGCGCCGGACTCATAGGTGACCTAAGGGCACGGGACCCAGCGTAGGTTCTCCGGCCATGTCCCTGGGACATCCGGAGTCTCGGAAGAGACGGAAGTCGCGGGTTCGAAGCCCGCTCCACCGGCGTGGCCGGGGCGAACGGCATTTTAGAATCCGCGGCTCATTTTTCCGGTGTATCCATGACGGAGCCTCTGTTCTGGGCCGACCAGAAGGCAAGGGAGATCTGCGAGAGGAAGAAGTACCACTTCGTCGACAAGCCCGTTCCCAAGAGGACATGCTTCGTCGTGAAGACCTCGGCATCCCTTTCGGGCGTCCTGCACATAGGCCGGTTGAGCGATACCATCCGGGCGGACTCCATCGTGACCGCGCTTCGCGACGCCGGTGCCAAGGCCCGCATGATCTGGGTCGGCGAGGATATGGATCCCCTTAGGAGCATCCCCGAAGGCGTCCCCAAGGAATACGAGGAGTACCTGGGAAAGCCGGTGACGGAGGTTCCAGATCCCTCCGGCTGTCACGATTCCTACGCGGAACACCACCGGGCGGAGTACCTCGAAGTGATGGAGGACTTCGTGGTCAACAAGGCCCGTCGGTATTCGACCACGCAGGAATACGACAGGGGTAGCTTCCGCAGGTACATCAAGAAGCTCCTTGACAATCGGGATCGGGTCAGGGAGATCCTCGAGAAATACAGGGATTCGAGCCTCTCTTCGGGGTGGACGCCATGGAAGCCCATCTGTGCCGAGTGCGGCAAGGTGATAACGCCTCAGGTCTTGGAGATCGACGGCTCGCGGATCAGGTACGAATGCCGCGACTACCAGTTCGAGAAGACGGTTGCCAAAGGATGCGGCTACGTGGGGTGGGCGGATGCGTTGCGCGACAAGGGCAAGATCCTCTGGAAAGGGGAGTGGGCGAGCGAATGGGCGCTTTGGAAGGTGAGCTGCGAGGGCGGGGGAAAGGAGTATGAGGTTCCGACGAGTGCATGGTGGGTGAACGGGGAGATAGCTGAGCGCATCTTTGACTACCCCATGCCGACGCCTTTCTTCTACGAGCATCTTCTGATAGACGGCAGGAAGATGAGCGCATCCTTGGGCAACGTCGTTTACCCGGCGGACTGGTTGAAGGTCGCGCCGGCTGAGCTTCTCAGGTTCCTGTACAACAAGAAGCTGATGAAGACCAGGAGCTTCTCCTGGCGGGAGTTGCCGAGGCTCTATGCCGACTACGACGGACACGCGGACGTCTACTACGGCAAGGCCGATGCCTCGAACGAAAGAGAGAGGTCGCACATGATCAGGCTTTACCGCATCTCCCAGCTCCGAAGTCCCCCGAAAGAGAGGCCGGCGACCATCGACCTGACCCTCGCTTCGCTCATCGCCCAAGTCTACGATCCAGAGGAGTCCATGTCAGAGGCGATCAAGGCACTGCGGAGGACCGAGCTGATCAAGGGCCGTCCTTCGAAGAGGGCTGTTGAGCAGATCAGGCAGAGGTTGATCTACGCCCGGAACTGGGTTCGCATGTTCGTGCCCGAGCTCGCCCTGCGGCCGGCCGGCGAGCCCGACAGGGCATTCATTGCCAAGCTGACCGACCCGGAGAAGGCGAGCCTTCGCCACCTAGCTCGCGTCATCAAGACCAGTCCCGGTCCTGATGCGATCCAGTCGTCGGTGTTCTCCGCAGCCGAGCTTCATGGGGTGAGCCCTTCCAGGCTCTTCCAGATCCTTTACAGGCTGCTGCTGGGCACCGACCACGGACCCAGAATGGGCCCTTTGGTTTGTGCACTCGGACCTGATACGGTGGCAGACCGACTTGAGAAGGCATTGGGCTAGGGCAGCCCGAAGGACCTCTTGAGGACCTCGATGTCCATTCTTCCGGCGCTTAGGCATTTTCCAGACTTCATGTTCTCCATGCCCATGACGGCCGGGCTGAACAGCGCTGGATCGATCTTGTAGAAATCTGATCCTGCAGCTTTGAGCAGTTCGACGAAAGGTCTGCCGTAGTCAGAGGATGACGAGGACGGCAGGGACTGCAGGTGCGCAAGTGACCGGGAGGCGTCAGCGAAGATGTAGTCTGCCCGGCCGCCGTAAAGGATCGCATCGTTGGTCCGGCCCATCATGACAAGGTCGTCCCGGAGGATGGGTGGGACCGGGCATGTCCCCCGTCCAGCTAGGATGCCCGCGAGATCGATTCCGAGGGTGTGCATCTTGTGCATTCCCGTCTCGACCACTCGGGCGCATACCTGCACCGTTCCCGCAAGGCTGGCGGTTCGCGCCCCAACCATGTAGAGGTTCTTGGGACTTACTCCGCACCTCTCGGATATCCAAGCGGAGGCGGTTTCCCCTGGTTTGGTGGATGTCTCCAGGACTATGACGGCCTCGGAGTGACCGTCTGTGTAGGGGTATTGCCTGTAGATCTCCTCCGCCTGGGCCAGAGCCCTTGCTGGCCCCGATCCCATCGCCCTGAAGCCCTTCGTCCGGATCGACCATCCGGCCATCTGCGACAGCATGCAGGACAGGAGAGGATGATCGGTGAAGACGACCACCCAGGGGCACTCGATGGCAATCGGCCCAGTGAAGGAAAATTGAACCGAACCCAGTCCCCCCATGCAGATCTCGCTCACAAGCCTTCCGGCTTCGTAGCCTCCCTCCGCTTCGATCCCGGCGTCTATGACGGTCGACCCGTCCGATAGTCTTGTGATCTGGACATTGAACATCTCGGGGGAGTCGATGAGGGTCTGGACGGTCCTCATGGAAAGCCGGTTGATGCTGATGGCTGGCATCTCAGGCGACGATCCGAAGCTAGCATCTCTTAAATCTTCCACGACCAAGGCTAGCTAGATACGTGCCTCACGGTGCCGGCACGAACCGCGTAGGAGATATATACGAAGGGCGTCAAGCCTGACGTCGTCTGGCGCCCTAGCGTCTGGATCCGGACGGTCGGTGCATGAGCATGGATAGAGGGGCCATGAGCCCTGTATTCGAATGGATCAAGGTTCTTGAGAGCGGCCAGAAGGATCGGCTTCTCCGAGAGATCTACGGAGGCGATCTCACGCTCGTCGCTGAGAGGAAGGCCGCGATGTCAAGCCTGCTTAGGTCTTTCGCCGCAAGATACGGAGGGGACAGGCAGGTCGTCCTCGTGAGATGTCCGTGCCGCGTGAACCTGATGGGGATGCACGTCGAGCACAGGGGGGGCTGTGTGAACTACGTCACGCATGCGAGGGAGATACTGCTTGCCGGAGCCCGATCAGAGGGCGACCTTGTGCGCATGAGCGATGTTAGGTCCGGGGATTTCCCGGAGAGAAGGTTTTCCATCGCTGAAGAGCTCTCCGAGGGGGACGAGTCGGATTGGGTTCGGTTCATAGAGTCCCCGGGCGTTGCCAAGAGGGTGTCGCAGTCGCGGGGAGACTGGTCGAACTATGTGAAGGCGGCGGTATTGAGGTTGCAGGCCCGGTTCAAGGATACCGCATTGTGCGGGATGGACTTGATGTTCTTCGGCAACATACCAAGGTCGTCGGGCCTGAGCTCGTCCTCCGCGATGGTGGTCTCCTCGGCGCTGGCGACCTTGGCCTTGAACCAGCTGAAGTTGGATCGTGCTGAGCTGGCGGTCCTGTGTGGGGAGGCAGAATGGTACGTAGGCACCCGGGGCGGGGCGGGCGATCACGCTGCAATGCTATTCTGCAGGCGTGGGACCATCTGCCACCTCAGGTTCTTCCCCTTCCAGGTTGAGGAGTATCTTCCGATTCCGGACGGGTACTCGATAGTCATATGCGACTCGATGAAGAAGGCGCACAAGGCGGGGGCGGTCCTGGATGCCTACAACCAGACCATAGCGGCGTACAGCATGGTTCTGATGCTTGCCAAGCAGGCGATGCGCGACCTCGGCCTGCCGGCTAGCCTGGTCGAGGGAACCAAGCATCTGAGGGACATAAATCCCATCCGGCTGAGTCTTCCTGATATCTATCGCATCCTCCGTGCCCTGCCCGAACGAGCGTCCCGTCAGCAGATCAAGGACAGACTGCGAGACAGCCGCGACGAGCTGGAACGGATCTTTCGCACGCATGGGGAGCCCAAGGAGGGCTATCGGATCAGGGCCGTCGCCATGTTCGGTGTAGCCGAGTGCGAGCGCGGAAGAATCTTTCCGCAGATCCTCAGATCGGGCGACATGGAAGAGCTCGGCAGGCTGATGTACCGGGAACACGACGGGGATAGGGTGATCTGCTACGATTCGTCCAAGAGGGCGTGGGTCAGGTGGAACAACGAGGTGTCAGACGCGCTTCTGGACAAGCTGATCGCCGATGCAGCGAGCGGGAACCCAGAAAGGGTCGCGGCCTCGGCTCTCCACCTGCAGCCCGGCGGCTTCGGGTGCAGCTCGCCCGAGTTGGACGAGATGGTCGAGATAGCGAGATCGGTCCCCGGCGTCTTGGGCGCGGGACTGACCGGGGCAGGGTTCGGGGGATGCATCCGCGTTCTCGTCAAGTCTGCCTCCGTCCAGGAGCTCATCAGGAGAATGGACGATCTTTACTACAGGCCCCGAGGCCTGCCCCAAGGGGCGGAGCTGGTCAGGACGGTTGCCAGTGCGTCGGTTCTAGACGATTGGGAATAAGGGGATGGTCTAGCGGCCTTTCCCTAATTCCTCAGCCGCTTTGCCGAGGATCCGGGAAAGCGATTCCAGACGCTCGCGCAGTCGGGCATTTTCCATCTCGAGCTCCTCCCTCCCCCTGTAGGCCAAGGCATCGAGCCTCTCCTCACCCACTATCAATCCATCCTCGATCCTGAGGGCGCGATCAGCAATTCTGCCGACACGCCTGTCGTGAGTCACGATGATCTCGGTCTTTCCGTACTGCTCCTTCAGCGTCTTGAATAGGTCCAGTATCTCCGATCCCGTCTTGGTGTCCAGCTCGCCCGTGGGTTCGTCCGCCAATAGTATCGGTGGGTCGTTCGCCAACGCGCACGCTATCGCCACCCTCTGCTGCTCGCCGCCGGAGAGTTCGTCCGGTTTGTGGTCCTTGCGCCCGGACATCCCGACCGCCTCCAGTAGCTCTTTCACCCTCCTGTCTCGGTATTGGGCCGGTTTGCCGGCGGTTCTCATTGGCAGCTCAACGTTCTCCTCGGCCGTGAGGGACGAGACAAGGTTGAAGAACTGGAAGACGAATCCGACCTTCTCGCGTCGGTACTGAACGAGCTCGTCCTCGCTCAGATCGGAGATGAGGGTGCCGTCCACCCATATGCTGCCTGCCGTGGGCCTGTCGAGCCCGCCAATCAGGTTCAAAAGGGTCGTCTTTCCGCAGCCAGATGGGCCCATCACGGCTAGGACCTCCCCGTCACGGACCTCCATGTTCACGCCCCTCAGGGCGATGACCTCCAACTTCCCGGTCTTGTAGACCTTCATCAGATCCTTGACTACGATCTTCGCTCCCCTTGCGGACAAGATCTCACCTCACCCTCAGTACGTCGCTTGGCTTTATTCGGCTGATCCTTATGGCGCTAAAGAGTGAGGCCGCTCCGAGCGCCGCGGCCGTCAACCCGAGCAGGATGAAGAGGGCGCCTGGGAATACGAAGGGCACCGGTATGGAGATTCCCATGGCCCTGTTCATGACCGTTCGAAGGACGTAGACGACGAGCCCGCCGACGGGAATTCCGATCGCAAAACCTATGATCACTATCGAGAACGCTTCGGCAGCGAGGATCTTCATCACCTGCCGGCTCGCCACGCCGCGGGACATCAGTCCCGCCACCTCGTTCTGCCTCTCGGTCGCGGCCATATACATCACCAGGCCCAACCCGAAGGTGGACATGACCATCGTGAAGATGAACTCGAGCTTCATGAAGGAGAAGACCGCCGTGACCATCGGTTCTCTCTCGCGCTCGGCGAGCATCTGTTCCGCGCTTCTCACGTTCCAGGACGCAAGCTCCGGGTTGGACTTGAGAATGGCGTCGACGATTGCGGATGAGTTGGCGTCCTTGGCCTTCTTGATCAGGATGGCTGACTGGCCGCTGATCTGAAGGTTCGGAAGCTCTTCCGCCAGGTAGTCCGTCCTCACCAGCAAGGCAGGTGCATCCCAAGGTCCCTTGTGCAGGGTCTGTTCCACGCCCGGTGCATAGTCGAAGAACCCGAGGACCCGGAAGTCGACCTGCTTGGACTCACCGCCCGCTGCGACCGGCACGGATATCGCCTGGCCCTCCTTCCATTCGGTCTCGCGCCTCGTCTTGAGGACCAGTGCGCCGGCTCTCTCGGTGGACAACTCGTCGAGCAGGTGGGCCAGCTTTCTCGTGAAGAGCGAGTTTTCCCGGACGCAAGAAGCATAATCGCGCGGGTCGAGGGCGTAGACGGCGATGGTTCCCAGCCGGCTTTGTCCCGAGGCCTGGAAGATCTCGCTGGTCAGCTCCACCCCATCGATGCTTCGCAATAACCTGTGATCAAGCGACAGGGAGCTCGTGATCTTGATATCCGAGCCCACCTCGAAGAGGATGGTGGATTCCTGGAGCCTTTGCTCGGTCGAGCTGAAGACCATGATGAAGGTGCCGAAGGACAACGAGAGTGCAATGAGCACCGCGACCCGGGAGGTTCGCCTTGGATTCCGCGAAAGGTTCTTGGCGACGAGGGGATGCATTGCCCCGACGAGGGGCTTGAACGCCCGGGAAACTAGTTCGTACGTCCTATTTGTTCCTCTCGTGAGCATGCGGGTAGCGCCGAGGATTAGCATGAAAGGTGTAAATGGAAGGGTCAGGGTGCCGATGGCCAGGAATATGTAGAGCAGGAAAAGCAAGAGGCTCGGCCCCCTGCCTATCTCGCCCTGAAGCGTCAGGATCGCACCGTAGACGGCCGTGGGGAAGAGGACGAGGATGATATCCGTCTTTTTGCGGTACTCCTCCGTCTCGTAGCTTGCGGAGTACTTGCCCAGCGCCTCGATCACGTCGATCTGGTTGATCCTCCTGATGGGCCTGTGCGAGGCGAGCACCATCATCGCAACTCCAAGGATGACGCAGACCAAGATGGTGAGCGGCGAGATGCCCAACAGGGTAATGTCGGACAAGCTCAGTGAAATCGCCTTCTGGGGCAGGGGGAAGATGATGAACCCGGTGATGAGGGCCCCCAGCAGAAGGCCAACCACCCCGGCGAGGACGCCCAAGATCGATGACTCCGCGAAGAGAAGCAGCGAGATCTGCCTCTTGCTTGCCCCTCTCGACTTAAGCAGGGCTATCTCGGCCCTTCTGCGTCCGAATCCCACATCGATGCCGATCATGGCTAGGTAGATGCCGAGCGCTATGACGGGCAGAGACGCCACGAGGAAGACTGCCCTGCTCTGCTCAAGCTGGGCGGCATATCTATCGATCGCGTTTACGATCGGCGTCTCCACGTACGGGTTATTGTCTGCAAGGGCAAGCTCTACGTCGTTTGCGACAAACTCGATGTTCTTCCGGGTGGCCTCGGCGTCGGTCTTAATGACGATCTGCTGGCGGTCCAGCAGGACGAGATAGACCGCGGCCGAAGGCATGGTGAAGATGCCACGGTCCAGAACCCCTGGGCCGGTGGGAGGGAAGATGTTGAAGAAGCTCGCCTCAAACTCATCCATGAGCTCCCGTGCTCGCGACTTGTTGATGAAAACGCAGTCGGAGAGGTACGTCCCACCGAAGCTGCTCCCCCAGCGTTGCTCCCGAGGCTCGACCGCGGCCTTAATCAGGAAGTTCTGGGCCATCCATTCGGGTTCGGTCGCCCCGTCCGGGCGTCTATGAAGGTACAGTGTCAGGTTGTCCCCCGGGCCAACCATCAACCCGAAGCTCCTTAGAATGCTCAGGAATCCTTTTGTGGCGACCATCTCGTCTGGCCCAAGGTCGAACTCCGGAACATCGACAAGGAGCCTGTCAGCAACGCGACCGAAGCTTGGGTTCACGCCCAAGAGCCGGACCGAGCTGTGGGATACGGTTCCGCTCATGTTTACCATGATCACGGGTCTGGCCAAAAGGACGGGCTCGGCCACGTCGATTCCAGAAAGGGCCTCGAGGGTGCCGGACAGGTCATGGGGCTCTTTGGAGCCCGCGAAGCCGACCACCATGTCGATCGGTGTGTCCTCAAGGGCAAAGAGCAGGATCTTGTTCGTTGCAACATCGACCGAAATGTTGGCACCTGCAATCAGAGTTACGGCTAGGAGGCTTCCGGCCAGCGCCGCGAGGGACCTTCCCTTATTCTTTACAAGGTTCTCAGCGCCGAACTTGAGGGAAAAGGACAACGGCGCTGGGTAGGCCCGGAACCTGAAAAAGCTGACGTAGCCAACTGCAGGGTCGGCTGCTTTTCCTTCTTCCTCAAGTGGTTCGGGACAAGGTGAAAATGCTGCGCAGACCCCGAGAAAGAACAGGAGGTGGAACCAGGTCTGAGCGCGGAACTGTTCCCAGTGCGCTTGTCAAGCCACAGCATTGCATTACGTCGTCATTGTGGGCTGCAAGGGCGTGCGGCTGTACAGTGTTGTACCATACGATCCTCTTGAGCTCCTTCGGCTTCGCTTTGCTCGTCACCACGGTGTCGCAGTCCGCTGCGCCGGTCGTGCGCCCTAACAGGCTAGGATGCCCGAACACGTCAATCGCTCCTTTCCTCTCGCCGCCAGGCCTACAGAGGGGCAGAATCAACATCAACGGGCCCTTGTTACCCGGGATCCAGAGAATTGTCGGCGCCGGACCTTGGCTTATGCTACGGGCGACCAGCCCGTACGTGAGCGGGTTCCAACCTTCGCAATCCAAAACCCGGTCAACGTTAGCCTGCTTGGGTTTGCCATATGCAGCATCGTATCCGGGCAGGCGTGTCGAGGCCAGAGAAGAATGATCCGGACCCCGACCGCCACGTGTTGGAACCGGATCACATCCCGTGAATTGCCATCATCTGCGCATAAAGTTTAATGTGCGTTTGGGATGCGCGGGTGTTAGTGCTCAGGATCTTCAACACGGAATCGAGGAAGAAGGAGGATTTCGTCCCTCTGCACGAAGGCCGCGTCGGGATGTATTGCTGCGGCCCCACCGTTTACGATGTGCCCCATCTCGGCAACTATAGAAGCTTTGTGATGAGCGACAATGTGCGCCGCTACTTGGAGTACCGGGGGTACGCTGTCAAGCAGGTGATGAACATAACCGACATCGACGACAAGACCATAAAGAGGTCGGGCGAGCTCGGTGTCCCTCTTAAGGATTACACGCGCAAGTACGAGGAGATATTCTTCGACGGGCTTCGCAAGCTGAACGTGCTACCCGCTCACGCCTACCCGCGTGCGACGGAGAACGTCGATTTCATGTTGGAGATCGTTGAAAATCTGGAGAAGAAGGGGTTCGCGTACGAGCGGGACGGAAGCGTGTACTTCGACGTATCTGCGTTCCCCGGCTACGGGAGGCTATCCCGGATCGATCTGGCTGGGATCAGGCCAGGTGCGAGGGTGGATGTCGATGAGTACAGCAAGGACAGTCCGCAGGACTTCGCGCTCCTAAAGAAATCGACCGACTCCGAGGTTGCGAGGGGGATATTCTTCGAATCGAAATGGGGAAAGGTGAGGCCCGGCTGGCACATAGAGTGCTCGGCTCTGTCCCTGAAGTACCTCGGGCCCACCATCGACATACACACCGGAGGCGTCGACCTGATCTTCCCCCACCACGAGAACGAGATCGCGCAGTCGGAATGCTACACGGGCAAGAAGTTCGTCAGATACTGGGTCCACGGCGAACACCTCACGGTCGGCGGTGAAAAGATGAGCAAGTCCCTGGGGAACTACATCACCCTGGACGATGTGCTAAAGGACTATCCCAGCAGCGTCGTGAGGTACATGTTCGCCTCCGCCCATTACCGCAAGATCCTTGACTACACCAAGGAGTTCGCCGAGAACGCGAGGAGCAACTACGAGAGGCTGAGGAATGCCTACGAGAACGTGCTTTTCGCTTTACAGACATCGGACGATCGAAGCACCGCGTTCGATCGGCCGGCCCTGAAGGAAATCCAGGAGGCCAGGCAACGGTTCGATGCGGCCATGGATGACGACTTCAACAGCCCGCTCGCGCTGGGGGCATTCCACGAGCTCGCGAAGGGCCTGAACCGGTACCTGCTTGTGGCTAGGAACCGCGCGGTTCTGGAGGCAGCAAGGGAGGCCTTCGAGTCGTTCGCAGCGGTACTTGGCCTCCAGTTCCCAAGACCTGCAGCGCTGACGCCCCGGCAGGCCGAGATGATCCGGGAACGCGAGGCCGCGAGGGCGTCGAAGAACTGGGAGGCCGCCGACAGAATTCGTGCTAGGCTGCGCGATGAAGGAGTGATCCTGGAGGACACCGAGTGGGGCACGAAATGGAGGACGTGCAACTGACGCAACGGGATGCGGGAGCCATGAGCCGGCCCTGCTCGTCAAACCGCAGGTTCGTTGCTTCGGTCTGCCTCCTTTTGTTCTTCTGCTCTCCCTTCTGTGCGGGCAGGACGCCACGACAGGACCCTGCCACGGGTAGGCTCAGGATCCTCTTCATAGGCACCGCTTTCTGGGGGACGTCGCCCGGTAGAATACTCCTCCTCGACCCCAAGATAGATGCCACACTGGTCCCGATCATCACGGTCTGGTACACGGACGAGGAGAACGCCAGGTACATGCGACTGTACATGCCCAAGAGCTATGACGACCTTGTCGCAAACAAAGACCTCGTCCATCTGGCGGGCGTCGACGCCGCCATGATCACCCCAAGGTGGCAGAACGACTTCACGCGCGCCGTGACCGAACAGGGTCTGGGCCTGCTGATGACGAATGGCCACAGAGGTTTCGGCGGGGCGAGCGCCCAAAAGGGCGAATGGAAAGGGACTAGGATCGAGCAGGAGGTCCTTCCCGTCTATGTGCACACCAACCAGTTCGTCGAGGGTCCTATCATGGTCAGGGTCCTGGAAGAAGATGATCCCCTGATGCGGTCGTTGCCTTGGAAGACCGCGCCCCCGCTGCTCGCGCTGAACAAGCTCACGAAGAAAGAAGGAGCAACCCTTCTTGCAGATGATGGGAAGAGTGGGCATCCTGCCCTGGCGTACTGGGACCTTGGCCAGGGCGCGTCGGTGATCTTCGCGTGCGATCTTCACGGCCATTACTCCGAAAGGTGGGTGAAGGAATGGGGATACTGGCACGATTTCGTTCTGAACCTGGAGTATTACTCATGCGGCGCGGACGTGCCGAGCGACCCGGAGATCATGCACTTGATCAGGAACTACTTCTCCGAATACGCTCAGCGTGTCGCCCTGCTGCGTGACATGATGGGGTTCATCGAGAAGTTCGGCGCAAGCTCGGTTGCGATAGAAGAAGGGATGTCCTTGGTCGAAGGCGAGAGGGAGAAGGCCAACGCATTGTACCTGGAGCAGAACTATCAGGAGGTCTTGGACCATTTCGCCTCCCTTCTGAAAGCCATCAGGGACTTGGAGTCCAAGGCCCTGAGGCTGAAAGATCGGGCCCTTCAGTGGATCTACGTGAGCGAATGGTTGGCCGTTTCCGGCGCCCTAATGGCGTGTGGAGTCGTGGTCTGGGCCCTCATGGTGCAAAGGAAGTTGTATCGCGAGATCGGCACCACCCGAGCGCGCTAGCGACGAACCAACCAGCAGGCGGATCTAGCGGCATTGCCGAGAAGCTTGCAAAGCCGGAGCGGGTTGCCGTTTCGCGCCTAGTTGATCTGGATCATCTCAAGCTTGCCGTTGAGGTAAACGCGTATCATCTCCCTCTGGGAGACAAAGCCCAAGGCCCTGCCTGAGACGAAGGTCATGACGGTGAGCCTCTGGTCCTTCTTGACGTTTGTGAACGTCAGCTCGCCGTATGGAGGGAGTTCGTAAACGGAGTGCAGCTCCGGCATGAGCCTTTTCTCCCCCAAGGACACATACTTTGTCCTGTTCTCGTCCAGCCCAAACTCCACGCTGCCGGAAGTCCTGGGATCCCTCACAGGCTTCACCGTGTCCCCTCCGAACTCTCGCCATTCCCTCTCTGGGAAGTAGTCCGCGATCCCCTCGTAGTAGTCCGTGATCTTCCCGTCCTTGAGCACGAATATGTAGATCGGGTGAACGAGGTGGGAGATCTCGGTCATCCCTACCTTGAGGGCGCCCGAGTAGTCTAGGATCAGGGTCTGCGAGTCGGGATAGGTCTCGGGCCAGAAATTCTGCTCGATCCTCTCGGGCTTTGCATCGAAGGCGGAGAGAAAATGGTCCAGCATCCGGATCTTCTGGAACTTGGGGAGCACCTCCTCGAACGTGGCGCCCGTCGCGTTTTCCGTGAGGAGCATAGTCATCGGTCTGAACCACGAGAACTTCACCTTCACCTCGTCGGAGTCGCGCCTGAACACGAGGCTGAAGGCATAGCCGAACTTCTGGTCCGATCCGAACTGGAGCGGCGGGGCCTCGTTCCTCAGGATCTCCACCGGTCTCTCGGGCCTCTCCCCGATGATGAAGAGGGTGAGGATCGTGGAGAAAACCACCGCGATGAGGACGACGCCGAGATACTCCCTGCTTATCATCATGGCCCTATGCCTCCGTGCTCTTGGTCGTGACCACTTCCTTGTACAGCTTCCTCTTCACCATGAGAGCCCAGATCACGGAGCCCGCGAGGATGCTTGTGCCAGTTACGCTCAGCCATTCGACCACGTAGATCCAGAACAGGGCCCTATCCTTGAGTTCCATGGCATCCTTCTCGACCTCCGACATCCGCTGCAGGGCGGCATTCATCTGTTCCAGGGCCTCCGCGAAGTCCTGCCCCGTGTAACTTTCGAATGCCTTTTCCCTTCTCTTGTCCAGCTCGGTTATCGCGAGGTCTACCTTGGAGGGGTTTGCGCCGAACTTGTCGGCGAAGTCCAGAATGCCGTAGATCAGGGCCCTTCTTGTCCTGTACTCCTTGAACTGGTTACGGAGCTGGTGGATCATCGGTATGTTCTCGGGAAGCTTCCTTCGGTTGATGTAAAGGACGATGTTCAGAAACACATCGGTCCCATACGGGTTGCTGATCACGTTCCACCAAGGGTCGTCCACATCCTCGGCGGTACACCACGTCCTGGCGTTCTTCTCACCGTATTCCCACGAGATCTGCCAGGGCAGGTTTTGCGGAATCATGGTTGCCCAGATCGTCGACCCGGATCTTGCCGTTAGCTTGCCGTACTTGGCCCCCCTTACCTGCTCTATTCCGTAGTCCAAGAAGGTCGTCAGGACCGGCTCTAGGTCGGGGTTCCTGTTGACCACTACAGTGTACGATTTCTCGATGGGCCATCCGAAGTCGGTCGAATAGTCGTGTGGAAAGACCTGCCCCATCTCGGTATTGGCAAAGCCATCGTGGACGGGTTGCCCCTTGTGCTGGTTTGGGCTGTGGAAGACTCCGATGCCGTATTTCGCCACCATGACGTAGAACCTGTGTATCTGGGTGTCGTCGAAGAAGTACAGATTGGTGTCGAGCATGACCATCGCATCGAACCGCGCAGCGAAATCCTGCTCGGTCCGCGGCGTGTAGATCCTGGCGGCCTTGTACTGGTCCTCAACTGGTATGTTCTCCACGTTGCACGGGATGATCTCAAATCTCATCGCTGGGTCGTCACGGAGCCATTCTTGGATGGGTGACTCCCCAAGGGTGACATCGCCGATGAGCAGCAGCCTGATCTGCCCCGCGCCTTGGGCGGCTGACAGCGGCTGTGAGCATAACCAAAGGAGTAACAGAGAAGCAACTGCCCAGCTGCCTTTCATCTAGGTCGTCTTGCTGTTCCTCGGATTGCTGAAAACCTTTTCGGAGCGGCTGGCAGTGCCGCATCGTCCTTGCCTTGTCGTAGCTCTATTCTTCTCGTTTTTCGTGTGCAGGCCTTTCCGGCCGGCTTCGCGGCCCTCCCGCGACCCAGCTGCGACCTTTCTGCGCCCCATCCCACGGCTACGGCCTACAAAATCCTTAAGAGGGCCGTTCATTGCTGGCTGGTCAATGCCGCAGGCAAGGATCATCGACATATCGGTTCCGGTGACCACCGGGATGTTCAGGTTCCCGAGGCCCGACCATGTCGCCGTCTCCATCACCGAAGAGGGGACTTACGAGAAGGTGAGATGCCGAACCAGCAGGATATTGATGGGAAGTCATTCCGGAACGCATGTGGATGCGCCCATGCACGTCATCAGGAACGGTTTGCCGGTGGACCAGGTCCCCTTGGACGCGCTCGTGGGCCCGGCAAGGGTGCTCCGGATCAAGGCTGCGCCAAAACAGGTCATAGGGCGGGAAGCGGTGGAAGCCGGCCTCATAGACGAGCGCAGGATCATCCTCGACACCGGCTGGCACAGGAAATGGGCAACGGATGCGTACTACGCCGAGTGTCCTAAGGTCGACGAAGGGTTCGCTGAACTTCTGGTGGAGAGAGGGGTTAGGTGTCTGGTGACCGACGTTCCCTTGTCCCTAGAGGTGCACAACATCGTGCTCGGGTCCGGTTGCTGTCAGGTGGAGAACGTGGTAGGCCTGGACCAGGTGAAATCGGACAAGGTGTACCTGGTTGCGCTGCCGCTGAGGATCAGCGGGGTGGACGCCGCCCCGGCGCGGGCAATCGTGATCGAGGGGATGTAGTTGAAGCTAGTTAGGTTCGAACACGGTCAGAGAATAGGCTTGGGGCTTGAGGAAGAGGGCATGGTGGTCAGGTTGGACTTTGAGCCCGATATGCAGAAGCTCATAGCTAAGTACGCGGCGGACCCGACGCGGATCGAGGCTCTGGCGGATCGCGCAAGACCAAAGGATCGGATCCGGGCCGCGGACGTGAAGGTGCTTGCCCCGATCGCTAGGCCTGGGAAGATAGTGTGCCTTGGTAGGAATTACGAGGCCCATGCGAGAGAATCGGGGGCTCCCGTACCTGACGAACCCATCATCTTCCCGAAGGCCTCCAGCGCCGTCATCGGCCCGGGCGACCCGATCGTCCACCACAGGATCTGCAAGAGGGTGGACCACGAGGTGGAGCTGGCGGTCGTCATCGGAGGGCCAGCGTGGAGGACCCCGAGGGCGGATGCCTTGAAGAAGGTGTTCGGCTACACGGTGGTGAACGATGTCTCTGCGAGGGAGATGCAGAAGAGGGACATCGAGTCCGGGAAGCCTTGGTTCCGCTCCAAGAGCCTCGATACGTTCTGTCCGATGGGCCCTAGAATCGTGACGGCGGATCAGATCGGGGATCCTCACGACCTGGCGCTTGAGTGCCGCGTCAACAAGCAGGTCAGGCAGAGGGGCAACACCCGTGACATGATATTCGGCGTTGACAGGCTCATCGAGTTCATCTCCATGCACATGACCCTTGAGCCAGGGGACATAATATCCACCGGCACACCGGAGGGAATAGGACCGATCGTCCCCGGCGACGTGGTTGAGTGCGAGGTGCAGGGCATCGGCATCCTTTCCAACCCGGTCATCGCCGATCCTTTCTAGATGGGAGCTTGAATGAGCCCGGGAATTCGAGCCAGTCTGGGTAGGCTGCTTTGCGATCTAGTTGACATCGACAGCGTGACGGGCAATGAGAAGGAGATCATGTCCTTCCTAGAGGATCAGCTAGGCCGGATCGGGGCGTCCATCACACGCTATCCGATGGGCCAGGGTAGGTACAACCTTCTCGCGAGCATCGGATCCGGCAGTCCGATCCTTTGCCTGAATGCCCATGCCGACACCGTGCCTCCCAGCGGGGGTTCGGTGCCTAGGTCCGTCATGGACGGCCTCATCGTTCGGGGTCTAGGGTCGTGCGACGACAAGGCAAGCATAACCGCCATGCTCTTTGCGTTGCAGGAGTTGGCTTGCTTGAGGCCAAAGGGTCGCCTGGATCTTTTGGTGTCGATCGACGAGGAGGTGTCGAGCAATGGCGTGAGAACCTGCGTGGCGAGCGGCTATCGCTGCGACTTCGCGATCGTGGGTGAGCCGACCGGGTTGGCTCCCGTCACTGCGCACGGTGGCCTGGTGTTCGTCGACCTGGTTACGAGGGGCACGGGGGGGCACGGATCGTCTCCTTGGAGCGGGAGAAGTGCAGTGATGTCGATGTTCGAGCTCTGCCGGGAGCTGGATGAACTGGTTTCGAAGTTCCCGGCCCACCCCTTGGTCGGTCGCCCGTCAACCAATCTTGGCATCATTTCGGGGGGCGATGCGACGAACCGGATTCCAGATCGCTGCCATGCGAGCGTGGATGTCCGGGTGATGCCGGGGATGTCCGTGTCGGATGCCATCGACAAGATGAGGAAGCTGGTCGAGGGCATGGGCGCGGAGTTTGGGGTCTACAAGAGAGGAGATCCGATGGAGTCTGCCCCCGCGTCCAGGCTTCTCGAGGTCGTTGCCAGCTGCGAGGAAGAGATTTTGGGCGCTGCGATCCCTCCAAGCGGATTCAGGGGTTGGACGGAGGCGGATCCCTTCAGGAACATCATGGGCGCCGACACCCTGGTTCTGGGCCCGGGAAACGTCGCCCAGGCGCACTCCCCGGATGAGTTCGTCGAACTCGCCCAAGTTGAGAAGGCCTACCGGATCTATTTTGGCGTAGCAAGACGGCTGTTGCAGGCGGGAGAGAAGTGAGGATAACCGACGTGGAGATAATTCCGGTCTCGGTTCCTTTCGTCGAACCGTTCGTGATAGCTGGAGGAAAAGCGACGCATGGAAAGCACGCAGTCGTGCGCATGGTGTCAAGTGACGGGCAGGTGGGCTACGGCGAATCGTCCCCGATGTCGTCCTATTCTCCCCAAACGCAGGAGACCGTTGTCGCGGAGATCGAAAGGCTGAAGGCGCTCCTCATCGGGCAGGACCCGTTGGACATCCAAGCGATACATCAGTCGATGAAGAAAGCCGGGGCCGATTGCTTTGCCCTGGCGGGCATCGACATCGCCCTACATGACCTGGCGGCCAGAAGCCTGGGACTACCGATCTTCAGGCTGATGGGCGGAGCGGTTGCAGGCGGGATCGATCTCTCATGGGCCATAGGGTTCAAGCCGGCCGAGGACATGGCCAGGGAGGCCAAGCGGTACGTTGACGTGGGCTTCAAGACGGTGAAGGTCAAGGTGGGTGACGAACCAACCGTTGATGTCGAGAGGGTCGCAGCCGTGAGGCAGGCCGTCGGCCCCAACATCGTCCTAAAGGTGGATGCAAACCAGGGGTACGACCTGGAGACCGCGGTTCGAGTAGGGAGGGCGTTGACGCAGTACGGCGTGGCGGTGATGGAGCAACCGTTGCCCAGAGCGGCGCTGTCGGAGATGGCCAAACTGCGCCGGAAGATATCAATCCCGATAATGGTGGATGAAAGCCTATACAGCGCTGAGGATGCGAACAGGGTCTTGGAAGAGAAAGCGGCCGATGCGTTCAACATCAAGATCATGAAGCCCGGGGGAATTCGGCCTTCCGCCAAGCTTGCGGCGGTGGCAGAGGCGGCCGGTATGCCCTGCATGCTGGGAAGCATGCCCGAGCTGGGCATAGGAACCCTTGCCGGGCTACAGCTCGCCGTCACATCGACGGTCTTTACCTGGGGCGCGGAGCTGATTGGCCCTTGGATGTTTCGTGCCGATCTTCTCAAGCGAAAGCCGAAACTGCGCAAGGGCAGGCTGATGCTGCCGAACGGTCCCGGTCTTGGCATCGACGTGGACGAAAAGCAGCTAGCACGCTATAGTTGCTAGGCTCGTGGACGTCCAATCGCATTCGTGCGGGCAATGATTCCATCGGCGATCTCCCGGGCGATCATGGCCGCGGCGGGATCCTCCGCGATCGATGCGAGCTTTTGGCTGCCTGCGATGAGGCCCTCAAGTCCGTTCGCAAGCCTGCCCCGAAGGCACGCCAACTGATGGCTTCTGGAGGCCGTTCGGAGGATCGGATTCGAGAAGCTGCGCTGCTGATCCCAGCGCTCAAGATCCGGACCAAGGTGCGAGGCCGCTCCATGCGGCCGACCTGCTTCGGGATCAGGGGGCATCGCGTGGCAACGGATATCCTCAACGGCTTGCCGTAGGCGATCCGGGTCTAGGCACGCCCTGCGGGCAACACTATTAATTGGACTTGGCCCCGGCTGATTGACGTGTCCGAAGAGGCTTCCATGCGGACGTGCCGTGAGTGCGGCAGACCCGTTCACAGGTGGTACAAGTGCAATAAGTGTGGAGAGGTATTCTGTCTCAAGCATTCCTCGCCCAGGAACCATGCATGCCCATCGGCAAAGCCCGGGAAGGGCATGGCCAAGAGACGGAGCCCGGCTCTTGCCGTGTCGGCCATCCTTGTCGCGACCTTGCTGCTCACACTGCTCGTTCTCAGGGGCCGGCAGCCTGGCTCTGAGGCGGCGGCTTGGATATTCTCCGCCAAACTGAGGGCAGCCTATTGTCCGGATCCGTCTGCCTACGCAGAGAATCTGTCACGGGCAGGGCTGAACTCTGTTATCTGGCCGTTGCCGAGGGCCCCACTGGATGTTGACAGGATGCGAAGCATTGGCGAGCACTGTAAGGAGAAAGGTCTCCATCTCTTCGTCTCTATCTACTGGCTATCCAGGAGCTACCTTTCCGAGGGGAACTGGCGCAAGTCGGTCACCAAGGATGGCTTCATCGCGGACTATGCTCCGCCGTGTCCTTTCGACGAGGACTACCTCGATGCCATCATCACCAACCAGACCTTGGCCGTTGCGCGCATCTCGAGGGAGTGCGGAATAGAGGGGATAATGTATGATGCCGAGCTCTACGGCGCGTGGCCCACGAGGTACAGCAACCTTACCTGTTTCTGCGATCATTGCTTCTACGGCTTCGCGCGAAGCATCGGGCGCCAGGAGCAGGTCGAGAAATCACAGAGGTACGCATGGCTGCAGGACGCCGGGGCGCTTGACCGTTACTACTCATACCTGGGGGACACGGCCGTGGAAATGTTCTCGAAGGTTGCAAGGCAGGCAAGGAAGCTCAACCCGGATCTGATCTTCGGCGTGCTCGGGAACCCTTTGGACAACTGGTATACGGAGGCAATGGCAAAGGCGTTCTCGGCGAAGGGCCTACCATTCGTCGTCCTCGACGAGAGCACATACAGATTCGGATTCTCAACTCATAGCGGGTGGTTCAGAACGGATGCGCCCATGCTGCCCGAGGGGCTGACCTATGCCGAGTCGCAGGTTGAGCGCATTAGGGAGAGGAAGCTCAACGCGGTCTGGGCAGGCGGTGTGGAGCTCTTGAGGTGGTTCTACCCTGTGACGGTCCCGTACCACCTGTACTCCCTGGCGGTCAAGGGGGGTGGCTACTGGCTGTTCTATATTTCGGCCGAAACGGCCACATCCGAATGGTGGGACGCGTACCGGCTGGCAAACAGCGAGATAGACCAGACGCTTCAGCTGGGGGACCGGCCCTCGCCCTTCCAGTTCAACCCCAATAGCTTCGATCCGGTCGACATCGTGGACGCGGCGACCAGCGTGCAGTCGTTCGTCCCCCTGGAATACGGGAAGTCGGCCGGCGGAGCCAGCGTCGCCCTTTCCGGCTTGAACACGGCGGTCATCTTCGCGGAGCATCCGAGGATGGGGATTCAAGTGCAGGCAGGAAGCGGCGTGCCCTGCCTTGCTGCCCTGTTTGACTCAAAGGGATCGCTCCTCAGGGCAATGGAGGTTGAAACGGGCACCAGGGGGGAGCTGTCAACGAGGCATCCGGTGGCCGGCACCGTTGACAAGACCACCGTTCCCCTCCCGACGATTCTTAGGGCCAACTCAACCGTGCCTTACATCCTGTCCGCCGATAAAGCCTCATGGGCTTTGGTTCAGCCCGTGGAGGTTGCGGCCGATGCAGACTTCTACTGGATGCCGCCCTCAAACGAGACGACGATACAGGTGTTCTGCACGGGTAAGGGCGTCGATCGGGCCTTCGTCAGAATCGTCTGCGGGGGCACGGTCATAGCCGACATGCCTGCAAGGGATACACTTTCCTTCCCTGTATTCACGATTCCAGCATCTGAGAAGGGGAAGGTTTGCCGCATATCGTTGCACAACGTTAGCTCGCCGCTCTCCCTGTCTCTGAAGTCCTGGGCCCCCTATCTTGCCCTCAGGCTGGAGGACGTGTTGGTGCCGGTGGCCGGCAGCTGAACGTTTGCTTGGGCCATCCCGGCGATGTCTGGTGCCGACAGGAACAGGTTTTAACCTGCACGGCATGCGTGATATACAGGATGATTCCTAGGAGGTTCGCCGTTCGGCTCTTCGTAGGGGCGGCCGTGATCGCCCTCCTGGGAGCGGCGCTGATGCACGTCCTGTTCCGCGGCGAGAAGGAAGGGCCTAGAGGTCGAAACCATAGCATTGGGGGACTGCGCTACCAAGGATACTTCGAGGTGTTCGACAACTCCATCTCCACATTCTTCCGCGACGAGCTTGCCTCCGATCCGAACTACTCCTTGCGTGACTGGTCCGACAACTCCAACCACATACGCAACGTGGCCCAGCAGTCAAACGTGATAGTCGTGCCCCATGTCGTCCAGAATCCGAGGGCATACTACTATGATCCCTCGTATGTCGATTCGTGCGTCGAGAACAACCTCAGCATCATCCTCTTCGTCCATACTTTGGCGAAGTACTGCTACTTCCTCGATCCCAGGCCCACCAGCGCCCATGAGAGGAGAGAGCTCCTAGTGCAGGAGATGAGGATCTACGAGGAGAAATTCCGCCCCTACAGGGAACACATCGTCGCCATCTATGTCTACGATGAGCCGTGGGTCTCTCCCCGGAACGTCACTCCGAACATGCTTGTCGAGATGTGCGACGCGGCGCGCTCGATCTTCTGGAACAAGCCCGTCATGGTCATGTTCCACAGGCAGGGGAACACCTACGCCTATACCCTGCCGGACGGGAGGTTGGTCCGGTATGACGAGTGGATAGGGGACACCCCAGCGGCCTGCGACATCGTGGGCGTCGATCCGTACTTCTACGCTTACCACGATGACCGCCCACCAGACTATCGCCACACCGGGGACAGGGCCATGGTGGAGAGCGACGTTTCGTGGGCCTGTTCATTCAACAGGCCGGTCGTTCTGGTCGGGCAAGCATTCGATCCTGGGTCGGCACCCTTCTTCGATGCGGATAACACCGACCCGGAGTTCTCGGTGTCCGAAGGTTTCGAATCGACCCAAGCCGGGCTGGTCCCCGCCGCATGGGAGGTCGATGGCGACGGCATCAAGGTAACCACCCAACTGAGCCACAAAGGAGGTAGATCCCTGATGCTCGATGGCAGGTTGGGGAAAGCGACGGCCGCCTTCAGCTTTCCCAGAGTGCATAGCGGCAAGGTGGCGTTCTATTTCGCGGTGGAGCCGGCCGGGTCTCCGGACTTCTGGGTCTCTGTGGGGGATGGGGATCAGGATCCCGTGAGGCTCGGCTTCCGGGATAGGGAGATGCTAATCGACGATGGCATGCGCGTGGAGATCATCAACAGGACCGTCGACGTCCGACCCGGGGTCTGGCATTCCGTTGTCATCGAATTCGACGCCGACGCCTACAGGTGGACGGTCTGGTTCGACGGCGAAGCCCAGACTAGGCTACCCTACGCGAGGCTCCCTGAGGCCTTCTCGCAGATACGCCTGTTCGTCGGCCCGAACTCATGCAAGGTTTGGCTGGACGATTTTCGGGTGTGGAGGGAATGGTCGTTCATCCCGCTGAACGAGGAGGAGACGATGCTCTACTACGAGGTTGCCAGCCGCCACCCCCAGGTCCAGATGCTTCTGTGGTACAACTACCGGCACTCCTTCGCGTCCTCGCTCGTCAAGGACCGGGATCGGTATCAGGTTGCCGATATCTGGGCGGTCCAGCGAAAGATATGGGAGATGATCGGCTGAACGCGCCGGGTCGCATTCTCATCGTGTTCTTTGTTTCCCTTCCCTGCGCCATGGCGGTTATGCCCGTTAGCATCTCGAGCGTTGCCGTATCCTGCCCTGGGCTTCTGGCTCCCAACTCGATAGCCTATCATCCGTCGGGATTTTGGGTTGTGTCGGACACCGGCAATGATCGGCTTCTTCTCCTGAACATGGATCTGTCAATAAACAAGACGCTCGTGGGCGTGCTCAACCGGCCGCGCGGGGTAGCCGTGGACCAACTGGGGAGGATCTGGGCGTCCGACGGCGGAAACGATCGGATAGTCGTGCTCAGCCCCCAGCTGTCGGTCCTGTGCGCTCTGGGATCCTTCGGGACGGGTCCGGCCGAGTTCAGCCTCCCTTGGGGCATATCGGTTGACTTTCTCGGCAGGGTGGCGATCGCCGATGCGCTGAACAGGAGGGTTCAGATCCTAGGGCCTGATCTGAATCCAACGTTGACCGTTGGCTCGTGGGGTACGGGCGAAGGCGAGTTCGATGGACCTCTTGACCTTTGCTTCGATTCGAGCGCCCGGCTCTTCGTCGTGGATACCTACCTCGAGGCGGAGGGTTACGTCAGACGCGTACAGGTATTCAATCCTGACTTCTCCTTCAACCGAACGATATGGGACATACAGAGCCGTCTGAGGTTCACCCGCCCCGTCGGCATAGGCATATCCCCCGGCGGCCTTGTGGCCGTGGCGGATTTCGGGGCGAACAGGATTTATCTCTTCGACTCGGTCGGTGAGCACCTCGGAGATTTTGGACTCGTGGCGGGGCAGCCTGCCCTCGAGACACCATACGACATAGCATTCTGTCCGCTTCAGGACGGAAGCCTGCTGGCCGGGATCGTCGAGAGGGATCCCAACAGGGTCCGGGTGATAAGGATGACCGTCCGCGAAGCGCATGCCGGTGGAGTAATCCTAGTGGGCGTCATGCTGATGTCGGCAGGATCCCGCCTTGGCGCAAAGTTCTCGTTGCAGCGTCACGGCTGGGTTAGGACACGGAGCTGCGGAGGTCGGCCGGTTAGCGGGAAAGATAGGTGCGAGGCAGGGACGCAGGCGGTCGTGTCAGCAACTCTCTCAGGCGTCTTCTTGAACTGTGTCAGCCGGCGCGGGAACACGCCCAAGTGAAGGGCTTGAGAGGATCGTTGGAGAGTAACGACAGGATAGCAATAGTTATAAGATGGCCGACGGGCCGCCGGCTTCGGAGGAAGGAGATTGGAGAGGAGGATCGTAGTAAACGCAGGGAATCATGATCGAAACTTCTGTCCGGTGAACGTCCTTCTACCTACGAAGATTGCGCAGGCGACCCTGTACGATGAGAAGGGAGAAGAGGTGCCGTGTCAACTTGAGCCCTCGGGCGAGCAGACCCAGCTTTCATTCATCGTGAAGAGGTTGGGGGCGGGCGGGACTGCCGAGTATGCCCTGAAGGAAGGGAAGAAGCCCAGATCCGCCGAGAAGGCTGAGCTTGGTCAGAAAGAGAACATGGTCGACGTCAGGATCTCGGGGAGGCACTTCACAACCTACCATTACGGCGGGAAGGACTTCGTTAGGCCGTACCTCTTCCCGGTCGTAGCTCCTTGCGGAGCCAAGGTCACCCGCTCCTACCCCATGATCCAGGGCGTCCCAGGGGAGACCAGCGACCATCGACATCACAGATCCATCTGGATAGCACATGGGGATGTGAACAAGGTTGACAACTGGAGCGAGGAGAAAGGGCATGGTGCGACCGTTCACAGGGAGTTCCTCTCCAGGATCTCGGGCCCAGTCTACGCCAAGATCGGGGTTCGCAATGACTGGGTTGACTCGGTCGGAAAGAAGGTCCTGACCGAGGAAAGCACGTTCACCTTCTACAACGTGACGGAGAAAGGCCACATCTTCGACGTCGTCGTGAATTTCAAGGCGACGGAGGGCAGGGTCGTTTTTGGGGACACCAAGGAAGGCGGCATCATTTCGGTCAGGATGGCGAGTTCAATAGATGTTCCGAGAGGGGGCACCATAGTCAACTCCTACGGCGGCATTAACGAGCGGGAGACCTGGGGCAAGAAAGCCCACTGGTGCGATTACTACGGTCCCACCGAGGGGAAGGTCGCCGGCATCGCCATCATGGACCACTCGACCAACCTCCGCCACCCGACCAACTGGCACGTTCGCAACTACGGACTGATGACTGCCAACTGCTTCGGCCTGAGCCACTTCACCGGCGACAAGTCCGTGAACGGCGACTACACCCTGGAGGCCGGACGGGAGCTCGTTTTCCGCTACAGGCTTTATGTGCACGACGGCACGACGGCGGAGGCCGATGTCGCGGGCAAATACCACGACTTCATCAATCCACCCGTCGTTGAGGTCGGATGATCCTGGTTAGTCAGGAACGGAGCCCGCGCGGAGCTACATTTCAATGAGTCGCCCCACCGGGGGCCAGGATGCGCCCTATTGAGAGGGGAGTGTTCCTTGAAAGGCAGGGAGTCCTGGCGGTGGCCGATCTCCACCTGGGATACGAGTTCGAGCTGCTTCGAAGCGGGCTCAGGATTCCGTCGCAAACGCAGAAGATTAAGGCCCGGCTCTTGGCCATGATCAGGGAGGTGGAGCCGAAGGAGTTGATCGTGGCGGGTGACTTCAAGCACAACATACCCTACGTCGGGGCTTGGGAATACGAGGAGCTGGAGCGTTTCGTCCGGGATCTCGGGGTCAAGGTCACGGTAATCAAAGGCAACCACGACGTCGGGCTTTCATCCATCCTCCATGGCAGCAACGTATCCTTCGGCAATACCCGGGGCGAGGTAAGGGGCAACGTTGGTTTCTTTCACGGCCACACTTGGCCGAACACGGAGCTTCTGAAGTGCAGGTACGTGGTCATGGGCCACAGCCATCCTGCCTTGGTTCTGAAGGACTCTCTGGGCTTGGAAACTAGGCTAAGTTGTTTCGTGGAGTCCAGGCTCGTATGGAAGAAGGTGCTGGATCGCTATCCGGGCGAGCTGCCGGACTACAACGAAAAGCTTAGGATCATCGTGCTGCCGAGTTTCAACAAGCTCCTCGGCGGCACCGGCTTCAACGTGGAAACGCCGCTCGGCCCGCTAGCAAGGACTTGCCTGGATCTCCCCAACGCCACGATCATACTCGAGGACGGCACGATCATTGGCAAGATCAAGCACATCGCGGCCAGGCATCATGGGGGTTCGTGAAGCGTCCGCGCGCTTTCCAGGAGGGGTGGGTGGGTTGGGATGAAGGGGCGGAGAGGCTGCGTCGTGCTTGCCGGCGGAAGTTCATCCCGGTTCCATGGCCTCGACAAGGCCCTCCTTGATCTCGGCAACGGCAGGACCCTCTTGGAGGAGGTGGCAGCCCGCCTGGAATTCCTCGACGAGGTGGTGATCTCCACATCCAGCGCAGAGAGGGCGCACCGCTACCATCGCTTGACAGGCCTGAACGCGGTCGTTGACGAATACCAGGGCATACTGGGGGGAGTTCTTGCCGGCTGCCGCGCGCTTGATTGCCGCGAGGTGCTTGTCGTTGGAGTGGACATGCCGTTCCTGAAAAGGGAGGTGATTGACTGCGAGTTTGCAGCGATGCGGGGCTATCAGGCCGTCGTTCCCACCCATCCGAACGGTTTCCTGGAGCCGCTTCACTCAATCTTGAGCAGAACCCCTGCGCTGGGCCCTTTGGAGGCGATCTGCCGATCAGGCGTTCGGCGGGTATCCAGGCTCTTCGAAACGCTGAATACGTACTACATGCCCGTGGAAGCCATCCGGCTGATCGACCCGAGGCTAGATTGCTTCACCAACGTCAACGACGAAAGATCGCTTGGATCCGTCCTTGCAAGGCTCGCAGGCGGCCCCCCACAAGCTCGGAACTCAAGATCGTCCTCATCCGGGTCAGCAAGGGCTCTTACCTCATCGCTTGAGCGGGACTAGACGTAAACTGTTGACGCTTCCTTCTGCGAAGTTAGCGACGAACCCAGCACCTTGGCTATCGCGGCCCTAAAGTCCTCCTGCGTCACATAGGTTCTTCTTTCCCTAATGGCCTGCATGCCTGCCTCCGTGCAGATGTTCTTGAGATCCGCCCCGGACGCGCCATCGGTCTCTGCGGCTATGCGCTCCAGTGCGACGGATTTCAGGTTCATGTTCCTGGTGTGTATCTTGAGTATGTGAAGGCGGGCATCCTTGTCGGGGAGTTGGAATTCTATGAGCCTGTCGAATCTTCCCGACCTGAGAAGTGCGGGATCGAGGATGTCGGGCCTGTTGGTGGCCCCGACGACCTTGATGTTGCCGCATGGATCGAAGCCGTCTATCTCCGAAAGGAGCTGCATCAACGTCCTCTGCACCTCGCGATCGGAGCTAGTGCCGCTGTCGATCCGCCGCGCGCCAATGGCGTCGAGTTCGTCGATGAATATTATGCAGGGTTGTCTCTCGCGCGCGAAGTCGAAGATTTCCCGGACCATCCTTGCGCCCTCGCCGATGTACTTCTTGACAAGCTCCGAGCCAACTATCCGGATGAAGGTGGCGTTGGTCTGCCTAGCCACCGCCTTTGCAACCATGGTTTTGCCCGTACCGGGCGGGCCATAAAGCAGGACTCCCTTAGGCGGGTCGACGCCCACTTTCTTGAAGAGGTCCACGTTAGTCAGGGCAAGCTCGACTATCTCGCGGAGCTCGCGTATCTGCTCGTCAAGGCCCCCGATGTCCTCGTAAGATACCTCAGGTTTCTCCGAAAGCTCCATGCCCAGCACGAGGGGGTCTTTTGACGTCGGCAGGACCTCCACGATCGAATAGTTCCGGCTGTTTAGGGCCACCCTGCAGCCTGGGACCAGGCTCCGACGATCCACATACTCGGATATCTCCACAACGAACTCGCCGTTGTGGCACCGGACCACGGCCTTGTCGTCGTCAAGCTTCTCGACGAGGGTCGAAGCCACAAGCGGGGCCTCGTGCATCTTCCGCATCTCGGAACGGAGGGTCTTCAACTCCCTCTCAAGGCGGAGGTACTCCCTCTCGATGTTCCTCTTTTCAAACTCTAGGTACCTAATCTTCTTATGAAGCTGGATGTTCGTGGTGACTATCTCGTCGCTTTCGCTGGACATCCCAGCTTCCTGCACCGCGCCACCCTCCGCAGCTCGGAGAGTGAGCGCAATTTAAATATCTTCGGTTGAGACGGAATCGACAGCGGGCGGTCATTGATGATCTGTGAGATCTGTGGGTCTGAGGTCAGACATCTCACGACCGTCGTTGTCGAAAGGGCGACCTTGGACGTGTGCGACCGATGCGCAAGGTTTGGAACACCTGTGGACAACAAACCGATGGCCGAGAAAGGCCTTCAAGCTCCCCGGCGGGCAACGGGGTCGAGGAAGACATCCGGCGGCACATCCAACCTGGAGTACGAGGTTGTCGACGGCTACGGCGCGCTCATAAGGTCGGCTAGGGAGCGCTTGGGCCTAACGCAGGAAGACCTCGGGAAGAAGGTTAGCGAGAAGAGCTCCACCATACACAGGCTTGAATCGGAATCCCTTGCTCCCAGCATTGCGCTCGCAAGGAAATTGGAACGATTTCTCAAGATCAAGCTCCTGGAGAAGGAAGGCTCAGAGGAGGAGATCGCGGGAGTGGCCGGGACAGAAGTGGGGGATGTGACGCTGGGCGAAGTCATCCGCATCAAGAAGAAGGAGTAGTCCCGGTCTTGCGTCGGAATGTATTGGATGATTCTGTCGTTCTGGAAAGAGTAATAAGATGACCGGGGCGAGCCCGGGCAGTGAACCGTCTTGGCGGGGACAGGAAGGGTCTCCCAGAAGGACATCTTCAACGTGGATAAGTCCGACTTCTCCAACTGGTACAACGAGATCATCAAGACCGCCGACCTTGTGGACTTGAGGTACAACGTCAAGGGCTTCGTCATATACAGGCCTTGGCTCATGAGGATGGCCAAGGAGCTGTACTCCATCTGGGAGTCCGAGTTGGAGAAGACGGGTCACAGCCCCACCCTCTTTCCCGTCGTTATCCCGGAGGAAAACTTCGAGAAGGAGAAGAACCACGTCCAAGGCTTCAGCCCCCAGGTGTTCTGGGTGACGGAGGCGGGCGACAGCAAGTTGGAGGGCCGGCTGGCCCTGCGGCCGACCTCGGAGGCGGCCTTCTATCACATGTATGCCCTGTGGATACGCTCCCACTCCGACCTGCCTTTGAAGCTCTACCAGAGTTGCGCAGTCTACAGGTACGAGACCAAGGCGACCAAGCCCCTCATCCGCGGAAGGGAGTTCCTCTGGATCGAGGCCCACGACGTCTTCGCTGACGAGGCCGGGGCACTTGCGCAGGTCCGGGAGGATATGGCAATCACGAAGGCCGTCCTGCACGACAAGCTGGGGATCCCCTTCATCTTCTTCAGGAGGCCCGCCTTTGACAAGTTCGCTGGTGCGGTGGACACCTACGCCGCTGATGCTCTCATGCCCGATAGGAAGGCGGTCCAACTTCCTTCGACCCATTTCCTGGGCCAAGGATTTGCCCGTGCCTTCGGACTGGTCTTCGAAGATCAGGACGGCTCCAAGAAGGTTCCATACCAGACGTGCTACGGTCCCCCCATCTCGAGGACCCTGGCGGTCCTGGCAGCGATCCATGGGGATAGGAAGGGGCTCGTACTGCCGTTCGCGATAGCCCCGATCCAGGTGATAATCGTCCCGATCTTCTACAAGGGCGAAAAGGCCGAGGTGATGCAGAGGTGCCGCCAACTGGCATCTAGGATCAGGGCTTCCGGCGTGCGAGTGCATATCGACGACTCCGACAAGAAGCCGGGAATGAAGTTCTACTATTGGGAGATGAAGGGTGTTCCCATCAGGGCTGAGATAGGTCCAAAGAACCTGGAATCTGACACCGTCACGCTCGTTAGGAGGGACACGGGGAGAAGGGAAGAGGTCGAGTTCTCGGCCGCAACGAAGGCGATAAAGAGGATGGCGGGCGAGATCCTAGAAAATATCAGGCAGAAGGCGTGCAAGGATCTTGAGTCGTGCATCTCGACGGCCGGTAGCGTCGAGGAACTGGCAGAGATCATCGCCTCCAAGGGGGGATTCGTCAAGGTTCCATTCTGCTCCAGGGATTTGGACGGGGAGGCCTGCGCCGACAAGATCGCCGAACGCACCGAGGCAGAGGTCCGTGGGACGATCTTCGACGAAGAAGGGGCACCTGACGGACAAGTCTGCATAGTGTGCGGAAGGCCTGCACGCTGCGTGGTTGTAGTTGCCAAGGCCTACTAGGCTTTCACCCATGCGCCTTACCAGTCACAGAATGACCTATGGGCAAACTAGCCTTCTGATAAAGACGGATCTGGACAGCGCAATTGAGCCCATCAGGGGGGCGGTCGTCCGTGCCCGGGCCCAGCTCCTTGCTCACATCGAAAGATGTCCGGAGTTCAGGTGGTCGCTCGAACCGTTAGAGAAGCCTTGCGGGGACCTGCCCTGGTTCATATCTGACATGTATGACGCTGCGAGTTTGGCTGGCGTCGGCCCGTTTGCGGCGGTCGCGGGGGCTATGGCTGAGGTGGCGGCTCGATCTGCTGTGGAGGCCGGCGCGCGCAACGTGATTGTGGAGAACGGCGGCGACATATGCCTCCATGGCGATGGTCCCTTCATCGTGGGCATATACGCCGGCAGCTCGCCGCTCTCCGGGAAGTTGGGATTGAGGGTAAGTCCCGGCGGTTCCTACGCCGGCCTCTGTACCAGCTCGGCCACGGTTGGCGAGTCCCTAAGCTTTGGTGAGGCGGATGCCGTTGTCGTGTACTCGCGGAAGTCGGCGATCATAGCCGACGCGGCAGCTACGTCGGTTTGCAACGAAGTTAGGGGAGAGGATGGTCTCAAGATTGGAATAGCAAAGGCCCAGAGCATTGGTGCAATAGGCGTGCTCATTGTGCGCGGGGAGGAGATGGCTGCTTGGGGGGATCTCCCCGAGGTGCTGGCCCTCGCGGGTGATGCCGATCTCATTGCCAATCCCCAATCGCACTCAAGAGCCCCCTAGAGGGGTGGGGCCTGTATGGCTCTCACCGGGCACGCCGGGACGCAGACCCTGCATGATATGCACCTAGAGGCGTCGAATACAACCTCATACTCGCGCCCCATCGATATCGCACCGACGGGGCAGATGGAAACGCAAGCCCCGCAGTGTATGCATCCGTCCACCTTCACTGAGACGCTGCCGCTGAGCTCCTCGACCAGCACCCCGCGCTCCTTGAGGTAGGTGACGACCCTCTCGACCTCCGATCCCTCGCCTGTGACCTCGGCGATGATCTCCCCATGGGTTTCATCGACCCTTGCCCTGAGGATGTTGATCAGGGTTCCGGTGCGGCGTATCGTCTCCGATATGATTGGCTCGGTCACGATCTCACGCGGGAACTCGAGTCGAAAGTAGGTCACAGTCTCCTCCTCCCCACGAACCTGGCTATGTCCTCGTCCGATACGATCCCTAGCACCCTCTTCTTGCCATCGACTATGGGAAGCGCGCTTATGCCGTGCTTCTCGAGTTTCCTCGCCGCAAGATAGATGGGCTCTCCTTTGTGTGCCACTATGACCTTCCGGGTCATGGCTTCCCCGACGCAGTCGATCCCGGTGGCGACGGCCTTGGCGATGTCCCAGGAAGTCAGGATCCCTATCAGCCTGCGTTGCTCGTCTTCGATGAGCAGGCTGTTGACTTCTTCAACGGTCAACTTCTTGGCCGCCTCCTCTATGCTCATCTGTGGAGGTGCCGTCACCACCTTTCCCGTCGCAACGTCCTCGACGAATGGAACGAGTGCCTCGCTCTTCATCGGGCGGAACCGTGCCCTCCGCGGAAGGCGCTCGACTGGCTCCGTCAACGTGAACTGCCCGCCGGCTATTCGTTCCTTGAGGGTATTGGCGATCTTCCTCGCGATCTTGAAGCTGGAGAGCGGGGATACGGGAACCTCACGGTTGTTGATGGTTACCCGGCCCGACCTGAGTTCTGCGTAGTTCGTCTCCTTCACCACCGGCCGGTCCCTCCGCGGCACGCCGTAGTCCAAGATCTTGACCTTGATCTGCTCGTCGGTCACCGCGGTGGATCTGGCTAGGCCTTCGTCGAGTATCGGGATCGGGACCCCGATGCCGACGTATAGGGTGGTCCCGTACCGTTCGAAGGTTGCTCCTCTAAGGTAGTCGGCTGACATCTGCTTCAGGTCCCCTTTGACCATCAATGTCCCGAAGCCGTCAGCCGGCGAATGTTGGGTGCCCGGGCCGATCACGTATCCCTCGGCCCCGCCCAGGAATATCCTTGTGCCCAGGCCTATCGTCCTGTACTCCGGGTCATTGCAAAGTGGGCTGAGGACTCCGGAGCCCGAGAAGGTGGCGTTCCTCATTTCGGGCAGCAGGACGCCCATATATGTGTAGATGGTCTCATCCCTACTGTTGGTTGCGGCGTTGTACCTCTGGTAGGCGTTTCGGGGGTTGAGCATCACGGCTTGGTTCAGGTCCTCGAGTGCGATCTCAAGCTCAAGGTGGGTACGGGGATAGCAATCGGTGCCGTAGGCTTCAGCTCTCAGGGATACGGCGCGGCCGCGAACCAGGTCTTCAATCACGTGTCCCCCGCCGTAGTCAAACCCGCGCGTCTCGCTCAGCTGCGTAGCGCCGATGTAGGCGTCGACGGCAGCGACTCCGGTATACGCCTCGACGTCGTTAAGCCAGACCCTTTTCATCTTGATGGGAGGGTCCGCGTGGCCGAAGTTCAGCCAGGCCCCCGACGAACACATCGCCCCGAAGGTGCCCGTCGTGACCACGTCCACTTCTTCGGCGGCCTTGACGGGGCCCTTCTCCCGAACTATGTCGGGCATCTCTTCCGCGGTCACCACGACCACGTTGCCGTCGCGTATCTTCTGATTTATCTCCTGAATGGTCTTGGAGACCTTCGGCCTAGCCACGCGGATTACTCTCGTTGATGACTCATAAATGTTTGTATCAACGTGGCTTATCCCCCCGCTCATGGTTCCGTGTGCGATCCGCTGCGTGTCGGTCAGTTGGCCGGCGTGTCTTTACCCGCGTGGCTTTAGCGGAGTTCTCTCAGCAAGTCCCTGACGTTGTTTGGGTAAAGCTTTGCATACTTGGTGATGTCTACCTCGTTGTGGATCATGTGCCTGAGCAATTCCTCGACTTTCGAACTGCCCAGAGGTATTGGCATTCCAAGCTCCCTCTCGAGGCATCTCCTCATTCCGAGGTACGCAGACCGGGCCATGATGCTGGCCGCGGCCACGCACAAGTACTTCTCGCCCGCTCCGGGAACCAGCTCAAGGGATTGATGGTCGATGCTTATCCTTGCCCCTGGGTACTGGTCAACATACACCTTGTCGGGCTTCCCAACCTTCTGTATGAGGCTACCGATGGCTCTCTCATACATCATGTTCTGTATCTCGACATGGGGCAACCCCTCTGCCAGAAGCCTGTTGAGCTGCAGTGGGCTTACCACGATCGTGCTGTGGCGAACGCCCGCTTCGGTGATCAGCGCGACGTACTGGCCAATCATGGAGTCGGAGATCCTCTTGCTATCCCTGACGCGGTGAGACCTCAGGTATTCCTCCTGCTCATCCGTGACGCAGGCTGCCGAGACCACGAGCCCGCAAAAGGTATCTCCCGAGCCAACCTCGTCGGCGCCGATGACCTTAGAACCGCCCATGTCGCTCCTTTGAGGGGGGTGCGGCAAGCGAATCATATAAACGTCAATGAGTTGCTATGGCGATGGCGAACTCATTTCGATTGGCAGTGAAAACATTTTCCGCCTGTGTGAAACATTAAGATATTTATTCGTCCGATGTGTTTCGCTTTTCGGTGTCTGCTTGCCGAGGTATCTTCTAGTCCCGCAGGGCCTCGAGAGGGATCGAATCATCGGGGCAATAACGCATCTTCAGCCGGACAAGGTCTACATAATCCGAAACAAGAAGAAATCGTCCGAGATGTCGGGCGTCGAGATAACCATCGAGGAGCTGCTGACGGACCTGAAGAAGAAGCTTGCAGAGGATCCCATCATCCCAGTCGACCAGGACATGATCGACATCACCACGTTCAGGGTCAACTTCTTCGACCTTCTGGACGCATACCTAGACTTCCGCGCCATTCTTGCCAAGCTTTCCCCGCAGGCAGAGTTCCTCATCGACATCTCGTCGGGCACGCGCATAGTCTCATGCGCCCTCTTCCTCGCTGCGTTGGAGATCGGCGCCAATATCTACTACGTCAGCCCAAGATCGTACTTCACCCCTGAGGTGGCCAGGAGGAAGCTTGAGGTCTTGCAGAAGGACCTCAAGACATACCTAGATACCAAGAAGACGGAGGCCTTGGAACACATGAAGCAGGTGATCGAGGAAGGGCTGCGCGAGTTCCAGGTTCCCCAGCTTGCCGTCGGGGTGAGGAAGGTCCTGAAGTGTCCTCCGCTCCCCATTAGGATCGAACAGGAGGAGATCGAGCCAGGATACCTTGAGGCCTTGGAGAAGGCAGGAGGGAGGTCCCCCTCGATAACCGACCTTCTGGTGAAGCTGCTTGGCAGGAGGCCGACGCCGACCGATCGGGTGATGGCGGCCAAACAGATCGCGACCTTGGAGAGATGCGGCTTCGTGACGACCTCCTACACCGGCAGGCAGAAGGAGATAACCCTGACCGAGTACGGAAAAGAGTGGGTGGAGAAGGCTAGGCCATCCTAGGGATTTGGTCCAAAGGTCGCCGTCTTGCCTTCCCGCTCGCCGACGGAGACGCTTTCCAGCTTGACCGTGGGCGGCAGCCTCATGCTGACCTCCTCGTAGACGAAACGGGCTATCTCCTCGACGGTGGAGTTCGTCATCGGGAGCAGAATTACGTCGGTTTCTGGTATCAAGTAACGTTTGGAGGGGGTTCGTATCTCGAGCATGCCTTCCCGTTTTGCGATTCTGAGGTTCCGATTGTCCCTTGGAATGATGAGCCTGTGGTCGATCAGGGAAGCAACGTCGCGCAACAGCTTCTCAAGCGCTCTGAAATCCATCACGAGGCCGGTGTCAGGTTTCCCCTCCACTTGCGCGGAGAGCACGAGGTTGTGGCCGTGAAGGCTCTCGAAGACGCCTCCTAACTCTACGAAGTGTGCGATCGAGACGTTGATGCCTCCAACCGTCAGCATCATCTGAGTCCGCGAAGCGCGGCCGGACAAAATATATATCTCGTGTCCCAGGTGTCGTGCAATCAGGGTTTGTGGTGAGCCCAGATCTGTCCGTGGAGCAAGTGGCTGAGACCCTCGTGGAGGCCTTGCCCTACATACGGAAGCTGTACGGCAAGACAATCGTTGTGAAGTTCGGGGGCAACGTCAGCTCGAGCCAAGACAAGCTCGCCAACGTGGCGAAGGACATAGTCCTCTTGAGGCTCGTCGGCATGAAGCCCGTCGTTGTCCACGGTGGGGGCGACGAGATATCGGCCTACATGAAGAGGATGCATAAGGAGCCTATCTTCGTGGAAGGCCTCAGGGTTACGGACGACGAAACGATGGAGATCGTCGAGATGGTCCTGGTTGGCAAGGTGAACAAGTCAATCGTCTGCGCTATCGAGCAGCAGGGCGGAAGATCGGTTGGGATATCTGGCAAGGACGGAAGGCTGATAACGGGAAAGGTGAAGGATCCAAAGCTTGGCAGGGTCGGGGTGGTCGAGTCCCTCAACACCGAGGTCGTGGAGACGCTATCAAATGCAGGGTTCATCCCGGTCATAGCGCCGGTGGCCATGGATGACGAAGGAAAAGGACTTAACATCAACGCCGACATCCTCGCGGGCGACCTCGCTGGCGCGCTTCGCGCTGAGAAGTACGTTGTGCTTACGGACGTTCCCGGCATCATGCGGGATCCCGCAGACCCCTCGAGCCTGATCTCGTCCCTTTCGCTTCGACAGCTCAAAAACCTGATCAAGGCTAATGTCATCAGCGGGGGCATGTTGCCGAAGGTTGAATCCTGCATCAGGGCACTCAACGCGGGGGTCGGTCGGGCTCACATACTGAATGGGGACACGCCGCATTCCCTTGTTCTGGAGCTCCTGACGGACAGGGGCATCGGTACAATGATCGATGGGCAATGATGATGCGATTTCTAGAACTGGCCTATCTTGTGGAGCTTGCCCTGCGCGGGGCGGATAGGAGGCACGTCAAGGTTTCCACCGCGGAGCTGGGAGCCGCAATAGGGAGGTCTCAACAGACCGCCAGCCGCGTGCTGATGTGCATGGAGAGAAACGGCCTTGTGACCAGACAGAAAGAAGGGAAGGCCCAGACAGTCAAGATCACGCCCGCGGGGATGAACCAGCTCCAAGATCTGCACAAGCTGTTGACGAAGATACTGGAGGGATGCACGATCGAGGGCACCGTCTTCACCGGGCTTGGCGAGGGAGCATACTACATGAGTCAGGAAGGCTACCGCAAACAGTTCAGGGATAGGCTTGGTTTTGATCCTTACCCAGGGACTCTGAACCTGAGGATCCCAGCCGGCTCAGCAGACGAGATCCGGGCAAGGCCCGGCCTGAAGATCGACGGATTTCAGTCCGGGGGCCGGAGCTTTGGGGGCGGGAAATGTTTCAGGGTGCGGATCGGCTCCGAGGCCCAAGGCGTGATATTCATCCCTGACAGAACCCACTACCCCAAGGACGTCCTAGAGGTCGTGTCCGATGTGAACTTGAGGGAGAGGCTGGGCCTCAGGGACGGGGACCTGGTCTGCCTAACGGTCCTTCCCTCCAGTCCCTGATGATCGTCTTCTAATTTCGTCCACGATCTTCGTGGTCTTGGACAGATCGCCCGAGTCCCATGCGCGGCTTCTCACGACCTTCACCCTTAGGTTTCTTCTTGCAAGGTCCGACCTTATCTTGGCGGGGTCCGCGTCCTGGTCCTTTCCAAGGATGATGAGGTCCGGCCGGATCCGCAGGACGGGCAAGTAGATATCCTCGCGGTCACCCAGACACGCGTAGTCGACCGGTTTGAGGGCCGAAACAACGGCTAGACGGTCGGCCTCGTTCTGGACGGGTGCCCTGCCCTTCCTCATCTGCGAGCCTGGGTCGCGGGCGACGACGACGGTCAGGACGTCGACGCGCTTCTTGGCCCATCTCAGCAGGGCGATGTGCCCCGGATGAATCAGATCAAAGACTCCGGCGACAAGTCCAACCTTGAGCTTGGATCTCCCTGCCGGGGTGAGTCGGACCCGTCCGCCACTCAGCGTAACGAGGCCCTGCCGTTGCAACATCTCCAGCGTGATGTTTATGGAGTCCTCGCCGATCCCAAGTAAGGAGGCCAGGTGCGTTACGAATGGCGTCCCCCGAAGCTCGTTGATGAAGACGTTCGCCAGCAATGATGTCTGTCTGGCTTTGGCCTCACTGACGCCCAGGCAGCCATCCAGGAGGCCATGCGAGTAGCTGGCCGATGCCAGAGCCGTCTCCTCATCCCCCTTTTCCAAGTGATACTGCGCATCCGAGAGATATCTGCTTGCTTGGTCCAGTACCGACGGATCGGCCCCCGTCCGAGCGGCCTCGGCCAGCCTATCCCTTGCCATGGCCATGAAACGCCGCGCGCGGTTATCCTCTGCACTGCCTTGAGACCATTCCACACGACGCACCCGACAACTGCTAGCAGGAGAGGGCGGCCTGTAGGGCCGCGACCTTCTCCTTTGACGTGGAGATTCTTCTCTGCTTTGCGGCGGCCCACAAAAGATTTCTGTTGACGGAGGCTCTCAGCCTGCGGATCGACCTTTGCACCTCCGCCGGCGATGGGCCGCCGCAGGCCTTCTTTGAGGCAATGCTGGACTCGACGTCCAGGATCCGGCGGAGCTTCTCGTTGGGGATGACGATTTCCCTCCCGACGACCTCCCTGGAAGCGCGGGAGATCGCCGCGGATATGCGCTCCGGGTCGCTTTCACCCGTCGAATCTCTTACAACGGCAGCGACGATGGAGTGGGCTGTCCTGAAGGGCAGTCCATGCTCCAACACGATCAGGTCGGCGAGATCCGTCGCCCACGTGAGCCCGGCGGTGGCGGCTTGCCTCATCGCATCGCCACGGACCGTCATAGTCGAGATTGCTCCGCTGAGGACGGCCAAGATGGATCGCATCGTCTCCGTCGCCCGCCAGAGATGGGTGGTTGCTTCCTGGAAGTCCAGGTTGTAGGAGAGCGGCAGAGCCTTGCAGATGGCGAAAGCCGAGAAGAGACATCCCGTGACCGTTGAGGTTCGAGCCCTTGCGAGTTCGGCCACGTCAGGGTTCCTCTTTTGGGGCATGATGGAACTGGTCGATGAGTACTCGTCTGAAAACTGGATGAAACCGAACTCGGATGTGCTCCATAGGATCAGCTCCTCCGCGATTCGGCTGAGGTTTGTCCCAAGTATGGAGAGGCAGGAGAGCGCCTCCAGAAGAAAGTCCCTAGATGCGACCGCATCAATCGAATTCCGCGCCACGGATTCAAAACCGAGCAGGTCGGCCGTCAGCTCGGGGTCGATGGGATAGCTCGTCGAGGCCATCGCCCCGGCTCCCAAGGGGCTTACGTTGGTCCTGTCGTAACAGCTCATGAGGCGGGCGGCGTCCCTCTGCAAGGCATAGGCGTGGGCCACGAGATGGTGCGCCAGGGTGGTCGGCTGGGCCCGCTGAAGGTGGGTGTAGCCAGGCATGATCGTCTTCGTGTGCTGGGCAGCCAGATTCAGGAGAACGACCTGGAGCTTCGATATCCCTTCCAGGATGAGCGTCAGCTCGTCCCGCAGCGCGATCCGAATACAGCATGCCACCTCGTCGTTTCGGGACCTCGCAGTATGGAGCCTGCCGCCGACGTCCTCCCCCAGCCTTCGGATCAGCTCCGTCTCCAGGAGGACATGCACGTCGTCGGATTTCTTGGACAGGAGTTCGTCGGGGTCGGCTGACGCAATGGCGTCGAGCGCGCCAAGGATGGCAAGCGCGTGTTCTTTCGAGATTATCCCTTGCCTGTTCAGCATGAGGACGTGGGCCTTGTCCACCCAGATGTCGGCTTCCAAGATCTTCCGGTCCTGGGACATAGATGAGAGGAATCGGGCCGCTTCCTCATCCTGGGGCCGCTCAAACCTCGACCTCCTAATGATGCTGCCTTTGCTGGTCATGTAAGGTCACGCAGCCTTTGATCCGCCTAGGAGACGCGCCGGTTATTATCTTCTACCCAATCCAAGGTCGCCCTGACTATCTTTTCCGGGTTACTTGCCGGAATCCGGAACTCGTTGCCCTTTTTACGAAATCTCGCGAGGACGTTCTGAGGCCTTGCCATGGAGACATCGAACGTCTCGACCTCGTCCGCGGAAAGGGGCATTGAGACTAGCCCGGTTCTGTGGTGGAGGCTGTATGGAGATCTCACGAGTCCCATCTCCTTCATGGAGCTCGAATCCAGAAGGATCTTGTCCTCCCTTTTCTCTTTGTCGGCCACCGTGCTCGTCGTCTTGCCCTCCATGCGGTCGTGAATCCGGGCTTCGATGTAGGCGATCATGTCGGCGAAAAGGGAGAAGAAGCTGGTGGCTCGCTGGCTGCTTCCGCCCGACACGAGGGGCCTATAGCGATCGGGCATCTTGAACTCGGCGATCTGAGCCCAGACCTGGAAGCCCCTGCTGCCCGAGAATTTCAGTGCGGCCTTGAGTCCGTGCTCGAGAAGGGCCTCGTAAGTAAGCAGCGCGGCCTTCTTGACCTGGGCGAGCGGGACGGAAGCGCCAGCGTCCAGGTCTATGACGAGCCAGTCAGGGCGGTCGCAGCCGATCCTGTGGACGCACGGTATCACGTCCACGTAGTGCATATCCACCAGGCGCAAGAGCTCGGATGGCCGACTTATCGTTATGTAGTCCCTGCCCAGTTTCCTCCTGAAGAAATGCTCCTCGGTGAAGACGCAGAAGAATCCGACGTATCTGTCCTTGCAGATCGCGGTGATTTCCTCCGCAACCTCGGGGTAGTAGTTCTTCGCAACGTAGACGAGGGTCCATGCCTCGTTGACCTTTCTGAGCTCTTCCTCTATCGCCGGGAACATGCCCTTGAAGCTGTCCCGCCCAGCCTCCGTGGCGACGAATTTGCCATCGTGCCTGGAGACATACGCGCGGCCGATGAGTGCATCCAGGGCTTCCTCAACTGCGCCCAAGTTCGTCCCTGGCATATCCCTCTCGGCCTTCTCCCGTATGTGGGCGAGGTCGACCGCCTTGCCCTCCTTCTTCATGGAGAGGAGGAAAAGGACGTACTGCTCAAGGCTTAACATTCATGATGTAGGTAGCCGCGCTTGGTGAAAATGATTTCGGATCGAGCCTAGGCTCGCCGGTCGATCAGCCTCTTGAAATCTTCGCATAGGGAGATGATTCGTTCGGGGGTCATCTGGTACACCCTCAGGTCATAGTCGGCTTGAAGCGCCTGCAAGACCTCTGAGGAACCAAGCCCGAAAAGCCTTCGCAGCTCCTTGTCGGAGTCCTTGATGGCGTTTGCTAGCGTCTTGCGCTTGTGGCAGAAGAGCATCCTGATGACGTGGCTGGAGACCGGATCCAACTTCAAGGCGGGCTTCGGTATTATGACCACGATGGCGGAGTCCACTTCGGGGACGGGTGAAAAGGCTTCCCTTGGAACGACCTCCTCCAAGGATATCCTGTTTGTGGCTAGCGCAAGCATCATCGACAGCCTTGAGTAGCCCTCGGTCCCCGGCCGGGCGATCATCCTTTGGGCAAACTCATACTGAAACGTGAAGACCCCCAGCTCAAACGAGTAGCCCAGGAGCTTGAAGATCAAGGGGCTGGATATGGAGTATGGCGGGTTCCCCATAGCCTTGTTGAAGGGCGGAAAATCGAGATCGAGGGCGTCGCCCTCCAAGACCTCGACGTTGTCCTGGCAGTTCCGGGAGAGGAAAGAGGCGAGTCGACGGTCCTTCTCGATCGCTATGACCTTCCCGGCCCTTTCCGCTATCATCCGGGTGAGGCACCCGTTGCCAGCGCCTATCTCGAGGACGACATCCGAGCGAGCGAGCTGGGCCAGATCGACCTCCCTGCGAAGGATCCTCTGGTCGGTGAGAAAGTACTGGTCCAGGCGCTTACTCGGACGGATGCCGCCAGGCAGGCGGACCATCTCACTTCCTCATGACATTGGCGAATATGTAGTACTTCTCCTGCTCTTGTATCTCGGAGAGTATCTTCTTCACGATCGCCTTCTTTGGGTCCGGGATGAGGCGAATCCTCTCGGAGATATCCTTGAATGATTCGAATGGCTTGCGCTTCCTCTCGTTAAGTATCTCCCACATTATCTTCTTGCCGATGCCTGGAATCAGTTCCAGCGAGTGCATCCTGGTCGTTAGGGGGGCGGCCGTGTTGAACCAGTTGACGTACTCCTTCTCCTTGCGTTCCACGATCTTCTCGACGACGTAAGGTAGCTCGACCTTGGCGGCGGAGGTCAGGTCCTCGTACGATATCCGCCGCTTGATGAAACCTATCTTGTCCCTCTCCGCTTTGCCCACGAAGACCCTTTCGTAGACCTCTATCGTCACCTTGGGCTTCGGGGTCGCTTCCAGCAGGGTGAAACGGTCCTCGCCCACGATCTGCACTATGGGTTCCTTGAGGTAGCTAGGCCTGTCATCCTCGGGATAACCCTCTTTGAGGTAATCTAGGACATAGCCATATGTTTCGTACACCTAGGTCCCCCGCCCTTCATTCTGACTTCTTGGGCTTTCCCTGCTCCTCGGCCTTGTCTGCCTTCTCTTCCCGCGCGCTCGGGGCCTCTTTCTGCTTTGCAGCCTCCGCTTCCAAGGCCTCCTTCTCGGCCTGGCGGGCCTTCTCTAGTTCCGACTCGATCTCGGAGAGTGCGATGAGTTTGGCTCCTTCCACTATGCGGAGGATTGCATCGATCTTGGAGTCATCCAGCCGGATTCTCTCTTTTGCGAAGATTAGCTGAAGGTCGTTCCTGTCAACGGGCAGCAGGTTCACTATGAGCACTGCCTGGTGCTCCTTCAGACCCTCGATCTCCTGCATCAGCTTATCGACCAGTCTTCTGGCTTCCTTTCCAGTGGTCCGGGAGAACCGGGTCGCATACTCCAGGGCGGTCCGCTGCTCGTACCTCAGTTCGTCGACCTTGGAACGCTTGGTTAGGAGGTCCTTTACCTCCGGGACTGTGACGTATCTCTCGGAGATAATTTCCTTGGCCAGCATGGCTCACTCACCTCTGGGGCAACATATGCTCTGGAGAAACTATGATCGTCTTCTCCTTGCGCCCAGCCGTGACCTTGACTAGGTAGGCTCTTCCCCTGGTCTCGGTGACTATGCCCGTGAGCCCATGGAACCTGGGGTGGGGCATGCCGCCATGGACGGCTGGGTCAACCTTGATGTGGACGATGTCGCCCTGTTTGAACGTCTGGGTGGCCCTAGCTATGCTGGCACATCTTCTATCGCGAAGGTCTTTCCGCAGCTTGTATCTCGTCTTTGACCTTCTTCCTCTTGATCTTTCGGCCATTAATGCACACCCTAGAACCAGTCAGGTCCTGTCGCGCAAGAATTAGGTAGAGAGTCCCTCCAGCACGTGACGCAGGGTTTCGCTTCAATTGCGGATAAAAATCCATATAAATATATCCTCTCGGGCTCTCGGGGCATGTCGAGACCGGGAGTCAAGGCCGTCTCACGATAGCGCCCTGCGCCTGCAGGAGAGCCTGAAGCCGCGGAACGCTAACGTGGCGTGGGATCTCGCCGGTCATGACACAAAGGGCGGCTGCCGTCCCCGCGGCTTGTCCGGTCGCCATGCATGTTGCCATCGCCCTGATCGATCCATGGGCTTCATGGCTTGCCGAGATGCACCGGCCTGCCAGAAGCACGCCATCGACCTTTTCCGGCAGGAGGCATCTGAAAGGTATCTCGAAACCGTCGTGCGCGAGGATCGGTCTCCTCCCAAGGCATGCCATGGGATTCGCCCCAACGGCGACCGAGTCTTCGAACTCGCCCCTGTCGATGACGTCCTTCTCCGTAAGCGTGTAGTCGCCCACGATTCGCCTCGTCTCCCTAACGCCCACCTGTGCTGCCGTCTGCTCAAGTTCCGCCCGTTCAAAGCCGGGGACGTTTTTGATCTTGCTCACTATCGCCGGGAGATCCAGCCTAGATTCGATCTCAGCGACCGTCAGGTCCTCGACATCAATACCTTTGAGCTCGTGTTGTCTGGAGGCCCAGACCAATGCCCTTCCTCTCCACACAATGCAAGAGAACGTGCCTGAGTTCTCCCCCTCACCCAGGCCGAGTCCGCTGACACCGAACGGCCTCCCAAGCTCGGCAGCCTCGATCACGTGATCCAGCGGCTCGATGTCATACATCGGCTGCAGGCGTGCTCTGTTGGAATAGGCGTAGGACGCTAGCCGGCCGCAGTCCACGGCTCGCATTCTGAACATCAACTGCATCGGCAGTGTTTTCCCGTCGATCGATCGGCCTACCTCATATGCGGCCCCAGCGTTGGAGGCGATGTCGCCATCGCCGGTGCAGTCGACCACAACCTTTGCTCTGATCGCCCTCCGCCCCGACTTGCTGTGCGTGACTATCCCGGATATGGAGCCGGCCTCCCTCAAGGCGTTCGTGGCGATGGTGTGGAGCAGCATCCGGGCTCCGGACTGCCGTACGAGCTCGAAGGCGGCAATTTTTGCGACCTCCGGATCCACCACCACACAGTAGGGGACGTATCCGTCGGGGAGATAGGCTCCATCGTGTTGGGCGATTCTTTCAACAAGCTCTTGGGCCACCCCTCCGACGGCCCTGGGGCAGTGTCGGTGGCGTTGGCTTCGAAACCCGTTGATCACGTTTACCATGCCCGCGGTGAGCATTCCGCCGAGGAACCCGTATGCCTCCACCAGAATCGTCCTTGCCCCGTTCCTGGCCGAGCTTGTCGCTGCAGCAATCCCTGCGGGTCCGCCTCCCACAACGAGGACGTCGCACTCAGCGAATATGGGGGTGACCCTAACCGGTTCGGATATCCTCTCAGGACAAATCATCGTGCACGCCCACCACGTCTAGGGATTCCACCTCAACGTCCGTTACGCCAAGCATGTCCTTTATGCTCGGCTCAGTCCTCCCGCCGTCCCCGGTGACAAACTCTTTCACGTAGAGCCCGCTTTCGGCCCGAAGCCGAATCCGCGCTTTCCGACCGCCGGGATCCACCTCCAACACTTGCAGGGCTTTGACCAGACGCTTCCGCACGGCGTCCTTTCTCCTCGGCAGGACTCTGAGCGGCGTGCTTTGCCGTATCTCGCATCCGGACATCTTCTCTGGTAGCTTCCTGAGCGCTTCCTCGCTCACCCCATCGGGGAAGGCTATGACCAGCTCATAGGTCTTGTCGAACTTCTTCGTCTTGATATGCTGCATCTCGCGGCGGGTCGATGGTCTGAGGCCGAAGACCTCCAGCTTGCCCTTCCATCTAGCGTTCGTTTCCGCTTCCAGCTCGCTTAGGTCTCTTTTCCTCCTCGTCGGGTTAAGGATCTCCAGAACGAAAGGTCTGCCGTTTCCAAGCATGCGCGCATCTATGTCCTCCCGACCTGCCCCATGGAACTTCCAACCGCTGCCGCCGAAGAAGTCCGCGATGCGTTTGGCTATCATCGACTCGACGCTGTCTTCCGACTCGTATCCCGTGAAAAGGCACGACTCGCAACCCTTGCCGTGGCACGAAAAACAGTACCGTTTGGTCTGAGCTATCCCCTTCTCAAGTTTCCTGTACCGCCCGAAGATGAAGAGCGGGTTGATCTGGACTTGGAGCTTCGGCGTGCTGCCCGAAAGGTCGAAGACGAGCGTCACGTCGGGCTTCTCAAAGTCGATCTTGACTCCCAGCTTCTGGGCCAACCTCTGACCAACATGATGGCTGAGCTCCCTACGAATGCTTTCGCTCTCCAGAAGGCAGTATCGGATTCTGAGCTCGTCCTCCCTCCTCGTGAGCTCGTCCGGTACGCTCACCCCAACCTGGATGGTCTCGCACTCGATGCCCTCCATAGTCCGGGGCACTTGCCCCTCCAGCTCCGAAAGCTGTTGCCTGGTCGGAAAGCAGATGAAGCATTCCGAGGGTGAGCCGGCAGCGTCCGCCCCTGCCAACCTTCTGATCTTTCGGCCTAGCCGCATGCTTTCCTCCAAGCTCATGTCGTGGGAGAACTGTCTTCCGAGGCAAGCGTCGCAAAGCGGGTATCTCTTCACCATAGCCTTTAGTTTCTCTACGGCAAGCACGGAATCACCGAGAAGCAGAAGCCCGCGCCGGGGTCACGGTCCCTGCCCCGCCACGGCATAAGTATCTTTCTCAAGAGTCGGCTCCGGGTGGCCTTTACGCCCGGCTCAGGTAGCCGAACTTGGGCTCGTAGAGGTCGCCCTTCCTCTTCATCTCGCTTATGAGCTTGGTGGCGTCCTTCGCGTCGATGCCTTGCTCCTGCGCTTTCTCAAGTATCTCGTCAACGGGAACCAGCCCGCCGTGTTTTTGGCAGAGGTCTTTTATCAGGTCGGAGAGGTTTGCCAGCCGATCCCACTGGGACTTGAACTTCCCCGTCAGCATCTTGTCGATGTCCATCTTGCCCGTCTCCGGGTCGATCCCCACATTCCGTAGACAGTACTCCATCAGACCTATGGCGTGGTCGACGTCTTCGATCGAAACTTCAGTGGAGAGCCTCATCCTTGCCCTGGCCTCGGATAGGCGCACGATGGATTCGAGCTGGCGGGGCGTTACGGGGACCGGGTTGGCACCCTCGGCCCCTCCCCGTCTCATATCGGCGTAGAAGTCCTCCATTCGCTTGGCGGCCTCCGGCCCTATCGTGGGGTTGATGTTCTTCCTCGCATAGCTCACGTACTTCCTGAGAAGATCCGGGTCTATCTCCTGCTTCATCCCTTCTTCAGGCATGGATCTGAACCTGAGGATGTGCTGGGCTATCATCCGATCCTTGTCTTCCTTGGGAACGTCCCTGATGGGAAAGATCAAGTCGAACCTCGATAGGATCGTGGGGGGGAGGTCGATCTGGTCGGCAAGGCTCCTGTATGGATCGAACCGCCCGAACTTCGGGTTAGCTGCAGCAAGCACGGAGGTCCTTGCATTGAGGGTGGCGACTATGCCCGCCTTGGCTATCGAGAGTGTGCCTTGCTCCATGATCTCGTGGATGGCCGCGCGGTCCTGCTCATTCATCTTCTCGAACTCATCAAGGCACGCGATCCCGCCGTCGGCAAGCACGAGTGCTCCTGCCTCCAGAACGAATCCCAGGCTCATCTCATCGCGGAGAACTGCCGCGGTGAGTCCGGCGGCCGAGCTGGATCTGCCGGATGCGTATACGGCGCGGGGGGCCAAGTTTCTCGTGTATGTGAGCAAGGCGCTCTTGCCAGCCCCAGGGTCGCCTATGAGGAGGATGTTGATGTTTCCCCTCTGCCACGTGCCGTCTGGCAGAAGCCTGTACTTCCCTGAGAAGAGCTGTAGGGCGATTGCTTCCTTGATTGGATCGTAGCCCCAGATGGACGGGGCGATCGATCTCATGATCTTTTGGCAGATCAGTGGATCCTTGGCCAGCTTCTCTATCTCCACCATGTCCTGCTTGGTTATCTCGATCTCCTCTATTCCCCTTTCCTGACATTCAATGTAGTTCACTTCGATGTGCTTCTCCAGCACGGTGCCGCTGACCCTGCCCTTCTGGATTGGCTGGGTGGCTTTTAGGATGCCGGTGAGGGTGACGCGGTTGCCCGGCTGAACCTTCTCCACCATATCCTCGCGGAGGATTGCGTTTATGTAGACGGGCATCCTTCCGCCCCTCAACGTCTCTGGCTTTTCCTGAATTCGCGCGCTCTGCCAGTCCGTGAACTTGGATTGCTCCCCGACAAGCGTGAAGGGCCCACGCGATGCGCAGGAACGGTTCTCACACAGAGCGGGTGTCTTGATACGGTTGCTCGTCTGCATGACCCCGATCATCTCCCCGCATCGCTCGCACCTGTAGATGGCCTCGCTCAGCTCTGGCTTGACATCGGTCACACGCGTGACGACGCCCTCCAGCATGAGCAGGGTTCCTATGTCCTTCGCTCTGATCGCGCGGATCTGGGTTAGCTTGGGCAATGACTTGAACCTTGCGTGGACCTCTTCGAGAGGCTCCTCGCCCTCCAGCCTTAGAAGGTCATTGATCGCCAGGGAGGCCGCCTCGATCGCTTGCTTCGGGTTCCGGATAACCTCCTCGGCCAGGTCAGGATCGAAGCCCCTCAGGTGTCCGAAGTCGATCTCAAGCGATATCTCGTCCGCAAGGAGCATCTCGCGGATGGCTTGGCGATAGACCAGCTGCCCATCCTTCTCTGCGGACTTGAAGAACTCCAGAAACCTCTCCTTCATAGGGCGTCGCCTTTTTCTCTCCCGGGGTCCAACAACCGCTCGGTCTCAGTCCGCCAGACGCTGAATATCCTGCTCAGAGAGTGGTACAGCCATAATTCTTCGGGGCTGAGCTTCTCCGCCGGGTCCTGGCCCATCCTTGCGATCCTGGTGATCTTGTTCGTGCGCGAAGTCAAAAGGTCCTCATGAAGGGCCCTGACTGCCCCGATCTTCTGGACTAACTGCCCCTCGGCCTGAAGGCTTTGCACAATCTCGGGAATGATCTGGAAGACGTCTTCCATCTCTTCCAAAGACCTCGTCGCTTGTTCTTTGTCTCGAAGGGTGTATGCTTTCAGGAGGAGGGTCCTCGAGTCGGTGGGCCTGTCAACTATTCCCCATTTGCTGAGGACCTCGGCCTGCCACCTTTCCATCTTGACCTCAGTGCCCGCCGCAAACGGACCGATCTTGGCCGCGACGAGATCGATCTGGCGCACGCTAGCTTTCACGTTCACAACGACCTCGTCGATCTGCATCTTCGATATCTGGCTAGGCAGCAGCACCGTCGGCTAGCACCTCACCGCTTCTTATATCGGTTTTTGCCGCCCCTGCGGTGAGTTGATGAATGGAGGGAATCTTCATCAGGGGAGAAGTGGCAGATAAGGCCGGTCATTGCGATTTCCCCTGCTCGGGGAAGGCATCGGGCCGCGGTCAGCAACAGCCACGTTGTGGCAACGGTTCTCCCTCGTCCGGGCAATCCGGTGCCTTCTCCGATCACACTTTTGAGCAATCGCGCCTGTTGAAGCATGATGAAGAAATGAGGGTTATCTTCTTCTTGGGCACGGCGGGCTCCGGCAAGTCTTCGATGGCCAGCGCGGCCAAGAGCTGGTTCCTAGAAAGGGGCGTCAATGTGATGACGGCAAATCTAGACCCGGGCGCCGAGAGGTTGCCCTACGTCCCGGACATCGACGTGAGGGAGTACGTGCGGTTGGACGAAGTCATGGATAGGTATGGCCTGGGCCCGAACGGGGCGATCATAGTCTCCTGTGATCTCGTCGCCGAGGATTTCGGGGACATCCTCAAGGAGATAGAGGAATACGACCCCGACTACCTCATGGTCGACACACCAGGGCAGCTCGAGCTCTTCGTTTTCAGAGCATCCGGGACCTACATAGCGAAGGCATTCGGGAAGGAGGAGACGATCGCCGCGTTCCTCGTTGATCCTTACTTAGCTCAGACGCCTTCGAGTTTCACGTCGGTTCTGCTCCTATCCGCAACCGCCGAACTTAGGCTGGGACTTCCGCTGATCCGGGTACTCAGCAAGTACGACATGCTCTCCGACGAGCAAAGGGAAACTATAGACACCTGGTGTTCAGAACCCGACACGCTCTACCGTGCCCTTCAAGACGAGGCGGGTCCTGCGAAGTCCCTCGCGTTGCAGCTCTGCTCCCTGCTCATGGAGATCGAGGGCCCCTTCGACCTCGTGAAGGTCTCAGCAAAGGAGGGGGAGGGGTTCGAGGATCTCTACAACGGGATCCAAATGGTCTATGAGGCCGGGGACGACTTCATAGTGCCGGAGCCCTAGGGGGCCGGAAAGGTGATCAAGCCTCCCTTAGGAGTCATATTTAAGAGCCTGATGGCTAATTACTCGTGCCCGGTGCTTGGAAGTTGACCGTCGTATTCTCTGAGGAGTTCGTCTGGAAGATAATAAACGCCAGGAACTTCGAGAAGAAGATGAGCAGGCTCGAGGTCTTGGTCAAGAAGTTCGAGGAGCACAACATCGGCGTGGTGCCCGCCTACTCTGATGAGGAGTCCGACGAGGCCGAGGCTCCGCCCGAGAAGCTGCCGAGTGAGATTCGGAAAGTCGAGGAGGCAATGTTCCTCTAGGGCAATCTAGGCTCGGACGCCCAACTCCCCGATCGATTTATCTGTTCAGGCCGAGGCCACACTAGAGGTGTCCACGGTTGGCAGTGACTGCGATCGACTCGGGGAGATACTCACGGCCAGATATGGCCTCCATATGGGAAGAGGAACACAAACTCGACTGCGAACTGCGTGTGGAGGCGGCACTAGCGCGTGCACACGCCAAGCTCGGCAACATCCCGGAGTTGGCCGCGGAAGAAATCTGCAGGAAGGCTAGCTCCAAGCACGTTGCGCTGCAGAGGGTCAAGGAGATCGAGCGCGAGATAGGCCATGACGTCATGGCCATGGTGATGGCCTTGACCGAGGTGTGCGAGGGCGACGCGGGCCGCTACGTCCACCTCGGGGCCACGTCAAACGACATCACCGACACTGCGCTTGCCATGCGGCTTAGGGATTCGATCCAGCTGCTGCGCAGGGCAGCTGTCGATGTACGAGACGTCCTCCTGGATCATGCGCGGGACAGGAAAGAGCTCGTGTGCATAGGGAGGACTCATGGCCAGCACGCACTCCCAACGACCTTCGGGCTCAAGTTCGCGCTTTGGGCCTGCGAGATGCAGCGCAACATAGAGCGCCTGGACGAGGCCTCGAAGAGGGTGTGCGTCGGGAAGATGACGGGCGCGGTCGGCACCCAGGCCGGCTTTGGTCCGAAGGCGCTTGAGATCCAGAGTCTGGTGATGAAGGAGCTTGGGCTCGGCGAACCCCTTGTGACCAATCAGGTTCTGCAGAGGGATCGACATGCGGACTACCTCTTCTGCTTAGCGCAGATCGCCACGACGCTTGAGAAGATCTTCACTGAGGTGAGGAATCTTCAGCGCACCGAGATAGATGAGTTGAGGGAGGGCTTCGGGGAAAAACAGGTGGGCAGCTCCACGATGCCCTCCAAGAGGAACCCGGTGCGGTCAGAGAGGATATGCGGCTTGGCGCGCACGGTGAGGGCCTTGGTCGAACCTGAGCTCCTCTGCAACGTGCTTTGGCACGAGCGGGACCTGACAAACTCCTCGTGCGAGAGGGTCGTGCTCCCGGAGGCGACGATGTACCTTTACTACATCCTGGGACTGGCCTCTGAGGTTCTCCGCGGATTGGTGTTCAATCTCGACAATATCTCTAGGAACTTGGGGATTACGAAAGGCTTGATCATGGCGGAGAGGGTGATGCTGCTCCTAGTGGACAAGGGAGTTGGAAGACAGGAAGCTCATTCGATGGTGAGGAGGGCCTCGATGAGTGCGATCTCCGGGGGCTTGCACTTCGCCGAGGCGCTTGAGAAGGACGAAGAGATATCCAGGCTAATGAGTCCCAGCGAAATCCAGGCCGCTATGGACCCGCTCACATATCTGGGCACGGCCCGGGAACAGGTCGACCGGGTGGTGGAGTTGGCCCGACGGTCCTGGGGTTACAAGGGCTAGAGCACGAGCTTCTGCTGGGCTTTCACGAGGATCCTTTCCTCAGCGTCGCGGACTGCGGTTCCCACAGCTTTCGCCTCCAGCCCGTGCTTCCGGCTGATCTCCAGCGTCTGGTCCCTGTCCGCGGGATCGACTATCACGGCAAACCCCATGCCCATGTTGAAGGTCCTGTACATCTCGGCCCAGGGCACGCGGCCAAGCTTTCGCACCGCCTCAAACACCGGTTGCGAGGGAAACGGGTTGTCGACGACATACCCCATGCCCCTCTTCAGGCGACGAAGCTTGGTGAGGGCCCCGCCCGTTATGTGGGCGAGCCCATGAGGCCTGAGGTTCCTTGTGATGTCTAGGACTACATCGACGTAGATCCTCGTGGGCACCATCAGCGCCTCCCCTATCGTCACCGACGGATCCGTCGGAAGCGGATCGTGGACCGAGAAGTCATTCCAGGCAAAAAACGCTTTGCGGGCCAACGTGTAACCGTTGGAGTGCATGCCAGATGACCCGAGCCCCACGATGACGTCGCCGTCCGCTATCTCCGAACCGGTGATGAGCTCTTCCTCTTGCGAGATCCCCACGATCGCCCCTGCCAGATCGGGGACCTTCACGATGTCGGGCACCGTGGCAGTCTCACCGCCGACGACCACAACCCGCGTCTGCCTGCAGCCCTCGTATATCCCTTTGCCGATCTCGGCAAGCAGGTCGGCGTCTGCCTTCTGAACGGCGATATAGTCGACCATGCAGACGGGCGTTGAACCAACCGAGATGATGTCATTTGCCAACATGCCAAGGAGGTCTATGCCCACGGTGTCGTACTTCTTCATCATGGATGCGACGATCATCTTGGTGCCAACGCTGTCGGTGCTCATCGAGAGAACACTGCCATCGCCGAGGCGGTACAAGCCCGAATAGTGCCCCTTAACCTCGGGGAACGTGTTCTCCGGCCTGAAGGAAAGAGTCTTGTCAAGCCACTGCCCCAGCGTGGATATTGCCTTCCTTGAGGCTTCTATGTCCACTCCGGCCTCAGCGTAGGTCCGTTCCTCTTTCATCGCCCGCCCTCACGCACCGGATCGGCCATCCGTTTATTAATTGCCTGCATATCCGGGTCCTCCCGGGTTCGTGGCCGCATAGTAGGCCGAGAGGCACCCGCACAAAGAGATAAAAGAGAGTCAGCCCACCGCATCGCGGGAGCTGGTTCTTGGCAGGCCATCTCTTGGTGCAGAGGCGGGATCTCGGAATACTCTCCAACATAGTCGGTAGAGTCCTGATCCTTTCCGCACCGGTCATGCTCGTTCCTTTGATCGTGTGCGTCGTATTCGCTGAGCCCTTCGTCGCTCCAGGCTTCCTGCTTGGTTCGGGTCTGTCTTTCATTGCTGGTCTGGCTCTGTATCTACCCTTCAGGCGATCGTCGGATGCGAGGACCAAACACGGGATGATGGGGGCCGCGATATGCTGGCTGATCGTTCCAGCGTTCGGCGCGATACCGTTCGCCATGGCCGCGCGATCGCTGCCCTCAGGGTCGGAACTCATCTTGAACATGACGCCGCTGGATTGTTACTTCGAGGCCATGTCCGGCTGGACGGCGACCGGCCTTTCGGTGGCGGTGAGCCAGGAGCTGCTCCCCCGCAGCATCCAGTTCTGGAGGAGCCTGATGGAATGGGTGGGGGGCATGGGCATCATAGTCCTGATGTTGGTCATCTTGGCTAGGCCGGGCACCGGCGCCTTCGAGCTGTATGCGGGGGAGGGAAGGACCGATAGGCTTGAGCCGAGGATAGTGGGCACGGTAAGGCAGATGTGGAGGATATATGCCATCTACACGATCGCGGGGGTGGGCATTCTCTTCGCCTTGGGCATGCCGTTGTGGGACTCGATAAATCATGGGATGACGGCGCTCGCTACCGGCGGGTTCTCCGTCAAGAACGGCAGCATCGGGAGCTACGGCAATCCAGCACTTGAGCTGGCGATAATGGGCCTTGTTTTGATGGGTGCAATCTCCTTCGTGGTTCACGATCGCGTTTTCCGCGGCCGCCTTCGCGAGCTTGTCGAGGACGTGCAGAACAAGGTGCTGTTTACCCTGTGCATTCTCGGGATCGCATTGCTGACGGCTGAGCTTTACTTTGGGGGGCCGGTCTCAGGAGCATTTTCAAGGGCGCTTCGAGTGTCGTCCTTCCAGTTCGTTTCCGGCATCGCCACCGCGGGATTCCAGAGCGCCCATCTTGGCAACTGGACGCCATCTGCGAAGATCCTTCTTTCCATGGCCATGGTTGCAGGGGCCGCGGCCGGTTCAACGTGCGGGGGCATAAAACTTGTCAGGCTGGTCCTGATAACCAAGGGGGCAGGATGGAAGTTCATGGAGACTTTCATGCCGTCGGGTGGCTATGTGCCGAAGAAGCTGGGAAAAGTCATGCTGTCGGAGGAAGAAACCTCCCGCGTCGTGCTGGAAGCGGCCACCCTCTCTTTCATGTACTTGGTCCTGCTCCTTGTCGGGGTCATCGTGCTGTTGCACGCTGTGGGCCCCGACGTTCCCGCTAGCGATGTGTTCTTCGAGGTTTGTTCAGCGCAGGGGAATGTGGGCCTATCCGTTGGGATAACCCGGGCCGGAATGAATCCGGTGGCTGAGGCGATGCTAATAATGAACATGTGGGTGGGCAGGCTTGAGATACTGCCGGTTCTCATGCTGTTTCAATCCCTGTTCTATGCAAGGCCGAGACGCAGGTCCGAGTAGCTTGGAACGGACTTCGAGGTGTTAGAGGAGTCGTGAGCTGATCGAATGTCTGACCGATTCATGTGCATATCGGAAACGAGCATTGGCCGCGCGTGGGAGGCAGCGGTCCTCCACACCTGGAGGAAGGGGTCGATAGTTCCCACGGAGTACGGCGAGAGGTCGAAGGATGTCATCGGTTGCATAGAGGTAACCGATCCCATGAGCCAGCCAATCATCCATAGGGCGGCCTTCGCTTGGCACGTTAAGGATAGCTACACGCGGGAGATCCTTGAGGGCATCGAGGACCACAGGGTTGGCAAGGATTGGTGGTACACCTACCATCAGAGGCTCTTCGGGTACCCCGCGGGCGTGGACGGCTATCCGCAGCCGCCGTTCATAGACCAGGTTGACTACATAGTCAAGAAGCTGTCAAAGGCCCCCCACACCAGAAGGGCTCAGGCGATCACATGGCTTCCGGTGCATGATCCGTGGAAGGACGACCCGCCATGCTTGCAGAGGGTATGGTGCAGGGTTGTGGATGGACGCCTTGAGTTCCACACATATTGGAGGTCCAGGGACCTCTGGAAGGCGTGGTGGTTGAACGTGTACGCCTTCACGAAGATGCAGAAGATGCTCGCCGACAAACTGGGGTATGAGGTCGGCCGTTACGTGGACATCAGCTCCGCCTTGCACATCTACGAGCGGGACTGGGAGCAGGTCGAGAAGAACTTCGTCAAGATCTGCGAGACGCGGAAGGAAAAGGACCGATACATCTGGGACAGGGATTGATGGGCCATGCGCCTTGCCTCGCTGCTCTCCGGGGGGAAGGACAGCGTGCATTCGATTCAGCGGGCCCTAGAGGCTGGGCATGAGGTGCCCTACGCCGTGACGATATTCCCGCAGCGGGATGACTCATACATGTTCCACGTGCCCAATCTGTGGCTCACGCGTCTGCAGACCGCATCGATGGGCATCCGCCACATTTGCCAGAACAGCTCGGGCATCAAGGAGGAGGAGCTGTCCGATCTCAAGGAGGCTCTGAGTCGGCTTGATGTGGATGGAGTGCTCACGGGGACGGTGGCGTCAAACTACCAGCTCGCAAGGGTGACCAGCGTCTGCGAAGAGCTTGGGCTTGCGGTCCTTGCCCCTCTGTGGGGGTCGAACCCTGAGCTCCTTCTCAGACGGATGCTTCAGGATTCGTACTGCATAATGATCGTCGGCGTCTACGCCGACGGCATGGGTCCCGAGTGGCTGGGTAGGACCATCGACGCGGCAACGATAGACGACCTGAAGAAGCTTCGGTCCAAGAGGCTCATTAACATCTCCTTCGAGGGGGGTGAGGCGGAAACCGTCGTCTTGGACTGTCCTCTCTTCTCCAGCAGGATCGTCATCGACTCGGCTGAGGTCAGGTGGGAGACGTCCCGCGGGGAGTACCTCATCAATCGGGCACACCTCCGCAGAAAGGCCGGACCTAGTCCTTGAGGACGTGGCGCATGAACTCGTCGCCCTTCAACGTTCCAAGGTCTCCCAGCTTCGCGTTCTCTTCGTTGAACTCGATCTTCCTCGTGGGTGCAGACGTCTTCCCAGCGATGACGAAGGGAGTCGGATCCCTCACATGGGTGCGGACCGTGCAAGGGGTATAGTGGTCGGGGATCACCGCGACGTCGTATTCCCAGCCCCGGGAGTCCATGCCAGCAAACAGGTTTCCAACCAGACGCGAATCGAAGTCCTCGATCGCCTTCATCTTTCCTTTGAAATCGCCTGAGTGCCCCATCTCATCGATGCCCTCGACATGAACGAACGCGACCTCACAGGTCCGCAACGCGTCCAGGGCAGCGCGGGCCTTGGCCTCGTAGTCGGTGTCCACGAAGCCCGTGGCCCCCGGAACGTCGGGCACCAGCATCCCGGCGCTCCTCGCAAGACCCTTTATGGTGTCCACGGCCCCCACGGCAGCGGACCTCATGCCCCATATCTCCTCAAACGGCATCAAGCTCAGGCGGTGCCCCGGGCTCCAAGGCCAGATCATGTTCCCGGGGTTTGACCCCTCCTTTTGCCTCCTCCGGTTGACTGGGTGGTCGGCCAGAACATCCCTGGAGGCCAGTATCAGGTTCCTCACCTTCTCTTCGGTCCGCTTTGCGGCGCCCGATCGCGCGTTGGGAAGGTAGCGCTGGAAGGCCTGCCCAACGATGTCGTGCGGGGGCGTGGTGGCCAAGTCGTCCGAGTACTCCCGGCCTCTCAACACCAGTATGTTCCGGAAGCTCTTTCCAGGGTGAAATCTCACGTCCTCGTCTCCAAGCCTTTCATTCAGCGCGAGGATCAGTGCCTTGCCTTCCGTGCTGCTGATGTACCCCGCCGAGTAGTCTGATATGCGGCCGCGGCGGCACGTCACGAGATTGCATCTGAATGCTATCTCATCCTCCGCTAGCTCGATCCCGAGAGCGGCCGATTCGATTGCCCCCCTTCCGGTGAGCTGCGTGGTTGGGTCGTACCCCATGATGGACATGATGGCGACATCGCTTCCCGCCTGACATCCTTTCGGCACGCTTCGGTAGAGTCCCATCCTGCCGCGGAACCCTAGGGACTTGATGTTCGGGGCCCGGGCAGCCATCAAGGGCGTTCGCCAAGATAGTTGGCGAAGAGGGTAATCGGCCATGCCGTCGGGGATGAGGACAAGGTACTTCATGGACGCTTTCCCCTGCGCGGGAGCTTGGTGCCCAGCCTTTCGCGGACGGCTGCGACCATGAGCGGAAGGAAAACGGTGGCATCCCCGTGAACCGTTACGGTCCGGGCTCTCGGGTCGACCTTTCCCCAGGAGATGGCCTCCTCCAGGGTGGCTCCTGAAAGGCCGCCGGGCTCGGGCCTATCGGTCGTGATCTGGATCGAGTAGTCGAAGCCCTTCGGGGCCACCAGCTTGCTTTGAAAGATGAAGTTCTTGGGCACTCCTCCCCCGACTAGGACTGCGCCCGATGGCTCAGCCCTGTATGCCAGGTCGATGATCTTGCCCAAGTCCTTGAGCACGTCCAGTGCCAGCGGATGGGCTTGAGAGTAAAAGTAGGTGTGCATTCCAAGAATCGAGTCGGTGAATGCTGGAACGAAGATGGGTACCCCCGCCTTTGCCGCGCTGGCGACGATTGAACACTCATCCTCGACATGCAGGCCGATCTCGCGCAACAGTTCGCTCGGCGAGATCTTGGATTCGCCCTTGCTGCCGACGCAGAGCTCAAGCAGCTCGGTTATCCTCTTCTCAAAGGTCGCGAAGCCCTCCTCGTCAATGAACGCCTCGAGGATTCGGCTCACGCCCCTGCGCCTCAGCTGAGCATCGCTGGAGTAGCGGATGTCACGCCAGCGCGCTATCCCGAAGGCGCACATGAGGTCGTGTGTGACGTTTGCCCCGGTTGAGACGAGGATGTCGATCATTCCGTCGCGAACCATGTCGGCAACGAGGCGCCTCATGCCGGCGGGGACCATCGCGCCGGCCAAGCCGAAGAAGACGGTGGCATTCGACTCCATCATACTCTGCAGGATATCGGTCGCCCTGCTGGTTCGCCCTGCGCCGAATACGCCGCTTCGACCTAGCTCGCGCATGACGTCCGCGGCACTCATGCCTGGCCAAATCTCGACATCCTCTATCTTCTTTCTCATCGGCCCAACCCAGAAGGAAGGGGTCCCTACCCGCTCTTTGCGCGCTCGATGAGCCGTCTTCCCTCGAATTCAAGGTACTCGATTTCGGCTCCCTGCGTCAGGCCGGGTATGTCGGGTTTGGGGACCTCGAAGGTAGAATAGTCCCCCAGGTCCATTATCTGGATGGAATTGCCCATTTCCGCCAGGAACTGGCCAGTCTTCCTCTCCACGACCGGGATCTCTATCTTGGCATCTACCGGCAAGATGAAGCCGCGGCGCTGTCCGTCGAATATTCCCATGGCCTCGACCCTCGCCTTGGCGGCCCCGTGCTTGCCGGGTTTCGACGTTGTGTAGCTCACGATCTTGCACGGCTCACCGTCTATCATAACGGCGTATCCGACCTTCAGCGTCCGCACTTCGGCGATCCTTCGGGCCATGCTACCGACTTGCCTGCTCTGCCGCCCGAGCAAGATATAAATATATTTTTGGGGCCCGGGTATGGGTCGGCCTCGCCGTCCGCTCTTGCTGTCTGGCGAAGGTTGGATTTGATGAAAATAAAGAAGCTGGGCATGATGGCGAACGATTCGCCCAGAGCTGTTGATCTTGCGATCGAATCCGTGTCCTATCTGAAGGGCAAAGTCGAATCGATGCTCGCCGAGGATCACCTCCTTGCCGCCATAGCGGCAAGGAACCGAAAGATATCTTCCTCTCTGGCAGGCTTGAATCCTGCGACCGACCTCGTTGACCTCGTCCTAGTCTTCGGCGGGGACGGCACCATTCTTCGCACGGTCCAGTGCTTCGGTGATTCTGCAGTTCCCATATGCGGCGTGAATATGGGAAGGACTGGTTTCCTGAGCCAGGTGGAGCCCAGGGATCTGCTCCCGTCGCTGAAGAGGCTTGCGTCGGGCAAGTTCGAGTTGGTTACGCGGATGAAGGTGGAGGTCCGACTAGGAGCCGAAAAGCTTGGCTCGGCGTTGAACGAGCTTCTGGTTCAAGGAACGAAAACGGGCAAGATATTCCGGGCAAGTGTTGGCATCCAGTCCCTCGGAGATTTCATGCTTGAGGGCGACGGAGTTATCGTGTCGACCCCTACCGGCTCGACGGGACACTCCTTGTCCGCCGGGGGCCCCGTTGTGGACTGGGGTTTGGATGCGATGGTCGTGGCACCTCTTGGGGCAATCAGGCCAATTCGCCCGCTGGTCGTCTCGCCGGAGAAGGAGATAGTCATTGTTCCAGGCGACGAGTGTTGCCTTGCGATGGACGGGCGGGTAGTCGGGCGCGCCGGCCAGGGCAATGAGGTGAGGGTCCGAAGGTCGGAGTCGAAAGCCGTGTTTGCTGTGCTGCGTCCGGACCTTTTCTGGGCGAAGCTTCGTCAAAGGATCGGGGGATAGTCGCATCAGGACGCGGGTCTTCGTCTTGGACACTTCATCGGTCATAAGCGGATATGTTCCCACTGCCTCGACAGCGCACTATACCGTCCCAGAGGTTGTGGAGGAGGCCCGTGGCCTGGCCGCTGCAGGCTTGGTCGGCGCTTTCATCGAGTCCGGGCGGCTGCGGGTCTGGGATTCCTCCGCTGAGAGCGTCAGGCTGGTCAGGGGGAGGCTTGCCCGGATAGGCGGCGAACTCTCCGAAACGGATATCAAGCTCATCGCGTTGGCCGTGGACCTGAGAGGGGCAGGGCTTTACCCCGTCATTCTGACCGACGACTATGGGCTCCAGAATATGTGTAAGGTCCTGGGAATCGGGTACAGATCGATAGGGACCCGCGGGATAGCGTCAGTGTACGAGTGGAAGATGACCTGTCCGGCCTGTGAGAGGGATTTCAGCCAGGGAGTCTTTTGCCCCGTCTGCGGCACCAAGCTGCGCAAGGTCGTTGCCAGGAAGCTTGGATGAGTTACCCTTATCGCTCCACGTCCCTGAGTTTCAGGGATAGGCGGACAGAGGTTAAGGCGCCGATCGCGGTCACGAACCAGTACGATACAACCCTGTCGACCAGCACGGCGGTTGCTGCCACATCGTTTGGGGTCCCGAATCCAACGAAGAGTGCGATCATCGTTGCCTCGGTTGCCCCTAGCCCGCCAGGGAGAAGGGGGGCGAAACCGGAGAACGTGGATGCGACGGCCACGACGTTCACTATGATGAGGGGAAGATCCGAACCGACGGAGAGGAAGACTATCTTGAGCCTGAGGATTATGGTTAGCCAGAGGATGAAGGAGATGAGGGTCCCCCGGGCAAGCACGCTCCTCCTACCGGCTATGCTCCTGGTGCCCCTGTAGAACCTCTCGAGCACCTGCAGAGTCCCTGCCTTGATGTCGTGGCCCGGCCTGAAACGTCGCACGAACGGCTCAAGCCTTCCGACCACGAGCAGGACAAGCTTCACGCCCGCCTCCTTCCTTAGGGATGCCACGATCAGGATGGTGGAGAGGACGGCCGCGGCGACAAGACCGAGCAACATGAGACCAAGCACAAGGGGACCGGGCGCAACTCCGAAGGCCGTGATGAGTGCGAAAGAGACGAGGCAGATCAGGACGAACGGAACCATGTCGAAGACGCGGTCCGCGACGACCGTGGCCATTGCCTCCTCGAATGTGGTGCCGTTTGCCCTACTGAGCATGTAGGCTCGGACGGGCTCGCCACCCGTCCTGGATACGGGGGTGATGTTGTTGAGGAAGGCTCCTGAGAAGCTAATCGCCAGGAGCTCCCTTGGTATTCTGCCTCCCTGGGCGCGTATGATGATCGACCATCTCAACGTTCCCAGAAGCATGAAGCAAATCTCCACGCAGAGGGCGAGCAGAAGGTAACCCGGCGAAAGCGTGCCGATTCGCCTAACGAACCCCTTCCCGCCGACCCAGCCCGCGAGGAGAACCACCACGAACGCACCGGCTGCGAGGAGCATCATTGTTGCCGGCAGGTTGTTGCGCGCCCGGGTCAAGGTTGGACTCCTTGCGACGACGAAGTCGGATGTTAGTTATAAGTATATGCCTGGGGCGATGAATGGTTTCATTGACTTACCGATTGGCGGATATGGTCTGGAAAAATAACGAGCGCGTGCGAAAAAAGATATTTATTGCCCCCTTGGCCGTGGGCGCGTGGTGGCCTGATGGTCGAACCCAAAGCCGTAGTGGGCGTGATCACCTTCACCGATCCGAGAGACACTGGACTGGCCATGGAGCGCGAAGCCTATCTTCACGAAAAGCATCGATCCTTGACAAGTTTCCTGAGGCGAAGCGGCATAAAGGTCGTCGACCCGATGTCGAGGCTTAGGAGGCGGTGGACCGAGAAAGACATGTTCGGTCTCCGCACAAAACGCGAGGTGGAGCAGGCCGCGCGTATCCTCAGAACCGAGGGTGCGGAGGCTCTCATACTGGGTTGCTGGCACTGGACGGAGCCGATGTTGCCGATCATGCTGGTGAGGGAGTTGGATCTGCCCGTGCTGCTGTACGCGGAACATAATCCAGCGTGGGCCGGCTCAACGTGTCTTTCCTCAACCGGCGCAAGCTTTTGGGAGAACGCATCCAACGACAACATGCTCAGGCATCAGCGGCTCCAGGGGCGGCCGGAAAAGATCCTTCCTTGGGTACGGGGCGTTTCGGCGGCTTCTAGGCTGGCGCGGGGGTCCCTGGTCCTCTGGGGTGCTTCGTACTGCCTGAGGATGGAGCACCTTCAGGACGACCTACCGAGGCTGAAGAGCTTCATGGTCGGGGACTTCTTCATGGAGGAACAACAGGGCTTGGTACGGCGTGCAGAGAAGATATTGCGCGAGGCGAATCGGATCGATAGGACGATTTCCTGGCTTCGCAGGCTGGGATGCAAGATCGAGTTCGACGACCGCATGTTGACGCAGGAATCGCTCAGGAAGGAAGTGGCGCTCTACCTTGCAGCCAAGGATGACCTTTCGGAGAAATTGGCCGGCGGTGAGCCGATCATGGGGGCTTCGATAAGATGCCAGCCAGAGCTCTCCGTGGAATACGGGGTAACGCCCTGTCTCATCCCAGCACTGATCCCGTATCCGGAGGATGCCGAGGGTCCCAAGCCAGCGATCCCCGTGGTTTGCGAGGGGGATGTAAAGGGCCTGGTGACCTGTGCGCTGCTTCACCAGATGAATCCTGAGTCGCCACCGCTATTCGGGGACCTGAAGTACGTCGATGACAACCTCATGATAATCTCGAACTGCGGAGCAGCCTCGATCTACTATTCCTGCCTTTCACCCCATGCATCCGAGTGCCTCCCCGAGGTTTGGATCAAGGGGCAAGTCCAGGGGGCCTCCGGCGGCGCGGTCGGCTTCTACAGCAAGCCCTCGGACGTGACGGTTGCCCGGCTGACGCGCATCGACGGCGAATACTGGATGCAGTACGGGAAGGGCCAGATAGTGCGCATGACCGAAGACATAAGGGAGAAGATAGTCTGGGGCAAGATGTGGCCAAACACGCCCATTAAGATAAGCGCGCCCCGCGATCTTCTAATTTCCGCGGCCGGGTCGAATCACTACTCGGCGAGCCCGGGAGACCTAACAGGTGAGATCGAGGCTTTCTGCAGGATTCACTCGATAATGAAGGTTAGGCTCGACTCAGATCGTGAGCTGCAGGCCTTCGTCGACATGCTCTAGAGATCATCCGACGATCTTCAGGTAGAGCTCGTGGGATCTGTCGGCGAGCTTGGGCCTGTTCAATACGTCGCAGAGCCTGCACAGTGCTTCGCTGAGCCTTGCGGCGTCGTTTAGGTACTCAAGGACGTCTCCCGGGTAGACCTCGATTCCGTATCTCTCCATGATCTCGTTCGATATGGCTTCCGGGGAGCGGCCGGAGATCCGCAGCTGCAGGATTATCGCCGATAGCTTCCTCGGGGGGCATTCGCAGTGCGGCGAATCGCGACAGTCGCAGGCCAAGATGTCGAGCGTGATCCTCCCGATCGCTTCTTTGAACCAGTCTGAAAATACGCCCTTGGGCCTCGATAGGAGGTCCAGGACCTCCGAATCGAAGAATCTGCTGGAGGTCTCCCTCTTGAATGACCGCTCCATGTTCTTCTGCAGCTTCTCGGATACGTAGACCCGGTCGAAGGCGCTCGTTGCCACGACCGTGCTCAAAGGAGGGGAACCTTTCTTGACGGCCCTTACCATGAAGGCGACTTCTTCCTCGGAGAGAAAGAACTCGGACGCGGTCCGCCCGATGCTCGTTATCACCAGAAACCCGCCCCTTTTCCGGACCATCCCCGAACGCACGAGCCCGTCGACGAGAGGCGCGGTCTCGGATGCAAATCCCACGCTGTTTTCCTGGATCCGCTCAAGCTCGGACGGACTCAGAACGCCGAACGTGCTCACGTCCGCAAGGATCTGTTCGGCGAGCTGTCCTTGGGTGTATGATGGCTTCACCGGGTCGATTTTGCTCGTGAGAAGATCCATCGCTACCTGATCCTCCGTACGCTTCTCCGCCCTGCTGAACGTACGGCCTGGTTCGATCAGCATAACGGCCTTCCCCGCTCCGTGGTAGCCCAACCTGCCAGCCCTGCCCAGCATCTGGTGGAATTCGGATGGGGTGATCCATTCCATGCCCATTGCCAGGGTCTCGAAGATAACTTGTGAGGCTGGGAGATCGACACCCGCTGCCAGAGCTGAGGTCGTGATAACGGCCGCAATCTGCTGTTTCATGAACTCGGACTCAAGCGCCCTCCTCCTCTCGTAGGAAAGTCCCGAGTGGTAGGCCTTGACAGGCGCTGAGGGGTTGGAGAGGGCGGCGGCGATCTGTTGGCACTTTCTGCGCGAGTTCGTGAAAACCAGCGTTTGGCCTCTGTAACCCTCGGGGGAGACCGCGGCGAATTCCCTTTCGATCAGTTTCCTCATTAGCCGCATCTTCTCGCCCGGCGTCGATATGGGGATGACGTGCCTCTCGAGGGGCACCGGGCGCTCGTCATGCAGGATGAGGTGCGCCTTCAGCTGGGCTGCCAGCTCGGACGGATTCCCAACCGTGGCAGACAGGTAGAGGAACTGAGCGCGGGGAAATAGAACCTTGAGCTTCTTGATGAGACCGTCCAGCCTCGGTCCCCTCTCGCTATCCGCAAGGTTCTGGATCTCGTCGATCGCGACGACCCCTACCTCGCCCAGGAGCCTGGCCGCGCCCGATCTCAGCGTCTGCTCTACCCCCTCGTATGTGCCGACGACTATCTGGGAGCCCTTGATGTCCATGTTGAGGTCAAGCTTCCGTCCCGTCCTAATCCGGCCGACTCCGACCCTAATTGCAGTCCTGAGGCCAAGCCCACTGTACTTGCCCTCGAATTCACAGTATCGGAGGTTGGCAAGCGCCACCAAAGGCGTCAGGTAAAGGAACTTGGCCCCGCCCAGGGCCCGCGGGATTCCAGCCATTTCCGCTATCAGGGTCTTGCCACTTGAAGTGGAGGAAACGATGAGGATGTTACGACCGCTCAGAAGACCTTCCTTGACGGCCGCGGCCTGCACGGGAAGCAGCGATTCGATGCCGATCTCTTTGAGCCTTGATGTTAGCTGGGCGGCATGATCCGGGTTCGGGTGTAGATCGACGATTTTCTCGATCGGCATTCTGTCGCCTTTCGACGGCTTCTTCTCGATCACGTCGTAAACGCTGAGATGCCAATCGCGGTCCGGATCATACTCAGCCGAGATGATCCTGGAGGCGGTGTCGTAGTCCCGCGCCCTCTCCAGCACCCGCCCCAGGTGAACTGCCAAGGCGTCGTTCACCTGGAACCCTCTTGCACGTGCTTCCTTGAGCAACTGTGATTTGGCGCACTTCAAACATATCTCTTGGGCCCCATACCTTATTGGCGGGAGCGGGATCTTGACGGATCCCTGCAACATGCACAACCTGCAAGGCTTCGCCCAGGCCTGTGGAGCGCTATGAAACAGAGCTTGGAGTTGTCGCCCCACCGCTCTGGTCGCTTCGTCGTCCAACATGACCAGCTGCCTTGCCTTCTTGACTATTGCGAGGAGCTCCTTCGGCTGCATGAAGAAGTCCACTTCGTTTGCATGGATTCGACACCTGAAGGGTTTGAGGTCTTCCACGGTGGCGATGTGGGCTTCTGCGAGGATGAGACCCTTGCGGTAGAATGAGATGGTGAACTCGTCCTTGTGGGGAGACTTCCTAACCAAACATCCGAAGGGCCTTGCTAGGTCCAACGGAGCGATCCTTTGGCCCACCTAGAGCAGTTGGACCGTTTCTTGAAAAATGAAGCCAAGTTTGCGTATCTTGCCGCGGGTTCGCGAATCCCCGTTGCAGTCAGGTCCTGGCCAGGCCAGGCTTATGCTTGGAATCGAGAATAGCCCAAGCGACGATGTCATCGAATGCAATGTCCTTGAGGCGACAACAGGCGGGCCAAGCACGCACGGGGAAGCGGGGCTCAGATACCTGGCGACATATTTTTCTGGTGCCCCTCCGGTGAGGCTCAGGAGAGGATGTCGCAGGATTGCGACCTCGCGGTCGTCGGAGCGGGGCCGGCTGGCCTTTCGGCTGGCCTATATGGCGCCAGGCTTGGAATCCGGACCATCCTGATAGGTGAGGTGGCAGGCGGTCTGGCCGCTGAGGCTTGGTTGGTAGAGAACTACCCTGGGGTCGAGGCGATCCGCGGGCTTGAACTCGTCGACCGGATGCGTCGGCAGGCTGAATCTGCCGGCCTCAGGACAATCATCCCTGAGACGGTTGTGCGGCTGGATCTTGGCAGGGAAAGCAAACGTGTGGTCACCGCCTCTGATGAGATTCGCTCAGACGCCGTCATAATTGCTACTGGTTGTACCCACAAGGGACTGGGAGTCCCTGGAGAGGAGCGGTTCAGGGGCCGCGGCGTGAGTTACTGTGCCGTGTGCGATGGCGTTTTCTTCAGGGGGAGCAGAGTGATGGTGGTGGGCGGGGGGAACGCGGCGGCGATGGAGGCCCTGTATCTAAGGCAGATCGCCGGGAAGGTCTTCATGGCGCACCGGAGATCGGATCTCAGGGCCGATGCTGTCCTGAAGCAGCGAGTCCTAGACAGCGGGATCGAGATGCTCTGGAACAAGCAGGTCGTGGAGATCCAGGGCGAGAAAGATGTGGATCGAGTGGTCCTGCAGGACACTGGGGACGGCAGGATCATGAGCATCGAGGTTGATGGCGTGTTCATCGCCGTCGGGGAGGTGCCTCGAAGTGAACTGGCAAGGGATGCAGGGGTCTCAACCGACGAGGAAGGCTTTATCGTGGTGAATCGGAGACAGGAGACGAACGTCCCGGGGGTCTATGCTGCGGGGGACATCACGGGTGGCGTCCATCAGATCGGCGTTGCTGTGGGCCAAGGGATCACCGCGGCGGTAAATGCCTACCTGCACGTTACCGGAGGATGGTACGGCGAGAAGGTCCGAAGGGGCCGGAGCGCCGACTTGGCGAAATCTTGATGCACGCAAGGTCGGCATTGGTAAGACATTTATCTGGCAGATCACAAAAATACCTAAGGATATAGTTTGGGCGGCCCGAGAACGGCCGCGCTTTCGAAGATGGTTTCTTGAGGGAACTCACTGAGAGGGAGTGCCGGGCTCTATCGTCTCGCATCAGATGGATCGGCGACATTCCTCGAATCCACCGGGCAACCGGCCTGCCAACGGGTCTTTTGGTAGCCATCCACACCCAGGACTACAGGCGGTACGTGATACGAAACTACTGGAAGGTGAAGGCTCTCTCGCCCAGGTTGGCGGGACAGTGGAGAAGGGGTGAAACGGTTGAGACGATCGCCCGAATGAGGTCGTTTCCCCCAATCGTGATCGGTCGCATCATAGCATCGGAGATCGGGGTGTCGAAGACGGACTTCCGCAAGATGGTCATGGGCACTGAGATCGAGCACGACCTCCCCAGGGATCACAGGCGAATGGCATCCGAGATAGCCAGGGTGGTCAGGTCGGACTACATGGACTCCCCTTGGTCCCTCCAGATCTACCGGGAGCTCGGCAAGGTGGGCGAGGCCCTCTTGACCAGTTGGCTTTCCGAGAAGGGGCTGAAGTTCCAGACCGAGCAGGACCAAAAGGCTGGAGCCGGCATTCCGACCCCTGACTTTCTCTTTCAGTCACCGCAGAGGATAGACGGCAGGAACAACATCTGTTGGATTGAGAGCAAGGCCTTCTTCGGCGATCTGCAGCACATACGCAGACACCACAGATACCAGGTCAGCCGGTACGAAGAGGCCTATGGCCACGGGATGATCGTATACTGGTACGGCGTGTCCCGCGAGGCAAAGGAAGAGGGGCCGATAGAGGAGTTCCTTGACCCGTCGATCTTTGAGTCCAGATCCGGGATCGAGAACCTGATGGAGGAGGTTCCTTACAAACTGGTTCTCGGGGCAACGAAGGGGCCGGAGGCAATTCGCCTGCAGTCCTGACCTTAGGTGGGATGGCAGGTCTCGGGCTCGCCTTCAGCTTGGACCGGGCGTCGCCGATGGTGCCCGTCGGACCCATGTCTTCGGGCAGGATGCCTTCCTCCTGTGGATCAGAGTTGAACCCGATATCACGGATACTAGGACGATCGTCCCGAAACTGGGCAAGCGGGCAATGCTCGCAACCACGGGAGTCTTTCGCGGGAATGGTGCGAAATAATTATCCGCAGCACCTGGGCTACTGGCGAGGATGATCGAGTTGGATTCTCAGGAAGCGCCTTCGCAATATCCGGCCACCCTACTGTTCGCCACTATCCCCTTTGAGTATGTGGCGGACACTGCGGGTGCTTGGGCGCAACGCGGAATACGGGGCTTCATGCTCGCCAAGATAATGTCGAACTGGGACAGCGATGTGTGGTTTGCGGATGGCAAACGCATAGTCGGGGCGAGCAATCCCCTTCTTCGACGGACCAGGGCGATGAACCGGGCGTGCGCGGAACAAGGCATCGATCGGAACTTCATCAAGGTAGCCTTTTACACCCGCCTGCCCGACTGGTTTGACGATTCGGGATGGGCGCGGTTGTTGGAGAACTTCAGGCAGGCCGCGATCTTTGCGCGCGAGGGCCTTTTCCGGGGGCTTGCCATAGACATCGAGTACGTCAGTGAGATCTACGACCTATCGTGGGAGGGCTACAGGAAACCGGGGTACCCGTTCTCGCGTCTGCGCGAGAAGTCCGAGCAACGGGGAGCCCAGATAGTGCGATCCATGGTCGAGGAATTCCCGGAGATGGAAGTCCTTCACCTCCCTCAGGGACCGGAGTGCTACGGGGAGCTCGCTGCGGACCTCTTCCGTGGCATGTGCGTTGAGATGGCAGACCGCGATTGCCCGGGGGGACTGCACCTCCTGACCGAGGAGACGTACCTTAGGACTAACCCCGAATGGCTCATCAGATACGCACAGGATCTAAACGCGCTCGCTAAGGCGATCCTGGCCAGGGAATCGCGGCCGTATTGGAGGCAAAGATGTTCGATCTCCTTCGGGCTCTGGCCGCTGGGGTACTATCGTCAGATCTTCGACGAGACGGGCAAGTTCCTCGGCTACGGGGGCAAGAGGGAGAAGTTTGGCGACAGGATAGTTGGGTCTTATGCGGACAAGAGCGAGAACTACTCCGTCCAAGAGTTCCGAACGCAGTTCGCAGTCTCGCGCATGGTCTGCAAGAGATACGTCTGGATATACTGCCATGGCTCAACGCTCTGGCAGCTTAGCAAGGACGAGATGGTGCGATACAACGGGCAAGCGAGCGACGAGCTGCCGGTGGTTGAGAACCTTGAGGACTACATAGACGTCATGCGGAAAGCAGAGCCGTTCCCCGACTCAAGGATCCGCGAAGCTGCCCGCAGGATCCGCGAGGGGAAGACGGTGGACTTTCTGTCCCCCTGGGGTTCCCCGAAGGCTTGGAACGTCATTGGGCCCTTTGACAACCGTGAAGGCGTTGGCTTCTCGACCGCGTACCCGCCGGAGATGGAGATCGACCTTGATGCGTCGTATGAAGGTGCATCGGGCAGGGTTAGGTGGCGCCCGGCCCGCGTGGCGAGCACGGGTTTCGTGGATCTGCGCCGAATCATGCATCCGCATGAGCATATGTGCGCGTACGCCCTTACGTACGCTAATGTCCGCGATCGGGCAAGGGGCGTGGTGCTCCTCGGAAGCGACGACGGGGCAAAGCTCTGGATCGGGGGCAGGCAGGTCTTCGCGCTCGACAAAATAAGGGGCGCCGAACCCGATCAGGACCGGATGACGGTCGAACTACCGGGGGGAACGATCCCTATCATGCTGAAGGTGACCAACCATCGCGGTGCATGGGGATTCTACTTCAGAATCATCGGGGAAGAGGGGAAGGCCATAAAGGGGCTTCGATGGTCCTTGACCGCTAAAGGTTCCTAGAAGTTGTCGGTTTCCGCGATGTTGGCGCAGTCGTCGCAGACGTAGCGACCGTTCACCTCGCGCAGGTGGACGTTGTGTTGGCCGCATATCTCGCAGATCGCCGGGCCCGGGTAGTCCTCCTCGGATCTGTATTCCTCGACCGGCTCGTACAGCCGATAGCTCTTCTCCTTTGCGGTCGAGATATCCTCCTTGGAGATTATGCCGATGAGATCGTTGCCGTCCAAGACCGGCAGTTGGCTGACGTCGAACTCCATCATCTTGTCCAGGGCGTCCGACACCGTCTCGTCCCCCGACACCGTGATGAGGGGCGAGGACATGATGTCTTGGACGCGGACCTTGGATGGCTTCTTGTCCTCGGCGACCAGCTGGGTCAGTATATCCTTCCCTGTTACGAGGCCCACGGGCTTGCCGCCCTCGATCACGACTACGACATCGACGTTCCACTGCGTCATGAGGCGGGCTACCTTGTCCATGGTCTCGCCACGGTTGACGGTGACCAGGTCGCTCTTCATTGCTTCCCTGACAGGCATCTCAGACATCAGCCGGCCCTCTGTTCAGCTGTTCTTTAAACGACCAATTGTGAACGGTTTTTTGCGGCCCGTGTTCGCTAATAAAAGTGTCTATTTCGAGCTTCTGATTGGAATCGTCCGGCAGACTAAGCCCGATCGATGATCCTGAGGGTGCGGCCGGGAAGGACCTGAATGACCTGATCCAGGTCCGCAGGCACATCCCTGGGTGCCAGACGCCTGATAACTTCCTTCGCAACGTCGCTCTTCTTCTGCTCGCCCGGAGCAATCTCCAGGACGGGGGAACATCGATGGGCCACAGCTTCAAGGGGCCCACACATGAATCGATTCCCAAACCATCCGATGCCGCACCTTGCCTCAAGCCCCCTGAGATAGTTCCTCTTGCCCCGTATGACGAAGGAGCCTCGGGCGACATACTCCCCAGGGGTCGGCCTCTTGGTAACCTGGTCGCCTCTCACCCAGTACACGTCGCCGGACGTGGTCCCTGCCTTCCATGTCTTCGAGTGGATCAATGCGAAGATGCATGCCTCCCGGATAGCTTGGGGCCCGATCCGACCGTCATGTGGCTTGACAATCGTCGACGGGGCTCCCGGCGTATCGCTGTGAACGTAGATGTCTTGGTCCTCCAGGTACTTCCTCACTAGGATCTCGTTGGATCGGGCGTCGCGCCCAGCTATGATCAGGTTCAAGTCGGAGCTGAAGAACCATTTGTACTTCTCGTACCACTCCTTCTTCTGCGGCCGAAGTTCCAAGGCAGGTGGGGCTTCTTCCTTAATAAGTGAGGAGCTCAGCTCGATCTTTGTGCGTGCGAGTGCCCGTGCCGCTCCCTCCGCGCGCGCCTCTAGGTCCTTCGCCTTGTCGTAGAATGCGGCCGCGTTCTCTCCGAGAGTGAGGCGAAGGTTCAATGGGACATCAACGCCGTTGATCCTAAGGGTGATGGTCCTGGTGGCTGGGTCGTAAGCGACGAGACCGTCGCGCAAACCTTTCTTGGCTAGGGGCTCAAGGATGCTCTGCCTAGATACTTTGGGCTGGCGGCGAAGCTCCTCCACCAATTCCGACAGGACCTGGAAGTTGGAGTACACGAGGTCGCCGAGCTCCCTCAGTTGTCTTGCCTTGGATCGAAGCTGTTCCAGCTGGGTCTGCTGGATCTGGAGCCTCTCCACAAGCTTGCGAGAAGCATCCTCTCTTCGCAAGGCCGCCTCCTGCTCCGCCTCCTTCACCTCGCCATGAGCGTAGCAGCGATCCGCGGCTTCGTTGAAGCTCCTTGCAATGGTGGGGTTCTCGTCTTTTCTTGATTCGAGTGGGAAGGGCGAGAACTCCTCCGGCCCCGCTTGCCCATAGATGACCGGTTCCTTGGGATCGGATACGGATCTCTCCAGCTTCTTGATCCAGTCGATTATGGCAAGCGCTTCCTGATCAGTGAGCTCCGACGGCTTCGTCCCCTTGTCCAACCCCGTGGTTGCGCAGAGTTCCTCTGCATAGAGTTTGCCCAGTCCAAGATCCACGGCCAGCGATCGAACCAGGTCGGCGCGTTGAAGGCTTGCGCGAAGGGCGTTCACGTCCGCGATCTCGAACGGGGAAACGGGGGGCTTGGGAAAGGCATACTGCTTGCCCTTGGATACCCGATCCTCGGGTCCTTTCTTGAGGGAAAGCATGACCTGGGAGTCGCGGTCAAGGAGGACGATGTTTCCCTGGGAGAATATCTCCGCAACCAAGGTGATGTCGCCGAACTCGAGCAACACTATCCTATCGAAATCGTGCTGCGATACGGCGGACAAAACTCGGTTGGACAAATGCTTCCTAAGGAACATTGCGAAACTCGTCGGGAGCTTGGGGCTCTTCCTCCTGTACTCCGTCAGGTGAATTCTTCTTCCCGCCTCGATCAGGAGCTCCGCTCGCCCAGACGGCCCGCCGTAGAACCGAATCCTGATCTGTCTTGGGTTGTCCTGGAAGACCTTGTCAACCCTCGAACCGATGATCGATTGGAGTTCCCTGACGATACAATTTATATCAACCGCGTGCATCTGGCGCAAATCCGATCGACCCGGGAGTTAGCTGATCATGGATCAGGAAGTTCGAAGGTATCTGGCGTTTGCCCTTGTGGGAATCATCGCTGCCTCTGTCACCACTTCCGTCGACATCGCAATGAGGAACAACACGAGCGCAGCGAAGACACCGCTGCTTATCGCGCTCATATTGTTTTTGGTGTTCGCAGTCGGCTACATGGGCACATACATCGTGGAGTGGTTTGGGACCAACATACAGGAGGCCGGCGGAAGGCTGAAGGTCCTAACCAAGGGGCTCTACATCTACCTGCTAACCTGGTTCGTGATCTACGTCCTGATGTACAACGTCTTCGTCTATAAGGGATAGCCAGCCCGTTACCGTGGGTGCTAACCCCCGCCCGTCGGCGGGAAGATGCTCACCTCGTCTCCCTCGCTTAGAGCTGTGTCCATACCGTCAAGGAACTTCATGTTCCTCCCATTGACCAGGATGTTGACCGGCATCTGGGGCTCATCCTCGGTGCCGAAGACCTCCTCTAGGATGTTCCTCCTCCTCAAGACTGGCTCCAAGAGGTCTCCAAGGCTAAGGGAGGACTCAACCTCAACCGTCTCCGACTTCACCCGCGCCTTCTCGCGCAGGTGGCCGAAGTAGGAGATCTTCACCTTCACGGTTCCAGCTTGGCACCGACGGCTAATAGATTTTTCAGCTGCCCGCATCAACGGCCAGCCGGGATGATCGAGGTCGAGGTGAAGGCAAGGGTATCCTGCCCGGATGAACTCCGCAGGATCGAGGGCTTTGTGCGGGGCTGGAAGGTGCTGCCCAAGGTCGTCCAAGAGGATCTCTACTTCTCGCATCCGTGCCGGGAATTCTCCAAGACGGACGAGGCTCTAAGGCTGCGCCGGATCGGTCCAAAGCCGGGCAGATGGTTTCTGTCCTACAAGGGACCCAAGCTCGACGCGGTTTCCAAGACCAGGGAGGAGATCGAGATACCAACGTCCCCCGAGATCGCATCGATCCTGGAGAAGCTCGGCTTCTCCCAGGCGGCCCGGGTCGTCAAGGCGCGAAGGGGGTTCAGGAAAGGGGATACCCTGCTCTACCTGGACGACGTCGATGGGTTGGGAAGATTCGTTGAGCTGGAGTCCGCATCACATGATAGGGAAAGGCTTCCCGTGCTTCTGGGGATCATGGCGCAGCTGGGACTGAAGACCGAGAGGAGGTCCTACTTGGAGCTGTTGGTAGCCGGACGCGCCTGAACCTCTTCGCCCTGCGCGAGCACGCTCCGCACGCGCGGCAGAACATCGGCCTTTGTTATGATCCCGCTGACCTTGCCGCCATCGAGCACGAGCACTGCTGGGCTTTCTTGGAGCAGCGAGAGGACGACCTCCATTCTTGACCTCATGCCGACCATGGGGAAGGGTTCTGACATGACCTCCCTCACGGTTCGCCTAGCTAGGTCCTTGGTGCCGCCCTTCGCGATCTCGGCAGTGATGGTCTTCTCCGAAATGCTTCCGAGGTTCTTCCCGTCCTCCAACACCGGCAACTGGGATATCTTCTTCGCCCACATGATGCTTGCCGCCGTCGTTACCAGGTCGTCCGGGGAGACGGATACCACGTCCCTCACGAGCAGGTCCTCGGCGAATACCTCCCGTCCCGTCTCCTCCCGGTTTAGGGCATCGACTATCCGTCTTAGCGTGGATAGCCTTGGATCGACCTCGCCCGACTCTATCTGCGAAACGAGCGACTGGCTAACTTGCGCCAGCTTGGCGAGTTCTGCTTGCGTGAGCCCCAGCTTCCTGCGAAGCTTCCTGATCTCCTCGATCGAGGGAAGGGACAGGAGGGCCACGGTTGAGGATCGGCGGGCAAAGATTTAAAGGTTGTTCGATGGGCGGGATTCCGTGGACGGGTCTGACCGGAACACCGATGACTTGGTCATGGTCATACTCGTTGGGGCATGCCTCGTGGGGTTCGTTCTGGGAGCCGTCTTCCTCTCAGAACCGGTGAGTGTTGACAGGTTCACGGAGCTGTATTTCGTGACCCACAAGGTCCCCCTTCAGCCCTACCAGGGCCCGCGGGATTTCAACTTCTCGGGAATCGTGGTGGCAGGGAAGCTTTTCGGTCACGAGTTCTGGGTTCTCGATCCCGACGGCAGTCAGGAGGTCCTCGTGTTGGACCTTGATGGCGAGGAGTCAAGGTTCAACATATACCAGACCCTCAAGCTGGGCGAGACATACCTCGTCTTTGCCGACGCGACCTCGAAAGAGTGCCTCTTTTATGAGTATCCGCGCGAGGTGATGGAGTTCACCAGCGTTCGCCTGAGGTTCACGATCGAGAACAGGATGGGCAGGGATCACACATACTATTACAAGACCTATCTGGCCGGAAAGGCCATGGATCAAGGACAGGTCCACGTGGCGTCGGGTGAAAAGAAGGACGTCATCTCAAGCTTCGCCGTCGGGACGACGAACAACAAGTGGACGAGGATCTCCGTGACCCTCGACACCGGCCAGAACATATCCTTCGGCTTCAGAACCTATCAGTAATAGAACTGCAGCGCCCGCCGCCACCGCTCGACACGATCCCGAAGCTCAACGTTCTTCGGGTCTCCACGCATCTCGAGGGCAACGCTTCTCTGCCTTAGGCTTGAGTCCATGGCGGTCTTGAAGTAGTCAGAGGCACCGATTAGCCCCTCTATCTTACGGGGGCACTGGCAAACCCCCCGCCAGTTTCCACAATACGGGCAAGGCACCTCATCCCCTATTCTAACTTCCTGAAGCAAGGCATCTCCCTCCAACAACTGGACGCGTTGTGCTGACAGGCTGAGGCATACCAAGTCGATCATCCTGATGAGTTGGTCATGGGCGAGGCGCGTCGTCGAGTCGATCATCGCCAGAGCCCCCTTATCCAGATACCCGAACAGGGCCGAGGGGCGCCGGGTCTCCACCTCGGCTAGGCCGGCTGTCTTCAGGTGCACGAAGGACGTGCAGGTTATCCTCCTCGCAATATTCCTGTCAAACATCAGGCTGTGCCGGACCTGGTCAAGATGAAGCGATCCCAGAGTCGTCGTCGACCGCCGGCTTCCCGGCCTGCCCCCTAGGAGAAGGTAAAGGTCGTCCAGAAGCCTCAGGGGGTCCGCATTGATTTTAAGTTCGGTCCTTAGAGCGTCCGCACGGGCCTTCCGCTGTTCCTCCCGCTCGAGCCTGATGCCACTTGTCTGTTGGATCGTGAACGGCTCCTTCTCTATGCAGGCATGGCACTTGCCGCCAACCATGTGCAATTGGCACGCGTTCTTGCCGCAGACCACGCACGCCCTAAGGCCCTCCTTGGAGCCGCAGACCCGGCACCGCCTGGTGAAGGGCAGGCCAAACATGGTCGTACGCACCGCATTCATCGAGATAATGATATCGTTCGTCCGAGGACTGAATGGTCGAGCGGCTGAATGGGCAATAAATATATGAGAGAACCGAGCGGGTGCGGGGCCTGTGATCGGTTGAGAGTCGGCATGGCCATCGTCCTAGCATCGGCATCGGCGGTCCTCTTCGGCTTCTCGAACATCTGCTTCAAACTTGGCATCGGTCGGTTCGGTGATGTCGATGTTGGAACGATGGGCTCACTGGCCTTTATCAGAGGGCTCCTAACATCGAGGTGGGTGATTGCGGGGGCCCTGCTGACGGTGGCATCCGGGGTCTTCTATATCGCCGCGATCTCTTATGCGGATCTGGTCAGAGTTGTGGCGCTGCTCTCTCTGAGCTACTTGGTGACGGCGGTTCTGGCGAGGCTTCTCTTGAGCGAGCCGCTCACGACGTTGAGAGCGGGCGGCCTGTGCCTGATCGTACTGGGCGTAGTTCTTGTTCACGCCAGATCGTAGTGAGGCCCACAGAGTCAAGGGGGCGGTATATAGGGAACATATATATCCCCGGCATATGTACGCGGGCGGATCTCCATGCGGAAGCAGGCCCAGTCGGCTTCCCAGATGAAGAAGGGATTCCTTAGGCTGTTCATCCTGGCCAACCTGTACAAGGGACCCCTTCACGGGTACGCAATAATAAGGCAGATAGCCGCGAAGAGCAACGGTTTCTGGGCCCCGAAAGCTGGCAATATCTATCCTCTTTTGCACGATATGGTGAGGGAGGGGCTTGTTCAGCCGGCCAGGGGCGAGGCAAGAAGAAGGGTCTATGCGATAACTGCGAAGGGCCAGTCTGAGCTCCTTCGCCTATTCGGGGAGGCGGAGGACGTAGTGAACCACCTCGTGGATGCAATGAACAGGGACGACGGTGAATGGATTCGGACCCACCTGAGACTCTTGGATGAGCTTTCGCCGCCGGACCGGGAGAAGAGGCTCCGGTCGCTCGTGGATGCCCTCGATGCGCTCATCCGCGTCCTTGCCAGGACCAAGGCCAGGTTGGAGCAGGGCATGGGCTCAAGAGGCCGACCCGAGGGCTCCCGGGAAGCGACATAGCGTTGGGACCGGCTTCTTTGGTTACGATCCGTCAAATGATGTGGAGGAGTACCAGTTGCCAAAACTCGCAGTTGCAGGGGCTGTTTCGAATCATCCGGTTGCCATGGTCGTCGGCGTGGCTGCTCTGACCTTGTTGTTCGGTGGGATCTACCTCCTCGAAGGCGCGGAGATGGCGGCCAACGAGATGATGTTCATGCCAAGCTCGGATCTGGTCAACGCCTCAATGATGATCCAAAAAGACTTCCAGACCACGGAGGTGGTCCAGGTGCTGGTAAGGGCCAAGGGCGGCAACGTCCTCGCACCGGAGAGCTTGGTCGAGATCCTGAGGGTTGAGGAGGCCATTTCCGAGAACCCTGAAGTTTCGATCCTCCTGCTGCCCGAGGGCCATCCGATGAGGATGACCAGCGTCGCCGACACCATCATCTCGGCAAGGGGCCTGATCCAGACCATACGCAACATGACCGCACAGCTCGGTCCTCTTTTCGAACAGATGAACGGTTCCTTTGGGACCCTGCGGCAAGCCATACTCGTCTCAAGGAACGGGATTGAGGCTGCAATGGGAAGCCCCGAGTTAGGGCCGGCGGTCTTGGAAGCAAACCGCACCATCCTCGAATTAGCAGTCAGGCTGGCGGGTCAGATGGGATCGTTCCAGGCCCCGAGCGGAGCCCCAGGCACCGCAGCGCCCTTGAACTACACGGAGAAGATCAGGATGGCCCAGGCCTTGAGCTGGGATGAGGTAAGGAGTCTCTTATCCGAGGTTCTGGCCTACGATGGGTCGGCGACGGGCTCGATGGTCCTTTCGGCTCAGGCGGCCGCGTCCGCGGCCAGCGCAGTCTCGGAGGAACTCAGTGGCCTGGACGCGGTGGTGGCCCGCGCGGCCTCCGATCCGGCCGTGATGGGCGACTCAAGGGCCCTGGCTGCAGTGGCAACGCTCAAACTCATGATCCCCTTGATGTCGAATGCCATATCCTCGGCAGCGGAGATGGTCCAACAACTGGACATACGCACGACGGTTGCCAGGCTCGACTCGGCCGTGCAGCAGACCAGGGCCGGGATCATCGCCAGCGTGACCAAGGATTTCTCGCCCGATGAAGGGATACTGGAGGCACAGGGAACGATCATCCTTGCTGGTTTCAACGCGACGTTGGCAAGACAAGGAAATGCCAATGGCGATGCCCTTCTTCTCGCAGCGCGGGCTATGGAGAAAACGATCCTGGAACAGGACCTCAGATCGACGATTATGGGCGTCGCCTCCGGCGATCTAACATCGGAACAGATTCTGAGCGCGACCCGAAGATCGATGGCCATTCTGCTTCCCTGCGCCTTCGCGCTCATCGTCGTCGTGCTGGTCATCGTGTATCGAAGCTTGTGGGACGTGCTTCTGAGTCTGTCTGCCCTTGGGTTCTCCGTTGTGTGGACGTACGGCCTGGGCACCACGCTTGGATTCGTGTTCAACCCCCTCACGCTGGCGGTGCCCGTGCTGATAGTTGGCATGGGGATAGACTACGGGATACATCTCACCCTCCGCTACAAGGAGGAGAGGGTAAGGGGATCCTCCCCAGCTGAATCCTCCCACGCCTCCGTCGCCTGGGTTGGATCGGCGCTTCTGCTTGCGACCATCACCACCGTGGTCGCTTTCATTTCGAATGTGACGTCCGAGCTTTCCGTGATCAGGGAGTTCGGCATCCTTTGCAGCCTTGGGATATGCTCGGCGTTCGTGGTGATGTTGGCCTGGGTTCCCTCATGCAGGCAGCTCCTGGACAGGCGCTCTGGTGGCGGGGAGGATGCTCGCCCCAGAGGAAGGTCAAGCCATTCCCTGGCGGCAGGCGCGATCTTGACGCTCGGGGCTTCGGCCGCCGAGCGCCGGCGAAGGCTTGTGATCGGGGCTACCATCCTTGTCACCGCGGTGGCCCTCGTGGCCGCGACGCGGCTTGAGACCAGGTTCGAACTTCAGGATTTCCTGCCACGCAATCTGAAATACTCCCAAGATCTCCGCTACATCCTCGAGAACTTCAACGTGACGACGGCTAGCTCGGAGATCTATGTGAGGGGAAATCTCTCAGACCCCGAGGTGCTCCAAGCCATACAGGCCACCACGCTCAACATGATGGATGATGCGCACATCTCGATGGTTCCGACCCCGGCCGGGATGCGGCCGGCCGTATCATCAATTCTCTCCCTCATGCAGGACGCGGCGGACGATGGGCGCATCGCGGACCCTCTTGACCTCTACGACGAAGAGTTCAGCCGGATCTTTCGGTCAAGCCTGGCCCCGAACGGGACGGTTCCGGCCGAGAACATCACAGAGCTGCTCGATCACCTGTACGAGGGCAGGCTCACAAGCTCGATGGCCCGCGCCCTTCTGCACCGGGATGCCGAGGGCCGCTATGATAGCACGGTGATGAGGATAGGCATCAAGTCTGCGAGCAGGGACATCGCGGATGCTCTCTACCAGGAACTTGAGTCGGATGCGGCGCCTCTCAGATCCTTGGTGAGCAAGGGGATACTTGACAGGGTAAGCGTAACAGGGTCCTCGATCATGATCCGGCGGATCTTGGACGGCCTGCAGGAAAGCATGACGATGTCCTTCGTGATCACCATAGTGGCCTCCTTCCTGATCCTTACTGTCGTCTTCTGGGTGACTGAGAGGTCGATCGTCTTGGGCGCCATCACCACCACCCCCGTGCTTCTGTGCAGCGCCTGGATCCTGGGAAGCATGTACGCGCTTGGCATCCCCTACACCGTCATGACTGTGACCGTGTCCGCCCTGACCATAGGTCTGGGCATAACATATGGCATACACCTGTCCCATCGCTACGCTGAAGAGATACGCATATCGGGCGACCCCTACAAGTCCTGCAAAGAGAGCGTCACCCACACAGGGTCGGCCATCTTCGGCTCCGCGGCAACGACCGTGGCGGGATTTGGCCTGCTCGTGTTTTCCCTGCTGCCGCCCGTCAAGGAGTTCGGTGGGATCGTAGCCCTGACGATCACGTACAGCTTCGTCGCCACAATGTTCGTCCTTCCAACCTTGCTCGTGGTTTGGGGAAGGAGGCTGGTGCAGGATTCCGAGGCACCGCACCAGTGATGGGTGGAGCGGGGTTTTCAGGGAGGCCTGTCCCCGGGGTGGGCTCGGCCCGTTCGGCAGGATAGGCTGGATGCGAGACTGGGCGTGCTTTGGAGGTGCCTATCCGGCAGGATATGAGTGGGCCCGCGGGGACTTGAACCCCGGGTCTTCACCGTGTGAGGGTGACGTCATCTGTGGCCTGACCGGCAACCACTAGACTACGGGCCCGTTGGCGGGGTCCTGGGGAAACTCTCTTTAATATTTCTTGGGCCCGGCCCGGTGCCAGCGCGGAGCGCTGCAAGGGATTATCTTCGGTCCGGGCTGCCCCGAGGCGTCCCTTCGCATATTGAGAAACCATTTTCTTTTTGGGTTGGCCATCTGAGGGGCGGAGTTGATCGGGTGAAGGTAGCGGTGCCATGGTGCAGACGGTGCAACGCGAGGATCAAGCCGAATCTGCTGAACTGCCCGAGATGTGGAGCACCGGTCATGTTCAGGTTCGTCAAGCGAGAGATCGCGGAAGTCGAGGGAAAGGGAGAATACATCCGTCCCCGGTCTGCCTCCTAGCGATGGACCGGGAGGATGCAGGAGTTGCTGGTCGCGGCCGTCGGGGACATGCACCATCCCCTCTACACCGGCCTTCTCGAGTCCTCCCTGGGATCGCTAGATCGGGATCCGGACGTCTTCCTCATCGCAGGGGATGTCCTCAAGCCTGGGGCGGTCACCGATTACTCTACCGTGGTATCGATCATCCGCCGCCGGGTCGCGTGCCCGATCATCGCTGCCTTCGGCAACACCGAGTTTCAGGAGGACAGGCCCGCCATACGTAGCCAGAACCCCTCCGTCAAGTTTCTCGATGACGAGGCAACCAGGCTCGACATCGGGGGCACAGACACCCTGATCGTCGGGTCCACCGGGAGCCTGGAAAGGCCGACAAGCTGGCAGAAGCGAAACATCCCACACATCACGGACATCTATCGTGCCAGGGTCTTGACCGTAGGCAAGCTCCTTGAGCAACCCGCTGGCATCAAGATCCTCCTGACCCACTATGCCCCCACCTACTTGACCTTGGAGGGTGAGGCCAAGTCAAGCTTTCCATGGCTCGGGACCCGGCGGTTCGAGTCCATAATCCTAGAGAGAAGACCGACCGTCGTTGTCCATGCCCATGCGCACAATGGCACAAAAGAAGCCTACCTTGACGGCATTCGCATATGCAACGTTTCGCTTCCGCTGAATCGTGCGCTCGTTCTCATCGATCTTCGGGCGTAGGCTCAAAACTGCTAGGCTGAGCATAGAACTTCGGGCTCGCAGTCCTTGTTCAGATACCGGCTCGATGAAGCTTGCGACAAACCGGCCGCATCCCGAACCCCGCGGTCCCATCCCTTGACCGTCCGGCTGCTTGATCGCTTGATCGCGCAACGGTTATAAAAGGGCGCAGTGCAAGTCTCCGCCCAGAGATGCCGTACTGCCCCGAGCAAGACCTATCGGGAGTTGTGCGGTCCGCCCCGGTCCACACGAGATGAAAGACATGGGAAAACGAACAACGGTGCGTACAGCGAACAAGTCGGGAAGCCAGACCCTCTACAACGGCATCCGGCTTCCCCGCACCTGGCCGCCGGGAAGGCGTTCCCTTCCCTCGGATCCTGGGCTGCCCCCCTACCTAGCTCGGCCTCCGGCGATCATCCCGATCGACGTCGGACGCCAGTTGTTCGTGGACGACTTTCTCATCGAGCACACGACGCTCCGACGAACGTTCCACGCCGCGGAGTATCTGCCCATCAATCCCGTTCTGAAACCTGACAGGCTCTGGGAGAACGACAGCGACTCCCCCCTTGCAATGGTATTTAGCGACGGCGTCTGGTACGATCCTGAATCCAGCTCATTCAGGATGTGGTACATGGCGGGTTTCAGCTCGACCTGCTATGCGGTCTCGCGGGACGGCATCCACTGGGAAAAACCGTCGCTGGACGTTTGTCCTCCCACGAACATCGTCCATAGGGGAGACCGGGATTCCGTCACGATATGGATGGACCTGGAAGAGGCAGATCCGGCGCGGCGCTACAAGATGTTTCGTTCCCACCGCGAAGGCGCCTGGGGACTCTCCATACATTTCTCGGCGGATGGCATCCACTGGTCCGATGCTGCGGCCCGGAGCGGTCCCTGCGGCGATCGCACGACCGTCTTCTGGAATCCTTTCCGCCGGGTCTGGGTCTTTAGCCTGCGAGACTACGAGCCCGATACGATGGGGCGTTTTCGCCGATACTGGGAGAACCGGGACGTTCTTGCGGGGGCCCGTTGGGAAGCTGGCCAACCTCCCCTCTGGACGCGGGCTGACGGCCTTGACCTGCAGCACCCCAGCCTGATGACGAGGCCGGAGCTCTACAACCTAGACGCCGTCGCGTACGAGAGCCTGTTGCTCGGGCTTTTCAGCGTTTGGCGGGGCCAGCCAACGGACCGGCCTAAGATTAACGAGATCGTCGTGGGCTTCAGCCGCGACGGTTTCCACTGGCATCGGCCGGTCCGCACCCCGTTCATCCCCGTGTCGGAGAGGTATGGTGACTGGAACTGGGGCAACGTTCAATCAGCTGGGGGCTGCTGCCTGGTCGTGGGCGACCGGCTTTTCTTCTACGTGAGCGGTCGAGCCGGGGTGCGAGGCACGTCCAAGTCGGGAGCATGCGGCACGGGCCTAGCGGTGTTGCGACGGGATGGCTTCGCCTCGATGGATGCGGGCAAGGACTGGGGCACGTTGGTCACCCGGATGGTCAGGTTCAAGGGACGGCACCTCTTCGTCAACGTTGACTCAGCGGAAGGCGAGCTCCGCGTAGAAGTGCTCGACAGGAAGGGGAATGTGATCGAACCGTTCTCGCTCGCCCGATGTATCCCCGTTTCGTGCGATTCCACCCTGCGCGAAGTTCGATGGGAAGGGGGGGAGGACCTCTCGGACCTAGCCGGGAAGGCGGTTCGGCTTCGGTTTTGCCTCAAGGAGGGCCGGCTGTATGCTTTCTGGATCACACCGAGTCCGCTTGGCGCCAGCTACGGCTACGTGGCTGCTGGCGGGCCCGGGTTCGCCACCAACGTAGACACGGTCGGGCTGTCCGCGTATGAGGCGGCTGGGATGATGGGCCCTGGGTAAGACTCGTGCCCTAACTTGTCTTCAGGGATAGATACGGTTGATCGTCCTGGGAAACGGTACGGCCTGCCTGATGTGGTCGAGCTTGCAGAACCACTTCACCAGCCGCGCAACCCCCAGCCCGAACCCCGCGTGGGGGCATGTGCCATACCGCCGCAGATCCACGTACCAAGCGTAGTCGGCCGGGTTCAGCCCCGCCTGTTCTATCCTTTGAAGCAGGAGGTCGAGCTCATATATCCTCTCGCCGCCGCCGATGATCTCGCCGTTTCCCTCCGGCGCGAGGAGATCGGCGCAAAGCACGACTTTGGGATTGTTCGGGTCCGGCCGGTGGTAGAAGGCTTTCGCCTCGCTCGGGAAGCTGTGGACGAAGAAGGGCCGATCGAACTCTTCGACGAGCGCCCTCTCCTGATCGACGCCAAAGTCCTGGCCGTACTCCATCTCAAGTCCCTTCTTCTGGACGATGGCGATAGCTTCGTCGTAGGGAATCTTCTCGAAGGGAGCTTCGATAGAATCAAGATACGACGGGTCCCTTCCCAGCTCGCGCAGCTCTCTGGGCCTCTCCCTCGCGACGTACTGTGCGACATGTGCGATCATTTCCTCCTGCGTCTTCAGCGAACCCCAAAGGTCGCAGAATGCCTCCTCGGCCTCCAGATGCCAGAACTCGGTGAGATGGCGCCGGGTGCGGGACTTCTCGGCTCTAAAGGAGGGGGCGCAGCAGTAGACCCTCTCCAAGCTCTGGATGAAGGCCTCAAGGTAAAACTGGGAGCTCTGGGTCAAATAGGCCTTCATTCCGAAGTAGTCCAAAGAGAAGAGGGTGGATCCGCCCTCGACCGCGGCCGTTATTAGGATCGGGGGGTCGACTTGGTAGAACTCGTGCTGTCGGAAATACTCCCTGATCGCCCGGTTCACCGAGTCATTGATTATCATCACGTTCGTCATCTCCCGCGACCTTACCCACAGATGGCTGTTGTCGAGGATCAAGGGAGTGCTTTGGTCCTCGGTTATGGGGAATGGCTGCGCCTTCCCGATGACCTTGAGCGAGGAGACCGAAACTTCAAACCCGCCCGGTGCCCTCTCATCTTCTTTGACCACTCCGGCCAGGGCCACGCATGATTCGATCGTGAGGTCCCTCGATGCCTCAAAGTCGGGACAGTCTGGCTTAACGGTACACTGGATGATCCCCGTCGGATCACGCACGACCACGAAGGTCACGTTCTTGCTCCATCGGATCCGGTGAACCCACCCCCTTATCGACGTCGCTTTTCCGACGGCTTGGCTGGAGAGGATCGTGCGAATCCTATCGACGTTCGGACAAAGGGACGGCGCGTTCATGGAGCCCCGGTGCCACCGAGGTTGAAAACGTTTTTCAGCTTCGCGTTGGGGCGCGGCGGCGAGGGGAATTGCATGGAGAAGGGATGCGATCTGTTGGTTAAGGTTGAGAGGATTCGAGGGCGCTGCCCAGTCTACAAGGCCGGCGATCGAATGATTTTCCGACAGGGGTATAGGCTTGACCTGCGTAGAAGCGACGCCCTATGTTCGCACGCGTTGGGCTCCATCCTTCCGTTCCTGGCCTGTTTAAGCCGGGGCATGAGTCCGGCCTCCCTCGGGCTGGGGCCAGATGGCGGGGTAGCATACGTGCAATGTCCCGACCCCGGGGACCCTTACACAGATGGTGGGACGGTGACGTTCGGAATCTATCCTGCTCGGCGCGTGCGCACCGGCCCGAGTTTCGGTCAAATGCGAAGGCGCGCTGACTAGCTCAAAAGAGCAAGGTTTCTGAGCACAAGCCGGTAAGCAGCTGGTGCGCCGAAGGGGACGAAAGGATGGCGATCGAGGTTGCAGCCCCAGAATGATGCCGGTCGGTGAGCTGGTCGGTGGGCAGTGGCATGATCGCGTCCTAGACGCAGGCCATCTAGATGCCGACTATCCGCATCGCAATGAGCATCGCGTGTAAGGCATGAGGGCTCAAAAGGCAAGAACGAGGATGACCGCGAGCGGCAACCGTGTTAGTCTCGTTGAGGGTGCCCCTGATCTTGGTGGCGGCCGACCTTTGGCTTGGCGTCTTGGGGAAAAAGTGATATGGCGCTTTGAACCCGCAGGGATTCGATGGCCGGTGGGCGAGGGGTGGTCGTCGGAAAGCAGGAAATTGCCTCGGGACTACGATCCATGGGGCTGGCTTCTGGGGATCACGTCGTTGTCCATAGCCGCCTCAGCAGTCTGGGGTACGTGGTGGGAGGCGCCGATGCAGTGATAGATGCGCTGCAGGAAGTGTTGACGCCTGAGGGAACTCTGGTTATGCCAACCTACAGCGGGGAGCTGATCTACTTCTTGGAGGCCCTTGCTCTCCAAGCCGGGATCAATGGCTCCGAAGGCTCCGGACGAGGGATAGTTTTCGAGGGCAAGGCAGTAGCCTTGTGGCAGCGGCTCAAGGCCATATCCGAGGAGGCCGGAATCAGGTATCCGTTCGCGTCCGTGGAAGACCTCTACCGGCGTTTTCTGGGCGAGAGGAAGCGCATCATGGACCGGAACGGATGGGAGATGCACTTCGAGGGTTCGACTTTCACGGGCTCGACCGACGTCAAGCTCGTCCGGAATGCTCCGCCCCTTCCTGCCGAAGAAGTTAGGCCATGGAGGATGCCGGCCTGGACCGGAATCATTCCTGACACCTTCTGGCGGCGTCCCGGGACCATCAGGAGCCACCAGTACTCAGGCTCATTTGCGGCCTGGGGGAAGCTGGCGAACAGAATCCTGGAGGGACACGACAACAGACCCGGACAGAGGCTTGAGGATCATCCGCTTTACAGGATGATGGAGGCGGGGGGAAAGATACTGCTCATCGGTGTCGATCACAGCGTCAACTCAACGATACACGTGGCGGAGTGGGTGGCAGTTCGTGACTGCGGGGTGGAGTTGCCCGAGTCTTGGAAGGAGTTCCTGGGAGATTTCCGCAAGGTCGATGGACCTCTGGACGATCGGGGCGGCCAGGTCAAGGGCATGATCGGCGGCGCCGAGGTGCGTTTGGTTGACACTCGCAAGCTTTTCGAAGTCGTACGAGCGATGCTTGAGGTTAGGATCAAGCAAGAACTGGGCCTGCGAGCATGCTAGGCATCGCGTGCCGAGAGGCCTTGGCTTCGTCTTCGTCTGCCGCAAGCTTTGGTCCCTTACCGCCCGTCTGGGTCCCGTCCCTATGCCCGTGGTTGGCTTCTGCACCCCTGAGAGGCTGTCCCGCTGAGGACGTCGGAGTCGAATCTCCGAAGAGGAGTGACGGCGCAGGAATCGAGGTGCGTTTGGGGGAAGGGATCGTTGCCGCTCGCAGCCCGTGGTCGATGAGAATCAATTTTTATATCCTTCGGCAGAGCCAGCAGGACTCCCGAACTGGGTGGTGCAATGGTAGTCAAAGTGGCAATAAATGGATTCGGCAGGATCGGCAGGAACGCCTACAGAGCCGCCATGGGAAGGAAGGACATCGAGATCGTTGCGGCAAACGATCTGACGGACGCCAAGACCCTCGCCCATCTTCTGAAGTACGACACGGTCTTGGGGAATCTGCAGGCAGAGGTCTCCGCCAAGGAGGATGCGATCGTCGTGGACGGGAAGGAAACGAAGGTCTTCGCCATCAAGGATCCCGCAGAGCTCCCATGGAAGAAGCTCGGGGTCGAACTGGTCATAGAGTCCACGGGGAGGTTCACGGACAGGGAGGGCGCGTCAAAGCACCTGAGGGCTGGCGCGTCCAAGGTCCTGATCTCGGCTCCGGCGAAGGAACCCGACGTGACGTTGGTCCTCGGCGTCAACGAGGCTTCCTACGACCCAAAGAAGCACAACATCATCTCCAACGCGTCGTGCACGACCAACTGCCTGGCCCCCGTAGCCAAGGTGTTGGACGAGAACTGGGGCATAGAGCGAGCGTTCATGACCACCGTTCATGCCTACACCAACGACCAGGTCATTTTGGATTTCCCGCACAGGGACCTGAGGAGGGCAAGGGCGGCGGCAATGAACATAGTCCCCACCACTACCGGCGCGGCAAAGGCTATAGGCGAGGTCCTGCCGCAACTGAAGGGCAAGATGGACGGGCTGGCGATGAGGGTCCCCGTGATGAACGTGTCCGTGGTGGACCTCGTCGCGGACCTGAAGGCTCCGACGACCGCCCAGGACATCAACGCCGCCTTCAAGAAGGCCGCGAAGGGCAAGTTGAAGGGCATCCTTGACTACTCGGAGCTCCCGTTAGTCTCTTCCGACTTCATGCGCAACTCGCACTCCGCGATCGTGGACGGCCTTTCGACCAACGTGATCGGCGGCAGCATGGCCAAGGTCATCGCCTGGTACGACAACGAATGGGGCTACTCCTGCCGGTTGATTGACCTGATCCCGCTTCTCATGAAGTAATGCGCTAGGAGTGCGGAGAGCGGAGCACAGGTCAGCATTTTTTTAGCTGGCCTGCTATTCAGGAGGAAGGGGAGGTCTGACCCTTGCCGAATTTGGGCCAGGGTCCCTACTCATACCTAGCCAGTACGGCTGAGATCCTAGAAGCGATGTTCCGGGTGGCTAGGGGAAGGGGCATCGTTGTCAACTATGCGAAAGACGAGATCGAGAGTTCGTTCACAAAGCCTCTATTCCCTTCCAGCAGGGAAGGGTTTCGAAAGCTGCTGGAAGGCCTGCCGGCGCTTTCCCAAGGCTATCCTGGATTGCATGCGACGCACGCGGGCTACGCGAGGCCGCCATCCCAGTTCGGCGATGAGGGCACAAAGGACTCCTTCAACTTCTTCTTGGACATAGATGGCAGGACATCCCTGGAGCCGGCGCGAAGGGTCGCCGCATCCATCGCGGGCGTCCTCGAGGAATTGGATGTCCCTCACTGGGTCAAGTTCAGTGGTTCCAGCGGCTTTCACGTCCACATCCCATCGTCGGCCTTCCCTGACCGGATCGACGGACGGCCCTTCCTGGCAGTCGCCCCTAGGCTGTTTCTAAACCTTAAGCACTTTCTGATCCGGAAGGCGGGCGAGCAGTGCCCCGAGGACCTGTTGAGGTGCGTCATGCATCCGAAGCGCTACTATGGCACCAGCCAAGGGGTACAGAGGTTGCCCTTCTCTCTACATGAAGCCACGGGTCTGATAGCACAGCCTTTGGCTGACGAGGAGCTTGAGCGCTTCAACCCCGCGTCCGCCGCGGTCTTGGACGTCGGAAGGCTTGATGGGCGTCTGGCTGTGTTGGCGCGATCGGGAGGGGGCGCGGACGGGATCCTAGCATTTCTGGAGGAGGAGAGGAAGAAGCCTCCACCCTTCTACTACCGGAGAAGGCCGCCTTGACCTACCGCTTCTCCTCAGACCATATCCCCCTGCCTCTGTACGCAGGGGAAACGCGGGTGGTGGCGGCGGCCCTGTAGGCCTTCCGACGAACCATAAGGCTCCACACAGAGATGCCGGAAATGCAGAAAGTCCCCGTGACGACCAGCCACTCGGACAGAAAAACCCACCGCATCGCCGCGTTCTTCAAATCCACGGCTTCCCTGGTTATTCGGCCATCGCCGAGGTTATCGAGTCCATGATGTGATCGCGCTGTCGTACTCCTGATCAAGATAGTGCTGCTTGGCGGTTCCCATCTCGGCGCCCGACTTCGAGACCCGCTCGGATAGCGGAACGGTGTTGGCTCCGAACTTCTCGGCGTACTCAATCATGGAGGCCACCAGCGATTCCTGGGCTCTGAGGTCTGACATGGGAAGCCGGCCTCGCGTCTTGCGCGAACGTCTAAGACCAACGGCAGGTCGAGCGAATACAGCACGACGTTCGCCATCATATCGGTCCTGTGGCGTTCAGGCCACGGACGGAGGGCAACACCCTCCAGTAGACGCAGAACTCGTCCGCAACTTCTGCGGCACAAGAATCGGCACGCCTGTGGCGGTCACGTAGGAAATCATCGGTCGCCAGCCCCTTAGGCGTGGGTCACCGTTCACCCACGCTGCGAGAATTGCCAAGTTGGAGGTGTCCATCGAGGAACTCTAAGGCAAATGGCCGCTAAGCCCTTATGAGATACGTCGGAAGAAGGTCGAAGCCAATGTGCCGCGTGGTGCACCTCTTGCCGGGGCAACCGCCAGCTCGGATCCTCAGGTCCAGGCGCAACCGTTTGCAGAGACGCCCTACCTAACCTCCCCAAAGGGAGTTTGTAATCCGGACAGTCTGCTATTCCCCGGTACGTACGGAATGTGGACTGTGTAAGCATCCGGGCAGAACCTCATGGCGGACAACCTCGATGTGCAGCCGGCTTCGGCAAATCGCAACCTACCGGGTTGATCGCGCCCTTTCCTTGCAACTTCGGACGGGCTTGGGTTCCGGGCTTCAGGGGTTGGATATATATCCAGGATCCGTCCCAAACCATGCCCGTGCAAAGGAGTCTGGCAACCGGACTTACTTTGGCATGTGTCCTGATGCTGGCGACAAGCGGAAGCCAGGCCAGGGAGATGAGGTCCGATCCCCAGACCGGCAAGATTCGAGTCTTGTATCTGGGGGATGCGATCACCGCCAGAAGCCCTTTTCCCTATATGAAACTGGAGCCGAGCTTCGTCGCCACCCCCGTCACGGCCTGCACCTTCCACGCCACCTATGATCTCATCAACAAGCAGATGAGGTATTACATGCCACGAACTCCCGATCGGCTGAAGAACGGCTTCGACGTCATAATCCTCAGCGATGCGAACAAGGACGTCTTCAGGCCAGCTGAGATAAGCTGGATGAGCGAGGCCGTCACAGATAGCGGGCTTGGCATCATCATGATAGGCGGCGCCGAGAGCTACGAGGGGAGGGGAACGGTGATGCCAAGCTGGAGCACCACGACCGTGGCCGAGGTACTGCCGGTCGAAATGCTGGATCACCGGTACTGCGACCAATCAATCCGGATGGTCATCGTTGACCGCGAGGGCGAGTTCGGAAAGAGCCTGCCGTGGGATACGCTGGGGACGAAGGGCGTCTTCAGCGAGGGGCACCTCACGGTGCTGAAGCAAACCTCGCACCTAGTCGCCGAGGGTGAGACCTTCAGCTACGGAAGGATACCGCACCTGGCTTGGTGGGATGTCGGCAAGGGAAGGGGCTTCTCGATGACCACGGATTGGACTCCTGCCGGGGGGATGATCTTCATGACCTGGGAGTACTACCCGGACTTCGCCATAAACATGGTGATGTTCACCGCGGGAAGAAGGCTTCCTGACGATCTTGACGTCGTCTACATGATAAGGCGCAGGGCGAGGCAGTACTGGGACGTCCGTTCGACGCTTGACTCGATGGTTGAGATCGTTGACAGCTTTGGGGGCAACTTCGCTGCCGTTACGGCTGCGGCGATCGACTGCGATAGAGCGAGGGCTGAGGCGGACAGGCTTTATTTCTCGGGCGAATACGCATCCGCGCTGGAGGCCTACGAAAACGCCATGAGGCTCGTCAACGAGAAGGTGGACGAGGCGAGGGCGCTGGCGAGGAAGGCGCTCTTCAACGTCTATCTGATCGAGTGGGCTTCCGTGACGGGAACGTTCCTGCTGTGCGGCTTCCTGCTTTATACGCTGATGGTCCGTAGGAAGATGTATGCCGAAGTTCGACTCACGCGGCTTGAGAGGGTGTGAGCTAGGGTTCGGGTCTAGGAGGATGGCGAACTTGCCGAGGATTGATCCACGTCTTGGGGCCATAATCGCCTCATCCGTGATACTTTCCACGCTGCTTGTGGCCACGATCGTGAAGCCGAAGGAAGAGGACGCGTTGTTGGTGCTCGCGAACGAGTATCCCCTGGCGCTGGTCAAGCGCGCGCAAGCCATGGGTCTTGACAGCGAGCTGTCGTTTTCCTTCATGGCAACGAGAGACTTCGAGAGGGTGGAGCTGCGCTTCTCGTCCCTGTACGAGAAGGATCTTGGCGCGAACGCCTCCGGATCGGTGGACCTACGTGACCTACCTAACGTTGCCAAGCTCGAAAGCTACGTGGCGGCGTTGGGAGGATATGCCGAAATCATCGAAAGGGACGCCGAACTGAACGGGACTAGGTACAGAGCCACGATCGCGGATTTCTCCAGGTTCCTTGAGGCATTCAACAATAGGTCCATGATGTCAAAGCTGCCGCTCGTCTTTGCGATGCTCGTGAGGGGCGACCAGGTGCGCTACTTTGAGGGCTACCCCGGGTTCTTCATGGAGCCGGAGCGGAGCCTGCAGTACCTCACGATCTCTCGGGGCACTGAGAAGAAGGAGTACGTCAGGCCCGGCACCATGCTGAAACAATTGCCGCGCATATCGGAGGCGCCCGCGGACGGCGTCCTCGTTTTCGAGGCCGTTAAGAGAGACGAAAGGTTCTCGGTATCCTTCACGATCGATATCCCGGAAGACGGCCTCCGTCAGATCGTGACCTGGGCGCCCGAGAGATACCTGATTGAGCTGGTCACCGGCTACTGCGACGGCGCGCTGGAGGCCGTGTTGATGGACCCGATGCAGAGGGGGGTGAAGCAGTGAGGGGCGCAGCGTTCTGTCTCTGGGCGGCGTCGTTTTTACTCATATCCCCATCCCTCTGTGCAGAGTTCCGGCCAATCATCGTGGTTTACGACGGGAGCATGAGGGTCCTTGCGCAAGGGGTCGCGGCAGCTCTCAACGCCTCGTGCGTTCAGGGGGAGGAGATCATCGTGGCCAGCGATCCCAGCCTCGTGGGGTCCCTCCTAGCGCTCCCTAACGTCAAGTGTTTGATCCTGACCTCCGTTGCCCCCGGCGATCTGACGGCGTTGGTCGAACCAGTCACCGAGTACTTCCGCAGCGGCGGCTCGGCCATCGGCTTCTACGGTTGTTCGTGGCAGACGCAGGTGGGCGACCTGGCCAGGTTGGTCTTCCCGGCCTTCGGCAACACCACGGGGAGCGGCGTGAGGAAGGCTGGCACATACGTGAATGAGTACGTGAGGGCCGATCGCCTGGAAGGCTTCGCAGACGGGCTTCCGGACAGTTTCGACGTCGTAGGGCAGTTCTTCGCCTATGCCAGTGACCAGGACAAGAAGCTCGTCGATGTGCAAGCTCTGCCAGGGAAAAGGACGGTGCTGTTCCGGGAGAAGAAGACCGGGGCACCGCTTGTGATCGCCTATGAGGGTGAGCGCGGGGGACGGTCGGCCACCTTCACGGGCCTTTTCTTGAGGGAACAGCCCACCGCGGAGAGTTACTACGGCAAGCTCCTGGAGCAGCCCGAGTTCCAGGTTCTGTTGGCCGATGCTTACCGCTGGGTCTGCGAGGGCAATGTACGCTTCCATGCGTACTCAGCGAACTACCATGAAGTGGTCGCCCAACGGGAGAAGACGCAGGATGAGCTTCTCGCCCGCTCCCAAGGCAGGGCTCGATCTCAGAGAATGCGCAGGATGGTCCTCCTCGGCATCTTCTGGGCCTTGGGCCTGATCTGCATCGCGGCGATGATTCGGTGGAGCTTCTTGGCCCATCGGAAAGGCGGGGAATCGGCCGACCACTGACCTCGCTCGTCGAGGGCCCCATTCTTAGGTCGTGACGGTAGCCAACCGGCGGTCCCTGTCGCGCGAATCGTGGCTGCCATTGCGCGCTGGATCTTGGAAAAAATATAAGAGGATTGCCAATCTTTTGAGACGCGGGAGCCGCCGCGGTTGGGAAGACTTTACGCTAGCACGAGCTTCCGGCCCATAGTGGACGAGCGCCTCGACCCGGTCTTTGACCCGGGAAAGGAGGCGATCATTGTCGGGAGGACCAAGAAAGAGCAGAAGCGGGAGGGATTCGAGGGCCTCCTTGACATCGGGGCGGTATGCGAGAAACAGGCAAGTGGGCAGTCCTTCCACGGGTACCGCGTCTATGTCGATGCCAAGTTTCCCCACATCATCTTCATCTGCGGGAAGAGGGGCGGCGGGAAGAGCTACACCCTGGGCGTCATTGCCGAGGAACTATGCAGAACCAGGATCGGCATCGGGACCGTGATAGTCGATCCGATAGGCATCTACTGGTCGCTGAAGAAGGAAAACCAGAACCGGAAGGAGATCAGCGAGCTGGAAAGATGGGGGCTCAAGCCCCAAGCCTTGGATAACGTCCGCATCCTCGGGCCTCTCGGGATCTTCGGACAAGGTAACGACGTTCTGGATGGGTCCTTCTCCATTAAGCCGTCCGAGCTCACCTCGGAGGAATGGTGCCTGGTCTTCGGCCTGGACAGGTTCAAGATTCAAGGCTTGCTCATAGGTGAGGCGCTGGAGAAAGTTAGGCAAGGGTACAAGGTCAGGAAGGGCCTAAACGAGGTCGAATTCATCCCGGGGAAGGGCAGTGACTACACGATCGAGGACATAATCGACGTCATGGATAGGGATATCGAGCTCTGTTCGGAGGAGAAGGGATACGCGCGCTCGACCCGGCGCAGCGTGATCGCGAGACTCAAGGCCGCCGAGAACTGGGGCATCTTTTCCCGGGAGGGAACCCCCATAGAGGAAATCTCCGTCTGGGACAGGGTGACGGTGATCGACGTAAGCCACCCCAAGCTTGAGAACCAGATGAGGGCGTTGATAGTAGGGATCATAGCGAAGAAGATCCTGCAAGCGAGGATGGAGAATGCCCGCAGGGAGGAGCTTGGGCTCGCTGGCGAGGGTCCGAGAATCCCCGTGACCTGGCTCATGATAGACGAGGCCCACCTTCTGATCCCAAGGAGGGGGTTGACTGCGGCATCGAAGCCCCTCATCGAGTACGCCAAGGTCGGGCGCAAGCCTGGCTGTGCCTTGGTATTCGCGACGCAGAGGCCGGCTGCGACGGATGATGACATACTGTCGCAGGTGGACATCCTGATCGGCCACAGCCTCGGGTTGGAGGATGATATAGCGGCGCTGCTGCGGAGGGTGCCGGCCAAGCTTCCTCCCCAGTTGGCCGATTCCGACTTCGTCCGAGGGATACCGTCCGGCTTTGCCATCCTTGCTGACCAGAAGACGCAGCAGCGCGCCTTCCTTATACAGATAAGGCCCAGGCTCACCCACCATTCGGGAAAGGAGTCAGTGCCGCAGAAGCAACTTCCGCCTCTCGACACATCGAGCAAGGCGGGACCGGGCCCCACCCAGGAAGGGAGAGTTTCGAGCATACCCAGCATATGGGGCGAGGAGGCGGGTCGCGTCCCGCCTTCCGCGACCGTGGAGAAAACCCCGGCCGAGCCGCTGGAGATAGTCTCCGCAAGCCCGGATGAGCCGGCTTCCCAAGAACCCGCTGAGGCTGAGCTCCAACTTCCGCTTGGTCCACCCGGCCTCCCGAGCGATCTGGAGGCGGGTGAAGGGTCTGGTGCGGACGCCGGGGAACAGCCCGAGCAGGGGGAGAAGGTTCCTAGGATCATCCTGGGTTCGGAGCATGCCGGCCGCGGGAAGGCGAGATACTACGCGGACCACCTAATAGTCAGCGGTCCGGAGTCGCAAGAGGTGACGGAGGAGTTCCCGGCTCTTGAGAGGGAAGAGGTGGCCCAGGAGGAAGAGGTCGGCCTCTCGAGCCTCATGGAACCTACGATTGGGGCTGAATCCAAGCCGGAACCGTCAGCTGTCCAGACATCCCAGGTGCGCTCGCACACAGCAGAAGCGCGGGCGTTGCACGGTCAGGAGGTCGAGTCCTACCCGGTGGTTCTCCGTCTGGACTCCGCCAAGGGCATGGCACTCGAGAGAATAAGAAAGAGCTGGACGGGCAGGCCAAAGGAGTTCATAGAGTCGGTTCAGTTGGTTCACTGCCCGATGTTCGAATCGACCCTGTCGCTTCGGAAGCAGGGGTGGTTGACGGGCAGGCTTGTGGTCAGGTGCACGGTGCTCTTCGATGCATACCTTAGGGAGCTCGTCGTGGACTTCCGCGACTTCAGGAGGTCAAGCAACCTTCGTTCCCTGACCTCGCTTGGCGAAAGGCATCTTGGCGTCTTGCGCTGCGTGATCCATGGGAGGATGCCCGAGGAATGCGAGGCGGAGCTTGGCATGGGCAGGGCCAAGATACGCGAGGCCATGACGGAGCTTTCGGACAAGGGGATCATAGAACTTTCCGAGGACAGGAAGGGGCGCCTCAGAGGCTCCCTGTCCAAGGGGATCAGGTTCCCTCCCAGGCCGGACTCGGTCAAGGGGCAGCTTCCCAGCACCGCCGTGCTGAGGGCCGAACGCGTCCTCGAAATGAGATACGACCGTGACGGCGTGGAAGCATTGGTGCGAACCATTTACCCCGGATATCGACTGGAGGGGGTCCGCCTCGTGCATATGCCCTACTATGAGGTCACCTACGCCTCAGAGGACGGGCAGCGAAAGGAGTACATCAACGCCTTCACGGGGCTTTTTGAAGACCTCCACGCCGAATTGGAGTAGGGTCCATGGGTCGGCGGACTGAAGGCTGGCTCTTGGACTGGCGCCGAGACCCTCGCAGGGAATCTCCTGGGTGTAGGCGTTCAATATTTCTAGCCGCTTGACTTGTATTGGTTCGATGGAGCGCCTGGCCAACCTGCTCTCAACGTACGATCGGGCCTGCCCGGCGGAGGCGAGGCTTGAGGTCTGCGACCTGCTGGGCGCGGTTCGAAGTCGGGCGTCGCTGCTTGACGCCGACGTGGAGGGCGTCGTGAAGCTTGCTGTGGAAGAAGAGCCACGCAGGGTGGTGAGGCGTCTCAGGTATCTGTACGCCATCCAGCCGGAGAGGTTCTCATACACCCGATGCTGGATTCCCGCAGACTTCTGGTGCACGAGCGATCCGGTCAGAGTCGCCGAGCTCGCCTCCAAGGTCGCAGATGGGATCCGCGAGGGCGAAGGCTGGAAGATGGTGGTGTACAGGACGGGCGGACCCTCCAGTGCCCTGGCCCGGCTGGTTGAGGTGCTTTGGCATCGCATCGCGAGGCCGCGCCCGGATCTAGTGAGCCCCGAGAGAATCCTTTACATACACATCATCGGAAGGGAGGCGGCCGTCTCCCTGCTGCGTCCGGACGAGATGCTCGAGATCCCCGCACGACCCATTTCCTTCTCCGTCGGCAGCAAGGGCGATAACGAGGTGTCGGTTGGCTGAGCTGCCGCCGCTGATCCGGGGGTAGGATCTGTAGAGGACCCCCCGCGCTCTCTCCGTGCTTTTGATTCGTATCGCTGCCAGATTCTCTAACGGACCTTGCTTTCTTGCCCTTCTGAATCTTTCTAGTGTCGAACTGGGTTTGCGATTCGGGCTGCTAGGCCCATGCCTCGTGGCACGCTTGGCATTCGGCAAGATAATGCCGCCCAAGCTCGCCTTCGCGGCCAGCTTTCGGACGCCGGGCCTTTGCCAACCGGCTGTTTGCCTGGGTCGGCGCCAGGAGATGGGACGCGAAGATGCCGCTTGCTCGAGTAGGGCCTCACGCGTTCCTGGACAACGATCGAAGAGCTCGCCCCCCGCAGTTTGTACATGCTTTCGGAGAAGTGTTCGACGAAGCCTTCCTTGCGCGCTCTAGCCATCTGACCCCGGGGCGATCGCCACGCTGAAGGCCTAAGACGGGCGGAAGGCCGGCCAACCCGAATCCTACAGTGCCACTGGCCTACCGGTTCGCATGGAGCGGTTTGCCGCCATCGTTACCCGGTGGGTCTTGAGCGCGTCGTCGTAGGGCGACCTTATCTTTGAGGCATTTCCCGTCGACACTGCCTCGATGAAGATCTCATCCTCCTTGGCATATGGGTCGACCCTTGACTTGAGCAACCTCTCCTCCGCAGGGGTCATGATCCTGAGGGTCCCCTGCGTGTGCTCCAAGGCTAGGTCCCTCGAGAAGACCGAGATCATCACCCGATAGCCTTGGCTGAGCATGCAGGTCGAGATTATGGCTCCAGGCGCCCCGTTCTTGAAGGTGAGGTTCACGGCCGAGGCGTCCTCCACGTCGAGGTTCTCCACGTCCTTCATGCACTGGAGCCCAGCCGATGCATAGACGGTCTTGACCTCGCCGGCGAGACATCTCGCCATGTCAAAGATGTGAGTCGTCTGCTCAACGGCCTGGCCTCCCGACTGGGCCTTCACCCGCCACCAAGCTACCCCGGGCAGCCCGCCCATCCAGTATCCTAGGACCAGTCCGATGGTCTTGTCCTTAAGGATTTCGAGGGCTCTGTCCGTCATGTCGCTGTAACGCCAGTTGTAACCCACGCTTGCGATCACCCCTTTTCTCGAGATGGCCTTTGCGATTCTCTCCGGGGTGAGCGGGTCGGAGGCCAGCGGCTTCTCTATGAAAAGGGATATCCCCTTCTCAGCCGCGAGCAACTCGACCTTGCCGTGTGCGTGCGGCGGGACGCAGACGTAGAGCGCCTGCAGATCTTCCCTCTTGATCATGTCCGCAAAGTTGGTGTAGGGCTTGGCGCCGAACTTCTCGGACGCCGCTTTCGCCTTCTCCTCAACTATGTCGCAGACGGCGACGAGCTCGGCCAGGGGATTCCTCTTGACGTTGTTGAGGTGTCCCTGCGCTATTCCGCCTACGCCGACGAATCCGACTCTGACCGGCACGTAATCGCCTCACATGCACGACTTGAGGTACTTGACGGCCTTGGGAAGCTCAACCTCGGGGTCGCCGGGCACGCCGCATTCGAGTGCCATGTACTTGTCGTATCCAATCTTCTTGAGCGCGGCGAAGCCGGACCTGAAATCGGTATGCCCGTAACCGGGCAGCTGCCTCGTGCTGTCGGCCAGATGTATGTGGCTCACAGCGTCCCCAGCCTCCCGAAGGCTTGCTGCGATGTCCCTCTCCTCAATGCTCATGTGGAAGAAGTCCGCCATTATCTTCACGCTGTCGATGCCCACCGCCTTCTGGATCTCCATTGCATCGTTCAGGGTACGGAGAAGATGCGTCTCGTACCTGTTCAGCGGCTCCAACAGGACAAGGCACCCGACGTCCTGTGCATGTTTGCCGAGCTCCTTGAGTTCCAGCACGAGCAGCTTCTTCTCTATCTCCACGGCAGGCGCGTAAGGGGTGAGGTCCGGGATGCGCGGCCCGCCGAAGATCGGAACCGTGATGAGCCCAACCACGCCGAGGTCAGCTCCAGCCTTGAGGAGCGCCTTGATGTCCTCCATTGCCTTCTTCCTCTCGTTCTTGTCGGTGTCCAGCAGGCACCCCCCATAGCCCGCACATATCGTTGAGGCCTTCAGCTTTGTGGAGGCAAGGGCTTCCTTTATCTCATCCATCCGTTCGGGCAGTCCTCGGCCCCAGAATTCGGCCCCCCTGAATCCGTACGACTCCATCTTGGTGAGCTTCTCGTTCAGGGTCTTGCCCGGAACCAAGTTTTCCTGGCATGCCAACTTCATCGCGATCACCCGCGTGCGAGGCAGCACGGACTAGGCCTAATAAAGGTTTCACGGCTCACGGCTCGCGGCTCGCTGCCCGAAGGTTGCCCTAACGATAATCAACTGGAAAGCTGCCAGGGGGTGCAGAACGAACGTAGGATGGCTGGCCGGCTAGTCGCCGACTCGCCGACTGATAGACATTTATCGAAGGATTTCCTGGACCGGCCGTTGAAGAGCCGATCGAACTCGGGCCTGGTTGGGAGCTGCCTGATGCTCGTATCCGTCGTCTGCTGGGGAGCATCATTCACGTGGATAAAGATGGCGCTGGGCACCCTGCCGCCGGCGGGACTCGCAGCGGCAAGGTTTGGGATCGCTGCGCTCGTCCTGCTATGCGTGACCCTTGCGATTCCGAGGCTGCGGGATCAGCTCCTCAGCCGTGCCTTGTGGGGAAGGTTCTTCGCCATAGGTTTCGTGGGCACCTTCCTGCCGAACATCCTCCAAAACTACGGCATGCTCCATCTCAGCGCAAGCCTGTCCGGGGTCGTCCAAGGGGCGGGCCCGATCTACACTGCCATCATCGCGGCGGTTCTTCTGGACGAGCGGTTTGGTGCAAGGAGGTTGGTTGGGTCGATCGCGGCGTTCTCGGGGACGATGGTGCTCTCGTTCGGTTCGAAAGGGTCGGGCAACGCTTCCGCATACGGACTGGCGTTGATCGTCGGCAGCAGCGTGGCTTACGCCTTCTACACCGTTGCGCTGAGGGCGTCCATACTGGATAGGGTGCACCCCATGTCGCTGCTTGCCGGAACTTCGATCGGCGGGACGATTCCTCTATTGGCTTTCGCGGCGGCGACCGAACCGCTCGGGTGGGTGGCCAAGTTATCCGGTTCAGAGGTAGGACTGCTGCTCATCCTCGCGTTGGTTCCGACGGTTTTGGCCTATTCATGCTATGTCGGGGCTCTCAGCCGCATGGAGGCTTCAAGGGCGGCGGGCTTCATATTCCTGGTTCCGGTCGTCGCGCTGATACTTGGGAGAGCGTTTCTGGGTGATTCGCTCTCAGCAGTCCAACTGGCCTGTTCTGCAGCGATAATCGCCGGCCTAGTCGTGGCAGAGTCCGAACGGAGGCGGGATACAGGAGTGGAGATCGCATACCGGGGTCGGGAGAGTTGACAAGATTTAAGAAGATTCGGCATCCTGCCGCAGATCTTAGATTGAGATGAAGATCGATTCCTCCGGATTGCTAGAAGCCTCGTCACTGGAGGGTCAAGGTGACCTCCTCATGCTCAAGGCGTACAAGGAGTCATCAAACCCTGGTGGCAGAGTTGAATGCATGAAGAGGGCCATCGTGTGCTACGACGAGAGCTCTTCCCTCTACCAGAAGGCGTCCATGCCGTTGGCCTCTAGGGCGGTCAAGAAGAAGATTCGTGAGACGCTCATGGCCCTTGAGTACGAGACGAAGAACCGCGGCGGAGAGAATCCCTTGCTGAAAGACATCGTCGGAAAGCTGATCCGGAACAAGGACATGAGGGCACGCCTGGGCCTGGCCAAGGCCAAGAAGTAGTGTGTGCGCTGTCGGCATTTCGAAGTGGTTGGACGGCTAGGCCTGAGCTATCGTGATGTTGCCCGTTGTCGTCCTTGCATATACGTTGGTGATCGCCTTCTTCTCCTCTAGATCTCGGCTTCTGACGGAGATGAAGCCGGTCTTCTGCTTGATCACGAGAACGTTGGTCAGGTTGACCTGTATGGATCCACCGATTGTGTCGGCCTCGACCCAGTAGCCGATCTCGTCCGAAAAGTTCAGCCGAGCGTCTATCTTGCCATTAACGCTTTCTGCCGACAGATCGGCTTCGGGCCTGAGCGACAGGACGCGGATGTCGCCGATTATGGTCTGGAGGCGAAGCTGTCGAGCCACGACTTCGATGTCGATTGGACCGTTGTCCAGGACCAATTCGCACGACCACGCGCTGAGAGAACGGGCGCTGATGGTGCCCGTTTTCATCCAAGCGCCTATCCTTCCGCAGGAGAGCCCGGTCAGGTTCAGCGACCCCTTGGTAGATCTGACCTCGAGGTTTACGGTGGCGTTCGTCGGCACCCGGATGGTCAGGCGAGGCCTAACCCTTATCTGCAGGCGCTTGGGCCCCGTCAATCGGACGCTGATGTTGCCCCCCACGTCAAATATCTCGAGTCTGCACTTCTCCAAGACCCGGGACGCTGCCTTCTTGGTCACGCCCCGGGCTGCCATCTCGGAGCTTATCCTGTATCCCGACGTGTTGGAGTTCTCGAGCGAGAGTTCAAGGTTCACCATATCCAAGCTGATGAGGACCCTGGCAGTCGTGATGTTTCCCTCATGGGCTTCGCTAAGGACGGCCTCCTGCCCGGTGACGAGCGAAAAAATGGGTACCGGAAGGGGCAGCGAGAAGAAAACGAGCGCGGCGACCAAGAGCGTGGCATAGGAGGCGACGGTCTGAGCACCCAACTCAGCAGCCCCTCCTCGTCTTGAGACAATGGACGCGGCGAAGAACATGGCTCCGCACATGATCGCCAGATAGGCCTTGCTCGTCTCGGGCGCCAACGAAAGGTCAAGGACCGAGATCGTGATCAAGAAGATGCCGACGGCGATTGCGGATGGCAGCGGATCAATCTTCAAGGCAAAGACCTTCTCGCGCGCTCTCTGATTAGCCCGATTGCGACCATCTCCGCTCCAAAGGCCATGCAGAAGACTGCGATGTACGGTCCTGGCCGAAACTCTACAAGTTGCTTTGCGGCCGCAAGCCACATCAGGCCGAGGGTGGTTGCGAAGAATCCCCTGAGCAGGTACTTGTCCCGCCTAGTGTCCCGCCTCACGCCTCTCGCTTCCTCTGCTCAGCCCGAAGGCGATCAAGAACGAACCGACCAGCACGAACGCTATCTGCCACCCGAATTCTGGGATATACGATCTCACGAGGTAGTAGAGGCCGAAACCAAAAAGCACGATCCCGATGACTATCGTCCCGGTCTCCTTATCATCACGCTTCGGAAAGAGGGGTAACGGGCCTCTCAGGGAGCGGATGTATAGCGTGAACGATAGGATTCCCAGGATTATGAAGCAGACTACGTGGAAGAGGGCGGCAAGGACCATGATGGTGACGATGACGGCCTTGCTCTTCAGATTCCTTTCGAGGACCTCACCTATCTCTTGGACGAAGCTCGCCAGCCCCATTTGGCTATCAGCACCGCGACCTACGGATTAACGCGAAGGTCTCGCCGGGTGGCCTTAAAGATTTTTGGTAGCCGCTAGCTATGCTTGGGAAAGCCGAGATCCGGGCAGGCCCCTGACCGGGTCAGGTGTTTACGCGGGCATCGTGTTCGGGACGGGACTATCCCCTCTTGCTGACCATGATGACTATCCTATCGCTCACGTCCTCGGCGGTGTCGGATATGCTCCCGATCCTTTCCACCACATCGTTGAGCAGCAGTTTGTCGTAACCCTCTATTGGCATCCTGTAAAGGGCAGAGCGCAGATCGAATTCGTCTTGGTCTATGGATTCCTCCAGTTCTTCCACCCGTGCCGCCATCTCAGCTGCCTTCCTTCTGTCCTTCAAGCAGATCGATACGCACTGCCGCAAGGCATCGACGCACTGGATGGTTTTCTCGATCAACGCAGCGATCCTGTCCACCGCTGCCTTCGGTATCCTGACCCTCGTTAGGGACAGGAGGTTTACCGCTGAAAGGCAGCCATCTGCAACCTCGTCGATCAGCTCGGTCAGGGACAGATAGTCCTCCCTGTAGATGGGCATGAATGCACCAGAGTATATGGTGAGCTCCACCTGCCTCCTGACCTCGTCAGCCTCGCGCTCCATCTCGCGCATCCGCATGGCTTCCTGTTGGTATCTCTCAGGGTCGCCCCCCACGTACAGCTGATACACCTTCGCCAGCTGGGTCGTGCAATCAGCGACCAGCTTCATGTGTGTGTTGATCCCTTCCATGGCACGTTTCTCTTTTGCTCCTACCAACTAACCACGTCTCCTTCCACATTCTTTCCAATGAAGAATCTTTTGCCTCAGCCATGGTGACCGATGAACTGGAAGAACAGATATGTCGCTAGGAAAGTGCCGATGGGGATAACGATCCAGAAGACGACTATCTTGGCTATCTGCCTGCTGTTCACTGCCGTCCCACGCTGGGCGAGGCCAACCCCAACCGCGGCCGCGACGATGGCCTGTGAACTGGATACAGGCAATCCGAGGATCGAACACACGTTCAGCCCCACGGCGGCGGAGAGTTGCATCGCGAAGGCAGAGACCGGACTCAAGGGAGTGATTCCCTCGGCGAGCGTCCTTATGACTCTACCGCCGAAAAACAAGACGCCGGCCGCGATGCAAAAGGATCCTAAGAGCGTCGCCCCGAAGCGGCCTAGGATTTCTGCCCCCTCCACCATTCCGCCCGCGAGTCCAGCGTGGCTTGCACCAAGAGCAAATGAAGCGTACATGCTGCTGGCGATCAACATGTACTTCAGTATGATCTCAAGGTTCACAAGCGAGCTGACCCGCGAGAGGAGCGACTTCAGGACGGTGATGATCAGGAATGAAAGGCCGATCATAGCTACGGGCAGGATGACCCAAGAGGACACTATCTTGGCGAGGTTCGCCATTTCAATATGCGCCTTCGTGCCGAGGCCGACGCCCACCATCGCGAGCACGGTCGCGTGGGAAGTTGATACGGGCATGCCGAACGTCGTGGCGAGAGCTACAACTGAGCCGGCCGCGAAGAGGCAGGCGGCGGCGGCCATTGGCGTGAGGTCGCTAGGCAGCAGCACGTCTTGGGATATGGTGGCGGTGACTTTTGTCCCGAAGAGCCCGCCGACGAATGCGAATGCTGCGCCGAGAAGAACGGCCTTGCGGAATCCGAGGGCTCCTCCCCCGATGCAGGCTCCGACGCAGTTGGCGCCATCGTTGGCCCCGATATTGAACCCGACCCAGGTGGCACCCGCTATGACCAGATAGGAGATCATCATTTGCGGGACCAAGCGGCGTATGTACATGCATAAACCTGTTTCGCAAGCTGCAACCGGCGCCGCTTCGAGCAGGTTGGATATCAAGGATCGTGAGCGAGAAGGCGGACCAGCACCACTCGCGCTCAGCGCGTTGTGGCCAAGGCATCCTGCGTTCTGCCTGCCCTGTGGAGGGACGTCAGGGTCGGAGCATTATCTTTATGGCTTCCTCCTTCTTCGTCTCGAAGGTTTCCATGGCCTCGCCAACCTTGGATAGGGGGAACCTGTGGGTGATGAGCGACTTGACATCCAACCTGCCGTTGGCCAAGAGCTGTATCGCTCTATCGAAGGTAAAAGGGTCCCTGTACGATGCGGAGATCTTGAGCTCCTTGTCGTAAAGCATGAACGGCTTGATCGTGACCTCTGAGGCCTGTGGTGCGACGCCGAAGAGGTTCACCCTTGAGCCCCTTCCAGCAAGTTGGAGCGCCAGCGAAATGGTTTTGGGCGAGCCAACGGCCTCGAAGACGACCTCAGGCCCGTTCCCCTCGGTTTCATCCGCAACGATCATGGGCACATCCTCCGTGGCGGGGTCTATGGTTCGGTGCGCGCCCAACTTTTTTGCCATTCGCCTTCGGCCTTCCACGGGCTCAATCGTCAGGACCTTCGCCGCACCTTGCAGGAGAGCCATCTGCTGCAGGATCAGCCCTATCGGGCCTGCTCCGATCACCACGACCGTATCCCCCAGCGCAGCTCTGGTGTTGTCGAATCCCCTGATGCAACATCCCACGGGCTCCGTCATTGCGCCCGTCTCAAAGTCAACGTTCGGTGGAAGGCGATACACGACCTCCCGAGGCGCCTTCACGAACTCCGCGAATGCGCCATCGACGTCGACCCCAATGGCCCTGATGTTCGAGCACAAATGGTTCCTTTCGGTCCTGCGGCAGTTCTTGCACACTCCACAAACGACGTTGGGATCTATGGAGACCCTGTCTCCCACCGAAACGTTGGTCACTTCCCTGCCGACCTCGGCGATTTCGCCCGAGAACTCATGGCCAGGGACCAAGGGCATCCTCACCGCCCATTCGCCGCGCAGGAAGTGCACGTCCGTTCCGCACAGCCCGCATGCCTTGACCCTGAGCAGGACTTCGTTCTCACGTATCTTCGGAGTCGGGATTTCCTCGAACCTGATGTCATTGATCGCGTGAAGAACCGCAGCCTTCATGTAAGCACCATCTTTCGACGCTCAAGGTCGGATGAAAAAGGTTATCGGCTCTTGGAAGGTCCCAGCCGGATCGCGATCACAAATCCTCGAAGCTACGGCTCCGCGCCTTCAGTAACAATTATGAAACCTGGTCGGCCTGATGATACGATGAGGGCAAGAGGGCCTAGGTCGCTCGCGATGGCAACGCCGCCGGTCATAGCGCCATACATGGTGCTCCTCTTCCTCATGACCATGTTCCTTTTCGCCCTCATCGTGACCAGGGTGGCCGGAAGCGCCTTTCGGCAAATCGGGCTCCCGCCAGAGTATGCCATGCTGGCCCTTCTCATCTCGCTGGGCGGCAGTTGGATCAACATCCCTGTCGCGAGGGTGGCCTCGCGGGTTCAGACGCTCACCATGCGGCCGGCCTTTCTAGGTTTCCTGTATCCAGTCCCGTTCATTGACACGGTCATCCAGGAAACGAAGGTAGCTGTGAATCTGGGCGGGTGCATCGTACCGGTAGCCATCTGCCTGTTCCTTCTCGTCATGGCTCCGAACGCCCTCGCCGGCTTCGCGGCTGCGACGATCATGGTCACCATCGTTTGCCATTCGTTGGCTAGGCCGGTGCCCGGCTTCGGCATTTCTATCCCGGTTCTCATCCCGCCGTTGTCCGCCGCAACCTCGGCCTATGTCGTGACACGAATCCTAGGTCTGCCGTTCCATCAGGTCGCGGGGATCGCATACGTATCAGGAGTCTTAGGCGTCCTGATCGGCGCCGATCTGCTGAACCTTGGGAGGATATCCCGTCTTGGAGCACCCATGGTGAGCATTGGGGGGGCGGGCACCTTTGATGGAATATTCCTAACTGGAATCCTGTCCGTGATGCTATTCCCCGCCGCGTAGACGGTTGCAGGATCAGCGAGGCGCGCGGCGGGCACGGACGGCGAGAGGAGCTCCCCACGGGCCCTACCGAGAGTTAATTGTCCCGAAGCTTCACTCGCGCGCGCCAACCCCTCAAAGATCAGCTTGCTGGACGCGCGATCTCGCCGTATATCTCGGGCCTTCTTGTGACGAGGTTGAAGCACCTTGAGCTGCGTCTCTTCTCGTAGAGGGACGACTTCAGCTCGGCGATCACCATCTCCTCCTCGATGACCTTTGTTTTGGATTCCGCCACGACCTCCCCCTCGGGGTCCAGTACCATGGTGCCGCCGGCATGACTAGTATCCTCGCCCGCCCGCCCCGCCTGGTTCACGATGACGTAGAAAACCCCGTTGTCGTATGCTCTTGATGCGTAGACCTTTCGGTAGAACTTCTTTTGATCCGCCACGATCTTTCGCTGCCCTTTCTTCCTGCACTTCCCGAACCGTGCCGCATGGCGGCTGAGCACGACCTCCGCACCCTTCAGGGCTAGGATGCGGGGAACCTCGGGGAAAAAGTTATCGTAGCATATCGCCGTGCCGATCTTGCACTTGCCGATGTCGAAGACGGGCATCTCGGCGCCAGCCCTGAAATAGAAATACTCGTCGCTTGACATGTGCAGCTTTCTCTGCTTCCCGATGTAGCCTTGGGGCCCAACAAGGATCTGGCTGTTGTACTGCACGCCGTGCTCCCTCTCAGCGATGCCGATGGAGATGTGCAGATCGTGTTTCTTAGCCAGTTCCTCGATCTCAACGACTGCGGGACCGTTCGGGACGGCCTGCGAGGCTTTCCAGGATTCCGGGCTGCACCAGTGGCCGGTTATTGCAAGCTCCGGGAAGACCACCAGATCCACACCCGATTTGGAGGCCTTGCCGGTCCAAGCTCGCACCTTGCGCAAGTTTTGCTGCGTTCGTCCAAGCTCGGCGTTCATCTGAACCGCGGCGACGGTAAGGTCTTGCATGCGACCACTATTCGCCTAGAGCTTGACGACCCTGCCGGTCTCGTGGGACTTTATGGCAGCTTCGATTATGCGCTGGGCGGCCAATCCATCCGCCCCTGAGGCCTCTATCTCCTCTGGCTTGCAGCCTGAGGCTATCTGTTCCACGAAGCGGTTGATGCGGTTTTTGAACGTGTCCCTGAAGCTTCCGACGCCACTGAAGATGTTGTTCTTGTACACGATCCTTTCCGGCCTTCTCCTGGGCATGAACGTCAGGCTCTCAAATACGTTCTCGATGATGAACCTGCCCTCGGTTCCCGCCACCTCGCATCTCTCGATCGGGTGATTGCCCGACATGTCGTAGCTACCGGTCAGGTGTCCGATGCAGCCGTTGGCGAACAGCATGTTGATCTGTGCGTTGGACCAGATCTTTCGGTAAGAGGGCCGGGTGAAGAATGCATGCACCTTGGTCACGTCCCCGCAGAAGTACCTCATCACGTCGATGGAGTGCGGATGGAGGGCACGAAGGTGGAAATAGGGGGAGGACTCGTTGGGGTTGTCTATCCAGAGGGCCATGTTGACGAAGAGAAGCTCGCCGAGCTCCTTGTCTTCTATGTACTTCTTGGCCCTCGCCGCTGGTGGCACGAACCTGTGGTTGAGGTTGGTACCCAGACAAAGGCCCTTCTCCTTGGCTTTCTCGACCATCATCTCGGCCTTGGCGACGTCGTTGCATAGAGGCTTCTCGCAGAGCACGTGGACGCCCGCGTCCAAGGCTTGCATCGTGGGCTCGAAGTGGTCGGAACCGTTCTCAACTCCTGCGGTCGCGACGCTTACTATGTCAAGCTCCTCCGCATCGAGCATCTCCGGGGCGCTGTAGTATGCCTTCACGCCGAGCCGGGCCGCTGCCTTGTCCGCCCTTTCCTTAATGAGGTCGCATACGGCGACCAACTTGACGCGTTCATTTTGCCTGTACATGTCGGCGTGGGTGTTTCCGATGCCTCCCATCCCGATGACGCCAACCTTGAGCATGTGCCAACCCCCGTTGCCCGCTATGTCCTATGCGCAGCCCAGAGCACTGCGTTGTAGAGGACCTTCTGGACGTTCTTGTCCATCATGACCGGGAACGTTTCGTGCCCGGGCCTGAAGTAGAAGACCCGGCCTTTCCCGAAGGTGAAGGCAACCCCCGAGCGGAACCACTCGCCGCCCTCGAAGGTGGACTGGAAGACCAATGCCTCGGGCTCCGGTATTCCGAAAGGCTCCTTGTACATCTCATCGCGGGGGATGGTGAAGTCAGAGATGCCCCTCGCGATCGGGTGGTTGGGATCCATGACCTTGATCCGTTCCCACTCGCCCTTCTCGCGCCAGCCGCCCAGGTCGCATGGCATGCCGGTGAGCACCTTGAAAGGTTTGGAGTAGTGGGCCGAGTGGACGGGTATGAAGCCCATCCCGTCGTTCCTCACGCGTTTGACGACGCGATCGACCAGATCGTCCCTGACCTCCCCGTGCTTCGCATGCCCCCACCAGATGAGCACCTCCGCCTCCCTGAGGGCGTTCATCGTCAATCCTTGCTCGGGATCTGATATCGAGGCAGTCCTAGCCGAGACATCCTTGTGCCTGTTGAGGCTCTCGGCGATTGCGCCGTTGATGCCATTGGGATAGACGTTTGGGGGTTCAGTCCTCTCGGACCAGCAGAGCACTCGTATCTTGTCCACGATGTGGCCTCCCTGACCCGTACCCCGGAGAGCTGTAGATAAATGTTCGATGCTAACGCGCCGCGGCCCCCAGCTGTTGGAGTCTTCCTGTGCTGATCTCTTAGGCTCCCGCGATCTCGTTGTTGGTCATCCCACCCTTTTCTTCGCATCGCACCGTCTACCGGATCGTTGTGTAGGTCAGCTTGCCCACCGACACACCCAAAACGGGGGGATGGAGTGATTTTCGAACGACACAGCAAACCTGTCGCACCAGACAAGCCATTGGCCCCCCAGGTAAGCCTGCGGATTCTCATCGTCAGACGACGGCTTTACAAGGAGGCGGGTGAAAGCCGCATGCCGGAGCCCCACAATGCCCGAGATGTCTACTTACGGGAAACCTTCAAGAACGGTCATAGTCGAGGCATGCGTCGTATGAAAAACCCCGTGAAGGCCAAGCTCAAGGCCGGTGACGTCTCGATCGGCACCTGGGTTACCATCGGTCATCCGGATGTGACTGAGAGGCTGGCCGACCTAGGCTTTGACTGGCTTACGTTCGACATTGAGCACAGCCCGCTGAGCCTTGAGACCGTACAGGTGATGATGCAGGCCATGGGCTTCACCAAGGACTGCGTGCCCCTGGTGAGGCTCAGGTGGAACGATCCCGTCCTCATCAAGCGGGTCTTGGACATCGGCGCCTTCGGAGTCATCGTGCCGATGGTGAATACCCCCGAAGAGGCGCTCGCCGCCGTCAGGTCCTGCAGATACCCTCCGGAGGGCATCCGCGGCGTTGGGCCAAGGAGGGCAATGCTGAGGGATCCCGAGTACCTCGGTACGGCCAACCGCGAGATCCTCGTCGCGGCAATGATCGAGACTCGTCAGGCCCTGAACAACTTGGACGAGATCTTCGCCGTTGAGGGCATCGATGCCTGTTTCATAGGTCCTTGGGACCTCTCAATGAACCTTGGGGTCGGCCCTCCGCCGCCGTGGAAGGACGCGGAATTTCGGAAAACCCTCAGGAACGTGGTCGAGGCTTGTCGTAGGCATGGCGTGGCGCCCGGCATGCACTGCACCCGGGAAACCGTAAACGACGCGATCGATATGGGTTTCAGGTTTTGCGCTGTCGACAGCGACACGTCATTCATAACCGCGGGCGCAAGCCTTGCCTTGGCATCCGTCAAGGGCTGGAGGCGTTCGGGAGCGGGAGCCGCCGGAAGCGGAACCTAGGGCGTCTCAAGCTCGGTCGGCCGTCCGACCAGCCTTCCCGCCCAAGGGGCCTATGTCGATCTCCGTTTGGAGGCCGTCCTGGTGGAATCAACTGCCCGGAACATCTTTCGCCTCACCATGAGCGAGTAAAGGACAAACCCCGAGAGCATCGAGGTGCCTGACACGGAGAGCCACTCAATCGTGTAGACCCAGAGAAGCGCCCTGTCCTTCAGCGCGAGCGCTTTGGCCTCAAGCCTGTCATACTCTTCGATGATCTCCTCGTAGACCGCGGCAGCCTGTTCGTAGTCTCCGTCGATGTAGTGGGAGTTGCCCTCAGCGTACCTCTCCGCCAGATTTCCGATCTCCCTCGTTATCGGGTGGGTGTTGGCCCCAAACCTCTCGGCGAACTCCAGGATCGCGAAGACCAGGGACTTCTTCTCAGCGGCCGAGGTGAAGAGCGACCTCGCCTTCCTCACCAACTCAAGATCCTTGGGGATCTCCTCCTGGGTCGCGCCGTAGACGAGGTTGTAGGCGTAGTCCTGGGAGTATGTCCAGTCGTACAAGGTGGATGATGGGATATTGTCAAATCCGTGTCCTATCTGGATGAGCGCGCCGCGTCCCGAATTCCTGAAGGTCACCGCCGGGTACTCGAGGCCCCTCCAGATGGCCAGGACCTCGCTGCCCTGGCGGGCTATCATGGGCCCGTGGTGGCCGCCGTTCATCTGGTACTTCTCGATCTGGGGCAGCTGCAGGATGGGGTTATTTCCAACCAGCTTGTAGAAGGAGTTCTGGCCTTGTGGGATCTCGATCCCGAACAGTATGTCTGCAGGCACGATATCATAGAAGGTCGAGGCCATCCAGAGGTCTATCCTGTTGCCGTTTCCAACCCAGTACACGAACTCCGCGAGGACTGCGCCCAGGCCCTCCTCTTCGATGGCTCTCCGGAAGTCTGGTAGGAAATTGGGTGAGAGGACGTCGGGGCCTAGGTCCTGGACCACGACGCAGTCGTACTTCCCAACCATCTCCTGGTAGGTGCGTGGAACGTAAAGGCGGACGAGGCGTTTGGCCTCCGTCAACAACACTTGCTGGAGCGAGCAGGGAACCGGTTGAACGGTCATCCTCGGCTCGATCGTGTACCAAGAGGTGAAGAGGTTCACCGCGCCGACGAGCTGGCCGATGAAGAGTATCCTGATACGCCCGGTCTGGGGGTCGTGGCGGGCGGCTGAAGCCGGGGCCAAGAATCCCATCGTGATGGCTGCGCAGGCAAGGAGGGCTAGTCCAACCTTATGCCGAACTTCCTGCAACGTCCAGTTCCTCCCTGGATCACGTAGTGCCTACACTTGAGGCAGACCGTGTCCTTGAAAGCCTTTTGGCATTCGGCCGGCACATCTCCGAACTTCGTCGCGGACCTGGTTGGCGGCTTCTCCCCATCGGCCCGCTGCGTAGGAGCTGGGCCACGGCGTCGCCGCACCCAAAGGTATGCCATCGAGCATCCGACCGCGGCGACCAGCGCGGCCAAGCTCACAAACGGAATCCAACCCCGTCGGGCCAGCAGTGCTTGAACATCGTCCTCGCTCAGATTCGAGATGAAGATCGGGTGTGGTGACGCTTCAAGCGAAATGAACCGTCCCTTGATGGATGGCTGAATCGCCTTGCCGAACATGTCCCAGAGGCGGGGGCTGGAACTCCTCGATGCCATTCTGAGTCTGACTTCGGCGGTCTCGTTGGGGGCCCAGAGGACCATGACGTACGTTCCCTCCCGGTGGAAAAGGTGGGCATGGATTCCCGTGCCAAGCTTGACCCTACACCGGTATTCTGCCGGTCCTACGATATCGGCTAGGGCCTTATGGGCCCAGAAGGCCGGCCTTGGTGTGAGATCGTGCTCGATCAGCCCGGAGCTCTCCTCCGGTGGCGGGGCCGCGTTAAGGTTGAACCAGAACAACTTGTCCGCGCCCTCCGCGAAGGACAGGACGTACGAGCGGATGAGGTAGGCTGCCTGGTCATCCTTCGAGAGGTTTTGCGAGACCGTCCAGCTGAGCTCCGTAAACCAGATCTCTTTCTTCGAGTCCCCGTACTCGGCCATGAGCGATCTGAGCGCCGACATGTTGCCGCTGAAGTTGCATCTGTCGTAGGGCTCGGCCGAGTAGGGGTGGATTGCCATGACGTCGAAGAACCTCGCTCCGCCCAGCTCGTATACCTCACGGAGGTATCGCACGTCGAATCCTATGATCCCTCCGATCAAAACAGTGCACTCCGGGTCGGCCCTCTTTGCAGCGGCGTAGGCGGACTTTAGCAGCCGGTAATACTCCTTCGCGTCGGCCTTTGGAAACCAGAAGTACCGAATGTTGGGCTCGTTCCAGACCTCCCAGTGCTTGACGCGGTCCTTGAAGTGGCTGACGGTCTGGAAGACGTATTCCTCCCAGTCGCTCATGTACTTGGGCGGGAACCGGTCTATGTCCTTCCAGTCGGGTGGGCCGGACGATGCCCAGTTGGCGGAGTAGTCCAGTATGGCCAAGACGTGTATGCCAGCGCGCGTGCAGTTCTCAACGAAACTGTCGTATTGCTCGAACGTAAAGGTGCCATTCTGGGGTTCAATGGCGTTCCAGTTGAAGTCCACCCTTGTCCAGCTGAAGCCGCCCTCCACCAGGAAGGAGGTGCGATCTCCGTGAACCACGCCGTAGGGCGAGTCGGCCGATGCCCCGCCGCTGGCGTGCGCTGCCAGCAACTGGATGAAGACCATGAAAGCGTAGCGGCTCGCGCTCTTCAAAGCCTTCTTCCCTTGCCCCTCGTCATCTCGACTTCGCGGTAGAGCCTGCGTCTGATCATCAAGGTGTAAACCAATGTCCCCGTGATGAGGCAGGTGGCGGTCACGACCAGGTACTCGATGACGTAGACCCAGAGGAGTGCCCTGTCCCTCAGCTTCAACGATTCGATCGTGAGCTCGTCGTTTCGCTGGATGACCTCGCTCATCTTGGACACGGCTGCCTCGAAGTCCTGCTCGATGTACAGCTTCTCGGCCTCCTTCTTCTGCAGCTCGTTTGCGTTTATGTCGATGACGAGGGAGCGCGTGTTTGCGTTGAACTTCTCCACGAAGTCCAGCGTCGCCATCAAGAGGACCTTGCCGTCCCGGTACTTCATCGCAAGCGTCTTGTATGCGTGTCTGAGCCCATGTTCAGACGGCACCTTTGTCTGCGCCGTGTAGAGCACTAGGTTGCTTGCGTAGTCTCCGTAGTATTCCCACTTCATGAAGTTGACCCCGCCGGTGGGCGTCCAGTCGGCCCCCATGGCGAACGTCCGTCCCTTTCCCTGCAGCCAGGTGACCAGGAAGGGATGGCTCTCCTTCCCAACCATCAGCGCGGCCAGTTCATCGGCGCCTTCCTTCAGGATCAGATCGTTGAACCTCAGGAACGTGTTCATCGGGGGAACCAACGTATCCCAGGGAAGGCTTGCGATGAACTCGTTGTCCGGCTTGAGGATTGCCACCGTGCCGGTCGCCGGGTTGAAGCTCTGGAACACGCCCTCAACGGGAAGTATTTCGGCGACGGTCGTGCCAATCCAGGGCGGCCTACCGGGCTCGGCGCCGAAGCTCTCCACGCCCCCTATCATCGCCATGCCCAGTCCATCATTCACAACGGCATCCTTGAACCAAGCGAAGTGTCTGGCCTCGAACATCCGCACCCCCGCGTCGCTGAAGAGGATGACATCGTTATTGCCCGACAGGTCCTCGTAGGTTCGCGGCATGTAGATTCTCATGAATTTCCGGATGAACGTCTCCTGGTACCAAGCAAGGGTGGCCGGCACCCCCCTCACGGATATGAGCGGCTCCTCGTCCAGGAAGCGGGCCGGGGTGTTGGGGCCAACGTAATCCCCGATGTAGAGAAGGCGTACCTTCCCGGTTGCTGGATCCTGCCGGGCCGGGATGCACCCGAGGGATGCGAGGATTACGAGACCGATCCCGAATGCAGATGCCAGAGCCTTCATGTGGTTCGCTCGGGCCCTTCGAGGCCTCTTAAGTGTTCCCCGCTGGGGCTCGCTGTCAGGCGAAGGGACGTGTTTACACTCTTCCGTTTTCCCGATCCGGATGACCTCCAGCAGGCGATTAAGTTCGGGACGGCACGTTGATGCACAGGGCTTCGGACAAAGCGATTGGAGAGGCCGGAGTCCTTTGTCTCCTCCGGGGAAGAAGAGATACCCGAAATCCCATCCACCCATTCGATACACCCGGTCGCGGGTTGGAAGCCGGTGTCTCCTCGGGCTGAGCCACCGATAGCTCCTCTTGCAAAGTGTGGCATATGTGGGTTTACCGAACATCTGCGGGGCCTGCCGAGTCGATCCCACCTCGATGTTGGGGTGATCCCTGCTCGGGCGGGCCTCAAGGTTGATTCCGCGGGAGCAGCTTCTCGGACGTACGGATGTGCTGGCTAAAAGGCTCGACCGAATCCTTCAAGGGCGTTCTTGCCCCTGCGGCCCCTCGACAGCGTCTCTTGGTCTACTAGGGTTTCTAGCCATCCGTCCTTTATCCGGGGACATCGCAGGCCAGGGGTCCATCTGGTTGAATCGGGTTGGATTAGACGGTGAACTGAACTGGGTGACGCAACCTTTAAGAGAAGGCCGACAAGCCTCTGCGCGCCTACTCGAAAGGAGAGAGGAGGATGAAATGAAGGTCTGCAGGAGTTTTCGAGTCTTTCCGATCAGCGTCGCACTTGCTGCGTGCTTGATCGGATTGGCAGGGATCGTACCAGTGCTAGCTGAAGGAACACTAGTTTGGACCACGAACGTGGGCGGCAGGATTGAATCGCCCATAATGGCGGCTGACATAACAGGAGACGGCAAGCCCGAGCTGATCGTCGGAGGCAGGGAAACGGGCAAGCTGACGGTGCTCAACGGCGTGAACGGCGCAAAACTGTGGGAATTCGACGCTGGATTCCAGATCGTCAGAATATCCGCGGTGGGCGACATCGACGGCGACGGGAAGCCGGAGATCGTTTTCAATGCGAGGAACGGCACGATGCGGGTCCTCAACAACCAAGGTAAGCTTGTCTGGCAAAAGAACTTATGGGCTGGGGACCCCAGCACTGATCCGGGCGATCGGTTGTACTGCTCGCCGGCTCTCGCCGACATCAACAAGGATGGCAAGCTGGAGATCATGGTCGGTTCCAAGGAACTCATGAAGTTCTTCGTGTTCGACTACACCGGTAAAGAGCTGTGGAACGCTCCGATAGGGAAGATTGGCGACAACACTGCTGCAGTGGCAGACATCGACAACGACGGCGACTTGGAGATTGTGCTGACGTCGGAGGACGCAACCCTGTATGCGGTGTACGCCTGGGAGGCAGACGGCAAACCGATCTGGGTCCATCAGGTTGAGACGGGAGATATTCTCAACTTCTGCCCGTCCATTGCGGACCTGGATGGCGACGGCTACGTGGAGATCGTTGTTGGCGGTGCTTACCAAGGCCGCGTATACTGCCTCGACCGCACGGGCGCAAGGAAATGGGTGTTCGACACGGCAGACTCTGCAGGGAAACGGGACAGGGTGGGGAAGACGCCCTTGGGCGATCTCAACGGCGATGGCAAGCTGGATCTCGTGTTCGTCGTCAAGAGAACGGGTCTCGTTTATGCACTTGACCACACCGGCAAGCAGCTATGGATAACCAACCTGACAGCTCCGGTTCTGAACGGATTCCATCCGGAGCTACCGGTTCTTGCGGACGTGACGGGCGACGGCAAGCCCAACGTTGTTCTGGGCGGCTCGGATGGCAAGATCTACGTTCTGAACGGTGCGGACGGCAAGGTTGTGTGGACCTACCAAGCCATCAACGCAGGGAGGTTCCAGTACAACCAGCCGTGCGTCGCCGATCTGGACGGCGACCAGCGGGCAGAGATCATATACGGGGACGAGAGGGGCAACGTGAGCGTGCTGAAGACACCAGGCATGTTCGTGGGAGATTGGTCATCCCCCTGGCCACTGATGTGCAGAACCCCGAACAACAACAACTACTTCCCGAGGGAGTACCCCATATGGACCTACAATGTCGGCGGCAGCATAGAGGCGCCGCCCTTCGCAGCGGACATAACCGGCGATGGCAAACCCGAGATCATCGTGGGCACCAGCGGAACGGGCATTCTGTTCGCGTTGGATTACCAGGCTAAGAAAGAACTGTGGCGCTACACTGCCGGTTATCAAATCTATAGGTTGCCAGCGATTGGCGACATCAACGGCGACGGCAAACCGGAGATCGTCTTCAATACCAGGAACGGAACGATGCGGGTGCTTGACAACCAGGGCAGGACTCTCTGGTACAAGCTCTTGTGGGCGGGGGTGCCCCCCAGCGACCCGAACATACTGTACTGCTCGCCCACGCTGGTGGATCTGAACAAGGATGGCAAGCTGGAGATACTGGTCGGCTCGAAGGAGCTCAAGAAATTCTTCGTCTTCGACTACACCGGCAAGACCTTGTGGGAAGCTCCGGTTGGATCGATAGGCGAGAATACGGTTGCGGTGGCGGACATCACCGGCGACGGCAGTCTGGACATAGTTATGACGTCGGAGGACGAGGTGCTCTACGGGATCTACGCGTGGAAGGCCGACGGCACACCTCTATGGGTGAGCCCTGTGGAGCCCGGCGATCGCCTGAACGCGGCGCCCTCGATAGCGGACATCGACGGCAACGGGTATCTTGAGATCGTCGTTGGCGGTGCCTACGAGGGGCGTGTGTATTGCGTCGACGACACGGGCACGCGCAAGTGGGTCTTCGACTCAGGGATGCGGGTGAGGGTAAGCAAGGCGCAGGTTGCGGATCTGGTCGGCGACAGCAAGCTGGAGACCGTGTTCACTCTCAGGAGAACCGGCCTCGTATACTGCTTGGACTACAAGGGAGCCGTGGTTTGGAGGCAGAACCTATCGAGCCAGGTCCTAGGGGCCTTCCAGCCCGAGTATCCGATAGTCGCGGACATAACGGGCGATGGGAAGCCCGAGGTCATAGTCGGAGGCTCGGACGGCAGGATCTATGCCCTGCGCGGCAGCGACGGGAGGGTCGTCTGGACCTACCAGGCCGTGAACTCAGGCAGGTTCCGGTGGAACCACGCGGTGGCCGTGGACATGAACGGCGACGGGATAACCGAGCTTCTGTACGGCGACGAGAGGGGCAATGTGAGCGTGATAGCCACCAAGGGCATCTTCGGGGTGGAGACGCCGATATCCGGCTTGGTGCTGTCCTCGTCGACGCCCTGGCCGTACATGTACAGGGACCTTCGCAACACCAATTACTTTGGCGTCCCTGAAGCAGTGATTCCAGCACTGTTCCTCGTATCGCTAGCAGCTGCCAGGAGACTTAGGGGCAGAAGTTGAGCCTTCTGCCTTTTTTCCCTTTTTTCTATACTCCCTCTCTGCAAACCGAGGCGGTCGATCATGAAGGTCGAGAGGCGGCTCATCGGCGTCCTTGTCATATCCTTGATAGTGGGGAGCCTGATCTCCCTCTACCTGATCAAAGAGAAGATAGAGACGCCCATCAACGTGATAGATCAATCATTTCCGCTGAAAGCTCTCGCGGGCGTATCGGAGCTTGATCAGGACAAGTACTCGGTCGCCTTCATCTGCAGGGAGCCGCTCAAACAGGTTGCTGTGTCGTTCTCCTTCCTCATGCCGGTTCGGCCCAACTTCACCGAGGCTTCGCCAAAGGTGGACGATCCGCGAAGGGCCGGCGAGGTGATCGAACAGATCAGTGGAAAGCTTGGCCTGGTGCAGGATCTGGGCTACAAGCCGGAGGTGACGGTGTCCGATGTGGACATCGGGGGCGGGAGGCGAACCATGGTGGTCTACGATTTCGGTCCGGCTCTCAACCCCGTTCTTCCGCCGAGCGGGTCATCCTACTACCCGACCGTCTACGCGGTCGTCTTGAACAAGTCCAAGATGATCGAAGGCCTCTACGAGGGGGTCTCGGATTACTTCTTCATGCGTGAGATCTCCCTGAAGGGGCTCGAGATCACGGTGAACGCCAACAAGACGACGTACGTGTCCGCGGAGGACAAGGCCGCGCTTGCGGCCGGCGCGCTGCCGGCTAGCAAGGCCCCTGGACAGGGCAGGATCGTGTTCTCCGATCTTGCCAGGAATGACCGGGTCTCCATAGTCTACCGCATCCGCTCAGCATACAGTGCCTATCCCAAGCTGTTCGCCAAGCAGCTCTACGGCAAGTACCTGGTTCACATGGTCAAGTTCGAGATCGATGGGGAGTTGGCTGCGGACAAGATCCTGCTACACATCATCGAGAACGGAGGTTACGTGGAGGTGTAGCCATGCCGGGAACGCGGTTCGTCGCATTCATCATCTTGGCGTTTTGCCTTCCGATCGCGACGGGCCAGGAAGGAATCGTGCCGATCCTCTGCGCGAATGGCTACCAGCAGCTGCCCGGTGAAAGCAACATCTTCGGGGCCTATGCATCGGCTCTCGCCCAAATCATCGCAAACGATACCTCGCTGGGCCTCAAGCCAGTCGTTGTGGGCTCGCTGGGCGAATTCGTCGAGTACCTAGCCTTCCCCCAGACCTATGTCGGAATCATATCGATCTATTCGGCATTGATCCCTGCTGAACTGCAGGCGGCGATGATCGAGCTGTTCGATAGAGGCGTAGGTTTGATCGGGATCAACGAAGTTGCATTTGCGACCAATCTCTCGCGCACCATCCTGCCCGTCTTTGCTAATGCGACAAGCGAAGGTCGTCTGACCGTGGTGGGAGGCAAGATAGCCATGGGACACACTTACGTGAAAAGCGACCCAACCCATCCCATCGCCGCCGGGCTGCCGGACCAGATCTTCTTCAGCGATGTCAGGCTCTACTGGTCAAGCTTGGCGGGCGAGACCAAAGCCAGGGATCCTCCCAAGCCATCCGTGGGCACGATGGCCGTGGTCTACAAGACCCAGGAGGCCAAGAGTTCCTATGAGGACGGGATGGTGCCGGCGGTGATAGCCTATGAGGACGCGGGCCGGTCTGTAGTGCTCCCCGCATTCGGCCTGACGGAGCGGGGAGGCCCCGACGACTACTCCGGGGTCGTCTACAACCCGGAATTCCAGGCACTGCTGAAAAGCTGCCTGAGATGGACAGCGGAAAGGGGCAGAACTACCTCGCAGCAACGCATGGAAGCATTGAAATCAAGCCTCGATGCGTTCCAGCGGAAGAAGGCCGAACTCGCCAAGGAGGCATCGGAGTGGAGGAAGAAGAGCTCACAGAGAAGGATCATTCGTCTGGCGCTGTTCACCGCGCTCGGCTTGGTGGCGATCGCTGTGGTCTACCGGCTTACGTTCAAAGCCGAGGAACGGTAGCGGCGGGGCTGGCCTGCATAATCGCAGTCCTCACGCTCTCTCCCCCGTCTTGCGATGCGCAGACAGAGGAAGCAACGTGGACAAGCTTTGGCCGCGATGAAGGTTTGCCGGACGAGAACGTGTTCAGCATAGCGGCCTCGAAGGGCGAAGTCTGGGCTGGGATGGCCGGCGCGGTCGCAAGGTTCGCTGCGTCCAGCGGGACCTGGACTGCCATGAGTCCGCCCGGCCTCGCGACCAGGGTCGTATGCATACATATCGCCAAGGGAGGCGTCTGGCTGGGAACTTTCGGTGACGGGCTGTTTAGGTACAGATCAGGTGCCTGGGAGTCCTACACGACGGAGAACGGTCTGCCCGACAACCGCGTGGCCGACCTAGCGAGCGACGGGGAGTACCTGTACATAGCAACCTCGGGCGGCGGAGCACGGGCCTCTCTCGACGCAGAGATCCCCTCGTTCCAGACCATCGGCGGGGCGGGGCTGCCAGAGAAGACAACGAGCGCGGTGGCGGTTCTGAAAGGGATGATATGGTTCGGGACGAACGCGAACGGAGTCCTCGGCTTCGACCGCGCCTCCCTGAGCTTCAAGAAGCAGGTCAGCATCGGCGACGGCCTTTCGGACAGTCGGATCCTGGCGCTGGCCGCAGATGACGAGTTCCTTTGGATAGGCACCGGGGCGGGAGGGTTGTGCCGGTACGATCCTGAAGACGGCTCGATCGTCACCTACGACAAGTCCACAGGACTCGCGGACAACTCGGTGGGGTCCGTCGCCACGAACTCGAGGATATGGGCCGGGAGCTTGACTTTCGGAGTCACGGCCATCGGACGACGGGGCGGCATCGGCGTCTACAGGAGGTCAGAGGGCCTTGCGTCCAGCGAAGTCCGTGACATTGCAGTCGACGGTGCCTACGTTTGGTTTGCCACATCCGCCGGGGTCACGCGATTCAGGGGCGAGATAGCCAAGCCTGAAGGCAGCGGGATTCCACTCCTCTATGTTGCGGTTGCAATCGTTTTGGTCCTGGGGGTCGTCTCGCCTTGGGTCGTGAGGAGCCGGAAACGCAAGGAAGGAACGGCCCAAGCGGGAAGGGCTAAGAAGAGGCCATACGAGGTCTGCCAGGGAAAGCCCGCCAAAGAACTGTGTCCGTTCTGCAGATACAACACGATAAGGGCCGGAAGTCATTACTGCTCCAAGCACAAGCTTCCCATCCCCTTTGAGGACTGACCTAGGTCTCGGAGTCGAGGGCGATGTTGTGCTTCGAGCAGTGGATCTTGCCGCCCTTCACGACGTAGTGCCTGCACGTCACGCAAAGCTCCGGAACGTACCTCTTTTGGCACATCAAATCCGCAGCTGGCTTGGGAAGCTTCGCGCCGGGCGTTCTCCTCCTCCGGGCCACCGCTCCATACGCTACCGCGACGCCGGCTGCCGCAACGAGGCCGATTAGCACGAAGGAAAGGGAATCCGAGGACGACGTCGGGATCGATATCCTCTCCCCAAAGAAGATCGGGAACACGTTCGGCCCCACGTCCTCCCTGAGCCGGAAGGCATAGGGATATCCGTGCCAGGTCTCCTTCTCGTGCGACATATCGTACATCGTTCCGGGCAGCGCGCAGGACGGTTTCATGGTCCTGACCGCCTCCACCGTCCAGTTGTATTCCCAAAGGGGGTTGATCATGAGAACGTCGAGCGACTTCCTGCCTACCTCCTTCATCCACTCCGCAACGGTGCGCTGGTCGCCGGTCTGCATGAGCTTGGTTCCACCAATTGATACTAAGTAACAGCGCATGTTGGGTCCCCCGGCGCCGTGGTCACCGGGGTAAGCCTCCACGGACGTGGAGCCGACCTGACGCTTCTCCCCCGCTTTCATGCCAACGATCGCGCATTTCCTGTCCAACACGGTATCGAAGAAGGAGACGTCCTCAGCCGGACAGACGACGAACGACTCGGCCCTCATGTACGACACAAGGTCCCTGTCTATATGCGGATTGTCCACATGGGAGACGAACAGTACGTCCAGGTTCTGGCCGAGCAGCTTCTTCTGTTCAGCGTTGAGCGGTGCGAGCTGCAGCTCGGCAAGGTCAAACCCCAGCACCTGGCCCTTCGCCTTTACGATGTAGCCCATGTTCCAGAAGTACCACACCCTTGGGGCCGATCCTTGGTAGCCCACGATGTCGGACAACGCGGTCGAGATCATTTCCTTGACCAACGCCCGGAGCGGTCCAAGGCTATCGTTCAGGAAGAGGCTGTCGATCTGGAGAAGGGCGTCGTGTCTGTCTGGTGAGTCGGGATAGGACGGCCCGAACCTCCCCAGCTGGGTCATGAGCTGCCTCGCGATCGTCTCGTTGGTCGCCGCGAGACCCGTCGGGCCAAGCGAGGCTGCCGCGAGGTACAGGCACACAGCGGCAACCGCGGTTTCTCTCACGGGCCGCGCATCGGCCGATGGCTATTTAGTGTTATCAGCGGGCGAGGCTGGGGTCTCGACGGCGACCAACGGTCGACATGGGTTTCGCTTGGCGCCGCCGCCCATATATCCAGCACTGCCAGAAGGACGATTGCCCGCCGGATGGCTGGCCTGCTCGCGGGGGATGAGAGCAGGTCGGACATAGGAAGCACGGCAAATCCCCGCCGGCAGCTTGATCGCGTTCATGTCTCTAGGACATGCCTTTGGTGAAGATGCTCGATGGGGCTGGCTTGAGCAGCCGCCGCGCGATCATCAACTCGTAGAGCACCAGGCCGGAGACCATGCAAGTCGAGATCACCGCCAACCACTCTACGAGGAATACCCAAAGCATTGCGCTGTCCTTTGCGCGGACGGCGTCATCCAACGCAGCCTCCAGCATCGCCACGGCTTCCGCGGCGGCTGAAGCGGCGCCATGGAAATCGTAGGACATATAGAGGGACCTGGCACGCGAGGCCTCCAGTTCGGCCTCGCCGATGCTTCGCTCGATCCCGTTCATGCTGGCGCCGAATTTCTCGGCAAAATCCATAAGGGAGTACAGGTAGCCCTTCGTCTCTCCATAGGCGCGAAGGATCCCTCTGACCGAATGCATGATCTCTACATCGGCGGGGACCTCCTCGCTTGCCGTGAATAGGACGACGTTCACCGCATAGTCCCCATAGTAATCCCACTTCATGAACTGCGTTCCCCCGGCCGGGGTCCAGTCACCGGCCATCGCGTACGACCTTCCCTTTCCACACTTCCACCATACAAAGAGGGGGTTTGAGTCCGAGAACCTGGCGACAAGCTCAGATCCCGTCTTGAGCGTGACCCGATTTCCCCCAAGGTAGTTGCTCGGGCCCAAGGTGTTCCATGGGAGGTTGGAGACCACGGGGCAATCCGGCTGGACGATGATTATCTGGCCCTCGGCGTTGTAGCCTCCGGCCACGCACTCGACCGGCAGGACATCGCCCACCGGCGTCGGACCCCAGGACAAGTAGCCCTGGCCCCCGAAGGACTCGAACCCGCCGATCATCGCGAGCCCTCCGCCCTTATCGGCCACGAAATGGGAGAACCAGTCCAGGTGCCTTGTTTCGAAGCTCAGCACGTTGGCGTCGCTGAGGATGATCATGTCGTACGACGAGTCCAACGCCTCGAAGGTGCGCGGCGCATAGATCCGCATGCTCTTGCGTATGGTCTCGTAGGGGTACCACATCTTGCAGGCCATCACGGCTGCAGGTGCGAGGAGCGGCTCGTTCATCATGAAGGGGAAGGGGCTTGCACCTATCGGGTCTCCGAAGTAGATCAACCTCACCCGTCCCGTCGCAGGATCGCTCCTCGCCGCACATAAGGGGACGGAAAGGAGGAATCCCATGCAGACCGCCAACAGGCCGGCGGCTGAACGTTCTACGTGGGTCCTGGCTGTGAACCCACTCACTTCGGATGCGCGCACTGGGAGATCCTCTCCACGACGCCGCTCCACTCATCCTTGTAGACGAAGAAGTTGACTCCGTCCACCCCAGCGGACGATGCGGCTTGGACGCAGTTCTCCACGAGCTCATCCCCGAGGTAGAGTATCGGCACAACCTTCGGCCGGCCGCCTAGGTACACCACGGTCCTTGTGAGTTCCCGCTCGATGGACTCCAACGAGATCTCCCTATCCACGCCAGATATGGTCTTGTCCTCCTCGCACAAGCCGAGGAACCGGTTCACGATCTCCACCGCATTGCGGTCCTTCAGCCCGCCCCGACGTAGAAACCGGGCAAGGGTCGCGGCTTCCTTGTTCAGGCATGCAGGACCCTCGCCCTCGGGGTAGTTCCTGTAGATCATGGGGGAGGCCACATCCAACAGGTTAGCCAGGCTGGAGTAGCGCTGTCCGACCAGCGGCGACAGGCAGGGAGTGAAGATGTAAGCGCCCATCTTGGCGCCCGCCCCCCTGACCAGCTCCGAGGCGCTTGAAAAGTGCTCGATTATGCACTCCGTCCTGAAGGAGATCCAGTCGCCAAGTGCGGGAAAGACCGAGATCGATGAAAGCAAGAGGAAGGGGTTCATGTCCACGGGTCGTTTGCCGAGCCGGCCGTCAGCAAGCATCCTGTAGATCGTCTTGATCTGTTTCCTCATCCTCGCAAAATCGTAGCCCATCTCTTGGGCCTTCTTCTCGCAGGTCGGGCAGAAGCATGTGAAGAATGCCTCTAGGCCCGAGGCCGGGGAGGCAAAGCGACAGCCGTCCAAGAGGACTCCGTCGGCATCGGTCTTAGTCACCAGATCCCGTATCTGGGAGAGGTTAAAGTCCCTCACCGCACCTCGGTTTGGGCACGTTGACCCAAACCATTCGCGGGGGCTTCCCTCGACGTCTATCGCAAGGTAGCTTTCGTCCCGGAATTCCTTGGATCTGGAGAAGGTTCCGGTGCACGCGTATGCACGCAGCCCGACTTTCTTGGCTGCGGCCAACTGGCGTTGGTCGGTGCCTAGAACCACGGCCGAGAACCCAAGATCGTGAAGCCTTTCCAGGCAGGCCTGCGGGTCCTGTGCCGATATGCCATGCATCCACAGCTCCAAAGCCATCCTACCACTGCTCTCCGCCTCCCTGCAATGCTCTTATCTGTTCCGTCCCCGCTGCCGGGCAGCAGCCTGAAGGCATCTCGTACCGTTTCGGGGTCGCGCAACGAGCCATCGGCGCCTCGGTGATGTTTGCCGCGGTTCTGCCATCAAGGCTTTGGGTGCGCCCAAAAGGGTCTAAGCCTAAAGGTAGCGGCTGGGGTTAACTCGAATCCAGTCTGAGTATGTTCGGGTCCAGCGACTTGGCCGCCCCAAGAGGGGGATTGACGCTTCGCGGCCATCGTCCTTCTTTTGTTGCCGGGGTGATTTCCGTGTTGGTCCATTACCTGGCGAGCCTTGTGGTTTGAACCTCCCTGTAGAACCTGCGACGCAACATCAGCGACCATAGCAGGAATCCACAGACCGCCGCCGTTCCGCTCACCGCAAGCCACTCGATCAGGTAGACCCAGAGCAAGGTTCGGTTCTTGAGCTTGATGGCCTCCTCCTCAGCATCGTCGAGGATCTCGCCAACCCGGCGGTAGGTCTCCATCATATCGTCGAAACGAAGCTCAAGATACCTGGGGGTGGCGCTGGCAATTATCTCATCCATCTTCTCAAGCCTAGACATCATACTGCGGGTGTTCGCTCCAAATGATTCACAGAAATCGAGGAGGGAAGAAAGAAGCGACCTTCTTGTCTTGGTCTCGAGCATCTTCGACCTCGCGGCGTGAACGAGGTTCACATCCTGAGGGACCGGCCGCTCGTCTAGGAAGATCATCAGGTTGCTGACGTAGTCGTAGGCGTAGATCCACAGGGGAAGGCGGCATGACTCGCTTGTCAGCGCAAAGGTCCGGGGCCCGGTCTCTATCCTCCATGTGACCATGAGGGGGTCCTCGTGGCCTGAGCCCGATACCACATGCGCAAGCTGATCGGCGCCTAGCTTGACGGTGACCCGGTTGTGGTGCCATATCCCGCCGGCCAAAGCGGGATCGCCCGACTGCCATGGAACGCTGCTCATCAGCTCGTGATCGGGCCTGTCGATCACTAGGCGTTGAAACACGGACTCATCCCAGGTTCCGGCGATGTCTTCGGTCGGAAGGAGTCGTCCAATCGAGGTTTCGCTCCACGGGTGATAGGAGCTGGCAGCTCCGAACGACTGCCAGCCACCGGCCATGACGAGGCCGAGGCCCCCCTCGGAGACGGCTCGGGCCAGCTTGTCGATGTGGGGACCAACCGCATCCACGTTGGCCTCGGAGAGGACGATTGCATCGTAGTTTTCCGTTAGCTCCCGGTCGGTGCGTGGCATGTAAAGCCTAACCATCCTGTGCACGTCAGCGTCTGTCTTGGCAGGCATCGGCCCATACATCATGAAGTCGCGGATCGTTGCCTGCACGAATTGCATCCTGAACAGGGGATCGGATCTCATCATCCAGAAGGGCTGCGAGCGCGCTACGCAGCCGACGTAGAGGACGCCGATCCGACCATCCTCCAGTCCCGGGGCAGGGAACACGCAGAAGATAGCCGAGGAAACGACCATCGCAAGGATTGCTTGTAGGTTCGAGGAGGTGCGAGTAATCAGCACAGATGAGCGCAGGTTGTCCATTTCCCGAAAAATCTATCTTTTTTTGCGCAGCCCATGGTTGCCCCTGGCTATTTCCAGTCGGCGTCTTTGCTCCTTTGATGAAGCCCGGTTTGTTTCTTCCTATGTCCAGAAGGATGAACAGGGTGCTTAGGAGTATCTGGTCACCGCCCGATCCTAGGCTTTGCCCCGTCTCACCCTTGGAGCTCCACTGGGTCGCTTTGCCTTGCGTCCCTGAGGCGAATCCTCTCTAGGATCTCGGCTTTGAACTTTTCAATGCGTCCTTCAACTCGAGAAGATGAGCCTGGCTTTCTAGTCTCCTATCTAGGCGTCCTAGTGGCATGGCCCACGCGATAATGCAGCGACCCACGCTTGAGCCCATGGGGGCTTGCTTTCATCGATCTTTGCAGCACTTACTTCGTCGCATCCGCCCTGCGTCCCGGGGTCCGCATTCTCTCCAGGATCTCTGTCTTGAACCTATCGAAGTCGCCCAGCCTGCGCTCTATGGCGTCGTAGACCAACCTGTCGTCGACGCTCCCGTACCTATGAACCAGTATGTTTCTGAAAGCCCGCATCCGCTTCAACATGTCCGTCAGTTCAGACGAGATGAGGCCGGCGTCCCGGAGCTTCACGAAGAGGTCCTCCTCGCCGGCCGGAAGGCCAAGCCTCATGCCTGACACTAGGACGTTGCAGGCGTCTATGATGCATTCGATGGATATGTGGAGGAGCCTCTCGCAGGCCCTCCGCTTCTCGCGCGATGCGAGATACTCCTCATAGCTTCTGGGAGCAATGTCCCGGAGTTCGCGGAGATAGGAGTCGAGCTCGTCCAGTTTGGCGAGAACCCTTTGCCTATCAAGCACTGGCTACGGCCTCCAGATACGAAAGGTAGATGGGCTCAAACTCCTCGAACTCTTCGATGGTCTGAAATGCAAGGTCGTAGAGCGCTTGTTCGTCCTTGCAGAATTCGACCCTACCCTCCCGCAGGACCCGGATCCTCACATACAAGGGAAGTTGCTGGAAGATCTGAACGTCGAAGTCTTGGCCAAGGAGGGCCTGATAATCGAGCCTCTTCTGTGAAAGGTATAACTCCTCGTACCGCCGTGGGAGCATGACTAGGCAGACGTCAACATCGGAGTAGCTTTCGCCCCTTGCGTAGCTGCCGAACGAGATGACGGCCAGGATATCCTCATCCCGCGCAGCCTTCCGCTTCAGATCTCGGACGCCCCTCGATGTTGCGGTCATGAACTCCAGATCGTTCTTGTTGGCGGATTCTCAGATAAGGCTTTCCGTTTTTCGCGGTCGCTGACCGGAAGGACCCGTCAATCGGCGTGGTGATAGGTACCTAAGGCCGGGCAGCCGGGTGCACGGACCGGGTGGCTACGGAATCCTGAGCCTGTGGAAGAGAATCTCCTCGCGACCTCCCCTGTTGGCCTTGGCAAGCACGCGCCCCCTAGATGAGTAGATCATACAACCCCCCTTGCACTCGTATTTCCACGAACGGCCCACCCTGTTGGTCACAAGCATGGGAGCACCGATCTTCCTTGCCCTGGCCCCGAAGACCCTGAAGCCGGGCAGGCTTCCCCTGTTGTTAGGGTAGAAGACCACCTGAGGCTTGAGCGCTGCAGCGCGCCTTATGCATCGCGGCGCCTCCGCATCCGCGCAGATGAAGCAGGTCGCCCTGACGCCATCAATGAGGAAGAGCTCGGGACCTGTGCCCGGGTCATATCTGGCCCACTCGTTCCTGTATCCCTCGTCCTTTTCGGATCGCCACAGCCAGGTCTTTCTGTAGCGGTAGACGAACCCCTCTGGCCCGACGAACGCCTGGGTGATGTAGTAGCGGTCGCCTTCCACTTCGGAGAGGCCGAACGAGATGAAACAACCAAGCTCCGCCGCCAGCGCGGCCATCCTGCGGGTTGACGGGCCCCCCGGTACGGCCTCGGCTAGCTTGGGTAGCTTGGGGGTGTAGTCGGCTAGCGTTCCCTCGTGGAAGACGATCCACCTGGATCCGAGCCCCACGGCTTCCTCGACCAGCCGTTCCATGGCCCCGCGGTTCTTCTCCACCTGCTCCGGCACGGCATCGAACTGGACTAAAGCGACCGGAACGTCCATGGAGGCCCTCACAGCATGGGCGGCCTACTTCTTGCCCGCGGCCTGCATCTCGCGGGCCGTCTTGATGGAGCCTATGCGCCGGTCCAGCCCGATCCGGTAGTCCTGTATCGGGTCGCCCTTGCCGGTCTCGGCAAGCCTTCTCTTTATCCAGCCATCCATGCTCTTCTTCATGGCCTCGACGACTTCGGGCCTTTCATCGGCGATATTGTGGTTCTCAAGGGGATCCTCGACGAGGTCGTAAAGTTCCAAGGGTGGCTTGTTGTGGAAGTCAGGCTCCAAGGCCTCGATGAGCTTGTAGTGTGGGGTGCGCCAGCCTCGCTTGCGCATCCACGTGCACTCGGTCAGGTAGAACTCGGAGTAGTTCGTCGATCTTAGGCCTTCGATCAAGGGAACGGCACTCTTGCCATCCATGCCCAATCTCCTTGCCAGGCTCCCATATCCCAGAAGATCCAGTATCGTGGGGGTCAAGTCCTGCTGCAGCACATATCCCTTGATTCGTCGCCCCTCCGGGATGAGCCCGGGCAGGTAATAGATGAGCGGTATGTGTATCGTCGGTTCGTAGAGGCCATGGTGGTCGAAGTAGATGTCATGCTCCGTCAGGGTTTCGCCGTGGTCGGAGGTTATGACGATCAGGGTCTTGTCCATCAGGCCAAGCTCCTCAAGCCTGGTGAAGATCCGGCGGATGCAGGCGTCCATGTAGGCAAGGGACGAATCGTAGTGCGCGACGACCCACTCTATGTCGGTTATGCCCGGCGGCATCCAGGATTTGAAGAACTCGGCGAAGGGGGCGAATTCGAAGACCGGCTTCATCGTGTTGACGGAGGGGTCGCATGGGTCCTTGTCGTAAAACATGCTGTCGAAGGGAGGCGGTGGCAGGTAGGGCGAGTGGGGGTCCATATGCCGCAGGAAGAGCAGGAATGGCCCGTCGGCCATCTCCTCCAGGGCGGGCAGGGCCTTCTCGTTCAGGGCCTCCGCCTTGTGCCCCGGTGCATCTTCCCACGCCATCCAGGCATGGTAGGTCTCGTACTTGTCGAAGCCCCGGTAGAACGGGGTGTCGAAGCCTATGCACGCTGACCTGTAGCCTTTTTCGCGGAGGATCTCCGGCAGGAGTTTGATCGATTCCGGTATGGGGCCTTTCGGACTAAGGCTGACCATCTGGTTGGTCATGACGTCGGTGCCGGTCAACATGGCCGTATATCCCGGCGTGGTTGGGATGTAGGGACTGTATGCGTTCTCAAACAGAACGCCCTTCGACGCGATGCGGTCCATGTGCGGGGTGGTCAGCCGGTGATAGCCGTAGCAGCTCATGTGGTCGGCTCTGAGGCTGTCGATTCCCAGCAAGAGGACGTTGAGCTTCTCTTTCAAGGAAGGTCCCGGCGCCGGCTTCGACGGGCCAAATATAAGAGTTTTCGCCGTCAAATCGCGCGGACCTCCTGCGAGTCTTTACTATCCTAAATCCCCCGGGGGCAGGAGCTACAGGGCGATGCGACGAAGTAGGATTGCGCCAAGCAGTACGAGGACGACGAGAAGGCCTACGAGAACGTACCCACGGATCATCATCCAGGTCAGTCTCCACCTTATCTCCGCTTCCCGGCCCGGGCGTAAGAGGACCGCCTCGCAGCGCCCTGAACCAACATCGGCCCATTCCAGTGCGACCCTGCCCGCCTCAGGATCGTATATCTTCCTGCACCCCTGCGAGAATCCGGCGGCGGTCCAACCGTCGGGAAGAAGGACGCGAAGGGTGTGTCTGGAGATGTTGGCCCCCGAGCGGGCGGCCGGGAAGGCATGGTTCCGGCTGTCCTCGCAAGGAAACTCTACCAGGAAGGAGAATGATACGGGTTCCGTGCATGTGACGAAGACCGTCAATGCAGATTCGGAAGTCTTTGTGAGCACGCCTGACTGGTTCGCCAGAGGTGGAAGCTCCAGAATATGGCTTGACGGGATCGCCCAACTCAAGGAAAGATTTGGTGTCTGAAGATCCTTGACCGATACGCTTATGTGGAGCTTCCGCTCGGTTTCAAAACGCAAGGCCTCCTCGATCGTCAGGGCACAGGCGGACGATGTCAAGAAGAGGACGGCGAGGATCGGTGCCGATCTCAATCTCCTACACCACCGACAACATGAGCGTCAGCGCCATTGCAACTAGGCAGTGCGGAGCAACCCTGGATTCGCGGCTGCCTATCAACCCGAAGGCCAACGCCGAAAGGCCGATGCCCGCGAGCTTGAAGATCCTCGCCAGCGCCTCATCGTCCGCAGCCTTCACCTTGAGCTCGTCCATCTCGGACCAGGTGGCCTCAAGATCCCGCTGTATGGCCGCGAGGCGCTCGTTGGCATCGGCGATCTCTCGCTGCGCCTCTTCGTAGGATCCGTTGCCCACGCTGACCGACTGGATGCTTCTTGACACATGCGCGGAGAGCGCGCTCATCTCAAACGATAGGCGGTTTGCCGTCGACTGCTTCCTGGCCAACTCGCCGTCCCGGATCCCCTGCAACCCGGCGTACCCGAGCAGAAAAAGGACGGATGGGATGAGAGCAAGCATGTGCCTCATCCGATCACCCGTTGAAAACCCCGGTGGGCTGCCACCAGAAGCTGCAGCCTTGCTCGCCAAGGTTCGCGCAGGCCATTGGGCAGAGGGATCTCAGATAGCAGTACGCCGAGACGTCGACCACGTATCCGATCGTGTAGCTGTGGCCTTTCACCATCTCGAGCCTGATGTTGCGGGGGCCGCCCGTGATGAACACCTGATAGCCAAGGGTCGATCTCGTGTAGCTGTAGAGGACGCTGTAGATCGGATATTCCGTGCTGGTGACGTCGCGGAGGAATCCCGTAACGGTGATCTCAACGCCGGAGACCGGCGTGCCGACCGCGACCTCTGCGCAGAGCGCGAAGTCGAACCGGGCGGTTGCCGGTCCGGTTGGGTTGTCCCAGACGAAGTCCTTGTGCATGAAGCCTCGTACGTTGACCCCGCCTGCGACGGCGGTGTAGGCGGCCAGATAAAGCTCGCCTCGGCCGTAGTAGTACACCGGAACGGCGTTACCCCACCAGTTCCGGACGGACGCTTGCACGTAGCTTGGGGTTCCGAAGATCTGATCCCCAGCCATCGCCTGCTGCGTGGCCAGAGCAAGAACTGCCAAGATGAACGCAATCTTGAGTCTCGTAGGATCACCTCGTGAGTTCGAGAACGAAGTTGGAGCACGTATGTCTGTAACGATGAAAGAGTATGGCCTGGGCGGGAGCAAAATGCTTGAAAAAAATGGGCACGTTGGCTCGGAAGAGATAATAAGCCCAAGTGCCGACCGGGATGCTCATGGGCAAGGGCCATCGCCATGCTGCCTCGGAGGCGAGCTGGCAGGGACTTACTCCTCCCCAGCTCTTCCTGACCCGCAGGCATTTCATCGGAATAGCTCTAGATCCGCCGGACTTCAAAGCGGGCTCGTGGAGGGGAGCAGGCAAGATTTTGTTTGACTTGGATTCAGGGTTGTTCTGGCTCACGACAAGGCCCCGCAAGCTGGGGGTGAGGGGTTACGCGGTCGAGATCTACTCGTCAAGGAATGGGGAGAAGTTCAGGTTGGTCCAGTCCATAGCCAAGGAGGAGGTCGCTCGCCTCTCGGGGGTCGAGGTGAGAAGCATCGAGGGACAGCAGCTCCTCAAGGATCCTGCGACCGATCGCTGCCATCTCTACTTGGCTTTAGACGACGGGGCCGGATGGGGGACGTTCCTCTTCTCGTCCGAAACGCCCGAGGGACCTTGGAGGTTTGAGTGCGAAGCTATCAAACGCAGCGAGGCGTATGACTCAAGGGAAGCAAGGGACTGTAGCATCGGCATCGTCGATGGTCTGTATCTTGCACTGTACAAGGCCAACGACGGCAAGCAGGTGAGAACCGCACTGGCGACGAGCGGCGACGGCTTCAAGTGGAAGAAGCATGGTCCGCTCAGGCTCGACGGAACCGAGCAGCCACGCTATCATCTACTGTGTGGGAGCTTCCTGTCCGGTTGCATGGGCCCCATCTTCGTCGGGTTCGACAGCCGGGAGGTCAGGAACGGGGCGGCCGTGTCCAACACGTTGGGCGCCTACGTGTTGGACTGGAGGGGATGCAATCTTGAGACGATCTTTCGGGGAAGGTGGAAGGCGACGACCCAGTACGAGAAGGAACCTTTTCCCGTTCACAGCTACGTCGACATCATTCGGGATCCTCTGCGCCCCAGGTATCTGATGTATGTGGAGGCGATTGACCCAACGCACAGCCAGGATTTCGGCGTGAACCTGGAGGTCGACAGGCTGCTGGTCTTCGAAGTTCCCCAAACTAGTTCCGATCCCTGGCAGCCGGGCGAGCGAAGGACGAAGCAGCGCTCGCCTTGAATTGCTGGGCCAACCGCCTAAGCAATGGGGGGAGCCCGGACCACCGCCGTTCATCCCGGTATCCGAGGAGGGCCCATGAGATCGAAGGAGTACGTGTGCATTAAGGTTGGGAAGGCGGTCGAGGATTCCCTGCGACCATGAGCCTTCGAAACAGCCACCGAGGTTGACCGCTACCTTCTCTTTTTAGCGAGAGGCCGGCGAAGAGCTCCGTGTTCTGAGATCCCCGTTCGCCGAAGGGGCTTGCAAGGCGACCGTTGGGGAATCGAATCACGGTGCGCGGTGAGATCGTACAGGATCCTAGGGAGGCAAGGTCGGGCAGTCAATTGAGGTTCATGGTGCTCCAGCCGGGATTTGAACCCGGGGCCTGGGATCGAGAGTCCCAGATGTGTGGCCCTGAAGAAGGTCGATTGGCCGCTACACCACTGGAGCAGACGGGATAAGATAAAAAAGGAGTTTGAAAAATGTCTCGATGTCGTGGGAGATGCTGCAAATGGCCGAACGGAAGGCGCAGTACGTCTGGATGGACGGCGAGTACGTCCGCTGGGAGGACGCCAAGATCCACGTCACGACACACGCCCTCCACTACGGGACCGGCGTCTTCGAGGGAATCCGCGGATACTGGAATGAGGAAAAGAAGAACGTATTCCTCTTCAGGTTGGCCGATCACGTCTCGAGGCTTTTCTACTCGGCGAAGGTTTACAGGATGCAGCTTCCCGCCTCGCCCGAGGAGATCGCGAATCTCTGCAAGGAGGTCGTTGCGAAGAATCAGATCCGTGAGACCTGCTATCTGCGCCCCGTGGTCTACCGAGGCCCCGGCCCCTTTGGTCTCAACCCGTTCAAGAACCCGGTGAGGATGTTCATCTACGCCCTGCCTTTCGGGCGGTATCTCGGCGAGGATGCGTTGGAGAAGGGAGTGAAGGTCATGTTCACGTCCTGGGAGAGGATCTCGCCGAGGTCGCTGCCTCCCGAGGTGAAGGCTTGCGGGCAGTACCTGAACTCGGTGCTTGCCAAGATGGAGGCGGTTGAGAACGGCTTCGATGAGGCGATATTCCTGGACAGCCGCGGCTTCGTGAGCGAGGGAAGCGGCGAGAACATCTTCGCCGTGAAGGACGAAAGGATTCTCACGCCGCCTCTTACAGCCTCGATCCTTCCGGGCATCACGAGGATGACCGTTATCGAATTGCTCAAGGAGGCCGGCAGGTCCGTGCAGGAGGTGGACCTCACCAGGGCCCAGCTTCTGGGGATGGATGAGGTGTTCATGGTCGGAACTGCGGGCGAGGTCACCCCCGTGACCCAGATCGGTCACGTCAAGATCGGCAAGGGTACCTGCGGCCCAGTGACGGCGGAGATCCAGAGGGCGTACTTCAGGGCCGCTACGGGTGCGGACGAGCGACACAAGGAATGGCTCAGCCCGGTGTACTGAGGCGGGGCGAGCTGTGTTGTGAGGTCGCGCGGTGAGCCCCCGTTAGGGCGCCCGGCTGACGTTCCATGCGTGCGGGCCATCTTGGTGTTGGCAAGTGCTAGATGTGCGCCCTCGCAGGCACAGTAAGGTTAACCCTTGACCTCCTTGTTCTTGAACCTGAGTGCCTTGCTTCCGCACTTCCTGCACTTGGAGGCCCTGGGCGGGTTTCTCGCATTGCACTTCATGCAGATCTTCTTGTTGAACAGCCTTGCTTCGGCTTCCTCGAACCTTGGCATCGCAATCGCTCCAAAGCCTTTCTTTCGGCCTCCTCCACGCCCTCGGACGTGTCAGCTTCCGAGTACAGTTCTAGGAGTTCCCCGTTCAGCACCGTGAAGAAGGGACCCCACTTGAACTTGTTCAGAAGCTCTTCGGACCTCTTCTTGAACCCCAAAATGTACAGGCCGGCCGCCAAGGCCTCGACGGTGCTCAGCTCGCACGGCTTCCCGTAGTTGATGGGGTTCGTGGCGACCGTCCAGGGTATCCGTCTACGTACCGTGGAACCTGCGCCTCTCTTAAATATTGCCTGGGCATTCTTCCAGGAGCAGTCCAGGGCGGTCATCCCCCGATCCAGCGCCCGGTCCAGATCCCCCCGGCTCAGGGTGATCGTCGCGAAGGGGTCCAGGAGCACCGTTCCGAAAGGGATCCTTTTCACGACCGTGACCAGGCCGTGTCGTTTCAGCTTCTGCCCGGTGCATTTCTTCGGATCACACTGGTGCGCATTGAAAACGAACAGCCTCGGCTCCCTTTCGACTCCCACGGCAGCTTTCCCGTCCGCTTTCATTTATATCTGTTCCAAGGGCCTCTCCTGCAAGAAGGCGTGCGGGGATGGACGTAAACAAGCTCAGGTCCTTGAGGAAGTATGCCTTCAGCGTGCCGAGGTACCACGCGACCGCCATCGCGGTGATCCTCATCACGATCCTCTTTGGCCTGTTCATGCGCGGCCACTACGTCTTCTCCTTCTTGGTCTTCGGCGTCCCAGCGCTGCTTTCCGCCGCGGCATCCACCGCCATGACGAGGCCATGGAGCAGGAGCTTGTTCATACGCAGGTCGATGTTCCTCTCCCTCATATCGATGCTGGTCATCGCCCTCTTCTTCTTCGTTCCCTACGCTTTCGCCCCTTCCTTGCTTTTGGACTCCCTCATCTTCGGCCAGGCGATGGCCTTCGCGTTGAGCTACTTCGCCATACTCTCCATAACCAACATAAACAGGATATCATGCGTGCTGCCCGCGAGCACGCAGCCTCTCTTCCAGATAGCCATCCTTTTAGCCATGGAAAGGGTTGCCCCGGGCCTGTACCTCCTCCCGGAGAACTTCAAACCCATAGTCGCCTTGGCGGTTTTTGCCACGATAGCGGCCGGCGTTTTCGTCTACATGAAAATCATCGAGTCCCCGATGAAGCAGGCCTTCGGCTTCGGGGTGTTTGACCTGATAAGCTCCTTCTTCGACCACCTCACGAGCAACTCCTTGTCAATGGAGCGATTCTTCCAGACGATAGGTCAGTCCGTGACCGTGCCTGCCGGCCATCTGGTTTTCAGGGACGCCGACACCGGCAAGCCGAAGGGGATGATCATCGTCCCATATGTTCACCCCGGCCCTCTGGGAAACCTTGGGGCTTCCAATGTGACGAAACTGCTTGACGACGAGCTTTCCTCGGAGTCAGGGTGTCTGCTGGTCGTCCACGGCTCGTCTACCCACGACTTGAACCCGACGTCGGCTCAGGAGACCCGGAAGCTCGCCCGGGTCGCAAGGGAGGTCCTTTCGGAGAGGGACGGATGGGTCTCCAAGAGCACGAACGTGCAGAGGGTCCAGGTCGGGTCCTCCAAGCTGGTCGGTCAGATGATCGACGGGTCCCTCTTCGCAATCAATACGTTCTCGCCGCTGCCAACGGAGGACGTTGAGCTGGGCCTTGGCTTGGCGGCCATGGAGGCCGGGAAAGCGGCGGGAGCGAGGCAGGTGGCACTGGTGGATGCCCACAACTGCTTCAGCGAATCTGCAAAGGCGATCCATGCGGGCGACAGGGAGGGATACGATCTGTTGAACGCGGTGGCCGAACTTGCGCGTAGGCTATCAACTGCAGAGACCTTCCCGATCAGGGCCGGGTTCGGGGTCAGAGGGTGCGAGGGCGAGAGCATCGGCCCCCTGGGGATACGCGTCTGCGTCATGGAGATAGGAACGCAGAAGGTAGCCTACGTCGCTGTAGATGCGAATAATATGGTTGGAGGCATGAGGGAGAAGATCGCGGAGAGGCTCTCGGGGCTCGTGGACGAGTGCGAAGTGATGACCAGTGACAACCACTCGGTCAACCTCCTCAAGGGCGACTTCAACCCGGCGGGTGCTTCGACGGAAGGGCTGGTTGAGGACGTCCTCGCCGCAACCAAGGACGCGCTGAGCGGCCTTTCTCCCGTTACGGCCCGGTTGGATGTGCGCATGACGCCGAGCATCAACGTCTTCGGGCCCGGCAAGATTTCGGAGATGGTCACGACGCTCAACTCCATGATGTCGATGGGGAAGGGGTTCACCGCGGTCCTGATCATCGCCGTCATTGCCCTTTGCGTGCTGATCTTCATCGTCCTGAGGGGCCGGACCTTCTGATGGCGCCAATTTTCCTGATTATCTACGATTCGGCGTTCGCCAAGTACGACGTGCCCCCCAGCTATGCCTTCTCCGGCCAGCGATTCACCGATTTCTGGGATTTCCTGGTCTCGAGGATGCCAAACCACCTCTATGAGGTGGTCAGGCCCAAGAAGGCAACGAGGGACGATCTCCTCAAGATCCACACCGAGGAGTACCTGAACTACGTTGAGCAGTTGGCCAGCGAGATACCCGGCACCTTTCTCACGTACCTGACTGCGGACACCCAAGTCGAGCGGGAGATGTTGGAGGCCAACAAGCTAATCGTCGGGGCCACCATGATGGGGGTTGAGCTTGCCAAGGAGAGACGGTTGCCGGTCTACACCTTCGGAGGGCTTCACCACGCAGGCCCATCCCGGGGAGGCGGTTTCTGCGTCCTGAACGATGTCGCAGCCGCGGCTCAACATGCGCGGGACCTCGGTATAGAGAGGGTGATGGTTCTGGACACCGACGCCCATGCGGGCGATGGGACGATGGATATATTCTACAACGACCCGACCGTCCTGACGGTGTCCGTGCACCATGACCCGACGAACTTCTATCCGCTGAGAGGCTTCGTCGAGGAGATCGGGGAGGGCCGAGGAGCAGGCTATTGCGTGAACTTCCCGATGCCCCCCTTCGCTGGCATCAAGTGCTACCGGATATTCTGGGAAGAGATTCTGCTGCCCATCGCGAGGGAGTTCAGGCCCCAGCTCATCATAAGAAACGGCGGGTCCGACCTTTACCTTTTCGACATAACGCACTTGGGTTACCAGACCTATCTTGGCCTCAGCAAAGCCGACTTGCACACCTTGGGCTCCTGGGTCGGCAGCCTTAGAGACGAACTTGGGGCATTGTATCTAGACATCATGGGAAGCGGCTACGATATCGCGGCCATCCCGAGCTGTTGGTACTCTCTCATGACCGGGACCCTGCACATGCCGTTCGAGGGTCCGACCGAACGCCTGCCGAGGAAGGTTGATGACGAGAAGCGGACCTCGGAGGCACAGAGGACATCGGCGAGGCTCCGTGGGCTTCTCGCCTCATACTGGGGATGCTTTTCTCGGCGCGCCTGACCGTCAGCCTTGCGCCAGGGCGACGACCTCGTCCAGCAGCTTGAGGAACTCTTCGGCCGGGACCGCACCCACAACCCTCCTGAGCTCCTCTCCGTCGGGGCGCGTGAAGACGCTCGTGGGCACGAACACGATGCCGTATCTCTGCGCGAGGCGCGCGTTCGTGGCAGCATTCGTTTTCCTGAGGATGAAATTTGCCTCGAGCGCATCCAAGACCGTTCTGTTGGATAGCGTGGTCTGCTCCATCAGTTTGCAGGCGGGGCACGCGTCACTGTAGAAGTAGTAGTAGATCATCTTGGTCGAGGTGGCGTTGTCTGTCTGATTGGCCTGGCTACCGGGTTCGACCGAGGAAGAAAGGCACCCAGCCGTGATGAGGACCAGTAGGAGTCCGAGGGTTGCGAGGTTCGCTGAGCCTGGCATTGCACAAGGCCTGACTCTTGACCCTATTTAACTGCACGCGTGCAGGGCACACAAGGCACACAAGCCGAAACGACAAGGCTGGGAAGGATCAGAAGGACGCTGTTGAAAGGCAGGGGAAAAAGATACGCGGCACATGGGGGCCTAATCTCTGGGGAAGGGTCTTCACAGCATCTATGAGACGTCCAAAGAAGCCCTGAAGAACGATCCTCCCCCGGAGGAAAGAGGCAGGCTTGCGTGCCGGTCTGCAAAGATCTTAAGGTTTGTCAGGAAGGTCAAGGCTGCTTATCCTTACCTGTCCACGGCGGTGAGTCATCCCGGCGTGGAGTTCACCAACAATCGTTCGGAGCGGGCTTTGAGGACGCTTGTCCTGCACTGGAAGGTCATAGGGACTCTTAGAAACGGGAACGGTGTACGGATGTATGAGGGGATTCCAAGCCCGGCTCGATCAAGAGAGGTTCGGGGTCCTGTGTCTCTCGATCATCTCCATGCTCTTTCCCTTGTTCCAGTGAAGATTCTCGAGCGCCGTCATATCCCTGTTCTTGAGCGCGATTATGTCCTTTGCTCTTCCGATGGTCGACATGTACCCGGTGATGCGGGACTGAACGTAGATGTTGCTGCCGTCCTGGCCGCAGTTGGGGCAGCGGTCGACGATTCCGGAGAAGGTCGTGAAGCAGCTGTAGCAGGTGCTGATCTCCTTGGTATACGTGAAGTACTCGGCCGCCGTCTGGTTAATGATCTTCTCGGTGAGCGACCAAATGGCCTCGGGGTCAGGGTTGCCCTCGCCCAACCAGATGTGCAGCAGGTTGCTGCCTAGGAGCGCGTGGAAGGAGGACTCAAGCAGGATCCTTCGGAAGAGCGGGACGTCCGCAGAGACCCTGACGTGCGTGGAGTTCGTGTAGTAGACGGCCCCTGACCGCCGGTCGCCCCGGACGATTGCCTCGTTTCCGTAAAGCTCGTTATCGATGCCGGCGAGTCGGTGGGCTGCGGTTTCGGCTGGCGTCCTCCATACGGCGAAGGGCGCGCCGGTCTCTTCACTGAACTCTGCCGCGGCGTCGACCATCGCCTTTATTGTTTTGAGGCCGAACCTGTGGGCATCCGCTGATTCGTGGAGCTCCTGCCCCAGGTGCTTCTGGACGGCCTCATTGAGGCCAACCATCCCCATGAGCAGGCTTTGCTTGTCCAGGTCAAAGAAGGGAGTAAGGTCCTTGTCCGGGCCGCTCCTGATTCTCGGCTGCAGGAGGAAGGGAGTGGCGCCGCTCTTCATCACCTTCCTGAAGAACTCCCGCCGGATCAGATGAACCTCCCGCATGACCTCCATTCGCTCCCGGAGAAGCTCGAAGAAGACATCATCGTCGCCGTGAGCATCGTAGGCGATCCTTGGCAGGTTGAGGGTCGTGCAGGAAAACCCGCCCTGTTGGAGAACCCCCTTTGCGGCTAACTCGAAGTCCTCTGGATCCTTGGATCTTATCACCAGGGAGCAGCAGGAGGAGCATTCGACCTCATCATCCTGGACGTTGCGGCCGTTGAGCAGGTACGGTCCGCCAAACTTGGCGATGTACTTCATCGTGGGCTCGTAGATGTTCTCGCAGATCTCATTGTCCGACCTGAGCTTTGGGTCGATGCTGATGTCGTCCTTCATCCAGTCGAACATCTTCCCAGAGTGATCGCCCTTTATGGACTCCATCAGGTAGGCGTACATGAACATGTAGACGTACTCGGCATACTGCTCGTAGCTGGAGTCCCTCTCAACCTCGCCGCCCGGCAAAACCACGTCCGCTTCCCTGAGGTACTTCGGCGGCTTCGCCTGGAAGTACGAGGTCGAGAAGGCCGCCTGGCTGCCCCTTGATACCAGTATGTGGTTCGGCTCATACCTCAGGGTCTGCGCGCCCTGGACGATGTTGGCGGGGATCTGCATGCCGTTGACGGCCTTCGTCGTCCAACTCGTCTTGGCTGCCTTCTCGATGAAGGGTCCGAGCTCCCACGCAATGTTCCTCCAGGCTTGGCCGCCATTCCAGTTCCTGCTGCAGGCGGCCAGAAACTCGCACGCGAGCTTGATGGCGGTATCCAGGTGCTTGGGCGGCGATGAGACGTTGCAATACTGGCCCGTGCCGTCGATGTAGAGGCCGTTGCGAAAGACATAGCGTCCCGAGATCTGGTTGCAGAAAGGCCGGTCGAGGTAGTCGAGGTCGTGGATGTGGATCATCCCGCTCATGTGGGCATCCGACAGGTTGTAGCTGGCCCCCGTGGAGGTGGTTATGTCGACGTTAAACAGCTTCATCAGCGCGTACTGACGGCTCATCTGGTCGGCCATGGTCTTATGGATGAACTCGGGGGCAGGGTGCTGGTTGCTGTTCTCCCAGTCGTAATGGAAGTAGAGCTGCTCCAGGTCATAGAGGGGCATGCCGGTCCTGCTGTAGAGCTTCCGTTCGTTCTCCAGCCCCTGATTGATCAACTCCCTCTCGACTAGTACCCTGATCATCTCTCCTGAAAGCCACTCCACGTTCTTCTCGATCTTGAGCCGGCGGAGTTCCAGTTCGACGAGGTCTGTGATCTTGTTCGCCATCGTTGGCGAGATGCCAGCTTCCTTGATCAGGGAGTCGTAGATCTCCTTCCTGTTCCAGGGCTTTATCACCCCTATGCTCTTCCGAACCTCAGGCATCTTGTTGGTCCACGCCATGGTAATCGCCGCCGAGTCGGCAATGAGGGAAATCGGGTGGCGTTTGCGTGCGCGTCCGCGACTTATAAAGATTTCGGATACATGTGGAAATTATCGTAAGTTGTTGAACATCACTCGATCTCCCAGGGAAAAAGCCTGCAGAAATGCTCGGTCAACATCTGCCTCACGGTGGGCGACGCCAGCCTGACCGCCTCCTCGTCAGCCCTGATCGCCCAGCCCTTCGACAAAGCGGCAGCGAGGTTGCCCGGGAGGATCCCCTGGGGGTTGCTGGACAGTATGAAGGAGAGGAGCTGTTCCGGCTCGCTGTACTTCCTGGGGGCGTCGACGCACCAGTTCGCACCCTCCAGATACGGGTATTCTTCCCTGTGCTTTGCAAGGAACCTCCTTGCGTGGCCAATCCTGTCCAAGCCCGGGCCCTTCCTCTTCTCGACGCGGGCCAACGACGCAACCCCAAGCTCGATGAGGATATGGATCTTTCCACCATCCTCCCGAACCGAGTCGGTGGACGGTCCGACTAGGGTGAACCCCTTCTCGGCGAGCTGTCCCCTGAGGGCGGATGTCATCCTCTCGATCTGTGGGTACAGTATGTCGTCGATGATGTCTGGCCTGCGGAACTCGATGATTAGTAGCTTGGTTCGCCTTGCCTTGAGGATACGCATGAGCTCGGACTTCGGCAGGGGTCTTCTCGGCTTCGGGAAGAAGTAACGCTCGGTCGGATTCTCGAGGAAGCTCCTTGCCGCATGTATGAATGTGCACATCTTCTCTAGGGAGACTGCGGCCGCGGCGTTTCTGCGTCCATCCGTGGGGTCGATGACGACGAGAGCTGCGTCGAAGGTTTTCCGACCGGCACCAAGTCCTTCGACATCGACGACTTGTCCGGGGCGCCACTCCGCAGCTGCCCTGAGAAGCTCAAGGAACGTTCGATGAGCGATCGTCAGGACTTCGCAGAGGAGGCCGGAGAAGCCGCCGACCCTGGACTCTGATCCGTACACGCCGATCCCTTTCATGAACTGCTTGGTCAGCAGGATCTCGTCGCGGAGCTGAGGGGTCAATCTCTGCCTGACGTAGGCTGTGTGGAATCTCGTCCTGTCCACCGCGGACTTGAGCTTGGATGTGGATCGTATCAGGAACGCTCCCACAACGTCGACCTTGAAGGTTAGGCCCTCGTGGTCAAGGAAAACCCTTACGTAGGGATGCTCCGCGTATGCGATTTGGTACTTCGCATGCCGGTTTTCCGCCCACCGTTTGCCAACGCTTAGGATCGTCTCCTCCATCTGCGGCCTCGACGTCTCCGGCGGGAAGAACACGAAGATATCGATGTCGTGTTGGCTTTCCAGGTAGGTGCCTTTCGCGACGGATCCCTCAACCTCCACTACACAGCCCGGCAACACGCCCTGAACGATCCCCTCGATCTCGGAGGTGATGGCCCGGGCGAGGGGCTCAACTATGGACCGCGTCCTCGGGGAAGGGGTTATCCTCTTGAGGATACTTGGGAGGAGGGATTCAGGGTCCGCCAGCTTCACACCCCCGGCGACTCCACCCTGAGAAGGTCCGAGTAGATCGGGCCTTGAGGTGTGAGGACCGATTTCTTAAGAACCATGCTATTGACGATCATCGATCCAATCTGGACGTCACGCATGCTCTCTATGTACCGGACGAGTCGGGGACTCCCTCTCCCAGTGCGGCTTCGCGCGAGGGTCAGGTGAGGGACGTAGCTTCTCTCCCTCGCAAAGCCCAGCTCGTGAAGGCGCTCGTCAAGCAGCCTCGCGAGCGCGACCATCTTGTCCCCCTCGCTGGATGCTCCGATCCATACGACCCTTGGCTTACTTGCGCTCGGGAATGCTCCGATTCCGCCTATGTTGATCCGGAAGCCGAGCATGCCGCTGACCGACCTCATGCGGTCGCCGATAGGCCCGATCATCTCGGGTGAAATTTCGCCCAGGAACTTCACGGTGTAATGAAGGTTCTCCCTCCTCACGACGCGGAGATCGCCGAGTTTGGCAAGATCCTCCAACAATGGCTCGATGCGTGCCACCAGCTCTTGGGGGGTCTCTACCGCTATGAACGACCTGATCCTCTCCTGCATTTACATCGCCTGGCTTGCCTTCTGTTCCAAGGTCTTCACAAGAGCCCTGCCACTCGGACTGAGCAGGTATGCATCGCCCTCCTTCTGGATGATCCCTGCCGCTAGAAGGATCTTCAGCTGTCTGTCCACGTTCGGCTCGGCTATCCCGAGCTCATCGCGTATTTCGCCGAACCGTTTGCCCTCCCTGCAGAGGAGCATGATCCTGAAGCGCTGCTCCGTGATGCCCGTCTCGGGCATATCCCCGAGCTTGAAGGATTCCAGAATCAGGGCCATCTCCCTGCCCCACCTGGTGAGGTTGAACTCGGCCGTGTAGCGCCCGTCCATCCACCTGGGCGTCCTGAGGATGAATCCCAGCTCTTCCATCCTTCTGAGGCACTTGGAAAGCGTGTCCCTGTGGCAGAGATCCTCAGCGTCCAGCTCGCTCCTGGTCTTGAAGGAATCCCTCAACGATATGAGGAGTTGCATTTCGGCTCTTGAAAGCATCAAGGGGCCGGTCCCCCGCGGCTGGCGCTTAAAAGCTCAATTTTATATATATTGCTACTTATCAGTCAACCGACATTCATCGAAATTCTCATAAGCCGGTAGGACATTGAGGGTACGGACTTCCCACGACACCATCGAGCCCTTCGATAGGAACAAGATAGTGAGGGCCCTCGTGAACGAGGCGAACGCGCCGCTCCGCATCGCCGAGAAGGTGGCCGCCGATGTCGAAAGCTATCTTTCGAGGATCGACATATCGCCCACGACCACGATGATCCGGGAAATCGTCAACGCCAAACTAATAGAGTACGGCTTCGACGACATCGCGTCCAAGCATCAGCGGCTTGGCCTTCCGGTGTACGACGTTCAGAGGATTCTTTCCGGCGAAGCGAGGATGGAGGCGAGCGCCCAGTTCAATCCGGAATCGATTCACAAGTACATGGGCGACCTGATAGCCAGGGAGTACGCGCTGTCTAGGGTCATCCCCACCGAGATCGCGGACGCCCACCGCCGTGGCGTCATCCACATACACGACCTGGAGTACTTCGTCACGCGCCCCTACTGCTTCGTCCATGATCTCAGGGACATCCTAATGTGGGGCCTGAAGGTGGATGGGTCCGGGAAGGACACCGCGGTAGCCGGGCCCGCGAGGCACGGCGAGGTGGCCATATTCCAGGCCGCGAAGGCCCTCGCGGCGTCCCAGGTCTTCTGGTCAGGGGGGCAGTCCTACAACCTCTTCAACGTCTTCATGGCCCCGTACCTGGAGGGAAGGGACGAAAGGGGCGTCGTGCAGCTTTGCCAGATGTTCATCTACGAGATGAGCCAGCAGTATGTGGCGAGGGGAGGCCAGATGGTGCTTAGCTCGGTTTCCCTGTATCCTGGAGTTCCCCAGGAGCTCCTTGAAGTTCGCGCGGTGAAACCGGGCGGGGTCTTGGGCCCGGAGACATACTCGGATTACGTCGACGAGTCGCTCGCCATATACCGGGGCATGATCGAGGTTCTCCTCAGGGGCGACTTCACCGGGAAGCCCTTCCCATTCCCGCAGGTCGAAATCAAACTCGACCCCAAGGCGGTAAACGAATCTGGAGACGAGTACCTCGCGGCGTGCGAGCTGGCCGCGAGGTTTGGCTCGCCGGTCTTCCTCAATATGTTCCGGCCCGACATTCTGACCTGGCACTGTTCGGTTGAGTCGCTGCTCATGGTGGAGGGCTCTCCGGGACAGACCGGAAGCCTCAGGGGTGGTGTGCTGGGGGAAGTCACAATCAACCTTCCTAGGATCGCCTGCGAGTCTCGCGGCAGGGAGAAGAGGCTGTACGATCTCCTGCTGGAGAGAATGAACCTAGCAAGATCGGTTCTCATGTTGAAGAAGGACCTGATACAATCGAGGATGAAGGAGGGTTCACTCGGGTTTGCTGCGCAGACGGTCGGCCAAGCGGCGAGGCTCGAGATCGACAAGCAGCACATGCTCTTCGGAGTCGTTGGCGTGAACGAGGCGGTGAAGTCCATCACCGGGTCGGAGCTCCACGAGTCGGATGATGCCCGGCACCTCGCCTTGGAACTGCTCCGGTTTATGGCCGATTTCGCGCGCGAGTCGTCGAGGGAGACGGGCATGCGCTACGGGATCTGTCAGTCGCCCTCGCTTGAGGCCACCAACAGGTTGGCGCGCATCGACCGCCGGGAGTTCAAGGCTCGGTTTGTGGGGGACGGAGATGTTTCCGACGGGTCCTTTTCGTATACCGACGGCGCGCAGGTTAGGGCATCCGCAGACATACCCCTTGAGGAAAGGCTTGAGATAGAGGCCGAGTTCCATCCCTTCCTTCGGGGAGGCGCGGCCTTCAATGTGTGGTTGGCCGACGTGCCAAAGCCGGAGGTCTTGTGGAAGCAGACGCTCAGGATGGCTCGAACGGGGGTTGGGCTTTTCAGCTTCACGCAGGACCTGACGGTGTGCATGGGATGTAATGCCACGTCTCCCGGGTTGTCCTACGCCTGCAGCTCGTGCCGCTCCGAGGATGTCGACTGGATTTCAAGGATCGGCGGCGAGGTAAGCAGGGTCGGGATTCGCGAGGAGATCGGGGGATGGAACGCTGGGTCACGCAGACAACTCTTATACAGGAAGCGCTATGCGATCTGAAGGAGCTGGAGCAGAATGCCGGTTGAGGTAATGCTGTTCACAAAGAAGGACTGTCCGAACTGCCCACATGCGAAGAAGATCCTTGCGGAGCTTGCCCATGAGATGGCCGGCGAAATTGAACTGAAGGAGTACGATCTCGACAAGGAGGAAGATTTCCTGACCGCTCTTCAGCACCAAGTGAGATCAACGCCCGCAGTCGTGGTCGGGGGCGCGCTCGTTTCGGCGGGGCGTCGCTTGGCGAAGGATGAGGTCCTCAAGGCCATCATGGAAAACAAGGCATCAGCGCGAGGACCCGAAGTGTAACTGCGTTGGCAGCCGTTAAGCAAAATCAATCGCAATGCTTATCGCTTAAGAAATAGCAAACCGCAATATATTTATAAACCCAGGCAGCGCGGGCCAAGCGGTGGGTTGGAATGGCCTACTCGTATCAGTCGAAGGGAAAGACCTACTATCTGTACAAGAAGGGCCGGATATTCTACTTTACCGGCGACGAGGCGGCGGCGAAGAAGAAAGGTGGCGCACCAGTTGACAAGATCCCTCCCGGGATGAAGGTCATCGTCAACAAGAAAACCGGTCTCCCCATTCTCAAGAAGGCTTAGCGGCGCGTCTTAGTTTTCGCGTCTTCCATCCTTCGTCAGGTTCGACGCCCAGGCTAAATGCATTTTTAAATGCTCCCAGCGCTGCTGCCAGCGCCTGGGAAGGATCCGCATGATACGCTCTTGCGAGTACATGAGGCAGAAGGGCTACCAGAGGCTCACCTACTGCACCCTCACCAACCGGTACGTTGAGAACTGTAGCAAGCGGGATTGCGAGGCCTACAAGAAGGCCAAAGGCATCACCGAGATCAAGAAGATATCGTTCTAGACCGCATGGTATCCCGGTTTTCCTTGGAGGAGAAGGGAAAGGTAGAGGACGAGATAGGGCTGGATTTTGCCCCTGTACGCCCGGTTCACGCCCAGGAGAGCGGCCAATCTCCGCCAGGTCTAGGCCGAGAAGACTCTCGATTTGCCCATGTTGTAACCGGGACTTAGCGGCACCCTGTCATACACCGCCACCCCGCTGACCCCATAGATTTTATCGAACGGCCTCAGACGGTAGACTAGCATATCGGTTTGAGGAATGGCCCCCGGCCTAAGGTAGCGGGTGATCTCCCCCCACGGGCCGCGCTTGACCGTGTAGCCCGTCGGCACGTAGCTCCGGTTCGCCACGAAGTCCATCTCGGGGTTGGACGTGGCGAAGTATGCGTACCTCCCGTCGTAGGTGTCGAACTTCTCAAAGTCAGGCTGTCTCTTGAACTCCCTTCGGATGAGATCGGCCATCCGATCGCTAGCATAGATGTACTTGTAGTAGTACGCCTCCTCCAGCCCGGTCGTCGAGCGAAGGTTGAGCCTGCCCAACAGCAGCATTGCCTTGGTGATGTTGGCTGAGTAGATCTCGAGGCCGCTGAACGGATTCGGTTCCCCCGTCAGGACGTTCACTCCCTGGAAGAACCACCAATGCAGGTGCACACGGCGGAAACCCAGAGCCCTCAGCGCCCTCGACCTCACCCAGTCGGCCATCAGCATCTGCCGGCGCAGGCCGTCTTGGGGCCTGAAATCATCCACGCCGGGAAGCAGGTTTGCCTCACACCACTCCATTGCTGGGACTTCGAGGGGTCCGTACTCCTGCCTCCATGGCAATAGATTCTCTCCCTGGTCCTTGATGACGAACGACTGTGCCACGGGCTGCAGGGCCGCGACTAGAAGCGCCCCTGGAAGGACGAGCCGGGCAACCTTCCTCGTCGTTGAACGTTTCGCCATCGCCTCTTCAAGATGGCGAAGTCCGACCGCGGATATCATGCCCATGGGCAGCATCAGAAAGGAATTGAAACGGAAAGGGTAGTACTCGACCCTGAAGAAGCCTGAGGCGAAGACTAGGAACGCAAACCACGCTACGAAGAGAAGCAATGCGTCCATCCGGCTTCTTGTTTTCCTGCGGAAATTGGAGGCGTAGTATGCCGATGCAAGTCCCAGGAGCCCGATCGGCAGCGCGGCGGTCTGAACCAATCCGAAGATAACCGGATACCCCTGGAGGCGAGTGGCTTGGCTCAGGCGGGCTGGAGGCTGGGCCGTGATGTCTATCCCGTAGATCGACAGCATGATCCTGTAGCCTGCCGTCCAAGCCAGAACGCCGGCCACCAGGGCAACGATGAGCAGGAAGGCCACTCGCCGGACGTCGAGCTCTTCGCCTGAAGCCCTGAGCATGAGCCTTCTCGAGGTCACGATGGCAAGCAGTACCCCGACACAGACCAGCGAGAGGTAGTGTAGCCGAGCGACCGCCGCGACGGACATTGCCAGAACGAGCAGCAGCTTCTTGGATCTCAAAGACGGCTTGAGCGCCACCCAGGCCACTAGGGGAAAGAAGTAGAGTCCCAGCATGTTGGGGATTGAGACCGAAGTGTATTTGATGAAGGTAAAGGAGAAGGCCACGAGGGCCGTCCCCACGGCGGCGTAGGCAGGCTCAGGACATACCCTGCGCAGAGCAAGGTAGACTGGAAGCGTGCAAAGGCTGCCAATGATCATCGGGAGAAGTCCGGCTAAGGCGAGGATTGGGAGGCCGGATGTCGATGAAAGCATGTAGGTGAACATCGCATATCCATTCGGGTAGTCCCCGTACGCGGGGTCGTCGGATCCGGGGAAATCCAGGTGGGAGGAATGGGCAATCCCCGATGCCCAGGCGACGAAGAAGTACGCGTCGCTCGTCGGCAAACCGTTCCATCGCTGGGCGAAGTAAAGCCTCACAACCGCGGAGAGGGCAAGTAGTAGCAAAACGGCGATAGCGACGGGCCTTAGGTCTTGCACCCTCAAGGGAACTACCCTTCCTCTAAGTTGGCTGTGCCCCGCGCCCCCAATGCCCTTAGAAATGCTTCTTGGTATCGGGCCCCGAAGCGCGCCCAGCTGTAGGTGACGGTCGCCCTGAGATAGCTGCGCCGAATCCTTCGAATGGTCTCCTTTCGGTTCTCTAGGATCCAGTTTGCCTTGCAGGCGATCTCAGCCGGCCCCTCCGCATACGCCAAGAGATCGCCATACATTCGAACGACCTCGAAAAGCGGCGTGGAAACTATGGGCCTGCAGCACGCGGCATATTCGTGGATCTTGAGGGGCAGTGCCGATTCGGTCAGTTCGCTCCTTTGGAAGGGCAGCAGGCACACATCCATGGTGGCTATCCAGCGCGGTAACTGATCATAGCTCACCTTGCCGAGAAACTCCACCCTGTCCTCCAGCCCTGAGGCGCGAGCGAACGAAACGAGTTTGGCTCGGTCTCTGCCATCGCCCGCGACCACCAGCCTTGCGCCCTCTAGAACTTTGAGTGCCTCCATTGCCGAGCGCAGGTCCACGAAGAACTCCAGTATGCCCACGTAGCCCAAGACGGGGCGGTCGCCCGGCTGCCACCTCGGCACGCCGACGAAGCGCGACCCGTCAACCCCGTTTGGTATCTCCAGCACAGCCCGCGAGAAGTCCATGGCGTGGGCTCGGAGCAGATGGCCCGTTGCGACGGTGGCGTCTGCCATCCTGAAGTTCAGGACCGTTATCATTTCGCCTATGGTCCGAAGGATAGGTTGCAGGAAAGCCGATTTTCCCGCGTAACGTGAGAAGGCCGGAAGGTAGTCACAGTAGTCGAAGATGGAGGGGACGCCCGAGATCCTGGCAGCGAGGATCGCGGCCGTTCCCGCGGACAGGTTCGTCGTAACCACCAACTCGATGGCTTGCCTCCTGATAAGGCGGGTCATCTGGAGGATCTGGGGCAGGAAGTTGATCAGGTAGTATGTCAAAAGGTTCCTGGTCCTCACCGTCGAGAGGCGGTGTATCGCATAGCCTTCGCTCCCACGCATCGGGTCGCCCCCCAATGGGAGATGGACGATGTGGATCTCATTTCTGGCAGCCCACGATCGCGCGAGGTGATGGACCCTATTCTCAAGGGCGGTGAACCAGTCGATCGCTGGAACGACCAAGATCCTCATGTGCGCCGGTGCCTCCCTATTGGACGATCCTCCGGACTACATTTGGCAAGCGGGACTGCACGGCTCGGGTCAACCGCGCTGCCAACTTCTGACCGGAGCGCGACCGGGCGGCTGAGCATGCTAAAATACCTCTCCTTCATGGCCTCTTGTGCGTGGATCGTCCAGACGCGCCCAAGGAAAGCTTTTTCGATCCCCTCACGGGTGTGACAGCGTTGCCCAGCGTTTCAATGTTCCTGGCAAATCCCTTCAAGCCGGACCTGCGGGTAAAGAGGGAGGCTCTCTCGCTCCAACGAAGTGGATACGAGGTTCGTATAATCTGCTGGGACCGGGAATGCCGCCTTCCGCACGAAGAGATCGTTGATGGCGTGAAGGTTTACAGGATCAGGGTTCGGGCCCCATACGGGCGTTTCCTGCCCCTCGTGCCCGGTTTCCTGCTTTTCTACATCAATCTCCTCCTCAAGTCGATGCGAATCGGCGTGGACGCCGTCCATTGCCACGACATGGATACCCTCGTTCCCGGCCTGCTCGTTTCCAGGCTCAGACGGGCCATCCTTGTGTACGACATGCACGAGTCGTATCCTGATTTCATCTCGACTTTTGCCCCGCGGGCTTTGGTCTGGTTCCTGAGATTCGTCGAGCCCATGCTCATCCGAAGGGCGGACCTGGTAATCGCTACCAGCGGGGCGATAGCGGACATCGCCACTCGCGCAGGCGCCGCCAAGGTCATCGTGGTCATGAACTGCTTCGATCCGCTGCCGGCTCACCTGCAAGGGGCGTTGGAGATCCGACGCTCCCTTGCTAGGGCGGATGAGTTGCTGGTCCTCTACGTAGGGGGGCTCTTTGCCGGGCGGGGCTTGGAGGAGGTCGTGGAAGCCGTGTCTAGGCTGGAAGGGGTGAAGCTGTTCATGGGCGGATATGGTCCGTTGGAGGCGGACCTGCGGTCGCTTGTGAAGAGGCTGGGGGCCGAGGAGAAGGTCATCTTCGGAGGCGAGATAGACCCGGAGGACGTTCCGAAGTACGATGCGGCTGCAGATGCGCTTCTTGCGCTGTACAAGGCAACGGATCCCAACAACGTCTTGACCATTCCCAACAAGCTGTTCGAGTCCATCGCGGCCGGGAAGCCCATAATCGTATCCAACATAGGTGAGAAAAGTAGGCTTGTTTCGACAGAGGGAAACGGCATCGTTGTAGACCCGTGCGACATCGGAGCGATCGCGCAGGCAATTCGAACGCTTAGGTCCGACCGCCATGTCTACGAGGCGATGGCATCTTCCGCTAGGCGTTGCCAGGAGAAATACAGCTGGAGCAAGATGGAGGCTATCCTGAGGGACGCGTACGCGGCCCTGCTGCCTCCGAGAGAAGTCTCTCCATCTGCGAGCGGAAAGTCTCCATGCTGAATCGCTCCAAGATTGTGCGCCTTGCTTGGGAACCCAGGCGTTCTCGGAGATCCGGATCGGAAAGAAGTCGCTCGATCTCCTTTGAGAGGGAGACCGAGTCCTTGGGGGGGACCAGCACGCCGTTCGTGCCGGACTCTATGATCAGGTCATGGGAGTCCACCCCCGCCGTCGCGATGCAGGGCAGGCCCACTGCCATCGCCTCCCTCAGCGAGATCGAGTAGCCGCCCGCAAAGACCTTGGGGAAGACGAAGATGTCGGCTGCGTTGAGATATTCCGGCACGCGGTCGCTGTACCCAAGAAAACGAAAGACGCCGGGCGCTCTGGCCTCGGCGAGGCTCACATACCTCGGTCTCAACACTCCGTCCCCGACGACGAGAACGACCGGCCTTTCATCGCTGCGAAGCAGCCCCACAGCCTCTATGAGGTGCTCGAGCCCGCTCTCAACGTGAAGGCGTCCGACGAAGATCGCGGTCAAAGACCGGCCCAACGACAGCTCGGCTCTGACCGCCTCCCTGACCTCCTTTCTTGGCTGAAAGCGGTCGGTATCTATCCCGATTGGGAAGGTCCGGGCCTTCTCCGACGCCGCTTCGCCGAAGAACGTGCGTATTCGCTGGGCAACATCGGGGCCAGGGGCATACACGAGCGTAGCACCGGACAAGACGGCCTTCATGACAAGTCTCGAGATCCACTGCCACGGCGACACCATGCGAAATCCAAAGTTGGACCAGTACTCCCGCTCGGTGAAGTTCGTGATCATGCCATGATCCGCGACCATGAGAGGAATGCCCAACAGCTTAGAGGCGACAAGCGAGGGGATGCCGCTGAAGAAGGGGTCCTGGCAGAAGATGAGTTCACATTCGCGCCTTCTTACGGTGCGGAGCACCTTGAGGATGAAGTGAAACAGAGGGAAGGAGAAGGGCCTTGGCAGGTGAATCTGAGCCAGGCCGTGGATGCGCTCAGGTGGTAGATGGGGGAAGGGTTTGTATGCATCCGAAGCGGGCGCGATGGCCACGACATCGAATTCGTGGCCGGAAGCGGTGAACCAGGGGACTACCCTATCTAGGAACGTGATGATGCCGCCGTGGGTGGGAAAGACCCACGTGGTGATGAGGATCCTCATCAGGTATATGCCCGGGATGTGCTCCGTATAAATCTCTCAACCCACTCTCCGCGCACCCAAATTCAGCTGCCGTGGAGCGAAGAACACGTCAGCCGCCTGCGCCAGGTTGGATCTACCGGTGTCCAGCTAAGGCTCCCCCTCCCTCGCATTCGTCCGATCTCGACGCGTCGGGCCGAACCTAACTTCGGCGAGACGCCGCTGGCGCCTCGATCTGATACCTCAAGAAGGCCCCCACGCCCCCCAGCGACTGGAGCTTTGCGCCTCCCTCGTGGTCCGTGCTCACCATCATGTGGCGCCCAGAATACTTCTTGACCTCGCGCAGAAGGGCATCGGCTTCATCCCTCCTTTCCCGGAAAAGCTGGTCGGTCATGAGCAGGGTGTCGACTGCCCCCATCCGCGCTGCGTTCGTGACATCGGCCAAGCCGTACGTCGCGCGGCCCTCTCTTGCAACCTCGGCCAAGAACCTCTCGACCTCAGATAGCTCAGCGGACACCCGGTTGGACGCAACTATCCTATCCACCGCCCCCCTTCTAATGGCCTCGTAGATGCCCGTCCTTCCCGGGCTGAAACACGTATCGTAGGAGATGCTCATCTTCGCGACCTCTTCGGGGTGGTCTTCCACAAATTTCTTGAATCCCGTTCGGATGAGCTCGGGGCCTACGATGACCGCCTGTTTGAGCCCCCTGGACGATGCGGCCGAGACGATTGCCTTGAGCAGCATCGAGTAGAACTCCTTTCTTGCGGCCTCCCGCGCGCTCTGTTCCCTCTTGCCCGGAATGTGTACAGAGACCTGGTCGATGAAATCCACTCCTCTCTGCCGGACGACGGCAAGGCTTGCGTCCCCCTCCTCGAGTGCGACTAGCAGGACCATTGGCTTGTTACCTTCCTTGACGGCTTGCCTGAGCAGCTCTATCTCGGCGTCCCTCCACTTCCTCACGAGCGAGAAAACGGTCCCTGCCTCGATGTTGATCGAATGGTGGCTGCCCACATCGGTTCCCTCCTCTATCGTGCCGATCAGGCGCACCATGTTCACATACTTGTGGAACTCGACCTTCTGGACTCTGACGGTGAGGACGACCGGCCTCTTGACTCCTCTTTCCGGACGCGAATCATCGGTCTGTATTTTCTCTCTTCGCAGGGTTCTCGCACGGACCAGATCGCCAGGCTGGACGGTGTTGTATATCGCCCACAGGTCGTCAAGGTTCTCGGTCCTGAGCTTGACCGTGTCGTTCTTCAGATCCAGTTTCAGGATCTGCAAGATCTAAGCACCTTTGTGGGCGAGGGCATCCAGGTCTGCAAGCGTCAGACCGTTCCCCGCCACCAGCCGTCTCGATACGACGTACGTGCTGCGGTTGGTCTTCGGGATCGTTGACGGCGCGAAGAAATACCACTCCTGGTGCGAGAATCTTACCGCCACGAATGGGTGGGCCCCCGCAATACGGGAGTACCTGTTCAGATCATCAATCTGCTCGTCCGATATGTAGACTTGGTTCTTCCTTGTGGTCTTGCATTCTATGGCCAGTATCGTGCCCTTGCGGCATGCGACGATGTCGGGGCACGGCAGGGCCATGGCTCCACTGCCCGCGACCCGAACCGCGGCGAAACCCGCGTCGTGCAACAGGTCGACGAGCTGCCTCTCATAGCTGCAACCACGGCTCTTGTTGCTCAAGAGGCTCACATCGTCCTGAGAGGAAGAGGCGCGCGCAAGGACTGAAATATCTTAGGTAGTCGACACTGAAAGCGTTCTGGAAGTAACCTTCTGTTAAGGGCACGGGTCGACGGACGGCCGGAGGCAGGCAGGCCAGAGGGCTTAAGAAGGATCGAGGACGACCATTCGGAGTTGAATGAGGAACACCTTGGCCGGCGACAAAATGCAGATCCGAATGCGAGCCCGGGTTGGTCGCCATATTTATAGCCGTGCCGCAAGCGCCCTGCACGCCTGGGAGTCAGGTATGGAGGTTCCACTCGGGCTTAGGGTAAGGTCGGTTCGCGAGAACGACCTTCCTGAGATTTTGAAGATAGAGGAGAGTGCGTTTCGCTACCCGTATCCCTTGGGCTATCTGCGTTTCCTGGCAAAGGTCAATCCCTATACCTTTCTCGTCGCTGAGAACCAGTCGGGAATCGTCGGGTACGTTATCGCCGACATCAGATATCGGAGCGAGGGGCACATAATATCGATCGCGGTCAGGGAGGACGAGAGGAGGAAGGGCGTGGCCAAACTCCTCATCCGGTCCGTGAACTCGGAGTTCAGGAAGCTCGGCGTGCGATTCGTGAGGCTTGAAGTAAGGGCGAGCAATCTCGCTGCCATAAACCTGTACCGCTCCATGGGTTACAAGGAGGTCGGGGTCATGAGCGGGTACTACAGGGACGGCGAGGACGCGATAGAAATGGTCGCGAGGATAGATGACGTCGCCTAGCCCTTCCGTGGTCGGCGCGGTTCGATCACGTAGATCCAAGCGGCCAATGCCAAGATCAAGGACAAAACTAGGGTCGTGCTGACGAGGATCGCGAGCCGACTGCCCTTCTCGGGGTGGGGGGTTCGCTTGGCGGCAGCGCTCCTCCAAGTGCTTATCGTTGCGTTGACCTTTCTTGCCTCCTCAAACAGGGCGTCGGATAGGTTGCCGAGGATCCGGTAGATCCCGACTGCGGCCTGGGCCTTCTCGATGGCGTCGTCCACCTTCCCCTCGCGGGCAAGGTCGTTCGCTTGGTCGAGGAGTTCCTCGGCCCTCGTCCTATTGGCGTGGAAGGCAAGAACGCTGAGGGCGGAGTCTCCCCACCTTGTCAAGTCCGAGATGGACATGGTGTCCTCTTCCGCCTGGGGGAAGAACCACACAAGGTCCAGCGACACCGTCTCCCGCGGAGCCAGCGTGGCTGGCACGAAATCTCCATACGGACCCGGCACATCGAAGGGCTTGAAGCCGATGATGACATGATCATCTTCCCCGGATACGAAGATGCAGTATGGCCTGAATCCGCTGGGCATGTCGGTCGAGATGATCTTGACGCCGACGCCTATCCTCGGCTGGAAGCTATAGCTCGTCAAAGCGCACATCCCGAACCAGTCGCGGTCGGCGAGGTCGAACTCAACATAGAGCATCCCGGGCAGTTCCTCACCTTTCCACATCTTCTCCGGCAGGATGAACGCGCCGAAGGATTCGTTGTACCATGCTTCCGGAAGGGCGTCGCGGGGGTAGGTGAGGTACCTCTCAGGGGACAGCGTCATGTTGGGCAGGCTGATGGCCTTCCCGCTCAATGCATCCCCCAGGGAGAAGGCGGTTTCCAAAGGGAAAGGCAGACATTGCGACAGCTCGCCATTGGTGACTTTGATCTGCTGCTGAATTGCGGTGTAGTCGGAAGTGACCCAGTAACTGCACTCAACATCAAGGCTCGAATTCAGGATGAAGGTGCGATTGAGCCAGAGGATTGCATCTCCAGGCGAGTAGGAGTATTGGGACTTCCAGCTCAGCAGGCCGCCCTCCCCGGCATCATTCCAACGAATGGTTGCGGGAGGCGGGGAATAAGGCAGTATCCCTTTCGCGTAGTTGTAGGGCGACGCAAGCCCTCCTATCCCCAAGAAGGGCAGGCGGGTCAGAGGATCGTTGTCGATATAGTCCCGATTCGCGATGGAAGCCCTGCGCATGATCTCTTCATCATCGATCATGACGGAAACGATCTCGGGATCCCAGATGAGCTTCTCGATCGACGTGCCTCTGGAGACCTGGGCGATCCCGGTGACCAGCCGCAGCTTCATATCATCGATCGTCAAGATGTAGGAGTCGTTCCAGTAGGAGGTGAAGCCCTTCAGGTCGGCGAGCGAACACGGCGTCCTCTCGACCCTTATGAACGCGAAAGCCGCATCCGGGAAGGGTAGTAGGATGAGACACAGAAGCAGCGCGCGCCTTCTCATCGCCGGCCATCTCGGAGAAGCTTATTAAGCGCCCCCGCGTCTTATTAATATCTTCTCATGCGCAAACAGGCTGCGTTTCTCTGTATTCTGGTTGCTGGGGCTGCCGCCAGCTTCTACGCGATCGGCGCGAACGGATCAAGGGTCGTCGTGCGGAACGAGAGCGCGACGCCATTCTCCGGTGCGCGGGCCTACTCCCACGTCGAAGAGTTGGTTAGCCTCGGCCCGAGGTCGATCGGCTCCGATTCGATAGTCAAGGCCAGGCGGTACATCTCAGGCTACCTCTCGAGCCTGGGTCTGGAGGTCTGGATCGACGCTTTCTCGGCCACTTACAAAGGTACAACTTACCGGATGGAGAACATCATCGGAGTCATCCCGGGGAAGACGGGGCGGATCATTGCCGTCGGCGGCCACTATGACACGAAGGAGATCCCGGGCGCAAATGACGGGGGCTCCAGCTCCGGCCTGCTATTGGAGTTGTCAAGGGTGCTGGCTTCAACGGCCCTCAACCACACTGTGTGGATCGTATTCTTCGACGGCGAGGATGTGGGCGACGACCTAGCCACGATGTTTTTCGGCAGCAGGCATCTTGCCGAGAAACTCGGCGCCGACGAGCAGAAGCCCGAGTGGCTCATCGTTGCTGACATGATCGGCGACAGGCATCTCGGCATCCGGAAAGACCGGAACTCGGACCAAGATCTCGTGGAGTACGTGTGGCGGAAGGCGAAGGATCTAGGATACGGTCGGCACTTCAAGCTATCCCAGATCGCCGTTATGGACGACCACGTGCCGTTCATGGCAATTGGCGTTCCCTCGTGCCTGCTCATCGATTTTCGTTATGGGCCGCTCAATTCATACTGGCACACGGCGAAGGACGACCTGGACAAGATCGACGCGCGCAGCCTCAAGGCCCTAGGGGATGTGATCTTCAGGGTCATCGAGGGTTTGGATTCGGGCGAGCTGGGCCCGACTTAGGAGATCCTGATGCCAGTGGGCCCGAACATCCGCGTGAGGTTATCGACGACCGACTTCCTGACCGACTTGTCCGAGAAAAACAGCTTGTACTGCTTGTAGGCCGAGCGGGTGGGAACGGAAGAGTACGAGAAGTGCGGGTACCTCTCCTTCATCTTGTCCATGAACTCCTCCAGATTCTTCGACCGGACGCGGGAACTAACCGTGATGGAAGTAGTTCCGCCGAGCTCCTTGCATATCAAGTCGAGGGCACGCTCAGTGAACTGGTAGACGATGTTCCTTCCCTCTTTCCTGACCTTCTTCACGAATTCGTACCTCTTCACGAGCAACGAGAAGACCCGCTTCTCATATAGGGTCAGGTTGGCGGTCGTGAACTCTTTGTCCATGTGCTGGTTCGCGAGGCGGCTGATGAGTTCAAAGGCCTTGGTCTTAGGAGAGGGAAGGATGGATATCTTGTCCTTCGGTATCTCAGGCTCTTCCTTGCTCTCCGGCCCAACCTCATCGGAGGACACAGGAGCTCGGTCATCCTTGAGTTCGGATTCTTTGAGTCCTCTCCTGAGGACATCTTGGATCAGGCGGTTGGAGAGCTCGCTCTGCCTCTTCATCTCGGCGAGCATGCCCTTGAGTTCTTCCAAGCTCGAGTAGAGCTTCTCGATCTCAGTCTTCGGGAGAATGAGCCCCTCCTTCGTCAAGAGATGCGAGACTTGATTCAGCGAATCGGCCGAGAAAGGGATCTTGACTTCGAATGAGCCCTCACCATTCTTGGAAAAAAGTATGTACTCGTCCAAATGGAACCCCCTGATAGCATAGCGGACATCGGGCACTGCGCGCCCGCTCGTCTAACTTATTAATCTTACGCCGCGCTGTGGCGCTCCGACGGGTCGATTGGAGCGCCGTTCGCTTGTCGATGCCAGATGCCCCGAACGGTTTTCATATCGTCCGGACTTGAACTCTGGGTTACGGTTGTTGCACACGTCTTGATCGAGGATCGGATTCCTGCGTGCTGAAGGCAGAATGGATATGCCACTCATCCTGCTCGAAAACAGTTAAACGGCGAGCCTCGCAGGTGTCATGCCCCGGTGGGATGATGGGGATCAAGGAGGAACTGCGCGAGACGCTGATCGAATACGTCAGGAGGGGCGAGGACCCGCTCTCGCGGATAATTGGGCAGGTGGATTCGAAGAAGCAGTTCTTGGCGTCGGTCGTCGCGGGCCATGACGTGATCCTCAAGGGTCCGAGGGGATGCGGAAAGACGACGATGGCAAAGGAGATGGCGAAGCTCCTTCGTCCCATCGAAGTGATCGACGGATGCGAGTTCAACTGTCAACCCGATCGCATCTCGTGCCCGGTTTGCACAAGTAAGTACTCCAGGGCGGGAAACGCGGGAAGGTCCATTCCAACGAGGCGCATCGCAGGACTAGAGAGGTTCGTGAGGATTCAGGGCAGCCCGGATCTCACGGTCCAGGACCTGCTGGGCGACATCGACCCAGTCGCAGCCTTCAAGTATTCCCCGACGGACTATCGAGCCTTCACCCCTGGGAAGCTGCTCAAGGGAAACAACGGAATCGTCTTCTGCGACGAGATAGCCAAGATGCCGCAGAGGCTGCAAGGGGCGTTTCTGCAGGTACTCGACGAGGGCAAGGCGACGATCTCAGGCTACGATGTTGACTACCCGGCCGAGTTCCTCATGATAGCGACCTCCAATCTCTCCCCAGAGTCAGGCGACGTCCCGCTGATCGATGTGCTGCTCGACCGCGTTGACGTGATCGAGATGAGCTATCCTGCGACCGTGCACGAGGAATCCACCATAATCGCCAACGAAGCCCGCAAGCTCGGCGTGCAGGTCGAAGACAAAATGGTCGAGGCCATATGTCGGGCGGTGCAAAGAACTCGTACGGACGAGGACTTGGGGTCTAAGCCGGCGAGCGTTAGGGCCAGCATCAAGATGTTTGAGAAGACCCAGGCGTACTCGCTCATGCGCGGCTCGAGGGTCGCTAGCCCCAGGGACCTCTACGATGCGCTGTGTTCGGTGCTTCCAGCCGCAACGGGGATGTCCGATGCTGATGCTAGGAAGTTCGGGCTTGAAGTCTTGCACGAGTTCGGATGGTACCTCACATGAGCGAGCGCGAGGAGATTGTCGCAAGACTCAAGGAGCATCTCTCGGGCAGCTTGCTTTCTGAGCGCGAGAAGGCCGACCTCATCGGAGCAGTCTTGACGGGCCGGCCGTTGCTCATCATCGGGCCGGCCGGGACTCCGAAGGAGGCCGTGGCCTCGAGCATCCTGCGCGCGATGGGCTTGGAGTTCCAGACGGTGACCTGCTCGGCCAGCCTGCGCAGGGAGGATCTGTTCGGCGACGTGGACCCTGTGGCTCTCAGGAAGTTCGGCTACAGGGACGCAAGATCGTATGTGGCAGGAGCCATCGAGAAGGCGGACGGCGGAGGCCTCCTGCTAAAGGACTTGGACACCCTGCCGGAGAAGGTGGCCCAGGCTCTGGCCGACTTCTTCGACGATGGGATCGTCTCCGTGGGGCAACGCGAGGTAAAGGTCGACGTGGTAATGGTTGCCACCGCGACCAAGTGCGTCGTGGACGAGAGGTTGCTGGATCGGTTCCAGGTCGTTGCGATCTCCTTTCCGGAGAATGAGTCGGAGGAGGAGAAGTTCATTGCGAGCCAGTCTAACTGTCACACCGTGCTGCCGGACTACGTGCCGAGGCTTGCATCCAAGTTCCTGAGCAGAAGCAGAAGCCACCCTGACTTGGAGTCAGGCGCTAGCACGAGGTCAGGGATAAGGTTTGTCGAGAACGTTTGTGCCTGCATGGCTCTGGCAGGAAGGGAGCCTGACGAGGACGATCTCTACAACTCATGCTATGCCTCGTTCGCACACTCGATAAAGGTGAACCCGTTCTCTTGGAAGACCAACAGAGAGCTTGCCAAGAGCATATTCGAGGATGCGGTGCTATCGGCGCGCTCGCCGCCAGCTGAAGGATCCCGGAAAGCCCGACGGCTGAGAAGATATTGGTACATCCCGGCCGCCGCCGGCTTGGTCATCCTCGTGATCTTCGGCGTATTCTTGGCGGCCCCGCCCCGAGGGCAGATCCCGCCGGTCCAGACGCCGACTGGTGGAACGGCTCTGGATGGGGCGATCAGTCCCTATTTCGGAAATGTCAGCGAACAGGCCACTGAAGTCCAGTCCGTGCCTGAAGAGCTTTGGGAGGAGTTAAGCCAGCAGATCGGGGCCGACCTGGAGGAGGAGACCACCACCAAGATTTACGATCCTAACGAAGACATCCTGTACGTCACGAGCGGGAATCAAACTTGGGCGCTTGCGAACTACACCTCTTACCTACTTGGTGAAGGCGAATCGAAAGGGCAGTTGCCCGGCGCAGGCAAGATGCCATCCCCGTTCAGGGGCATTCCGCCGATGCTACTTGTGCTGTCGATGATCGCCATCGTCTTCCTTTCGACATTCCTGTTCGACTATCTGGACCTTGGGAGATCCGTCAGGGACTCTCGCCTGATGGCCAAGATCAGAGGGCGGTTGGGCATTTCCTGGGAGCCCCTCACCCGGCTTTACCGCAACATAGCGGAGGAGGTCACCCCACTTTCGAGGGAACTGGAGGGGAACGCCCTCGGCGAGGCGGTGAAAGAGATCTCAGCAGCCAGGGACGAGCTCTACGCCGAGAAGGCCAAGGAACAGGCGTCGCTCTCCGATATAGCGGAGCAGGTTAGCAGGAATCCTCAGCGGTACCCGAGGCTTTATGCCGTCCTGGGGAAATTGCCCGCAGGCAGTCGCGTTTCCCGGAACCGCCCGATGGAGGAGCTTAAGAAACACCTGGTGAGGGAGGGCCTCATCAAGAGCTCGAAGGGGATCACGTTCACCCACAGGGTTTCCCGTTTTCTGATGTCGGATCTCGATGAGAGAATCCTGAGGCGGGTTTATGACGCGCTTCAGGGGGTAGTTCACGAGGATCTGCCTCCGCTGCCCAGCTCCGACGTCAAGGATGTCAGAAAATACCAAAGGGGCGACTCCTACAAGGACATGGCCGTTCGGGAGACCATTCGCGATGCCATCAGGATGGGCAGGAAGAACGTCGGGCGGGAAAACCTCTACGTCTACGAGCGGGAGCCGGAAAGGAGGGATCTCGTCATCGAAGGGAACCTTGATGTGGTGGTTGTGCTCGACCTTTCTGGCAGCATGGCCTACGGGGACAAACTCTGGTACGCGAAACAGGCAGTTGTGGTCATGACGATAATCGCCGAGAGGTACGGAAACAGGGTAGGGGTGGTCGGTTTCAGGGACCTGTCCACCGAGGTTGCAGAGTTCGGCTCGGGAAGGAACGTGACGATTGCGAAGGTCGCCAATCTCCTCCCCAGGGGCGGCACGAACATTGCGGCCGGGATACGAAGGGGGATCGACCTTCTAAAGGCCCAGCCGGAAGGGGGTAATGGCGCCAAGGGGAAGCGAGGCGAGCACCGCAGGAAACAGATGATACTTTTGACGGACGGGGATGCCACGCATCCCAAGCCGAAACAGTTCGCAGCCGAGTATGCCCGCAGGTGTGCTAGGCTGGCGGCAAGGCAAGGGATAGGCATCTCCGTGGTGTGCATTGGCAAGCAGGATGAGCCCTCCCAGGTTGGACGGTCCTATAATCCCGAGCTGGCTCGACAGCTCGCGGAGATCGGGGGCGGGAGCCTGTTCTTCGTGAGGGACATGAGGGATCTATCCGCCATTTTCGTGTCGGAGATCGACAGGATGATGATGGGCGTGCCAGACGCCGCGCGCGTCAGCTCGGTCGCTGCCTAGTTGGCCATGGAAGGTTGCATGGATGTGGATAGGTCGTCAGCACGTTCCCTCGCTGAAAGTGGGTTGATTTTGAGCCGAACCGGGATACCATAAAGAAGGCCCACACCGAGGTGAAGTGAGCGGAGGCGGGGTGTTCGCATAGGCCCGGGTGAACGTGGCGGTCGTGGGCAGAGGAGATCGCGAGCAGCGGCCAAGAACCAACCGCGTGCCTTCTCATACCTTAGCTGTGCGCAAGTCGCTGAAGGGCGGACGCTGCGATTGCGCGATCCGGTGCCCTTAGAAGTATCCTTGGCAATACATGTCAACGGCAAGCACGCAATCGATGTCAGGATGTCACCGGGCCGGGTGAAAGAACTGGTCGTGGGCCACCTGATCTGCGAAGGGTTGATAGAGGTCCCCGGGGACATCAAAACCTTCGCCCGCGGGAGCGGTTGGGCAAGGGTGGAGATTCGAACAGCCCGGCCAAAGATCGCCGCAAGTACGACTCGGTTCGGGGCGCGCTCGCTAGACGGGCACGGGATGCTCGCCATCAAGGGCTTCAAGGCGCTGGAATCAAAGGTCAAGGCAAGTCCGAGCCAGGTACTGGCCGCGCTGGACCATGTGGGTTCCTCCTGCACCCATCGCCTGACGGGTGGCGTTCACACCTGCGGATTGTTCCAGCTTCCGGACGAAGGGGGTCTGCCCGTGATGGCCAGTTTGTGTGACGATATCGGTCGACATAACGCCTTCGATAAGGCCGTGGGGGCTGCCCTGCTTGAGGGATTCGACCTTGGCAGATGCATGGCCGCGTTGACGGGGAGGACGAACTCGACGATCGTTGCGAAGTGCTATGGAGCCGGCATCCCAATCCTTGCCTCGCGAGGGGCGACCACGGCGTTGGCGGTGAAGCTCGCTAGGAGGGTCGGCGTGACTTTGATAGGCTTTGCAAGGGAGGAAAGGATGAACATCTACGCCAACGATCAGCGCATCGTCCAACAACCGGATTGCGCTCACGCTTCCGGCCAGGCGGGCCTCGGAAGCTGAATTCCGGGGAATTCCCTCGCAACAGATTTATATCGATATCGAGTCTGCTCTGTCAAGCAAAGATGTCGAGGCGGGCAGGGAATCGCTATGGAATGGAGCAAAGAAGCCCAGGAGTTTCTGGAGTCAAGGCGCGCGAAACTGCCTGGGAAGGCCGCGGAGATAGACTCTGCCATTGAACGAATCAGGAAGGACTCCGAGAAGGCCGCGTCCAATGCAGGCGCGACCCTGGTCACCAAGGAGCACGTCAAACAAGCCATCGCTGGGCTGCCGAAGATCGAGATCGTGACCGAGGCAACGGAGGGCTCTTTCGCTTTCGTCCGGGCCCTAGTGGTCCTGGGCGTGATCATGCTTTTCGTTGGAGTAATCATGGAAAACTGGTACGCGACCCAGAAGAAGTACGGGGAGGAGCCCACGAGCGACGTCGATATCTTCATCCTGCGGTGGATGCTGCCCGTCGGGATAATCATGCTTGCGGCTGCGGCAGTGCTCTTCTTCGTTGGAAGGCGCAAGAAAGGCGAGGAGTCGCAGGGAGCCGAAGCCCCAGCCGAGAGCGTGGCTGAGGAGAAGGTCGAGGAGGCTCCCACGCCGTCCGGGGAGGAGAGGGAACAGGCACCGCAGTAGGCATGTGCTGGTCCTGACGTTCATCGTCGCGGGAAATGATTTATTAGAACCTGCGGCGCGCTGGCATGGCCATGCCTGATCCCCTATCCCTCTATCTCTTGGCAGCTGACTACTCGTATGAGAGCAACGGGGATCCGGTCATCAGGCTGTTCTGCAAGGATGCTCAAGGAAGAACCGTCACCTGTTTCGTTCGGGGGTTCAAGCCTTACCTATACCTCTATCCCGAGGAGCAATCCGACGACGGGATCAGGGTCCTCGCCGAGGGCCTTAAGCAGAAGTTCTCCCAGATCGTCGATGTCGAGGTCGTCGAGAGGTTCCTGCCTTTCGGCTATCAAGAGCATAAGAAGAAGATGCTCTTGATCGTAACGAAGGATCCAAAGCACGTGCGGGACATAAGGGACGACCTGCGCCGCTACGGGGCAGTCTTCGAGGCGGACATCCTTTTCAAAAACAGGTTTATGATCGACAAGGGCCTCAGCGGCAACAGCTGGTTCCGTGTCCTGAACTACCGGACAACCCAGACCAACACGGTCTTCACCGAGCTTAAGGTGGAGACGCTGGCAAAGCACGTGGAGCCGATACAGCTTGACGAACACCCCGAGATGCGGTACCTGTGCGTCGACATCGAGTGTCTAGCTGAGTCCGGCAACGGCCTTCCGCGAGCGGAGTCGGATCCAATAATCATGATAAGCATGGCCTTCAGCGAGCCGTTTGAAGGCAGGACCGACCTAGTCCTGGTGAGCCGGCCAGCCAGCGCCGAGGGAGTTCAGGGCCTGGGCAGCGAGGAGGAGATGTTGGGGAGATTCGTCGAGGTGCTCCGGCGCTACGACCCCGACATCGTGCTTGGGTACAACAGCGACGAGTTCGACCTCCCCTATCTCATCGACAGGATGTCGATGATCGGAATAAAGCCCAAGCTGGGAAGGGCAGACAAGAACTGTTACTACCGTCGGTTCGGCAGCAAGACGAGAATCACGGTTCCGGGAAGGGTGGTGGTGGACGTTCTGCCCTTGGTCAAGAAAGACTTCCCGCTAAAGAGCTACAGCTTGGGCGCAGTTGCGCGGGAGATCCTGGGAAAGGACAAGCTCGACGTATCGCACACCGAGATCCCCGGCCTGTGGAAGAGCCGAGAGAACGGACTGGAGAGGCTGGTTGAGTACTCAAGAAGGGACGCCCAGCTTACCCTAGAGCTCCTCCTGACGAAGAGGCTCCTTGACCGATACATCGCGCTGGCCCAGGCCAGCGGGACATCGCTGCAGGACCTGATAGAGGGGGGGCAGTCCATAATGGTGGACACCCTCCTGCTAAGGGAGCTCCGGCGTTACGAGCGGGTGATGCCCTGTAAGCCGGATGCGGAGGAAACGGCCCGGCGGAGGGAGCTACGGGACAAGGCGGGGCTCAAAGGTGGCTACGTGCTGGAGCCCAAGGCCGGGCTTCAGGAGAACATCCTCATAATGGACTACAAGTCCCTGTACCCAACCATAATGATAGCCAACAACATCTGCTTTTCGACCCTCGTTGGGGAGAGGTTCGTCCCTGCGGAGACGTACAAGGGCATCGTTCCGCGGATACTCGAGGGGCTTCTGGAAAAGAGGCTGCTTCTCAGGGAGAAGGCCAAAAACGCTAGGGAGGAGGAATTCAGGATCCTCGACATGACCCAGTGGGCGGTCAAGATACTCCTGAACAGCTTCTATGGCTACTTCGGATACTCGAGGTCGAGGATGTACGAGCTGACCGTCGCCAACGCCGTGACGCGCACCGGACGGGATAACATCTCGAGGACGAAGGAGATAATTGAGAAGGAGATAGGCAGGGCCGCTCTGAAGGACGGCAGGGCCTTTGTCGGGAGCGAGATCGAGAGGAGCCCCCCAGGGTCTTGCATCGTTTCGCTCGAGGTGGTGTATGGAGATACGGACAGCGTGTTCGTCAAGCTTCAGCCGGCCGGGGAGGCCCCAAGGGAGATCGACCCCGCGGATGCGGCCGCCCTGGGCCTCAGGCTCGGCGACGTTCTGACGAGGCTCCTCCCACCACCGATGGAGCTCCAGTACGAGGCTTTCGCGAGGCGCGCCCTCTTCGTCACGAAGAAGAGGTACGCGCTCTACATGGAGGGAAAGCAGCCGGTCGTCAAAGTCAAGGGTCTGGAGACCGTGAGACGCGAGTGGTGCGACCTGGCGACCGAGACGATGAAAACCATCTTGGACCTTCTGCTGAGGAAGGGCGATGTGGAAGCCGCCTGCGAGTACATGAAGAAACAGATCCACGACCTCAGGGACAACGTCACGCCGCTCGAGAAGCTCGTTCAGACTAGGACGTTGAGCAAGCGGCCGCAGGAGTACAAGGGTAGGCAGCCGCATCTTGAGCTGTACAACAAGATCAAGAAGAGGGATCCCGGGGCCGCTCCGCAGATCGGGGACAGGGTCCCATTCGTGATAACGCAGGGCAAGGGGCTTCTGGTCGAGAGGGCCGAAGATCCAAGCTTCGTCAAAGTAAAGGGGTTGAGGATCGATCACGACTACTACATCCATAGGCAGATCCTTCCTCCCGTTCGGCGCATATTCGAGGCCTTGGGCCTGCGGATAGACGAGTTGGTGGCGGATAGCCAGCAGCGAACCCTCTTGGACAGTTACGATGGCAAGGGCGGCCGTGCCCCGGAGGCCACGAGGCGGGCCCGCGTCAGGGTCAAGGAACATGGTCCGGTCCTCGGCCACGACTTGAGGGAACTGCTGTGCACGAGGTGCGGCGGCTCCTTCACTGTCATGGATCTGTCCGACTTCCGCTGCCCTGATTGCGGCGAGGAACTGGAGGAAGATTGCTGCCAGGGGGTCCTCGCCGAGGTCGTTGAACTTGCGGAGAGGGCCGCTTTGCAGGGCGGCAAGCGGGGGTTCGTCTGCGGCAAGTGCGGCGCCTCGTATCGCAGGATACCCCTAAGCGGGCTCTGCGAGTGTTCGGGCCAAGTCGTCCCATCCTCGGTGGAAGTTGATGTTGCATCCCTTCTTGAGCTCTTGGACTGCGTGCCTCAGTCCGTCAGCACCGATGCGATGGAGGTGCAGATCGCGATTATCAGGTCCAACTTTCAACCGGTCCGTCAACGCGAGGTCCCCCAGATGACCTTGGCCGAGTTCCTATAGCCTGGGGATCATTTAATAGAGGTGTTGTTAACCGGGCAGCCGGGTTTTGCGTGAGAGTCCTCTTCATCCATGCGGACTCGATGAAGTACGAGATCAAGAGCAAGACCAAGGTCGCCGAGCCCGTGCCAGCAGGCTTTACCGGCGACGAGATGAAGGAGGTCCTCGTCGTCTTCACTGCGGTCGAATCCTCCGACGAACAGGCGGCCGAGGAGATCGTGGAGAGGGCGGCTTCGGAGATCTGCGCGGTCGCGAAACAGGTCAACCCTGAGCGCGTGCTGTTGTACCCCTATGCCCACCTCTCCTCCCAGCTGGCGTCCCCGCATTCTGCAGTCAAGATCCTCAGGGATCTGGAGTCGAGGCTTCCCAAGGAGCTGCAGGTCAAGAGGGCACCCTTTGGCTTCTATAAGGCCTTTGAGCTCAAGTGCAAGGGGCATCCGCTCTCGGAGCTCAGCCGCGAGATCAGGGCCGCTGGCAAGGGCCCGGCGGCACAAGCTGTTCCGCTCGCGGTTGAGAAGGAACAGAAGATTCGTTCGCATTGGTACATCCTGACCCCCGATGGAGACCTCGTCGAGGTCTCGCAGTTCGACTTCACCCCCTACCCCAACCTGCAGAAGTTCGCGCATCATGAGATGTACAAATCCCGGGCCGTCGACCAGGTGCCGCCCCACGTCAAGCTTATGCAGAAGTTGGAGCTCGTCGACTACGAGCCAGGCAGCGACACGGGGAACCTGCGCTGGTATCCGAAGGGCACTTTGATGAAGCGCCTCTTGGAGGAACACGTTACCGATATGGTTCGATCGGCGGGCGCAATGGAGGTGGAGACGCCCATCATGTACGACATCTCCCACCCGAGCCTCTCCAAGTACCTTGACAGGTTCCCGGCGCGGCAGTACACGCTAAGGTCCGAGGAGAGGGAGTTCTTTCTGAGGTTCTCCGCATGCTTCGGGCAGTATCTGATGAAGCATGACATGTCGATCTCCTACAGGAATCTTCCTCTCCGTCTGTACGAGCTCACCCACTTCAGTTTCCGGCGTGAGCAAAGCGGAGAGGTCGTCGGGCTGCGCAGGCTTCGGGCCTTCACGATGCCCGACATGCACACCCTGGCGGCGGACATGAACGGGGCAATCGAGGAGTTCGCCAAGCAGTACGACCTGTGCATGGATTGGATGAGGTGCTTGGATGTCGACTACGAGGTCGGGGTCCGCTTCGTCAGGGACTTCTACGAGCAGAACAGGGACTTCGCCGTCAAGCTGGTGAAGAGGGTCGGAAAGCCGGTCCTCGTGGAGATGTGGGACGAAAGGAGCTTCTACTTCGTCATGAAGTTTGAGTTCAACTTTGTCGACGCGTTGGGAAAGGCCTCGGCGCTTTCCACCGTGCAGATCGACATAGAGAACCCCGAGAGGTTCGACATCACCTACGTGGACAAGGAAGGGCGGAGGAAGCATCCTGTGATGTTGCATGCGAGCATAAGCGGCGGCATCGACAGGAACCTCTACGCGCTCCTGGAGAAGGCGTACCTGGATCAACAGAAAGGAATCGCGCCGTGCTTTCCACTGTGGCTTTCCCCGGTGCAGGTCAGGATATGTCCGGTCAGCGATGAACTTCTTCCGCAGGCGGGCAAGATTGCCGACGAGCTTGAGTCCCGAGGCGTCAGGGTGGACATCGATGACAGGCCGCACTCCGTAAGCAGGAAAGTGAGGGACGCTGAGACGGAATGGATCCCGTATGTGGTGGTCTTCGGCCAGAAGGAAAACGAATCCGGGAACCTTTCGGTGAGGCTCAGGCGGCCCAGGGAGATCAAGCAGATGACGACCTCAGAGCTTGGCTCCCACATCTTGGAGGCGACCAAAGGGTACCCGAAAAGGCCTCTGGGCCTTTCACGCAACCTGTCCAGTAGGCCGAGCTTCAGGGGTTAATGGACCGGCTCAGACGAACTTCTTGTCTATGAGCATCTCCAGCTTCTTCTTTATCTCCGACTGGTCTTTCTTTGAGAGCTTGGCTATTGCGGCCGCCGTCTCATCCACGTACTTGAGGAGCGAGCTCCTCCGCGATGCCCTTTCGTAGATCCTCCTCTTGTGGGTGAGGTGCCTTTTCAGGTTCCTAGCGGCGTCCATGAGTCCCATCCTGATCTCGCTAAGGATCTCCTCCTCCGCCGCTATGGTCTGCTTTCCGGTGGATGTGTAGGGCACGAAGGTCGAGACGAGGTTGACGAATACGGTGAGCGGCGCGGTGTCGATGTCGTAGACCCCATAGCGCTTCCAGTCTATGCTCTTTGCCGCCTCCGTTATGACGCACCCTCCGGAGTCGAACATCAAGGGAGCTCTGTTGGCGAACCTGATGACGTCGATCCCAGGGGGGCAATAACCCCCGTACGCGATCCCGACTTCGACTATGAAGGGGATGCCGCCTCTGTAGGTCGCCGGGTCTCGCGTGCAGGCATAGACGAACTCGGGCTTGAGGATCTCGTTGAGTCCTTTCATTATGTTCTCCATGCCTATTGGGGAGAGGGCGTTTGTGGGCGGAGCTAGGAATCTTACGTGCTTGAACGACTCAACGATTGCCTCGGCCTCCTCGAACTTGAGCTGAGCCGCTCGCTTTCTCAGGATGCGGTCTGCGTTCTTCACCTCCTCCCGGAGGACGTGCTCCCACTTGGCCCTGTGCCGTGAGAGCACCTTGCCGAAGCACGTCACCTTGTCCTCGATGTTCTTGGCCTCCGCAATGGAGTTTCTCACTTCGTCGGTGACGTACTCCTGGTAGCGCTTGAGCAGCTCTCGGAACGCCATTCCGAGTCGGATCTCCCCAATCTTGGAAGAGGACACGCGGCACAGGCCTTGCGCAAGCATCCCCGAGACGTTTCGGTTTTCCGATCCTCGGGCGAGGTTGAGCAGATCGTCCGGCGTGATTCCATACGGATGGGGCTTGATCTCCTGGGGACGTCTTGGAAGCTCATTCGTGCTCCTCTGCCACCGGAAGAACTCGCCGTCGGGCGAAAGCATCGTGATGTTCGCGTGAGGGTTCGCAATCGCGGTCATCCTCATGTATCCGAGAGGGCTTTGCTTGGCCTTCGTGTAGAGGACCCCCTTAACCTCAAGCTCCACGCGCGTTCCCCGGAAGTCATCCGTCGGGATCTCGGTCTTGCTCAAAATCCTGCCCTCGTTTCGCTTGACGTCTATCTTCAGCTCTGCACCGACTATCTTCTTCCCCGTGCTCGTGTAGACGCGGATCGGATTCCCCGAGGTTATCTGGGCGAACATGGTAGCCCCCGAGATGCCGATGCCCTGCTGGCCCCGCCTCTGAACGTACCGGTGCTTCGTGCCCGCCAGCATCTTGCCGAAGACGTCCGGGATGAATTGCTCGGGAATGCCCGGTCCATTATCCTCCACGGCAACCCTGTAGTGGTAGTCACCGTCCAACTTCTCGATGACTACGTACACGTCCGGGAGGGAGCCGGCTTCCTCTGCCGCGTCAAGCGAGTTGGTGACGGCCTCGTGGACTATCATGGACAGGGACTTCATCTTCCCCGTCAGGCCAAGCATCGCCGGGTTTTTTCGGAAGAATTCCGAGAGGCTTAGCGACTTGAAGTCCTTGAAGATCTCATCCGCGGTCGAGGCGCCTTGGGCTTCGCCGCCTTGTTTGTGCAGTTCTCCAGAGGAGGCCACGCACGCGCACCATCCTAGGCCTTCCGCCAGATCTCCTTTTCTCTCTGTTTCAGTTCGTTGCTCTTTCTTTCCAAGAAACGGTAGACGATGCTGTGTGGAACACCCCTGATGATCATCTCGACTGCCTCTTGGGCCGCGGCGACCTGCTCATCGTCGCCTATGATGGAAACGGTCCTGCCCATGATGGAAATGTCGCATCGCGTCGTTTGCTCCATTATCTCTCTCGTCCTGCCCCCCTTGCCTATCAGCCTGGATCTCTGCCTTTGAAGGACCCTGTCGGACTTTCCAAGTTCGGATCCCAGGTCGATTATCTTGAGCGTCTGACCCTCATCGAGAAGCCGGCATGCCTTCTCTGGAGAAAAGCCCCTTCCTATGGCTCTGACGATGTCGCGCGCCACCCACACGGAAAGGGGATCTCCCGTATCCTTGACCTTGGTGATCGTGACCTCGCCGGTCGCACTGTTGAGATCGACCCTCGTTCCCGTGGCTTGCTCAAGAAATTTCTTGAAGGATCCTTCCTTGCCCACCAGAACGCCCACTCGGTCTAGAGGTATTCGAAGGTACTCCATGCAAATCGACCTGGTCGGGAAAGGGGATAAGCGAGGTCCGCGACCTCTCGACTAGGATCGTTGATCCAGAATTAAATATGTAACCCCGTGGGGGGCGGGGGCGGCGGTCAGGCTGATTCAGCGAGCCAAGGAACGGGGCGCGGTCACCAGTGTTGCTGCACCATGAGACGATCCTTGCCCCTCAAAGCAAGGGGGATCGCGGCCGCTATGACGGCGGTCGTAACGAAAGGCGTTAGAACGATGAACACGAGAGGATCAAGAAGGCTGATTCGCCCGTAGGCCCTCCGATACGTCGCGCCCAGTTCAAGGTAATATGCCAGGAAGAACGCGAGCGAGATCGGCGAGAAGCAGGCCACGAAGAAGAAGAACGCGTAGTAGAAGAGAAGTATGAACAGTGCACCGATCAGGAGGTTTGTGCTTGAGAGCTTCTGATACCAGCCCACGTACCACCTTCTGCGCTGCCGAAGCAGCTCGCGGAACCTCGAGGGAACATGGGTGAACACCCTGCAGTCTGCGGACCTGACGTGAAGGCCGGCCGCCCTTGTCCTGATGGCAAAATCGGTATCCTCAGTCAGCTTGGAAGGATCGAAGCCTCCCACCTTCTCCCAGCACCTTCTGGTGAAGGCGAAGTTGTTTCCGTTGATGGAGTACAGCATTCCCACCCTCTCGACGGGCCTGAGGAGTTCATGACACAGGAGAGCCATCTCGCAGCTTTGCATCCGGGTTAGCAGGGAGTCATTCCGATTCAGCACGAGGACCGAACCGGTTGATATCCCCACGGAATCGTCAGATAGTGGCGAGACCAGTCGGCCCAACCAATCCGGAGCGACCACGCAATCGCCATCGACGATCGCGAAGATGTCCCCCCTGATGTTGCGGACGGCAAAGTTCAGCGCGTCGGCCTTGGACGTTCGCTTCGGCCTTTTCACCAAGGACACTCCGGGGTAGGTTGACGCTATCTGCTGCGTTCCGTCGGAGGAACTGTCGTCCACGACGTATGTTGAGTGTGGCGGGTTCGTCGGATCCATCCGACCGAGCGATCCGAGGCACTCGCCTATGGTCTCACCCTCGTTGTAGGTAGGCACGATGACGTTGATCTCGCCAGAAGCCGGGGCTGAAGATTTGGTCTTGCCGGCCGCCAGGGCCGATACGATGGCATGCAGAACGAGGACGGCTAAGCTCATGGCGCAAGACACGATTTGGATTATCAACGTGAAACCAACCCCAGGCTCACCCCGTTCTCGGTGACGACGAGGATCTGCGCCCAGCCGTTGTCGTAGATGGTCGTCGACCCCTTCTCAAGCCCCATGACATCCAGCTTGAACGGGCGCCTAAACCACTCATGGCCGGGCGGGTAGAATCCATGCTTGCGCATCTGGTTATTCAACAGCACGACGCAGCCAATGTCGACTTCCAAGAGCTCGCCGGCTGCCGTCTTGGCCGAAAGCCCTGTTTCGTACCTTAACAGATCCTCCACCCTCACATCGGACAGCACACATGCCTTCGCCGTGAGATCCGGAATCCTGGAAACCGCTGCCATCTCGGCGGGGTAGTACTGCTCGTCAAAACCGAAGTAGAACGAAGGCCCCGGATATGTCGTTGCTGCAAGCGCCGCTAGGACCATGGGAAGAACCAGCCTACCTTTGGGGTGCGCGACGCATGGCCCAAGGAGAAGAGACAGTCCCATGGCTCCATACGGGGCCAGCCTGTATGCAGGTATTGCCCTGGGTACGATCAACGTGCCGGCCATGAACAGGCCTATCCCGGATGCGACAAAGGTGACGCTGAATGGCTCAACCTCGCGCCTCCGCAGCAAGACCATCCCGATCGCTGCAAGCAAGGGAAGGTAGAAAAGGGCCGTGGCGGGCTGCACGACCTGTTCGGTGCCGGGGACGCCGCTGCAGACAAAGAGGCCAAGAAACCCAAGTTCAAGGACCAAGATCAATGTCCTCAGGTGCAGACGCATCATGCAGGAAACGAAGTCAAACAGGCGGCCGACCTGATCGAATCTCACCCCCATAGCTTGGACAGCTAGGCTCCCTCCGGTCAGGCAGACGAATGCCGTCAGGAGCACCCATTCCTTGAGGCTGGAAAGGATGTAATCGCCAAGCGGAAGGCCACGTGAGATTTGTAACACGATCCACCCAAGGAAGGTCGATGAGAATATCCCGGTGCAGATGCACTGCTCGATCAAGCGTCTTTTGGAATCGGGCTTGAGAAAGAACGGCATCACAAGCAGCAGGGCCCAAAGGAAGAGTGATGTGAAAGGATGAAGGAAGACTATCGCCGCATAGATCGGAAGGCTGAAGATGGGCCCGCGTCTTAGGTGCAGGACTAGGCCCGCCAGCAGTAGGGCGACGGCAAGCGGCTCACCCCCCGAGAAGAAATTCATCGTGTACACGAAGGCGGACGTCACTGCAACTGCGAGACCGGCGGCGAACGCCTCCTGTTCTTGTAGGACCGACCCGGCAAGGAAGAACATGAGGAGCGGAAGGAGTGCGAACACCGCGGCGGAGAACGCTGCGGCTTTGAAGGGGGAGTCGATGCGAAGAAGCTTACCCATGACGTAGAACAATGGGTACTTCGTGTAGTGTTGGCGATTCTCGAAGAGTTCGAGCATCTTGCCGAACTTCAAGGCGTCCCATCCGCTGGGTATCCTTCGCAGGTTCTCTAGGTGTGACCACGCTTCGGAGCTCCGGGGAAGACCGTGACGCAACACTGGATGGAAACCTACGAGCAGTCCGAGGAGCAGCAGCACGGATGGCTTTCTGATTTTTCTCGGAAAGGGAAGCCTCAAGGCCGATCATGTCCGGATGACGGGTGGTGGCTTTCTAACTTCCCTGCACACTATTAAAATGAAGCGCGGGGCACGGGAAGAAACCGAACCATCGCCCCGCCGTTCGTGGGCGCATCTGGGGTTTGGAAAGTTGGCGAGATCCATCGTCGTCTTGGCGTCAAAGGATGATCCAGCCGGTACCAACATAGCCTCTTGCCTATTGCCCAAGGTAACGCCTCGTTCCCCCCGGCAGGACGACTCTGCAACGAATGCGAGGCTCCTTCTCTTGGATGGTGAGCTGGTTTCCCTCGACGGATTCCCGGAAACCCTATCCCCGAGGCCAGATCTTGTCATCTTTGCGTCGCGCCATGAGAGTGAATCCGGGCAGCCCTGTCTCACCGTTCATCCTCCCGGGAACGTCGGTGACATGTTTCACGGTGGGCAGGCTCGCCGTCTTTCGATGGCATCCCCGCTCGAGATGCAACAGGCGCTCCGCGCATTGAAGGCGCTGAATGCAGATCCGAGCTTCGGGGTGACCCTCGAGGCAACCCACCACGGCCCGCTAACGGATGTTCCCAGCTTCTTCATCGAGATCGGCAGCGACTCGTCGCGCTGGCGCGATCACGCAGCCGGGGAGGTGTTGGCCATGGCGATATCGCGCGTCATCAACGAGCCCATCGTGGCGCGGGATGATGCGCCCGTTGCGGTCGCCTTCGGTGGACCTCACTACTCCTCGGGTTTCACGCAGCTTGTCACCGAGACTCGGGTCTCAGTGTCGCACCTGGTGCCGAAGCACCAAATTGGGGAGGTGGATGACGTCATGCTGGGGATGCTGCTTGAAAGGAGCGTGCCGAGGCCCGGCTTCGCGGTGTTGGACTGGAAAGGCATCGGAGGTGAGGAAAGGAGGCGGCTGGTGGCTAGCATGGGCAGGGTCGGGCTGAAGCATTTCAGGCTCAGGGACTGTCTGCGCGGAAGGGTGCCAGCCAGCCGGTAGCCGTTGCCTGGCGCGGCCGCGTCATTCCGGGTCCTCCCGGCGTTTCGGTTTCCGGCGGCGTCACATATATTAATGGAAAGAAAAAACGGGGGTGGAGCCAAAGTCGACCGCTGTAGGTCATAGCTCTCGGAGGTCGTCCACTTGAGCACTGTCGAAGACGTCTTAGACAAGTTGAAGAAGGAGGAGAAATCGTCTACCCAAGCCAGCATCGAGAAGATGATCGATGAGGAGCTTGAGGAGATACTCAAGGAGGCTAGGGCTAAGATCGCCGTCCTGGGCGTCGGTGGGGCTGGCTCGAATACGGTTCAACGCCTCATGGAGGTGGGCGTTACCGGGTGTACGGTCGTGGCGCTGAACACGGATGCGCAGGACCTTCTTTACACCCAGGCCCACAAGAAGGTGTTGCTTGGCCGCGGCGTCACTGGCGGGCTTGGAGCCGGCAACGATCCCACGGTCGGTGAGGAGGCCGCGAGGGAAAGCGAAAGCGAGATCAAGGACGTCGTTTCGGACGCGGATCTCGTCTTCGTGACGTGCGGCCTTGGCGGAGGCACTGGCACCGGCGCCGCTCCGGTCTGTGCCGACCTTGCGAAGAAGGCAGGCGCCCTGACGGTTGCGGTCGTGACCCTGCCCTTCACCGTTGAGGGCCAGGTCAGGATGCAGAACGCCCGGATGGGCTTGGAGAAACTGAAGGAGGCCTCGGATACCGTCATAGTCATTCCCAACGACAAGCTTCTTGAGTTGGCGCCCGGCCTCCCGATAAACGCCGCGTTCAAGGTCTCAGACGAGACGCTGATGGGCGCAGTGATGGGCATAACGGAGCTCATCAACAAGCCTGGGTTGGTCAACCTTGACTTCGCCGACGTCAGGACGGTCATGAGGGGCGGCGGCGTCGCCATGATCGGGCTTGGGGAGAGCGATACCGACAACAGGGCGATCGAGGCAGCTGAGGACGCGCTGCAAAGCCCACTGCTGGATGTGGACATCGGCGGTGCGACCGGTGCGCTGATCAACATCGTTGCTGGGCCGGACGTCGAGCTGCAGGAGGTGGAGAAGGTCGTCGAGATGGTCTCCTCGAAGCTGAGCGCAGATGCTCAGATCATCTGGGGGGCCCAGATAGACGAGGAGATCAAGAATACCATGAGGGTTCTCGTGATCATCTCCGGCGTCAGTTCCCCCTACATCGTTGGGAAGGCCGCTGAGAAGCCAGCTGCGCAGCTGCTCGAGGCCGAGCCGAGCAAGGAGATAGGGAAGCTCAGGCTCGAGGACCTCGGCATCTCATCCCTGTAGGGAGTTGGAACTGCCCGCGGCGCACAGCAGGCCTTATTCGGGCCTTATTCGGCTCGCTAGCGGTGTGTGGTCGGCACGTACGTCGGGACGTCTGAGATGTAACCCGGGCTCGGCCGACCTACGGCTGTGACGGGCCACGGCTTACCCGAACGAGGTCAGGGTGCAACGTGAGCAGCAGCCGCCGTCCGTCCGTGAAGTAATATTTATTATGAGCGTTTGCCAGGCCAGCGCACGCAAGGTCCTATTGATGGATATAAAGAAGTTCCTTTCGCAATGCAAGAGGGTGTTCCTAGTATCTAGGAAGCCGTCTGCGAAGGAGTTCAGGCAGACTGCGAAGATAACCGGGTTGGGCATCTTCCTGATCGGATTAGTCGGTTTCTTGATCTGGTTGGTGACCCAGTCCTGGAGAGCGGGTTAGCGGGTTGTCGGGATGCGAGATGAAGCTATTCGCGATTAGGACGACGGTGGGGCAGGAGAAGACCTCCCTTAGGATATTGGAGGCTAAGGCCTCGGTCGAGGGGAGCGAGGTCTACTCCATAATGGTTTCCGACGCTCTGAAAGGGTACATACTGGCGGAGTCCTCGAACGTGGAGAACGTTGAGAAGATCTGCAGGGGGGTTCCACACATACGAGGAGTTCTGGACGGCGTCGTGGACATGGCGGAAATCGAGCACCTCCTTGTGCCTAGGGGCGCTGTCGTCGACCTCAACGTGGGTGACATAGTTGAGCTCGTCTCCGGCCCCTTCAAGGGTGAGAAGGCGAAGGTCATAAGGGTGGATGAGCACAAGGAGGAGGCTACTCTTGAGCTGCTCGAGGCGTCTGTACCCATTCCGGTTACCGTCCCGGGCAGCTCGGTGCGGATCATAGAAAAGGAGGAACGCGAGGAAGAGGAAACCTAGGCTGGCGAACGATCATGCCAAAGAAGACCGTGCAAGTTCTAGTGCCGGGCGGCAAGGCCACTCCGGGTCCCCCGCTTGGGCCCGCGCTGGGCCCGCTTGGGCTTAACCTGATGCAAGTCGTGGCGGAGATAAACAGAAAGACCGCCGACTACTCTGGGATGTCGGTCCCGGTCAAGATCATCGCTGATCCGGAGACGAGGGAATTTGAGATCGAGGTCGGTGCGCCTTCAGTCAGCGCGCTGATCAAGAAGACCCTCTCGGCTGAGAAGGGCTCGGCAAGACCCGGGGTCGAAGGGATAGGGAACCTGCCCCTGTCCGAGGTGGTCAAGATCGCTCGGATGAAGAAGGGCTCCATGCTCTCCTACGACGTCGCGGCGGCGGTCAGGGAGGTGCTGGGAACCTGCATGAGCATGGGAGTCACGGTCGAGGGCAAGCACCCGAAGGATGTCCAGAAGGAGATCGAGCAGGGCCTTTACAAGGACCTCATGTCGGAGCAGTGGTGATCGGATGCCATTCGAGGTCGAGGCTGCGGAGAGAATCATCAGGGAGGCCAAGGAGAAGGGCAAGGGGAGGAACTTTCAGCAGACCGTGGATCTCATCTTAACCTTGAAGGATGTTGACCTCAAGGAGCAGGGCAAGAAGATCGGCGGCGATGTTGTTCTTCCCAGTGGCAGGGGACGACCCGTCAAGATCTGCGTGATTGCTGCCGGCGACCTCGCCCTAAGGGCCAAAGAGACGGGCGTAGACGTGTTGACTAGGGAGGACATCGCGACGATAGGCAGCGATAAGAAGAGGGCCAAGGAACTGGCTCGGAAGTACGATTTCTTCGTCGCCCAGGCGGACATGATGCCGCTGGTTGGCAAGACGCTCGGCGGCGTGCTCGGTCCACGAGGCAAGATGCCGAAGCCCATTCCGCCGAACGCGGACGTGGCAGCGGTCGTTGCTCGTCTCACGAAGACCGTGACGGTTCGAACCCAGAGGGAACAGCCGATCATAAACGCCGTGATAGGAACGGAAGCGATGAGCGATAGGGATCTCGCCGCGAACTTTGCCGCGGTGGTGGAGTCAGTCGAATCAACCCTGCCCCGCGGGGAACAAAACATCGGCTCGATAATCGTCAAGACGACGATGGGCAAGCCGGTCAAGGCCCTGTAGGTGACCGTATGCGAGGCGTTGATTGGAAGAAGTCAGAGCTCGAATCGATTGCGGCCCTCGCGAGGGAGAGCCCGGTCGTCGGCGTCGCCTCCATCCACGAGATCCCGGCCAACTTGTTTCAGTCCATCCGGCGGGATCTGAAAGGCAAGGTGCGCATCCGAGTCTCCAAGAAGACGCTCATCCTCCAGGCCCTTGCGAAGTCAGGAAAGGAGAAGATCGAGAACCTCAAGGAATTCATGGAGGGGGAAGTGGCTCTCCTATTTACGGAGATGAACCCCTTCAAGCTCTTCAGGTACCTTGAGGACCGCAAGGTGAAGTCCAAGGCCAAGCCGGGCCATAGGCCGCCTAACGACGTGTGGGTTCCAAAGGGGATAACGCCCTTCGCCCCAGGCCCGATGGTTGCCAGGCTTCAGAAGGCGGGCATCCCGGCGCGCATCGAAAGGGGCAAGGTGGTGATCCTTGAGGACACGCTTCTCGTGAAGGCAGGGCAGCCGATCGACAGGTTGAAGGCAGAGATACTTTCCGCTCTCGGGATCGAACCCATGAAAGTGGGACTTGACGTCAAAGCCATCTATCAGGACCGCATGGTTTTCAGCAGGCCGGTCCTCGACGTCGACCAGGCCGGCATCTTGCGTGAGGTCACCCTCGCTGCGGGTCAGGCATTCAACCTCGCCTTCAACGCCGGGTATGTCACGCGGGCGACGATCGTCCCGCTTCTGCAGGACTGCCACAGAAAGGCTAGGGCTCTGTCCCTCGGAGCATGGATCCCGACCAAGGATACGATCGGTGACCTTCTTGGACAGGCGCACCTGCGATTGGTCAGTCTCGCAGCCGTCCTCCTACAGAGGAACCCTGAATCCGTGGACGAGGAACTGAAACGCATGGTTGGGGCGGGCCGGAAGCCCGAACCGGCGCAGCCTCGGGAGGGCCGGCGCGAGGATGTCAAGTCTGAAGCTCCTCAGGGAAAGGAACAGAAAGAGGAGGAGGGCCCCGGGCTGGGCGCCCTGTTCGGTTAGACTTACGGAGGTGTCAAGGGATGGAATATGTGTACGCGGCGCTGCTCCTGCACTCGGCTGGGAAGCAGATAACCGAGAAGGATGTAACCGCGGTTCTGAAGTCGGCAGGCGTACAGGTTGATGAGACAAGGGTCAAGGCTCTCGTCGCCACCTTGGAAGGAGTCAACATCGACGAGGCAATAGCCAAGTCGGTTGCTCTGATTCCCGCCGCTCCAGCTGCGGCCCCACAGGCAGAGGCCCCGGCCGCCGAGCAGGCTGCAAAGAAGGAGGAGAAGGCGAAAGAGGAGGAGAAGAAAGAAGAGGAGAGCCTTGCTGGCCTGGGCGCTCTATTCGGCTGAGCACCAATACCCTCTGCGTGGGCCCGACAGGACCGAGGCAGTCCAAGGGCTAGCTACGGCGGGGTGAAAGGGCTTGAAGACCAAGGAACTCCTCAGGGCCCGGTTCTCCGCGGATCCCCGCAAGCACTACATGGTCGACCTGTTCAAGGAGAGGGGATACGAACGGAGAAGGTGTACCTGTGGGAAGTGGTTTTGGACCGCCGACCCCGATAGGCTCAGCTGCCCCGATTCCCCCTGCCAGAACTATGACTTTCTAGGCAATCCGCCAACCAAGAGGAGGCTGGGGTTTTACGAGTCCTGGAAGACGATCGAGAAGTTCTTCGTAAAGGAGGGACACACCTCCGTCAAGCGTTACCCCGTGCTTTGCCGCTGGTTCCCATCCCTATATTTCACGGCCGCAAGCATAGTGGCCTTCTACAGGGAAGAGCTGGGCAACGTCTCTTTCGAGATGCCGGCAAATCCCCTCATCATCCCGCAACGGTGCTTGAGGTTTGGGGACATTCCAAACGTCGGAGTTACGGGCAGGCACTACACCGGCTTTGTGATGGTTGGACAGCATTCCATACACGATGGGAAGCAGGGGTACTGGAAAGACGAGTGCGTGGAGTACGACCAGAGGCTGCTCGTGGAGGCCTTCGGGATACCGGAGGAGAAGATCGTCTGGGTTGAGGACGTCTGGGTCGGCCCCAGCGCGTTTGGCCCTTCGCTCGAGTACTTCGTGGATGGGCTGGAGCTGGGCAATGCGGTGTTCACCGAGTTTCTGGGCACACCAGATAACTTCACTAGGATGAAGCAGCCCGTCATAGACATGGGGGCCGGGTTGGAAAGGTTCGCGTGGCTGTCCCAGGGAACGCCATCAGGGTACGAGGCCGTCTTCGGGGAGCTGACGGACTGGATGAAGGTCCAGTCCGGGCTGAAGTATGATGAGGGGCTTTTCCTTTCCTACTCTAAGCTGGCTGGGTCGGTGGACTCCACCGAGGTTCCGGACATGTCCAAGGCGAAGGTCGATATCGCGGCGAAGCTAGGGATTTCGGCTTCCGAGATGGAGTCCCTCATCAGGCCCTTCGAGGCCATATACGCCGTCGCCGACCACGTCGGGTCTCTGACTTTTGCCATCGCTGATGGCGGCCTGCCCAGCAACGTTGGCGGTGGTTACAACCTGCGGGTCATACTGAGGAGGGCGCTCTCCTTCATCGACGAGTTCCAGTTCCCGTTCGGCCTGCAGGCGGTTGCGGAGCGGTACGCTGAGACCATGAAGCGGATGAGTCCGGAGTTGCTGGAACGGATGCCCGAGATCCTCCGGATACTGGAGGTGGAGGAACGCAGGTACGAGGCTGCCCTCGGCCGTGCCAAGGCAAGGGTCTCCTCCCTGATTTCCCGCACCTCTCATTTTGGGATATCTGAGCTGACGAGGCTCTACGAATCGGAAGGCATAACTCCCGAGTTGATCGAGGAGGCGGCTAGAAGGGAGGGAAAGTCAATCAGCCTACCCAAGGACTTCTACCTTCAGACCACCGAGAAGCACATGGCCGGCGAGGAGGCACCGCCCGAGAAGCAGGTCCTGGGATTGGAGGGGCTGCCGAAGACGAAGCTGGGTTTCTATGAGGATGACAAGAAGCTGGAGTTTACAGCGAAAGTTCTGAGGATCATCCCGGGCAACTTGGTGGTCTTAGACCGCACCTATTTCTATCCAAGGTCGGGGGGCGAGGAGCCTGATGGTGGTCTGCTGGGTGGGGCAAGGGTCTTGGACATCGACAAGGCCAAGGACATCGTGGTGCACAAGCTGGAGAGCGTCCCCTTCTCGGAGGGCCAGAGGGTGAAGTGCATAGTGGATGCCCAGAGGAGGCGCCAACTCACGATCCACCATACGGCCACCCACATCATCAATGCCGCAGCTAGGAAGGTGCTCGGGGAGCACATATGGCAGGCCGGGGCACACAAGGATGTCGACTTTGCCAGGCTAGACGTCACGCATTATGAGAGGATAGAGCCCGAGGAGCTTCGGAAGATCGAAGACTTGGCCAACGAGATCATTCGGAGGGAAGTGCCCATCCAAAAAGTCTTCATGGCCAGGAGGGATGCTGAGGCGAAGTTCGGCTTCAGGCTCTACCAGGGCGGAGCGCCGCCCGGCGGGCTCATCCGCGTGGTTAACATCGAGGGGGTGGACGTTGAGGCGTGCGGGGGAACGCATCTGGACAACACGAGGGACGTAGGGGTGCTCGCGATTCTGGGCAGCGAGAGGATACAGGATGGGATCTGCAGGATAGAGTTCGTGGCCGGCCAAGCCGCATTCGCCAAGCTGCGAGAGAAGCGCGATCTCCTTGCGAAGGCATCGCAGGTCCTGAGGGTTGAGGACGAGAAGCTCCCAGCAGCGGTGCAGAGGTTCTTCTCGGAGTGGAAGGAGCGCGGGAAGGCCATCGAACGTCTGGAGGACTTGCTTTCACGCGTCTTGGCTAGCGGGCTTGAGTCCAAGCTCCAGAACCTGGGAGAGTTCCAGGTCATGGTGGAGGTCGTCGAGGGGGTTGGGGCAGATGTTCTCATGAAAATCGGGCAAAGGCTGGAACGTCAAGACCGCATACTTATCCTCCTGGGAGGCGGAGATAAGGAGGGGAGGGCTCCCGTTGCGGTTTTGTCCGGCGACCTGGCCGTTTCGAGAGGCTTCAACGCAGGCCGAGCGGCAAGGGAGGTGGCCAGGGCGATGGAAGGCGGGGGAGGCGGTTCTGAGAAGATCGGACGAGGCGCGGGGAAGCCAGATAGGTTGGCCGACGGCCTTGCTGCAGCACGAAAAGTGATAGGGGAGCTTCGGATCCCGGGTCCCGCGTAGGTTGCCAAGTTCATTTTTATTGGTAGGCTTTTGGCTCGTTCTCATGAACCCGAACGTGGTGGGTCTTTTCGCCACCCTGCTTATCCCCCTCCTGCTTCCCCTCTTCACGCGCAGGTACGGGCTCAAGATTCCGCGGAGGAAGTGGGTGGTCTGGTATGGCTTCTGGATCGTGCTAGCCGTTCTGATCCTGGTGCAGATCGCAACCATGAAGCACATCCTCTCTGTGGAACCCCGGCTCTTGGAATTCGGGCCTCAGCAGAGCGAGGCAGAGATCGTCATAGCCAACAACGGCACAGGGACCATAAGGTGGGAGGTCCAGGGTAACCCAGTCTGGCTCACGGTCGCGCCCAGCTCGGGCATCGTCAGCACCGAGAAGGACGTAGTAAGAGTCATGTTGGATCGTTCGAAGATCCCTAACGGCCTGTCTACGGCAAGGTTCTTCGTGGTCGGAAGACGGGGGGAGAACGTGACGGTCGATGTTAGGGTGGCAAGGTAGCGGGTCGTTCCAGGGCTTTCTGGGTCCGCCAACTAGACCTTGAGCGCCCTGCATGCCGCGCTCAGCATGTCGTCGAACAGTTTTCTGCCGAGGATCATGTCGGCCCTGATTTCCCGATCCGCGAGGAAACCTTCTAAGCATTCGGTGAGGCCGTACTCGGGCCTTCTAAGCTCCGCGAACTTTTTTCCACCGAAGATCAGGTACCCGCCTAGGCCACCGATAGGGGGCCATCTTCTCAGGGCTTCCTTGGGATCCTTCCGAATGAGAGCATTCATCCTCGCGAGCTTTCCCGCGTCGACCAGGCCCAGGTATGCGGCGACCGAGTGCTCCAAGGTGTCGGCGTGCCCCGTCTCAACGCCTTCAAAAGGGATTATGAACTCTATTGGCCGCCCTGCCTTCTCGGACAGCTCGTCTTGGCGCGAGGCAATGAAGTTGTTGCCCCCATGGCCGTTGAGCAGGCAGACCCGCTGGAAGTCCAGTCTCGTCATGCCAAGATAGGTCCTTATGAACTCCGCGGTTCTCGTGATCATCTCGCTCTCGGGAATCCACAAGGGGGACCATGCGGTGGCTATGCTCCCGACGCGGTCGGAGGTGAAGGGAACATGGCCGCAATAGTAGGCGCCCGTCGCATCGCAGGCCCTGAAGGCAAGGGCCTTGACCACCCTATCATCGATATCTCTTGGCAGGGCCGGTCCATGCCCCTCGCAGGGGTTCCCGACGGTGAATACCCCCACATGGTTCTCGGTCCTTCCGAAGGGACCCCAGTTCCTAAGAACTCGGGCCAACCGCAGATCTTCCATGTCTCGTCGAATGACGCTGGGTAGTTAAATTCCTCTGAGTGGGCAAGGCACCGAGGTGTCATCTTGACAGTGCATGCGTCCTGATCGCCGGAGGCATGCGCGCCTAGGGAGATGGTCTGGCGACGAGCCGTTCACCGGCCTCCCCCCTCTGGGCACCTAAATAGAAATTTAAGGACCAGCCGACGGCACCGAGCAAGTTGTCCCGAAACAGCGTTGTTGCGGCCGCCTGGGCAGTCTCGGTTTGTCTCATCGCATGCTCGAGCTCCTCGAGCTCAAGACGGGACGCGGAGACGGGAAAGGTCAGGGTGCTGTATATCGGCGACTATAGCGCTTCGAGCCCATACCCGGCGATGGAGGCAGAGCCGACGATCTCCTTGCGCTTCGCTTGGCCGAGTTCGATGGAAGGTGTCGGCCCGGATGTCGCTAGGCGGATGTTCAGGCAATACATCCCGCGCAGCTACGCTAGGTTGTGCGAGAACGACGCGATCATCATAAGCGACGCCGACGTTTTCATCTTCGAGCACCAGCATTACCAGTGGTTCAAGGATGCCGTAATCAAGGATGGTTCCGGGCTGGTGATGATCGGCGGGAACGCGGGCTTCGGTGGCAGGCCCAATCCCTCGTGGGGAGCCACGGTGGTCCAAGACATCCTGCCCGTTTGGTGCATCAGTGGCGGTTGGACCCAAGGCCGCATCGAGATCCTGACGCCGGAGGATGAGTTGCTTTCCACCCTCCCCCTCGGGCAGAGATGGCCTTGGATGGCCTGGTACGATGGGAATGAGGTTATCCTCAAGGAGGAGGCCCGGCTCCTAGCCGAGATGGTCTACGTCGCGGGAAAGCGGAATCCTTTCTGGGCCACATGGGACATAGGGGAGGGCAGGTGCTTCGCGATGACCGGCGACTGGACCCCGGCCGGCGGCGTGGTTTTCATGAGGTGGCCTTACTACGGGGATTTCGCGGTCAATCTGATGATGTACCTTTCAGAAAGCCCGATCCCGTCCGATCTTGAGACCGTTCACAGAGCAAGGGGCATGTATCTTACCTACAGGTCTGAACGGGCCTACATCTTCTCGCTGATGGATTTTGCTGAAAAGCTGGGCGCCAACACGGGAGTCGTCAACGGCATGATCGCCGAGGCGGATGCGAAGCACGTGGAATCGACGGATCTGTACATCGGCATGGATTTTGAGGGCAGCATAGCGTTGTTGGAGGAAGCCCTAAATGCTCTAAGGAGGGCTTCGGCGAGGGTCATTCGGCTGAAGGATCAGGCGATGACCTGGATCTACTTGATCGAGTGGTCGGTGGTGACGGCGACCTTCGCAATCGGTGGAACCTTGCTCTGGGGCTTGATGGTGAGAAGAAAGCTGTACCGCCAGGTTCAGCAAACCAGATTCCAGCGATGATGTTGGTGGCCCGAGCTCAAGCCCCAGCCAGCTAGGCACGACTTGCCGCCAGCGGTATCTCGATCCTCCATGTGCCTATCTCGTGGGGCGCAAGCTCAAGGGTCGCTCGTCCCTTCACCACCTTGATGGGTTTTCCTCGGATGGGACGCTCCCGCAGGTCGCACTTGCGCAATCCTTTGGCCTTGAAGCCGAAGTTGATGCCGAACTTGACTCGCCTGCCGTTCATCTCAACCAGACGGACGACCAAGCCGTTCCCGTCGTCCGCGCCCTTCAAGGCGGAAACGTCAACGCCGCAGGCGTCAACGGACATCCAGGATCTCCTCTTCGACGACGCTCCATCGATTATGCGCATCGGGGAGTTGAGCTCGTGGCCCCGTTTCCATACCTCGGATTCCTTCCAGTCCCCGGCGTGGGGAAAAACCGAGTATGTGATGAGGTGGCGACCGACGTCTGGCATCGGATCTGGGTCGTAAGCGGAACGAAGTAGGGTGAGACGAACCGTATTTCCCTTCACGTCGTGGCCGTACTTGCAGTCATTGATGAGGGCGATGCCGAAGCCCTCTCCGGGCAGCTCAAGGAAGGTGAGGGACGGGATCTCCGACCCATTCGTTGGAGATTCGATATGTCCGAACGGGATCTCCCGAACGCACACGGGCGATGAATGGGCCCACGGGAAAGCAACCTTGAGCATGGGCGAATCGGTTTGCGGCCCGCCAACCTCCTGCCAGTCGATCTCCGTGACGAAGTCGATCCTTGGGACGTCGCGGTGCACAACGATGTCCTGTTTGAGGTAGGATCTCCCGAAGTCCCTCTCCACCCTGATCGCTGCCTTCACGGGTCCCTGGTAGGCCACCTGTGTCTTTGCGTTGTCGAGGAGGTTCTCAATCCTGGATATCGGGCCTATCGTCCACGCCGACATTCCATGGGGCTTCTCGTAACACAGCTGCAGGAGGTTCGCCGGTTCCGAGGCGCTCACAAGCTCCCTGTTCAGTCGCTTGTCGAAGAGGGACACCACCGTTCCGGAGGCCGGTGAGATCGCCAAGCGGAAGTACCTGTTCTCAAGGATGTGGGGCCGCCCCGGCCTTTCCGAGGCGATCGCTCGAGGGGCATCCGGGTCCTGTCCACTCTGCTTCGCTCTTCTGTCCCGCGCTATCCTGTAGCTCGTCGTGCCGATGGCCGGCACGTTCGCCGTGAACAGAATCTCCGACTCCTGCACCTGGGAGGGAACCCGTTGGCCCGTGGCAACATCCACCACGGTTACGTCTGGGCACTCCTCCCTGCGCCCGACGCTGACCGTCTCGGTGCTCTCCCAACCGAGCGGGTTGAAGACGGTTACAACCCTTGCCCCTTGCTTTCCGGGGTTCCGATCCACAAGGACGGACTCAGCCTGGGCGGCGACGCGCGCACACGTCTTGCTGGCCTCTTTGAAGATCTTCCGCGAGTGTTCGTATGCGGCATGGATTGCGGAGCCGTCTAGAAGGTCGTGGAACTGGTTGAACAGGACTTTGCGCCATGCTTTCTCAAGGCTTGCAAGGGGGTACCTTGCGCCCTCGGTGGCCGCCAGCGAGGCAATGACCTCGGCTTCGTGCAGCATGGACTCTCCCCGCCGGTTCATCCACTTGATATCCCCGTGGGTCGTGTAGCAGCCTTCGAAGGTGAAGTTCAGCTCGTTGCGGACCACCGGTATGCGCGGGCAGTCCTCGACGGCCCGAAAGAACTCGTCGGCCCGGGCATGACGGAACCGGGGAAACCCCTTCTGTCTGTTGACTAGTTCCGCGTTGATGAGGTCTCTGCGCGTCGGGCCACCGCCGTGGTCCCCTACCCCGAACACCACGAGGTGTGCGGGCAGCCCGTAATTCCGCAGCATCTTCGGGAAATACCTGACGAGTTCAGGGGAGACTGAGTTATTGTAGGTTTCGCCCTCATTGAACACGAGGACCCTCGAGCCGTCTGGCGCCTCCCACCACATCAGGTGCTCCTTCTCCTGGCGTGGGCAACGATGGGCATAGTAGTAGTTCAGCCCGCACTTCCTGAGTATCTGCGGGTATGTCCAGGGATGGCCGAAGGTATCGGGGCACCAGCACACGCGCGGCGTGACGCCAAACCTGTCCTCGATGTAATTCAGTGCACAGGTCGTCTGTCGAACCAGGCTCTCCCCGCTGGCCATATTCAGGTCGTTCTCGACCCAGGTGGAAGCCGTGACATCCCAACGCCCCTCCTTGACGCGTCTTTGGATGGCACGGAAGACCTCCGGGTGAAACTCCTCCATCATCTGGTAGACGGCAGCCTGGCTCTGAGAGAAGACGAAGTCCGGGAATTCGTCCATGAGCCTGTCCACCGAAAGGAAGGTGCGTCTGCAGGTCTCCACGGTCTCCTCGTAAGGCCACAGCCAATTCATGTCGATGTGGGCATGCCCGACCAAGAACGATGTAAGCCTGTCGAGTGCGGAGGACGCGCGAAGGAGCTTGGCGTTGTACGCTGCGGCCGCCCTGGAAAGCGCTCTTAGGTCCTGCTCTTCACCGAGCTGCAGGCTTAGGCCTCCGAGGGCCGCCCTGGCCCCGGGGGTCTTTCTGTTGATCTGACCCAGAGAGGCAAGATCGCGGATGACGCGAGCTCGAGCGACCACGACGCCAACGTCAAAGAGCATCCGTTCGACCGAGTCGATGTACCACTCAGCCAGGCCGAAAGACCCCCAGGTGTCAGCGGGGGGACTGCGGATGGCGATGGTATGGAGCTTGCCGGGCGTGGCGTGCTCGCATAGCGTCTGGATTGAGTCAAACCAGTAGCCGTCGCTTGCGACGAATCTTCCATCGATGTACAGCTCGGCCCCGGCGAGGAGAACCAGGCGGACTTCCACGCGCGAGCCCTCTACGGGCACACCATGGATCTGCTCCGGGATCACGATTTCGCGTCGAAACCAGCGCTCCCCCTCCTTCCGGCTCCATCCATAGCCGGGGCTGAACTCCTCCCAAGAGGAATCATCGAATTCCGCGCCTTTTGCCTCGGGGAACTCCCCTTTCGCCGTTCGCCAGTTGGCGAGCCTTCGGTAGCGTGCGATTTGCCTGTATGCATCCTCGAGTGAGACCTGCGACATAGATCAGCACCTTCCATCACGGCCAGCGGCTGGGATCGCACCCATTGCTCTCCCTACCTCTCGCCCAGAGTCCGAGCCGATGCAACCCGTGGGCCGGTCTAATAATGTTTGGGCCTAGATCAGACGAGCCACCCGCCTTGGCCTCGGAGGTGGAAGAAAGGCCTTGGAGTCAGCCCAGCTTGTCGTTTGGGCCCAAATACCCCCGGCCGTAGGCCAGCTTCTCGCCCCACGCCAACGTGAATGAGGGGACTTGGACCTTGGCCAACTGCTCCAAGCTCGCAGCGTAGGTTGCCCTGGCAGCTATGTCGTGGCTCAACTCGTTCTCATGGGACGAGATCGCAATCTGTGGCTTGAACTTCTCGACGATCGTGCGGAACTGGTACGGGCTGCGGTTAACCAGCAAGATGTCCACTCGGTAGTCCTGGCAGACGCTGTCAAGAAAGGACTCGTCACTGGCAGAAAGGGGCATTCGACGATTGATCCAGTGATCGCCCGTGTGCAGCAGCGACACCCCGTCCCCGGTTACGGCGTAGTACATGTTCAGGTCACAACTGTCTGGGGGCCCGTCGTGGTGTCCTTCAACAGCTTCGAACATCACGCCCCGGCCGTGGTGGGATCTTCCCGGGACCATCTCGACCAGATCCAGCCCTCCTTCCGACGACCACCTCTTAAAAAGGTCCGGCGGCACTAGGATCTGCCCACCGCAGGCCGAGATGCTTCGGCAGAGCTCCAGATCGGCATGGTCTTCGTGCCAGTGGCTGATAGTCGCGACCTGAACCGTCCGGGCCAGTTCAGCCGCAGCATCGTCGGGCATGGTCGTGCCGCCGTAGCCACGCACCAGGTCCAGCCCGATCGTTGCCCGCGACGTCTTTACGATGAACCCGTGATTGTACATCTTCCATATCATGGCTCCGGAGCTCACCTGCTCCGCCCGCACCTCGCGCACCGCGCGGGCGATGCGTGATCGGTAGAACTGCTGAACGGGCCGAAGATCCGCTGCAGCCCCGATGTGAAGGACATCATCGATGGCGAGCAGCGCATCTCTTCGCGCCTTGCCGTTGGGGCTGCCGGGGGGATTCGCGTCTAGGACTTGGGAGGCCCATTGGAGCGCGAGGCGTGCCCAATCCTCAAGCTTCTCCATGTCCGGCCTCATGGGCTGCACCGTACCGAACTGAGCCGGGCTTGGCTTGAGCCTGATAACGCTTTCGGACGCGTATGGTTTGGCGTCGGCCACTCGGCGATCGGGCCCAGAGCCCAGATTGGCGGCGCTGCTCGGCAGGCTCAGGCGCTTCCTTTTCAGGCTAGTTTTCCCAAGATGGTGAATTGCTCCTCTTTCGGGCGACAATCCTTTTATTTTGTTTCACATAGTCGGGGGCGCGGTGACGGCGCGTGATCGACGGGATGACGACTGGCAGCTTCAACGATGAAGTTGAGGTCCATGCCCTCATAGACACGGACGAGATCCTGAAGCATCGCAAGGCGAAGATCGTGGTGGACATCGCCCCGATGAACCGTTTCACCCAGCTCTTCCTCAGCCTGCTCTCGAAGGACGAGCGCAAGATGGTGAGGCTTCTGCTCGAGAAGAAGGCCGTGAGGCAGAGACACGTCTCGGAACTGCTATCGTTCTCGAAGCCGAAGGTGACGAGGGTTCTGTCCAGGCTCGAGCAGCGGAACATCATCCAACGGCGCAAGCTGGGCAGGACGTACATGATCACGCTGAAAGACTTTCCTGGCTAGTCCGCCAGGTCGACGTGGATGGTGTGGGATGCGCCTCCTGGACCACGGCCGGAATCGTCTTCCAGCCCAGCCGCTTACAGGCTTCGAATCGAAGATGGCCTGCCACTATGTCGTACAGCCCGCCTTGCGGCCTCCTGACCACTAGGATCGGCTGCAGCAGGCCTTGGGCCGCAATGCTCTTTGCCAACCGCTCAACATCCTGGAGATTCGTCTCGGCCGTGGAGACGATGCGGTCGATCTCGATCTCCCGGACCTCCTTGCCTCCTCTCTGCTCTTGGGCGAAATCCTCCTTCCTGTCAGCGCCCGCCCTGTAGGAGTAGACGTAGGGGATCGCGAGGTCAACCGAGGGCTCCTTCTGGATCTCGTTGAAGATCCTCTTGTTGATCTCATACGCTATCTCCACTCGGTCCTTCACCCGCGTCTGGTATCTGAGGCGCAGGTAGACGCCATAGTCGTAATAGTCCGAGCGGATGTACGGCTTCTGCTTGGTGGCCTCGATGATGTCCTTCGTCACCTCCGTGGCGGCGTCCAGCAGTATCTTCTCGGCTTTCTTCCAGTCCGAATCGTAGGTTATCCTTATGACGACCTCGTCCAGCATATACGCCGCCTCCTGCATCACGGTGTAGTTGATCACCACCTGGCTGAACAGCATGGCATTGGGCACCAGGACGTACCTTCCCACGGCCTCTTCGCTACCGATGCTACCTCCAACCTGATCCAACATGGTGTACATGATCCCGACGTCCTTCACGTCCCCCGTCAGGCCAAGGTTCGGAAACTGGATGCGGTCGCCGGGCCTGAAAGGACGCTTCAGCGAAACCAGAGCCCAGGCGGCGAACCCGCTTACGGGCGCCTGTAACGACCACCCTAATATCATTCCGCCGAACAACGTGAAGAGCGTTCCGACCATGAAAAGGGCTCCAAAGCCCCACGCGATCCCCATTATGATGGCCAGGACGGCCCCAAGCCTGTAGAGGCGACCTATCATGGCTGCCTCGGCGGCCGGCTTGCCTTTGCGGGCCAACACGAGCCGCGTCAGGCTCATCAAGATCTCGGCAATCGCCAGAATGCCGGCCAGAATTCCGACCAGCTGCGGTGCGGTCAAGCCCCGTTTGATGTACCTCACCGTGAAGTAAGTGCCGTGGTCAGGGTGCTGCCCGCCCCTCAGCCACTCGACCGATCCCTTGGACAGCTTGAAGTCCACGTTCTCCATGAAGGTCTTCTCCGCGCCGTCGGACAGTCCGCGGATCTCAGTTATCTTGGAAGCCCCCTCAAGGCCGTAGAGGGTCTTGCCCGCCTTGTACTCCAGCTCGTCCTTCGTCGCCCCGCCCGTAATCGGAACGGCGTGTGGGTACAGGCCGTAGATCAGGAGGCAGCAGAGGCTGATCCCAGCCCAAAGGCCGAGCAGGCGAAAGGTTTTGCTCTTAGAAATTGCTGAACCCATCTTGGATCACCTTAGGATGCCGCGCCCCTATCCTTGGCGAGGGACGACGTCTAGAATCCTCTGTGTTCTTAGGGTGACCTTGATTAACATGCGGTGGCTTCCTACCCCCGGAGGGGAAATTCCAAGGGCAAGGCCGCCCTAACACCCGGCCGTCTCTTAAATGGCTCCACGGGTTGCTTAGGCACCTCCCTGGCTGTTGTTGGCTCAAGGGTTGCGCAATCGTGCTCGCGCTCAATTCGTTTGTCAAGCACTCTGGCCGACGCTCAACTCCGAGGGAAATTCGGTGGGCTTGTCCCGTACAGGGGCCTTTGCACCTCCAGCTGCTCCCATCGATCGCTGCACGATCAGGGTGCGATGTTCAGCTGCTCATAGAACCTGGAGGCTATCGAGGATCCGATCATCTCTATGAGGACCTTCTTCTCAGACGTCAGATCCTTGAAGAGCCCCAGGGGGATCCTCGCTGCTCCGGACGTCACCCGGCCTCCCGCCGGGCCGTCCTTGCCGAAGGCCTTCTGCATTATCTCTCCCATGTTCAGGCCAACGTCGCGGTTCCGGCCGGATATGACAACGTCCTCCCCCACCACCCCGAATACTAGCACGGTGTTTATGCCCTCGAGCATCACCAAGAGGTCGGCAGCCTGCGAGATGGATTCCTTCTCCTTGACGTAACCCACGTTCGAGATCAGATAGGCGCCCCTGATCCTCTTGTTCTCCACGGCACGGGCGATGATCTCGATGGCCTCGTTGGACATGTCTGGAGTCTTGATCCTCAGCAGCATGTCGTGGTCGGCTTTGGCGTGCAGCTGGGCAACGGTCTCCTTGTCCTTCTTGCTCGCCCTCATCGTCAGATCCGCCGTGTCCGTCATTATGCCGTGAAGAAGGGCGGATGCGAGCGACTGGGTAACCGGGATCCTGAGAAGGTCAAGGTACTCGTACATCAAGGTCGAAGTGGCGCCGACGTCCGGACGCACATCCAGGAAGTCGCACCTGATCAGGTCCACGTTGACATCATGGTGGTCGATCACGATCTCGGGCCTAAAGTCGCGCGGCAGCGGATTGTTCGATCCGGGAATGGCGGAGTCGACCAACGCGACCAACGTGTAGTCACCGATCGGCTTCTCCAGCTCGTCCGTCCTGAAGATGCGGGCGTCTAGGAGATTGACCATGGCACGGTTCTCCCTGTGACCTATCTCGCCTCCGTAGGTGATTACCCCCGCCTTTCCGTAATGCGCTGCGATCCTCTGCATGGCTATCGCGCTCGCGATGCTGTCGGGGTCCGGATCGTTGTGCATGACGATGAGCATCTCCTCGCTGAAGGCATCGCGGACCAGCTTCTCAAGCCCCCTCGCCTTTCTCAGGCTCTCTTCGGCCTCGAGGAATCCCTTCTCGACCAGAATCGACGTGAGCCTGTCGGCCACCGTGGCCTCCGGTGAGAAGACGTAATCGGCCTTCGTGTTCCTGCGTTCGTCCTCCGTCATCTCATTCGGCACGGCCAGGAACGTCCTGCAGGTCGGGTTGATCCTCTGGACGTGCTGCAACGCGACCATGTTCGCCTCCGGATTCTCAGAGAGGATGAAAACGACCAGAGCCTGCTTGATCAGCCCCTCGAACTTCCACGGTTTGGAGATGTCCTGCTTCATGGCCCTGAATCCGCTCTCCCGGAGAAACTTGACCAGCTTGCGGTCCCTGTCCACTACCGAGACCTGCTTGCCTCTTCTCCTCAACGCGTTGCTGAGGACGACTCCGATCTTCCCGCATCCCAGTACGAGGTACACTGTCGCACCTATTCCAAGTATATGGCTGGCTTAAACGGGGCTGCCCTGGCTGCCTTTCCCTCGGGGTCATGTTCTGGCTTTTCGGCTTTCTGTACCCTGACCTCCATGCCCGTCTCGCTCGAGATGAACGGCGCTGCCTGGGAAAGAACGTCGAACTCGTCGACGGAAACCTCGGCCATGGATCTGAGTTCGTCCCTGGGACGCCTCGAGATATCCGCGAACGTGTGCTGGAGGAATGAGACGGCCTTCTTTCCCAGCTTCTTCATCTCGGGGTCCTCCATGGCCTCGGAGATGACCTCGGAGACGGACTTCCCCGCAAGGGCTGCTCTCACGGCCCTTTCATGAAGCGAACGCTTCCAGGCCTCGGCGACGTAGAGGTTGAGGCGGGCATACTTGAGGTTGGTTGCCGCGACGATCTCCTTAACATCCTCCACCGTGTTCTTAACGAGGCCCTCCGCGACCTCAGCCATGCGTCCCAACTCGTCCTCCCTAGCCTCGGGCCAGCGCTCAAGAACCACGAATGGCTTTCTGCCAAGCTTCTCCCACATCTCCTCGCAGAAGTGAGGGGCGAAGGGAGCCATCATCCTGATCCATGCATCGAAAACCTCGGTCAGCGTGTTGGGGTCGGGGTGGTCGCCCGCCCGTTTCAGGTAATGTTGGATGTCGTTGTACGTCTCGAACATCAGCTCCTGGATCGCCTTCCTGGGCGAGATGTTCTGGATGTGTCTTTCGACGGCCAACGCCCGCCTGGACATCCTCTGGGCCAGCCACAGGTCTATGGTTCTCTTGCCTGCACTTTCCGTAATCTTGCTTTCGGCCACTTCCTTTATCCTCTCCTCGAACCATGCAAGCCTCCTTGCGACCGAGTTGCGTAGGCTAGCCTCGTAGTTGATGTCCTGGCCGAACTCGGCACATGCGGCGAACCAGAGCCTGACTATGTCGGCCCCCCACTCGTCAAGGGAGTCCGCGATGGGGATCGAGTTGCCCTTCGACTTGCTCATCTTCTCCCCCTCGTTGAGAACGATGCCGCTGCAGGCAATCCCCTTGGGCCAGAGCTCCTCGGGGAAGATGGCCGCGTGGTTGAACAGGAAGAAGGTCGCATGGTTTCCGATGAGGTCCGGACCTACGAAACGGATGTCGTTGGGGTACCAACTCAAGAACTCGTGCCTCATTTCCTCTATCGTGCCCCGGTCCAACCCGCTCGCTTTAGCAACCTCCTCCGCACGCCCGATTCCAAGAAAGACGAAGTCGAAGAGCTCCTTGGTCAGCTTGGCCGGCTCGATCTTCTTCTGGTTTATTATCCTGGCTATCGTGTAGTACGCCATGTAGATCGTGCTGTCTGAAAGAGGCTCGATTATCCAAGCCGGATCAAGTATGAAGGGGGTGCCGAAGCCGATCTTGCGGGCGCACGGTTTTTCCTTCATCCAGTCAACGTAATACTCGAAGCTCTTCCTGAGCTTCTCCGGAACGACCCTCATCCCGGACAAAAGCCGCCTTGTGGTTTCCTTCCAGGCCCGATCCCCGTAATCTATGAACCACTGGTCCTCGACGACCTTGATGAAGCAGGGAGTGCGGCACCGGCACACTACCCTGGCAGTCGTCTCGTACATCACGTCCGCAATGCCCATCGAGATGAGGTCGCTTGAGAGGGCCTCCTTTGCCCTCGACACGGACTGCCCGGCGTAAGCCCCGGTGATGGGTCCGAGGACGCCTTCGTAGAACTCTTTCTTGTATACTATCTGGGTGGCCTTCTCGAGCTTCTCCGCCTCTTCCTGCGACGAGATCCCCATCTTATTCACGATTTCAACGGCTGGCCACTCCGACAAGCCCTTCACCTGTATGAGGCCGATCGGACGGATGGATTCCACGACGGACGGATCCACCTTGGTGCCGGACATGCGTCGCGGGTCGCGTCTGAGATCGACCAATGCTTGGTAGTCCAGCGGTGCGTGGGCCGGCACGCTCATCACGACCCCGGTCGCGTTGCACGTATCGACGAAGGTTGCAGGGAGGATGGGCACAGCCTTGCCCGTCAAGGGGTTTGTGCACGCGCTGCCGATCAGGTCTCTGGGGTCGACCGGGCCAAGATCCCTCACGGCCTTCTTCTGCCTCTCTAGCTTTCCGACGGCTTCCTTGCCGACGATCCATTCCTCTCCCTGGATGGCGATCCTGTGGTATTCCCCGTCGGGCTTGAGCCACATGTTCGTCACGCCGAAGATGGTCTCCGGCCTCAGGGTCGCCGCGGGAAGGATGGTTCCGTCCGGGAGCCTGAACTTCATGACGATGAACTGGACGATGTCCGCCTCGTCGCCTTCAACCCTATCTGCCTCGCCCACGGCGTTTCCGCAGGAGTCGCACCAGATGACGGGATGGGATCCTTTGGAGAGGTGCCCGGCCGCGTTAAGCTTGGAGAACTGCCACTCGATGAACTTCGTGTAGGGCTTGTCCTTGGTCATGAAGGATCTGCGCCAGTCTATCGACAGGCCGATGTCCTCGAAGTTGCCCCTGATCTTCTCGCTGAAGTACTCAACGATCCTCTCCGGGTTCTTGAAGCTCTCGATGTCCTCGTAGGAGACCCTGTGAACCTTGTGATAATCCTCCACCACGTCCCTGTCCCCCCTCTGGATCGCGCGCGCAAAACCCGTGGTTGCGGGTCCCGTGACGTGGAACCCCATGGGAAACAGGACGTCGCGGCCCTTCATCCTGTAGTACCTGGCGGTGAAGTCCGCTGGAAGGTACGTGGCCAGATGTCCAAGGTGCATCAAGCCGTTGGGGTAGGGATACGCCGCGGTGACGAACAGCTTGGGCCTCCTTGGGAGGTCAACCTCGTAGATCCTCGCATCCTTCCAGCGTTCGTGCCACTTCGCCTCGATTTTCCTAAAGTCGGCCAAGAAGGGCCCTCCGGAGAAGCAGACAGGATCCCTACAAGCCCTCTTGAGACGGGCTCCTTGAACTTTTTTAAATATCTTTCCGGGAAGCAGCGCGATACCGATTTCGTCTTTTTCGCTCAACAGAGACCGGAGGTGCTTTTTCTGGGAAAAATCGAGAAGCTTCTTGCCCTCCTTGTCGTATCCGGGTTGGTACTGGTTGCGCTGAGCGCCCAGAGGGGCATTGGAATTGACGTCCAGACGGATGGCAACCTTTTCGCCCGCGGGATGCTGGATGAGGTGAACGTCACCCTGACCAATAGGGACAACCGTCAGCACAAGATCATCGCAGAGCTCGTGGCAGTCAGGCCAGGCTCACTCGTACCAGCCGAGCCCTTAGGCGAGAGTGCCAGCATGACCGCCACGATCAACTCCGGAGACCGCAGGTTGCTGAATCTGGCCTTGGACACATCGAACCTGCAGCCCGGCCAGCGCTACAAGATCGGCGTCCTCATCTATCAAAATGGTAACACGAGCACGTCACCGATCAAACGATCCCTCCTTGCCGTGTCCTACGTATCGACCATCACGATCTGCGATCCCCTCGAGGTCGTGAACGCGAACCTGTCGCTGTGCAACGAGATCGGCATCCTAGGGGTCAGCTCCGACAAGACGACCACCTAGGGGGCCGCACAGGGGCGAACCTCACGGTTCCCCCTCTTTTTTCCCGCAAGCTTGCCGCTCCGTCTGGAGGCACGGTGCTCTCTGCCTCTCTGCCCGGGCGGCATCGGCAGCTCGACACTCTCAGCTTTGACCCCAGGTAAACCTAATATTTCCGGAGGCCCCCCTGGGGATGCGAATGGCAGTCTATCTGGGAATCGATCTGGGCACGCAGGGATGCCGTGCCATGGCGGTGAGAGAGGACGGTGTTGTCATCTCGTCGTCAAGCGTTCCCCTGGACGCCGACGTGGGCGGCTTGCCTGCAGGCTGGTCCGAGCAGGACCCTGCGCGTTGGTGGCCCTGCGTGAGGCGGTCGATCCGGACCGCCATCCGTCCAGTGCATGAGAAGGTTGCCGCCGTGTGCGTCGATTCAACATCGGGCACTATCCTTGCTGTGGATCGCAAGGGCCGGCCTCTCGGAAACGCCATCATGTACAACGATGGCAGGGCAAAGGAGGCGGCGGCGATCGCATCCGAGGCAGGACGGGACCTAGAGCGGAAACTCGGATACAGGATAAACGCCTCCTTCGCGGTTGCGAAGCTAGTTTGGCTCAGGAGGAACCGAAGGGCCCTTTTCGAGTCGGCCGAAACCTTCGTCCATGCCGCGGACTACGTGTCGGGCAAGCTGGTCGGTCAATGGCGGCACACCGATCACACGAACGCCTTGAAGAGCTGTTTCGACCTCATCGACTACAGGTGGCCGGATTTCCTCCAGGAGATCGGGATACCGCCCGAGAAGATGCCGGAGGTCGTTCCGCCCGGGCAGGTGATCGGGCACGTGACACCCCGGGCCTCAGGTGAGACGGGGGTGGCGGAGGGAACGCCTGTTCTGGCTGGACTCACGGACGGATGTGCGTCCCAGATAGCATCGGGCGCGGCAGGGTTGGGCGATTGGGAGACCACGCTGGGCACAACTCTTGTGATGAAGGGCGTGACGGAGAATCTGATGAAGGACCCGGAGGGCAGGATCTACAGCCATCTTCACCCCGAGCGCCTCTGGATGCCAGGCGGCGCAAGCAATACGGGGGGAGAATGTCTGAGAAAGGCATTCCCCAGGGCGGACCTTGAGGCCTTAGACCGGGAGGCCGCCAAAATCGTGCCAACGCCACTCGTTGCCTACCCCCTAGCAAGAAGGGGGGAGAGGTTTCCCTTCGTTGCCCCGGAAGCCGAGGGATTCCTAGTGGGCCAGCCAAGGAATGAGGTGGAGCGCTATGCTTCGTATCTGGAAGGCGTCGCGTACCTCGAAAGGATGGCCTACGATACCATGCAGGCTCTGGGGGCGCGCGTGGGGCAGGCGATCTACACGGCCGGGGGAGGCGCGAAGAGCGGCGTCTGGCTTCAGATCCGAGCAAACGTTCTTTCCAGACGCGTGCTTAGACCCGCCGTTCCCGAAGCCGCCATGGGAGTGGCAATCCTTGCCGCCTCGTCCGACCTCAGGGTTGGCTTGGCGCGGGCCGCACGTCGGATGGTCAGGATCGACGCGGAGGTATGGCCAGAAGAGGATATAGTGCCTCACTACCGTGAGAGATATGAACTGTTCAGGGAGGAGGTCGCGCATAGGTTCGGGGTCTATACGCCCGTATGAAAACCCCTATTGACGTACGCTCGGCCCAGAATCCGTGGTGTCGCCCTCCCGGATACACGAGATGAGAGATCGGTACCTTTCCGGCGAGAGCCCCGACGCATCGCCCAGTCGAGGGGCGTTCGCTTCCAGTCAATTTACTACCACCTGCGCAAGGAGGGGGTCCTCGGCAGGCGGATGGAGTACTGGAGGGAGATCGGCGAAAGGCGTTCCCAGCTTTGGGATAGGCTGGGCTCCATCACCTCGCTAAAGGCGTTCAGGTTGTCCACAAAGGTGCGCCATACGCTTTGCGTTGATGACGATTTGGGCAAGGCGTTCTCGCTCGTCTGCCGCGGGGTGAGGAGGATGCCGGTCTTCGATGGGAAGAGGCTGGTCGGGACGATAACGGTGATGGACCTCCTTAGGAGCGTCGCTGATCTCATCTCCACCCAGAAACCCAGAGCCATTTCAGAGTATATGACGAGTCCGATCACGGTCGGGTCGCAAGACTCGATATTCGAGGTCGCGAGAAAGATCTTCTAGGAGGGAGTCTCGGGCATCTGGGTCATCGATCACGACGGCACCGTGGTAGGCGAGACCACCCATGGAGTTCGTAAGAGTAGTGAAGGAGTAGGCAAGAGATGATTCGAAGAGAGGAGATGCAGGAGATCACTAGGCACTGCTCCGAGCCTCTGCGCCTCGTTCTGGGCGGCCACTCGGCCTTGGACATAATGGATGGTGCTAGGGCCTTCGGAATGAGAAGGCTGGTCTACGCTGCCGACATGGGGAAGCTGAGCAGGTATTACACCGGGTCCTTGGGAACCCAGTTCATCTCGGTGGACATCCGCTACGAGACGACCTACGACGGGATCTCTAGGATGCACGCCAAGGACCAGATCAAGTGCGACTGGTCGCAAAGCAGGTACCGCGAGACCTTTGCGCACGGTTTGGAAAGCCTGCGCGAATCTCTGCTCAGGTTGATCTACCCGATCGCAGACAAATTCGAGAAGGCTTGCCTGGAGATCTACAACGAGCCGATGATCGGAGCGTACTGCATTCAAACCCTAATCACTTTCAGGGAGAAACCGATCCTGCAGGGCGCGAGCGTGGGCGTGTACGACGTTGCAGAGGGCAAGAAGGCGACGGACTTTGAGTTCGTCTGTCAGGACATCGAGACGCGCCTTGGGGGGTGGCACCAACTGCGCGATCGGGATAGGAGGACAGTACGGGAACACCCTCTACAACCAGGCTGGGTTGTCGATGGGCAAGAGGATGGCCCTCGAGATGAAGCGCGCGACCGGGAAGAAGATGCTTGGCCTCATCGTGGCCTAGCGAGCCGGACGACGTACAGGGATTCGAAGAAGAAGCTCTGGGTCTGTAGGACCTCGAAGCCAAGGCCGCTGCGGACGGCCATCGCTCGGCTGCGGCCTAGGCCGTCTAGGGATGACTGCACGAGCAGGGCAGACCCGTCTCTGTTAAGGTGGGGGTTCACTCCGGCGATGAAAAGGTCGATGAGTTCGCGCCCCGTCCTTCCTCCTGCCCAGGCCGCATCCTCTCCCGCACCCCTCTCCACTGGCAGGTAGGGCGGGTTAAAGAGGACCATGTCGAATGATCCCTTGATTGCCGAGAACATATCGCAGGCGATCAGGTGGACGCCGGGGGCTAGCCTCTTGGCGTTTGCCTTCGCGCATCGGATTGAGCGGGGCGAGACGTCGGTTGCCACGACGAAGGGACAGCCCGACCGGGCGAGCATTATGGCGACCAGGCCGCAGCCGGTTCCGATCTCCAATGCCCGCTTGGGCCTTGGGGTTAGGGAGAGGGCCGATTGAAGCAGCATGAGGCTATCCTCGGCCGGCTCATAGGTTCCTTCGGATACCTCGAAGTACAAGCCATCGTGGAAGAATGCCGTGGGCGGGCTCATCGCACCTCAGATGGCGCGTTTTTTGAGCACCAATACTAAAAAAGGGCCATGTCTAATAGGGTGGTGATGGTCACAGAGAAGGGGGAGATCATCTCCCTGCTCAAGCAGCTTCAGAGGACTCCCCCCGGCAGCGCCTCGTACCTGGAGATCCAGAGGGAGGTTCTGGAGAAGGCCAAGCGTCTCCGGAAGAAGGATCGAGACGAGTTCAGGGCGGAGCTCGACAGGATGAGGTCCCAGATGATGGCGTACCGTCCCTCCTACTATCGGCCCGACTATTTCAGGCTCCTGACGATCCTGACCACCCGCCTCACGGCGCGCAGCTATGCGGATGTGAAGGACGACATAGACGCCATCATCGCAGAGGTCCAGAATGGGATGAGGAGGAACCACTTCCCCAAATACCCTTCATCCTACGTCAGAAGGCTTAGGAGCCTCCTCATAGAGGCCGGGCGATCCGGGGAGGCGGACCCTGCCGAGTTGGCCGAGCTCGAGAGCGCGTGCGAGGAGACGATAGACCAGATAAACCAATACGAATATGAGAACGTCGACGTCGAGGTGTCATCAACCCGCATAAAGGTCTCGAGCCGGTTCACGCTGGGGGAGAGCCAGAAGAGCTGGTCGATCGAACTCATCTCCCCCAAGCTTGAATACGGCGGAAGGACCTTCTTGAAGAGAGAGGTGCTGGCCTACATAACCAGGGCCAAAAAGCCTTTGTCCAGGGGCGACATAGAGGACGGCATAGGCAAGAAGATCCGATACTTCGGACACATAATACAGAGCCTCGTCAGGAAGTACCTGATAGTCCCGGTCCCGGGCGAGAACAAGTATGCGCTCACAGGGACGGGGCGCAAAGTCGGCGAGGTCTACATCGCCCTTCTCGACAGAATGAAGGCCTGACGAAGCGCACCTCCGGTCTGAATCCGGGCTCGGGCCGCGGTCAGCCTGGGGGGCGAGCGATCTTCAGGACGTTGTCCCCTAGCTTGGCACCGAGAGCCATGGCTATGGGCTGACACTTGACCTTGAGCACGAAAGCGACGGGCTGCGTTGATGGACCGTCGTGGCAGATCGTCTCGAGATTGCTCTGGCCCTTGCTCAAGATGAGATCCGCGGACCTGAAGGCGCGAATGAACTCATCGGACGACTCACCAAGATTTATTCCGAGATGCGCGGTCCCCGTGGTGATCACGCTCGCTACCTCGTCCATCTTGACGTACGCGGCATCCTCAAGGGTTGCATCGTTTGAGATTGGGCCCCCCTTGACTGCTACCGTCACTGCCGGCCCGAGCCGCGAGATGACCTGGACGAGGATCTTGTCGAATGCGATCTCCCCGGCGTTGTCAGCAAGATAGAGCACATCCTCACAGCGGTCAACTTCGAAAAGCAGATCCGGCGTGTTGTCGATTGCGAGGCCCTGTTCGACCGTCCTGCGGTACTCCTCGTCGAGGTGCTTAAGGTCGAAGGAGTGGCCGCTTGTTCCAAGGTCCATGGTGTTGCCGGCGATCGAGGCCAGCGCAGCTGACCTCAACCTCTCGACGGGGTCGTCGATCTGCAGGATTTCTCTTGAGAGCCGCTCCGCCATGGGCAGCGCGACGCGGTTGCAGCTCAACTTCTCCTCCCGGAAGGGATCCGGGTTCCCCGTGCGCTCCGCGATCATCCTGAACAGCCTGGTGCTCACGACCGGAAGGTTGCTCTCCTGCGAAAGATTGCGGGCCATCGCTACCGCAATCTCGCGCATTGCGTCAAACTTGGTCTTCTCATCATTCGTGGCCCTGTCGAGAGCTGCTAGGGAGATGTCCATGATGCACGGCCAGCACTGGGGACGCGGCCTGTGTGACGGGTAACTCACGGACGCTTCGCGGCGTAGAAGCTCAACTATCTTTTCTTTTCGGTTGAGCTCTTGCCGTCGGCTTGACCCGTGCCTCTGCGCCTTCGCAGGACGAGCGCTGACGCAGAGCACGCAAGGACGCCCAGGCCGAGCAGCGGCCCTTCCCTCACGACCAAGATGAAGCTGTAGCGCTCCCGAACGGCGTACCCCGAGTTGCACGTTGCCTCCACCAGGCACGAGTATGTGCCAAGGGTTGAGTTGCCGTCGATCCGGAGCGAATCGAACGCCCATGACCTGTTGGAGGGGTATGTGGGGTCGGTTTTCATCGGCGAGCTTGCTGTCCTTATGGTTCGTCCCTCCGGATCAATCCAACGGAAGACGCACGTCTTGTTCGTGAAAGGCGCATTGATGTTGCCCGGGCCAGGCCGGGGGTCGAACTCCACGTTGAGGGATATGTTCATGGGGGCACGCTCCAGGACCGTGCGGGGCAGCCTAGGTCCTCCACGCCAGAGGGAGAAGTATGCCTCCAAGGGGTCATCGACTTGGAAGGTCAGCGTCTTTCTTGCAAGGGGTAAAGACGGGCTGTCGACCTCGGACTTCAGCACGTACTGCCCATGAAAACCGCCGCCGTCCATCCTCCTGGCGTCGATCAGGCTTGACGGTATGGCGCACACGAAGTTGTGGGTGAAGACCTCGCAGGGAGAGGATTGCTGGGTTGAGCCGTTCCAGCTCGTTGTTCCGAGGATGCCGAGCCGGGACGTGGAGTTCCACAGCTCGATCCGCAGCTTCTCAACCTCCAGATAAGGGTTCGAAGGCATCCTCGGCGTGACCTCGATACGGTACCTGACCACGAAGCTGCTCGGGTCAAACCACTGCCCGTGCGAGGGCCAAACGTCCATCGTCGTGGACGCCGGGTGGTACGGCGAGCCCGTGGCTAGGCGGTATTCTTGGAAAAGGAGGTCGTCGATCTGGGCGACGTAGTAGCTCGTGCCCTCCAGAAGGAAGTAGACTCGGTCGATCTCCTCCGGTTTGATCGGCGCCAACCTCGTCATGCCCGCTCTGACGCCATCGATGTAACAGCTGGAGCTTGAGTTGGCGGTTCCGAGATCCAGAAACACGTCGATGTCCGTCCATTTCCGTTGGTAGTAAGGGAGCCCGAAGGGGAGGACCTCCTCCTTGCCGAGCCTAAGCAGCGGGCAGGCCTTCCCGCCGGCAACGATTCCGAAGGCCATCACGGCTGGCTCCGATGCGTTGAGGTCAACTTCCTCCCAGACTTTAACCCTGAAGCTGAACTGGATATGATCCGAGGATATGTTGACACGATGGGCCAGGCGGGCCTCATGGAGCCTGTAGCTGGTCATCCTGAGCACTCGGTTGCCGCCTTCGAAAGCGAGCTCCTCGATCCATTGGCCGCCCGGGTAGCCAGGAGCCTCGACGATCCAGTCCGGGGGAAGGAGGCTCTGCGGCCACTCTTGGAAGTCCTGCTGCATCACAAGCCGGTCGGGCTTTGAGCAGACGTGGAACTCCATCGATGCTTGATACGGCCCCGCCTGGGCGGTCACCGAGTACGAACGCTCGAGGGGCGGGAAACTTGACAGGTTTGCATCGATCGTCGTTTCGCTGATGAAGCTTCGGGGGACGATGAACGTCAGGCTCCTGTTGACCTCTTCCACCGTCCTCCCGTCGTGGGTGCGCCACTTGAAGGTGGCATACTGGACCGGCATATAGGATCCTTCCGGCAACGTTATCATCAGCCTCGCTGTGATGCGCCTCGTTGAGTTCTGGCCGCAAAGGAAGAAAGGCGTCGGGCGGCCCAACTGGTCCGTCACGGAGAGTGAGGTGGTTGCCTGCCCCCCGCCGCCCCGGCCAAGTTGCAGTGCCAGAGCGAGCAGAAAGGCGGCTGAAAGGGCAGAGGGAATCGCGAATCTCCTGGCAGTTCGTGCGGGCATACGGACCAACCTCTATCTGGTATCAACCGGCACGAAAGGGAGCAAGTGCGGCCTCTGGATGGGAAAGATCGTCTCCGCGCAAAATGGCACCGCGCTTCGATCGATCATCGCCGGACACCTGAACCGACTCGCGCCCATGCCCTCGTGAGGAGCACCAATGCAAGGACGAATGCAACCCCCAAACCATTCTGCGGTACGACGAGGAAAGAGCATTCGGGGTCGAACATGGGCTCGAATCTCTTGTTCGCATTCAGGTCAAGCACGATTTCGTACCGTCCCTCACACAGGCCTCCGCCCCACGCAAGCACTGTCACGTTGCCGGCCATCACTAGGCACTCAGGAGCGCCGGAGACATCTTCCAGGGCCTGCCCCTCTTGCAGGGACTCCCGGATCACGATGTACAGGGAAGCGTTGTAGGGGGCGGGGCTGCAGACCGTTGCGTACACTTCCTCGCTTAAGTAGAACTGGTTCTTGGCCCTCCCGGAGGCGTCCGCCGACCAGACCTTGACTTCCGACGGTTCGAATACGTTCGCGATCGTGGAGGCAGATGATGCCGCTCCCTCACTGTCGGTGACGCTCAGTTGGACGAGGTATCTGCCTGCCTTCGCATACGTATGTGTGGCGACCATTCCCGTCCCCGAAGACCCGTCCCCGAAGTCCCACACGAAGGTTACGACGCCCTCGTCGTCGGTGCTGGCCGAAGCGTCGAACTTGAGCGGTATGCCGCATATGCCCCGGTACTCTTCGCCCGGCCGCGGCTGGGGTGGCGTGTTGGGTGGCAGGATCGCGATCGTGCCGGACACTAGGTCGTTGTCCGATGGGTTCTTCTCGTAGGGGATGGGTGCCGTCCTCAGGCGTATCCTCCTCTCGCCCGGCTTGACGTCGATGGTGTTCCACTCCAACTCCTCCATCACCGTCGCTCCAGCCGGCAGCTTCAAGGTTCGCGATGCAACCACCTCCTCCCCCCAAAGGACTTGGAGCTCAAATGTCTCGAAGCCACCGCCCGAGTTTCTCACGGCCGCACTGAAGGTTATGACCGAGCCTGCCTTGGCCCGCCGGGTGCTAGGCTCCAGCGAGAGAACGCTGATGTCAGGGGCCGGTCTTATGGTGAAGGGCCCGAAATCGAACTCGTTGTCTAAGATTTCGATCTCACCCGGCGCAGGATCGATCTTGGCGACCAGGGCCGACCTGCCTGGCGCTGTGGATGCGGTGTCCCAGTCTACGCTGATGGACCTCTCCGATCCCGCTGCCAGCGAGGAAACCTGGAGCGTCGCTATCTCGAGGGACCCGTAGAGCACGTGGATCAATGCGTCGTCGGTTTCCAAACCCCTATTCTGGACTGTGATGAGCATGCTTGCGGTCTCGCCCTGCGTGACGAGAGCCTTGGAAGGCTCGAACCGGGCGATGGCGAGCTGGGGCCGGGGTCTGCACATGAACGCGGGCTGAAGCCAGACATCGTTTGCATCAAAATGACGGTTGCGGTTGACATCCAACCAGAGACCGAACTCTCCACGTAGCGGCGCGCTGTCCAGAATTTTGACCGCGAAGCATCCCAGGGAGTCGGTGTGCACGACCACAGCTTCCTGCTGCCCGGAAGGTTGGGATCCGTTCAGAAGGTAGAGCCAGGCATCGACGAAGCGCGGAAGGCCGATCCCCTTCACGTAGACGGTTTCGCCCACGAAGAAAGTTGATCTGGGCGTTCCTTCATCGTCGCAGGCAGATATGCTGATCGTTGGCACAAGGCTGCCGAACCAGAAGTAGGCGTATGCCTCGGGCGGCTCGGCCCAATCGCCTTCGCATCTGACCACGATCGTGTGGTAGGTCTCATCTGCCTGGAAGTCGAGCACCATGCTCTCTGCGAGAGTCCCCCATATCGTGCAATTGCCGCGCTTGACCTCGTTGCCATCCCACAAGATCGAGGCTTGGCAGAGCGGGGGGCATCCTTCAACCTGGAGGTTGACCGCAGTCCCGCGTGGCCCAGACTGTGGGGAGACGCTGAGCGAGAGGCTCCAAGGCTCCACGGGGAAATCGACGGCCGTGGGAGGGAACCCTGGGAAGGCGAAGGTTATGTTCAGTTGGTGGGTCCCGATGCTGAGGTTGCTGCGAAGCAAGATGTATACCCCAAATGTTCCGTCGGCCAGGGAAGTCCCTTCACACCCCAATGCGCCGTCCAGGCTTATAGCATACGGCGAGTTTCTCGGGTACCCCCTTCCAAGAACCTGTAGCGCCTCGCCCGGACGCGGGCTGGTTGGGAGAAGCTGGATCGAAGGCGACCAGTCCACGATCTGTAGCATGAAGCTTGCCTTTGGTGGCCCTGTGTAGCCCGGGACCACCAGGTCTAGAAGGCCTGTCCCCAGCGAAATGTCGAGTGGCAAGGACGGGGCCCGATCGAACTCGCCACCAAGTCCCGTCGTGGCGTTCAGTATGAGCGAACCGTTCAAGCGGACTTCGTAGGTAGCTTGGGGAGGCAGCCCGCGCCCAGCAATTCGGATCCAACCCCCGGGGTGGGGAGCTGCGGGATCCAGCGTCACCTGCAACGGCCACTGGACTAGGTCGAGCGTGGCCTTCCCACATGGGGGGCCGCCGAACCTGGGTGCAATGGCCGTCAGGGCATGTGGGCCCAGGGAGCAGTTGCTTGGCAGGCTGCAGATCACGTGGAACGACCCGTTCGAGGTGCTAACCAGTTGGCTGAGGAGATGGCCGTCAAGCCGGATGTGGATGAAGTCGTTAGGCGGGAATCCTTCGCCGTCGATGGTGACAAAGGTGCCCGGGTGCGTGGTCGCAGGATGGACGGATATCATAGCGTCGTATTGCAGCACCTGAATCTCAACCCGCCCGCACGCGGAGCCAGCATAGTCGGTGGCGTTGGCCGAGATGATGTGCAGGCCTGGGCAAAAGAGGGGGTCCAGCGTGTAGGCGCGATGGTAGAAGGTCCCGTTCTCATCCGCGACGCCTTGGTATATCCTCACGTTGTCGACCGATATCTCGAAGATGCACCCGGAAGGGTAATCGCTTCCATTGATGTCCAGCCAGCCCCCCTGACGGAACTTGAGCGGCGTCACCGTGAGGTTCACCGACCATGGGTCAAGGACGACTACGGCCGTCGCTGACGGAGGGCCGGAGACCTGGGGTGCGGTTGCGGTTATCTCCTGCGGGCCAAGTGGGCTGTTCCGCGGGAACTGGTAGCAAGCCGAGAAGTTCCCGAAGGCCGAGATCGCACCGGAAAGGATCGGGGTCGAGTTCACGGAGATTTCGCCCACGTAGATGGAATAGGATTCGTTGACGGGGAAGCCGCGCCCCACGATGCAGATGGCCCTCCCGCCAGGCACCGTGGCGTTTGGGGTGACCTCCAACTCGGCGTCCCACTGATGGGTCTGGAACTCTGCGAAGGCTTCGGTTTCGGCGCAGACGGTCCTGAGGATGTGGACGCCGGGTTCCAGCCACCTCCAGATCTGGACGTTCCGCCGGACGAAGCGGCCTCCGTAGCAGCTTCCGTTCAGCCAACTCACGGAGTCGATGAAGATCTCGCAGGGGTATGGATCCGATCCGTTCGTTGGGAACCCGGATCCGACTACGTTGCACAAGCAGGCCGCGCGCAACGGCCCTGGCTTGGAGGCCGATACCGAGGTTTCGGCTCCCGATGGGACGCGGAAGAAGATCCAGGGCACTCTCGGGTTGCCGGTTGGCTCGTCCCATGAGGAACCCCCTGAGATCCCGGAAACGTTGACCCTGAGCTGGTAGACGCCTGAATGCCCCGCAGCATCGAAGGTCGTCAGGACGAGATAGTACCAATGGCCCTCGAACCGCTCCGGTTCCGTCTTCGTCAGGGAGCTAACCCAAAAAGGCCTGACGGGCTCATCCGTTTCCATCCCCATGGCGCCGCCTTTCATTCGCGCCCGCGTGAGGAGGGTTCCGTTGTCCAAAAACCTCTCCCTGGTATCGGAGTTGCGGTAAAGGGCGAAGGTCACCGCCAGCGTTAGGTCTGGGTTCGGACTTCTGATGACGTATGCGATGTCTAGGGTCGATGTTGAGCTTGAGAGGTTGAGGCAACTCGCCACCGAGGTATACTGGTTCCAGCTCGTTGCAGGCGATGCGTGGTCCTTGATCCATATCCCCTCCTCAACGTGGTAGTCTGGAGGCGGGGTGATCGGGACCGGGGGGGCTAGAGCTGTCAAGGCAGAGGAAAGGCCCATTGCGACCACGATGCAAACCGCGAAGAGAGCCCGCGCCCGGTCCATTCGGCGAAGGTTCCTCAAATTTCGAATATATATCGTATGCGGCTGACCGAGGCGAAATAAGGGAATATCACAGCCAGCTACGGCCTGCCAGTAACGGGGTCAGACCCGGCCCGCGGGGTTTGCTCACAGCCCGCCGCGCCGGCGCCTGAAGATCCTCTTCACCTTGTCGGAGATGCTTTCGGCCGGCGGTCTCTCCGGTTTCTTTGAGGGACCTGGCTTCTCGGGCGGGTAGGGTCTTGCCGCACCTTCCTCGATGGTCGGGCGCCGGCCCGGCACCGGTGGCCTGGCCGTTGGCACCGTCGGTGTCGCGGCCGGGGTCTGTAGCCTCGTAGGTGGCGTGGGCGGTCTCTGGGGTGGAGCCGCTGGTCTAGCTGCGGGGGTG
>CAZJVP010000019.1:0-49178 GCA_964549615.1 uncultured Thermococci archaeon | reverse complement strand
TTGCATTTCCTTCTTCTTCCCAAACGGCACGTACGCGGGGCGGGCAGGCAGGCTTGGCTCGGAGCAGGGGAATTCAGGAGATCGGCGTAAAGCTCCAGACAGGGCCTGTGGTTTGTGCTCCGTGTTCGTCCTCCGAGTGGTTGTCTCGTGCATCTTGACCTTTGCCGCAAGTCTGGGATTCCGACCATTTTGGTGGCTCCGGTTGTATTGAACCTGGAGCTGCACTGTTCTTTCATGGACTGATGCGGTCGCGGCTTGGTGATCCGGCTTACGGGTGTTTCAGCGGCACGAATCTGGTCCCTCGAGATTCCTGGGGCTTCACCATGGGCGTAGGCCTGCCTGTCCTGGCGGGAATGGTCTTGCCTTTCTCAGTCCTCATATCAGGAGCCGACCGGTGATCCCCCCATCGCGGGCTTGCTCTCCTTAACCAGCTCACAGCCGGGCCGGGGCCCCGCTGGCACTCAGCCTGGCTCAAACAGGCTTAAGGATGTGGGACCGTCACGTAATGTGTCTGGAGATACCTCCAAGGATCCATCCGCTCATCCTGAAGGCTCAGAATCGATCACAACGGCAAGGATCAAGCGGACAACGAGATCTAGAAACTGGGCATCAGAAAGAAGCTATCTGAGGCGGCCATCATCTTCGCACATGAACCGTTCGGCTTGTCCCTACCACGCCTGCGACGATTACTGACGGAAGCAAGGGCAGCCATGGCGCTCATCGGTCAGGCCACGCCCTCATGCCAGTCTAGGCGCTTGAGAATCCTTGGCTGCTTCGAAGGGAAACTTATAACTCTCGACAAGTAACTGCTTTGTCCTGCACCAGAAGGGGTGTGGGCTCTGTTTGTCGAATACCCTGACCGACAGATGAGGGACGAGAAGTACTGCCACCGGATCGAGGTATCTGGACCCACCGACATTGCATGGCTCGCCTTCCGGCCGGTCGCGCTTGACACAGATGTAGAAACGACCTTCGACATGCTCTATGATAGGCCAAATGCGCATCACAGACAGGGCAACGCTCCCCTAGACTGGACAAGCACAAGCTTTGACCAGATAGCTTTTGGATACATACAGTTCTGTGACTGGATGGGTGTGGATCCGTACTGCTATCCAAGCTACCAGAACACCTCTGAATGTCCCCTGTCCATGATTGCTGACGATGCTGACTGGGATCTGCTGTACGGTGTTGGCAGACCGCTTGTCCTTGTGGGTCAGTCCTATGATCCCCCCGTCAACAATAGCCGGTCGGAGTGCGGGTGGTACTACTCGCCGGATGCCGGCTTCTTCGAGCAGGACAACGATCAAACCAACTCCTACATCATGCCTGACGACACGTACATGTGGGAGTACTACAACGTGGCAACCAGGACCGGCAAGCGTGCAAAGGTCTTGCTGTGGTGGTGGTACCCGGACGCGTATGCCTCCTCTTTTGAGACCGGGAACGGGCAGATGGGTGTTCTGCCTGTGCACGATGTGTGGGCCGACCAGCAGGATATATGGCTGGCGGCCGATCTGGATTGGAAACCTGAAGGCGGTGGATAGAGTGTTGCTGGCAAGACTCGTTTCAGGCCGGGGCACAGCGCTACCAGTTTTGTGTGGTTTTCTGGCCATTCTGGTTGCGGTTCCGGGGATGGTTTGTGGGGCGCAGGCCTCCAAGGTTCCCTCCGACATGAATGTATCGGCTGTTGTCGCCGAGATCTGGACCAGCTTCCCCAAGGCGCAGGGACCGGGCGATCTTGTCCTGAACGCCCCGTACAGCATGTGTATGGACTCCAAGGGAAGGATGTTCATCCTCGACAGGGGGAAACCGGGAAGCCTGAGAAGATATACGTTTTGAACCAGAAGCTTAAGGTCGAGGCGGTAATAGGGAGCACAGAGGATGTGACGGTTAGGATTCCCCAGTTTGGCCACGATATCGTTGACATTGCTGTTGACTCCAAAGACAGACTGTATGTGTGCGACCGTACCATCTGGCAGGATTATCCTGGTGGCCCGCCTCTCCCTGGCAGGGTACATGTCCTGCACAGTAATCTCTCGTGGCTTGGTTGCGTAGAGGTTCCGTACGGGGAGGCTGTCGGTGGCCCCAACTGTATCGCGATAGACTCGAAGGACAGGCTTATCGTGGGTCAATCGAGGGCTCTCGGGCAGTCTAGGATACTTGTCTTTGCACCCAACCAGACGGGCGTGAACGATGTATCCATGTTTCTTGAGATGGTTGTCCAGCCCTGCCCGCTAGGAGAGGAATGTCCCACAAACCTGCACGGCCTTCCCATGGACATTTCGGTGGACCAGCAAGGCAGGATCATAATCGCCGAGACGCTCGATTACGGCACGCAGTACTTTCCTTATCTTGAGAGGGTGGTGGTTCTTGACCAGGACTGCCGTTGGGTGATGAGCCTCGGCTCCTACGGAAAGGAACCGGGACATTTCACATGCGTTTCCAGCGCGGTCGCTGATCGGTCTGGCGTGCTGATTGTATATGACGCGGGCACCGGGACGATCTCGTTCTTCTTTGCAAACGGGACCTTCGCAGGCCGAATAGGCAGGCAGGGATCGGGACCGGGCGAGTTTTGGGGCATGGGATGGATGATGGTAAGCGACCAGGGCACGATACTTCTGGCCGATAGTGGGAATGGGAGGATTCAGAAGATCTCCGTTGATTTATCCTCCCTCCGCCCGATCCGCGTATCAGAGAATCTGGCTCTGTTGGGTTCTTTTCTGGGCGCTATCCTCGGCATCGCGGGGCGGGCCCTCAAAGTGAGCTAGCTGGCTTTGCTGGCTGGATGGCGATCTGCTGGCCCTTCGCAACGAGAACTAGCTCGGTCAACCAGCCTTGCCAAGACCGCCTGCAACAGATATGGCTGGCGGCTGATCTGGGACGGAGGCCCTAGGTGATTGGAGATGTCCGAAAGGAGCAGTTGTTGCAGTGGGAAAGCCGTGGCGGTCGGTTTCTTGGTGTTTCTGGCCATGGTTCCCGTGGCGATTTCCGGGTCAAAGGAAGTCAGAGTTCCTTCCGAGCACAACATCTCGGCGGTTGTCTCGGATATCTGGACCAGCTTCCCCAAAGCAAAGGGACCCGGAGAGATCTCTCTGAGAGCACCTTTCGATATGTGCGTTGACTCCAAGGGCAGGATGTTCATTCTTGACGGCGTGCTGGAGGGACTAGAGCCTGTAAGGATAATTGTCCTGAATCAGAAGATGCAGGTGGAGGAGGTCATAGGGAGCACAGAAGATGTGACGATCCCCATCCCCCAGTTCGGATACTATCTTAGCGACATCGCGGTCGATTCCAAAAACAGGCTGTCCGCCCGGCCAGGACTGCGCCCACAGGCATGGTGACCCGGAGGATATCACGGTGGATGCCCAGGGAAGAGTGATCGTCGCGGAGTCGATCGGCTATGAGACACAGTGCATCCCTGAGCTTGAGAGGGTGGTGATCCTTGACCAAGATTTGGGGTGGCTGATGAGTTTGGGATCCTATGGAAAGGAGCCCGGACACTTCACCGGTTTGGTCAGCGCAGTGGTCGACCCCTCGGGTGTCATCATTGCCGCAGACCTGGGCACCCACAGGATGTAGGAGGTAGGCCCTTCCTTCGGGCAAGAGATCCTGGCTGCTCTGCTCCCGTAACGTTCATTAACATTCATCAACCGGGAAAGGATTCGGAGGCACATGCGGGGCCCATTCAGGTCTTCCCTTTGCGGGAGTCTAGTCTGTGTTGTTGGCTGTTCCGCCCTGTTGGTGTGTGGATGCCTGTTTGGCCCTGAGAAAGGAGTTGGGCTTCTCTTTGAACTGCAGCCCGACGTATCCCGACGAGGTTGCATTACTGTGGAGGTGACTTGTACCAATACTGGCGACGAAGCGAAAAGCGTAACGATGTTCCTGCAATGGGGTTCGGAACCTTGGTTCTCCGTCAAGGCTCCCGACGGCACCATCTATTTTGCACAAGACGTCTCGAACATCACGCCTGTGCGGAGGCGAGTCCTCCTTGGTCCAGGGGAGTCGATGTCGAAGACCTACGACCTCCTGGGGGCGTGGAGAACCCAGAACGGTGATGGGTGGATTCCCGGAACGCGTGTATTCTCAAGTTCCGGGAGGTACACGCTCACCGCAACGTATACGCCTTTCGACGACAGTCTAGATACAACTGTAGTGCCAACCAGGCTGGTTTGCACGGCTGCCTTTGAGCTCTCTCCCGATTTCTGGAGTTGAAGCTGGTTCGCGAGCACGGAAAAAAAGAGGAAGGACGGCATCTCTCTGTTCATCCGTCCTTTCCTAGATCAGAATGTATCCAGGCGTCATCCACTTCTCCGGGAATTTGCCGCCGACATCAGGGTCTACTTTCCAGCTTCTGTCCCCGGTGATATAACCGTACATGATGCAACTGTTATCCGTGTACTGATCCGCGAGGTTTAGGAGATGTCCCAACTCGTGAGAGAAGACGTCTGCCTGGCTGACCTGACTATATCCCATGTACTGGCACCAACCTCGCGCAAACCATGCGGTACCGCTTCTCTGCCCAGCACCGTTAGATTTTGCCATGCCTAGACCAACGGTGGCCCCGCCGTTGATTTGCCCCACCAGCACCTCACATACGGGTCCATTCCGTCGCCTGACCTTGCATCCGCCCAGTCACTCGTGATGTCACCAGGGATGTCGAGATTCCCCTGATCCAGCATGATGTGTGCATAGATACCTTTGGCTAGAAAGTCCTCCTTGACCTCGTTCCAGAATCCTACGGTCAGGTCTGGGCTTTGGAGGAGAAAGCTCGGCGAAGGGTCCCTCTATCGGCTAAGGGAATGCGGAGGTTGCATGATGAAGTTTTCTGACACCCTCGCCCCCCCCAAACGTTTTTCGCCGCCCGGTTACCGATCGGGTCGCCCCGGGCATTCCCAGGAGAACAAAAAACCTTTCAGCATGCGCGCCAGGAATCCCCTCGGCGTGCCCAAACATGCATGCCCGCATCCTCCTGCTCTTCGCCCTCTGGATCGGCGCCCTGCCGACCTCGCTCCAAGCATCGTACCCGGCGGGCGAACCCCAGGTCATCGACCTACTCTACATCTCGCGGGGCCTGGCGCAGGGATCCGTCATCCACAAGATCGTGGGGGCGGACCCCTCCATAGACCTCCTGGGCGTTCCGATGCCCGGTCATTACTCGATCGGGGATCTTGGGAAGGACCCGGACCTGATGAACAGGGCCATGAGGATGTACATGCCCAGGAGCTATCAGCAACTCATGTCGGAGAGGGATATGGTCATCCTCCATGAGGCTCCCTGCGGCAGCCTGGCCTATCCCCAGGTCTACTTCGACGCGAAATGGATATCCTGGTTTGTCAAAGCCGTGCAGGAGGACGGGATGCCGCTCTCCATGTGGGGCGGGGACGCCTCCTGGGGAGGCCATGGAGAGGGCTCCTATGTCTCCTGGGGCGAGACCATGCTGGACGTCATCCTCCCCTTCGAGTCGCTCGAAGGCTACAATCCCCCTCAGGCGGCATTCCAGCTGCCCCGCTTCATCGACCCTGACCATCCCCTGGCCCGTCTGCCCTGGAAGGAAGCCGGGCCCGTTGAGCTCCTGAACAAGGTGAAGGTAAAGGTTGGGGCCACCCTCGTCGCCGAGGCGGTCGGTCCCGGGAAGCAGTTCCCTTGGATAGCGTGGTGGATCTCGGGGAAGGGGAAGGTTGTGGGCGAAACCCAGGTTTTCGGCAGCATGGGCACGACCAACAGGATGCTCCAACAGTGGAGATGGTACCAGGACTTCCTGATCTACCTCGTCTACTTCGGAGCCGACAAGCCCATACCGCAGGACATCTATCGCGCCCACCGGATTAGGGAGGAGATAAACACCCACATGGAGAAGGCATCTACGCTGACGTGCCTGATCGAGTTCGTGGAGAAGTTCGGGGCGAGTGCGAGTAGGCTTTACGCCGATCTTGACGCCATCAACCAGAAGGAGAAGGAAGCGGAGGAGTTCTACCGCCTGGATGACTACGATAGCGCTGCGCATGCTTTCGAGGAGGTGCACCAATCCTGGAACAGGCTCAACGCGGACGCCATCAGGATGAAGGAGAAGGCGCTCGTATGGGTCTACGCGATCGAGTGGTCAGCCGTCTCGGGAGTGGCGCTCGTATGCGGGAGCTCGCTGTGGTATCTGATGGTCAGGCGCAAACTGTACAGACAGGTGGCCACGACCCGGATCGTAGCTAGGGGATGAGCCTGAACTCCGAAAGCGTCCGGCACCTCATTGCCGGGTTGGTCCTTCTCTCCCGCTCGATCGTTGAACTCCTCCCGCCGTAGGAATGCCCCGGGTAGACCCTCACGGCGCCGTCTAGGCTTTTCAGCCTCCTCAAGCTGTTGAACAGGTCCTCGTCGCTTCCCCCCTCAAGGTCGGTTCTGCCACAGTTGCCAACGAACAGGGTGTCTCCCGTGAACAGGAAACCCTCCGAGAAGAGGCATATGCCACCAGGGGTATGCCCCGGGGTGTGGATGACCTCCACCTTCGCCTCCCCAATCCAGAGAACGTCCCCGTCGTGAAGCAGCACATCGGGCGGGTCTTCCAGCATGAAAGCGTCACGTTCGTGGATTGCGACCTTTGCCCCGGTCTTTTCCGCCAGCAAGCGGTTGCCCTGAACATGATCGCGGTGACCGTGGGTATCCACGACGTACCGAACCGAGATCCCCCGCTCGGCCACGACGTTCAGGATCTCCTTCGCCGCGAAGGAGGGATCGACCACCATCCCTTCCCCCGAACCGACCCATAGCACATAGGAGAGATTCTGTGCCGGCGCCGCATCGATCTGCTGCACCCGAAGTGACATCTGACCGGACCCGACGCAACCGCCGGGCCCCCATGCGTTTTGCCCGCGCCGTCAAAAATCGCGCGGGATTCCATGTTCGATCTGCGTTCCCGCCGCTCGTCGCCTCTTAGGTATGCCATGATTTTCTCCGCTTGTCGCCTGCGCAAGCTATTTCAGCAACCTTATCGGTGCACGCTTCCATGGCGACCGCCAGCAGCGTGGAGGAGAGACGATACGATCTTGCTGTCATCGGCGGCGGGCTGGCAGGCGTCTGCGCATCCATCGCCGCCGCCAGGCTCGGGCTCAAGGTTGCGCTCATAAACGATCGGCCCGTGCTCGGGGGCAACTCCAGCAGCGAGATAAGGGTTCCCATAGGGGGAGCTGATCACGACTTCCGGTGGGCCCGGGAGACCGGGATCATCGAGGAGCTCAGGATCGAGGACCGCTTCAGGAACCACGCCCCCATCGTCAGCGGCCAGACCAACTCGATCTGGGACATGGTCCTCTGGGAGTGGACCAAGCGCGAGCCAAACCTAGACCTCTACCTCAACACGTCGGCCCGTGCGGCGATCATGGAGAACAAGACCAAGATCGCCAAGATAGCCTGCGAGCAGCTCGGCACCGAGAAGACCTTTCACATATCGGCCGACCTCTTCATAGACGCGAGCGGCGACGGACGCGTGGCCTTCTCTGCAGGGGCCGAGTTCCGGATGGGAAGGGAAGGCCGAGAAGAGTTCGGGGAGAGCATAGCCCCCGAGGTGGGGGATGCAAAGACCTTGGGCACATCCTTGATGTTCAGGGCAGTCGACTTGGGCCGGCCCGTGAGATTCACGCGTCCTGACTGGGCGGAAGAATACCCGACCGAAGAGGACCTTCCATTCAGAGGCCACGGGAGGATGGAGAGCGGGCACTGGTGGATAGAGCTGGGGGGAACCCAGAACACCATCCTAGATAATGAAGAGATCCGCGACCAGCTGTGGCGATGCCTCTTCGGCGTCTGGGACCACATCAAGAACAAACCCGGGCACGGCGCCGAGAACCTCGCCCTGGAATGGGTCGGGTCGGTCCCGGGGAAGAGGGAATCGCGCAGGTTCATGGGCGACTACATCCTGACGCAGCATGATGTCCAGTCCATGGCACGTTTTCCGGACGCGGTAGCCTACGGCGGCTGGCCGATCGACCTGCATCCTCCCGAGGGAATCCGCAGCGCCGACCCGCCGGCCGAGATGCACCACCTTCCCGGCATCTATGCGATACCCTTCAGGTGCCTGTACTCCAAGAACATCGAGAACTTGATGATGGCCGGCCGGAACATCAGCGTGACGCATGTGGCGCTGGGCACGACCAGGCTTATGGCGACCGGCGCCGTGGAGGGGCAGGCGACCGGGACCGCGGCCTATCTGTGCAAGAAGCACGGCGTGACCCCAAGGGAGCTGGGCAGGACACACGTCGAGGAACTCCAGCAGCTGCTCCTCAAGAACGACTGCTACATCCCCGGCGTCAGGAATTCGGACGCTGAGGATCTGGCCAGGGGTGGGAAGGCTGTTGCCTCTAGCGAGATGGAACTTGAGGTGACGCAGCTGAAATCCTTCGTGAAGCTCGACGCACAGCTAGGCCAGATCGTGCCCCTATCGCAGAGGCGGTTGGATAGGGTCGAGCTCTTCCTCAAGTCAACCGTCAAGGCAAGACAAAGGGTCAAGATAAGGCTCAGGCGGGCACGATCGTGGGATGACACATCGTCAAAGGAGGACCTTGCCGTGGCCGAGTCAGAAATCGACGAGGGCCAAGGATGGGTTGGCTTTGACCTCCGGGCCAGGATCACGCCCGGCTTCCACTGGATCCTCGTCGATCCGGCCCCCGGAGTCGAGTGGGGGTTCAGCGACGATGAACCCATAGGCGTCCAGAGGACCCAGCCCGGACCGTGGAAGCGACTCGGGGGGTCGTACCTGTTCAGAACCTTTCCGGCCTCAAAGCCGTACGGCGCCCAGAACGTCCTGAGCGGCATCTCAAGGCCCGACGGCTGGACCAACATCTGGATATCCGACCCCAAGCAGGGCCTGCCGCAGAGCATAACGGTCCAGTTGACCTCCGAGGCAAAGGTGGGCCAAGTCATGCTGACGTTTGACACAGACCTTGACGACCTGGTGAAAGTCGGGCCGGTGGCCAAGTGCGTGAAATCCTATGTCCTGAGCTGCTCGACCACTCGAGGATGGAAGCGCCTCGCCCGTGTTGGAGAGAACCATCACCGGAGGGCCATCCATCGCTTCAGACCGGTCCGGACCGGGGCGATCAAGCTGGAGATCCTCGAAACCTGGGGCGATCCGTCGGCAAGGATCTACGAGATCAGGGCCTATGGCTCCTGAGTTCTGCCTAGCGCTGACGCGCCAACAACTCCGCTAGCCTGCACGCCGCTTACTCGCGCCTCCCGTCCATGTTTTGCCCGCCCGTGTCTGCCGCCGTCGGCCGCCCTGCCGGCATCCGGCGGTAGCATGTTGGCCGTCTTGTCGAAGTCGTCGTTCGCGGAGCCACCCCGACGAGCGACCGGGTTCCAGCGCGATTCCCCTTGGGCAACTCAGTAGTTCTCGACCCACAGCTCGTAGTAGCTCTGAGGATGCTGGCAGGCCGGGCAAACCTTGGGAGCTTCCGGACCCTCGTGGACGTAGCCGCAGTTGCGGCATTTCCATTTCACAGGCTTGTCCCTCTTGAAGACCCGCCCCTTATTGACGTTGTCCAGCAGCTTCCGGTACCTCCTCTCGTGGTATTCTTCAACCTCGCCGATCTCCTTAAAGCTGCCCGCAACCTCGGGGAAGCCCTCCTTCTCTGCCAGCTCCGCGAAGTTCGGGTAAAGGGTCCCCCACTCCATCTTCTCCCCTTCAGCGGCGGCCAGGAGGTTCTCGGCCGTAGTCCCGATGATCCCTGCCGGATAGGATGCCGTGATCTCGACCTCTCCACCCTTCAGGTACTCGAAGAAGACTTGCGCGTGCTCCTTCTCGTTATCTGCGGTTTCGAGGAATATCGCAGCTATCTGTTCATAGCCTTCCTTCTTCGCCTTCGACGCGAAAAACGTGTAGCGCGTCCGGGCCTGGCACTCCCCGGCGAAGGACGCCAGCAAGGCTTTCTCCGTTTGGGTCCCTTTGATGCTCTTCAATGATATCACCCGCGCCAGGCCTCATCCCAGACAAGAAAAAGCTTTTGCGGCGTGCACGCGCACTCGCCCAGGCAGCACGCCTCGCCAAGAGACGAGGGCCCAGGGCAGCTCGGAGACAGGCTCGAAGATCGGACGAAGAAAGGGAACGAGCGTCCAAAGACACTGGCTGTGGAGCAGGCCTCAGCCTCGCCCTCCTTTCCCGCTCAAAAGATACTTAACCACGATCCCAAGATAGTCGGCAACGATCGATCGGAGATGATCGGATATGGGTCCCGAAGCAAGATCCAAGCCCAACGTGAATCCCCGCCCCTCAGACGGCCGGGACGAATGGCCGAAGATAGCCCTGGACGCATGCGTCGTTAGACTTGGCAAGGGAGAGCGGCCCACGCCCGAGTTGACCGGAATATTGGACGAGGTGGACGTTGGTTCGATCCACATCTTCGCCCTGCCGCCCGACAGGCCTGCGGGCCTACACTACCATGACTTCGACGAGTACTGGCTTTTCATCGAGGGAACCACGGTCGTCACCCTGCGCTCGGGAGATGGAAGCACAAAGCAGTACCAGGTCGGTCCGGGGGACCTGATCGTAACGCCCAGGGGCATCGAACACGGCCACGCCCCCGAAACCACAACAAGGTACATCCAGTTCTCCAGCAAGATGAGGCCGGGCTCGCGACGGGGCCACCTCGAACGTGTCCATGCGGGCGCGCGGACTTAGGATCCCGTCCGGCGGCCGAACGCTGATACGAGTGGCTCTCTGTTCTCGGCATCAGGAATGCAACGGGGCCCGTCCCCGATAATGGGTCACGTCCTCATGGACCCTTGCGCTCCGCTATCCCTCTTGCCCTCCTAACGACCTCAAGATAGACCTCCTCACGCAAGCGATACCCCTTCTCAATCAGACGGCAAAGAACTTCTAGAAACCCGTCCAGATCCAACTCATTCTGCCTCAGACTTTGCAAAAGCACATACAATGTCCCCCGAGGTTCAAGGCCCGACAAACTAGCCGCCAACCTCGCCGATGGTTCATCCATGAGCACGACCTTGACCCCCTTCTGCTTTGCCAGGGAGACTGCCGCCTGTTCCCCAGGGTGGAGAGCGACAGGCAGATGGATCGCCTTGGCAGCGTGCACCTCGATCCATCCATCTTCCAACGCCTTCTCGATCACCCAGGCGTCCGGTCTCCCCAGCCTCTTCCCCTCGTCGACAACCTCCCGTTTGACCTCTTCCGGAATCAACACCTTCCCAAAAATCACCCTGAGCAGATCCAACCTCCCAATCCCAGCGAGGTAGATGAGAGGGGTCGCGTTAGAGACGGCAGGCTTCATCTACAAAGCCCTCAAATCTTCCCTGAGGTCCTCGAGCGAGTACGGTGAACGGATTCCCCTGGCTCTTGCCTCCTCGATGATCTGCCAGAGAGAGAGCCCGCATTGCTCGGCGGCTTGCCACAATGTGATGGCACCTTCCTCGTACTTCCTCAGGGCCGTCTGCATAAGCCAACCCCTTACCGCCTGCGACAAGAACCTGCGTATGATGGTTGACCGGTCCATGCCCTCCTGCTTGGCGATCTCGTCGATTGCCTTTGCCAAGTCTTTCTCGACCCTTGTTGTTACGGTGACGGCCAACGGCGATCCCGTATTAAATTGGTTCAGATCGATACAAAAATGTTATGTGAGGGTCGAACGCGAGAGAAAAGACCAAGACACATCGGATCGAACTGGCCCAAATCGGCGGAACGACCCAGAAGCTGCAGGCCTGCTCGAAGCGTACATCCATGGACGGCCGGTCCCTGATGTCCCTTGCATGCGGACCCTCGCCGTTGCAAGGAGGCCGCCGCGCTCCATGAATGCTCTCAGTTCGGCCGGATCAACCGCCAGCTTGCTCTTGCTCAGCGCCGCCGAAACCCCAAAATGGACATGTGGCGTGCATAACCAAGATTGGCACGAAACCCCCGGAGCCCGGACGCCTCCTTCCAGCCTCAATCGTCCTCGAGCGACGCAGCCGGAACGGTCCTTCCGTTCGCCATGCCGATGACCCGCTTTGTGCGCGCAGCGATCTCCAAGTTTCCCGTCCCAAGCACGACGGTGGTTCCCATTTCTTGGTTAAACTTCCCCAGCAGCCCTATGATCTGGGCCGCCTCCTCGTCCTCGAGGTTGGCGGTCGGATCATCGCAGACCAGCAGAACCGGGTCGTTGGCTAGGCTCTTGGCGATCGCGAGGCGAATGGCCTCGAGCCTTGATAGCTTCCTCGGAATCTCGGTCTCCTTCCCCTCGAGGCCCACGCTCGAGAGCATCTCGCCGACCTTCTCCTCGATGGACCCGTCAACCGTCCCAGCCATCCGCAGGGCAAGCTCGATGTTCTCAAACGCCGTCATGTTCGGGATCAGGTTGAACGCCTGTGAAAGGAAACCGATCTTCCTCAGCCGAAGCTCGTCCAGTTGGTCCTCCCCGGCCCGGGTGACGTTAGTCCCGGCCACGACGACCCGCCCCGAGCTCGGCCTGGACAGGCACGCGATGATGCTGAGCAAGGTTGGCCAGCCCGACCCCGTCGACCCGACCACGGACGCGAACTCGCCCGAGAAGAAGGACAGGGTTACACCCTTCAGCGCGTGAACCTCGATCCCCCCGATCCGATAACTCTTCTCGACGCCGACGAGCTGCGCCACGGACTTCCTCCGCATCGCCACTCCCTTCTTTGCTCCCTTCTACCCTCCGCCATAGAGCCTGAGATACTCCTCGCATGCCAGTATTCCGTAGATCGAGGCGAGGCCTCCAAGGTAGTTGGTGGGCCGCCCATCGTGGATCCTCCTTTCTTGGAAGAAGGCCCCGAAAGCGCCGGCCTCCCTGTGTGAGACGAACTGCGACCTCATCATCCAGAGGAGAGCCTTCTCGGCGCTCTGCCGGTAGGCTTCCTCGCCCGAGAGCTCATGCATCTTCATCCAGATGAAGGCAAACATCGCGGTCGCCGCGCCGTCAGGCTCAGGTCGAAATTCGGCCCTGCCTTGCAGCGCGTACGCCTGCGAAAGGAATCCGTCGGGGTCCTGCAGGTCCCTCATGAGGGCCGCCGCGGCGTTGAGACCTTCCATGACTCGAGCGCTTCCCCGCTTGAGCTGCACCATGAGCATCGATACGAGATGCCAATACATTCCCCTGGATGGGATCTTGCCGGTGCTATCTTCGGCTTCCTTCTCCATCCTCGGCGTGTGCATGCACGAGAAGGTTCCCTCGGGCTCAAGGGATGAGATCAGGCCGTCAACCTGGTCCCTGACGATCCCGGCATACCTTTCCTCGCGGGTAAGGTCGTGCAGCCTCACGAAGGACCCCCCGTCGAGGATGTGGCTGCGAGGCCACCCGAACGCCCTCTTGTCGGGAAAGAAGCGGTCAAGGTGCGTGCCCCCGCCCCGATAGACCCTCTTGATGAACCAGTCGACTATCGCCTTGGAACTTTCCAGGTAGCGTGATGCGCCGGTCGTTGAGTACAGCTCAAGGAGCCCGGCTATGGCCCGATAGTTCATCGACACGGAGAGGGGATCCTTGCCCTGCAGCCACGGCTTCCACAGCGACCCCGCTTCGTTGCCATCCGCCGCAGTGCACTGGATCGACTCGAGGTATCTTCCGGCCAGCACCGCGGAATCCTTCCACGCGGGGTTTCCAGTTCGTGCATGGATCCTGAGAAGCGCCCTGATGGCCTCGGATGTATGCCAAGCCTCCCTGCTCAGGCACAGCGTCCCTTCGGCGAGTTCATACTCGGTCCTGAATGCCCCGAGATTGGGATCGTGCCTGTCCGTTATCTGGCTGGACTTGAGAAGCCACCTTGCGGCCATCTTGGACGCTTGGTCGACTTTCTTGACGTCGATCATCGGGGACCCTGTCTGGCGTTCGGAGGCATAGGGTGGGGCGCCGTAAGGAAATATGTATCGTTCCCCCCAAAGGCGGCCCAGGGCTTCGTTGGTGCTACGCTGCGGTTTCCACCAGGGCCGCAAGCTCGTCCGGGTTACACCAAACGAGGGGAACGAGGAAGTCCTGCGGCGATGTGCCGTCGTGCTTTCCCCTGGTCACAGCTCTGTCTCCATGTCCCACGACGACCTCGTGCTGGCCGTGGTCGGCCAACACGACCATGCCTCCGCCCTCCGCTGCGACGGCTTTCGCCAATCTCCCGAGCCTGACGTCGGTGCCCAGGACCGCATCGCGAACTGCCTCGCCGAAGGGGCCCGCTTCGTGCTCGGCCTCATCGATGTCCAGGAACTGGACCAACGTGAATCCCGGCTTGCGGTGACGCAGGGCATCTAGAACTAGCTCGAGGACCTCGGCATCGGTATTCGTGCCGGCGATCGCGCGATGCCTGGCGAGCCCCGAGAAAAGGTGGGCAGGGCTCCCCGACTGGCGCCCGGCCACGCAGGTCGAAATGCCTGATTCCTCCAAGACCCGGAAGATCGTCTCCACCCGAAGCGGATCGGTTTTCTCGGAAACCCCGTGAACGCGCTGGGAGGCTCCAGTGGCCATCGTTGCGAAGTTGACTGGCGTCTTGGGCGGACGCACGGCCCGAATCTCAAGGTAGTGCAGCCTCGAGATGGACCTGAGATTAGGGCAACTGTCCGCATGCGCCTCAAGCGCCTCGGTTCCAAGGCCATCGAGCACGACCGTGACCAGGCGACGGGGGTGGCCCATGTCGCGGACGATCTCGGGCAAGGCCCCTCCCTCACAGGATTGAGGCTTCCTGACGCCGAATACCTCGCAGACCGTTGGCGCCAAAAACCTCATGTCCACCCGGCCCATCGCGGCTCGGCCTAGCGAGCCAGATATAAATGCAAGCCCACGGCACAAAGCGGATGGCGGTGCGCATGCGCGCGCGACGGCCGAGTCGCCGATACCTCGTCTACCTCCTTGCGCTATTGCTTTGGCTTTCCATGATCGTAGCGGCGCCGCTTCTTGCCTCAGCCGAAGGCCTCAGGCCCCTGTCCGGGCCGGTCTACTTCATCTTCTCCTGGGTCTGCCATCAGGACCCAGAAAGGTCCCTCGCCATCAAGGGAAGCCCCCTCGCCGTGTGCACAAGATGCACCTTCCTCTACCTTGGAGTGCTCGTGACATCGGTACTGTATCCCGCCATCGGATCCCCACCCGTTCCGAGGCCCCGATTCCTGTTCATCGCCGCGTTCCCCCTCGTGGTCGACGGCGGGACGCAGCTTCTCGGCCTTCGTTCCAGCACCAATTCGCTCAGGGCCTTGACGGGCTTCCTCTTCGGCCTAGCACTGGCGTTCTACGTCGCGCCCGAAGCGGAATCTGCCGTGTCGAGCGTCCTACACGTCCGGAGGAAACGCCCACCGCCAAGTCTCCGCAGCTGACGGGTGCCGGCGGAAAAGTTGGCAGGGCGCTGCGACGCGGCGAAGATGAACACCCGTTGAGCGTGGTGACTGCCCTGCCGATTCTCAGCATCCATGCCAGACGAGTCCTGCGGCCAGTGGCGGTCCCACCGCCTCCCGGTCTGCTGTCGGCGCACAAGGCTTGACGGTGGACGTCAAGTACCAACCGTGCGGAGTTCCTGCCGCAAAGGTGCCTGGAAGGCGTTGCGCATGCCGGCCGGCCTTCGACCGTACTCAACGGAACCTGAAATGTTCATGCAAGCTCAACTCGCTCGAACCCCTGATGCCGTGCGACCTCCACAGTTATGATGCTGGGGGCCGAATCGGCAAAAAACGCTCCGGCAAGCAGCCCGCCGGAGCTTACGTTTGTGACTTCACGACGTATGTTGAGGCGATCTTGTCATGCAGCCCCTGCTTCTGCTCGTCAACCAGGATCAGCACGTAGCCGAGCAAGCAGACTATTGTCGAAACGATGTACCCTATGTAGCGTATGAATGCCCGCACGTAGCCGATCGGCATCGTCCCGTCCGTCCCGATGACCTTCAAGCCGAGTGCCATCTTCCCCGGCGTCGCACCGGTGGTGCCCCAGAAGTATACGTAGTAGGCTATTCCGATCAACAGGCTCAGCACGCTTGCACCGCTGTACCGAGAGGCCATATCGAACGGCCGCATCGCTTGAATCCTGGAGAAAAGCAGCGGCACGCCGATGATGGTCCCGATGATGACCTGGATGATGCCGAGAATGATCACGTCGATCAGCCAGGCTATGAACCTGCTCAGGAAGTCGCCCCTGGGCTTGGACAGGTAATCGGTTGGCGGTTGCGGGGCAGGCGCCACAGGCGGGGGCCCGGGCGTAGGCTGGGGAACCGGTTTCATATCAGCTGCCATGATCTCCCTCAGAGCATCCTTTCGGACGCGCGCGAAGCAAGTCCCTGACCCTTATAAAAATTAGCCCAGGCAGGCTGCAGCGGCCGCGCCGCCTTTCCGCCCACCTCGACGCGACGATGGAAAGCTCAACGTCTCCTTGCGAAGCACTTTTCTTCGAAGGTCCCACTAGGCCCGCCATGAACCTTAAGGGAAGAGACTTCCTTGAAGTGACCGATCTGACCAAGGCCGAGTTGGACTATCTCCTTAGGCTCTCCATGAGGCTGAAGAGGGAGCACGCCGTCAGAGACGACCTCAAGGGCAAGAGCCTGGCCATGCTCTTCGCCAAGACTTCGACCAGAACCAGGGTGTCCTTCGAGGTCGCGATGACGCAGCTGGGAGGCCATGCAGTGAATCTGAAATGGGACGAGACCAACTTCGTCAAGGGGGAGATCGAAGATGAGTCACGGGTGATGAGCCGGTACTGCGACGCGATCATGGCGCGCCTATACCTCCATGAAGACATGAAGAGGATCGCGCGGGCATCCGACAAGCCGGTCATAAACGGCCTGGACGACGAGCACCATCCCTGCCAGGCACTGGCCGATTTGATGACGATCAAGGAGGCCAAGGGGCGCCTTCAAGGCCTTAAACTCGGCTGGATAGGCGACTCGACGAACGTCTTCACATCGCTTTCCCAGTCAGCCGACCTGATGGGCATGGAGACGGTCATCGCAACGCCGGAGGGATATGAGCCGAAGATCAAGACAAATGCGGTGGTCGTTCGAGACCCCAGAGAGGCTGCTAGGGACGCGGACGTCCTGGCAACGGACACGTGGGTTTCGCTGGGCCAAGAGTCGCAGAAGGAGAGGCGCATGAGGGACTTCAAGGGCTACACGATCGATTCGCACATCCTTTCCCTCGCCAAGCCGGATGCCATAGTCCTCCACTGCCTCCCGGCGCAGCGAGGCTACGAGATAACGTCGGATGTCCTAGACTCGCCTCGGTGCCTTGCCTTCGATGAGGCGGAGAACCGCCTGCACACCGCGAAGGCCCTTCTGCTCAGCTTGATCTAGGCCTTCTTCTCAGGCGCGCAACCGCCAGCAGCAAGGGCAGTGCGGCCAGCTGCAGCGCGCCCTCCGGGGTTGAGATCCTTGACTTCACGTAGAGCCTGTCGACGGGCTGGATCGTCGCTCCGTTGTAGAACCACAGCGCGGTTGAGCCCTCCACGCGGTGTGCATTCGAGTCGAAGATCTGGCCGGGCATCTTCACGGTGAAGTTGAAGGTCATCGTCTGAAGGAAGAACTGCGTGAAGGGGTCCGACAGGTTCAAGCCCTCCTCCTCGCCCATCTCCTGAAAGTCCGAAAGGTTCGCGACCAGCGCGTACTCCGTGTACCCAGCGTACCTGGTCGTTGTCACCTTCATGTCCTCCTCCGGAACGATCGTCTCCGGGATCTGAATGTACATCCAACCCCCCTCGCTCCACACCGTGGCATTCTCGACGGCAAATGAGGTGAGGTTCGAGGTCTCGGTCAGATTCCAGTACAGCTCTTGCACGGCTATGAGTGCCCCGCTTACTACTGAGCCGTTCTCAAGCACCGTGAGGCGCGTTTCCATCTTCAGGCACCCCAGTCCCATGGATGCGACGAGGACCGCGACGACGATGACCGGAAGCCCATTCTTCGACATGCGTTGATCGAACATAGGTGAAGGTTAGAGGATTTAAAGGTTCGTGCCAATCCCATCTGGAGATTCGGAAGAAGTTCGTGATCCCGGGGTTTTCGCACTACATTCTGGTGCCATCACGATAGATTTTTATCAATTCCCAATGGTTGTGAGCCCGGTGATCTGACGTACTGTCGGTTCTGCGGCAGGGACATCCCAGACGATTTCTCGTTCTGCAGCCACTGCGGCAGGCCTGTCGCCCCGGCAGACGGAAAGCAGTTCGCCATGTATCCGATCCGCCTGGACGCGGACTACGCTGAGAAGTCCAAGAGAACGGAGCTCGTCGTGCGGTTCTTCTACGGGATCGTTCTCTACATCGTCTACCTGCTGTGGTCCGTGGTGGCCGCGGTCGCCCACGTGCTATTGTGGCTGCACATACTCGTTCTAGGTCGAAAGCAGAAGGGGTTGTGGGAGTTCATACTGGGCTACCAGAGGTACACCGTCAGGATGCAGAGCTACCTAATGTGCCTCACCGACGAGAGGGCTCCCATATCGGGCAGGTAGCCGCGCCTCTGCGAAAGAGAGAATAAGCCCACCGCGATCCGCATCGGCGTGAGCAAGCCGAGTAGGAAGGTCGTAATCACCGACAGGCCCTTGACCCATATCGATCTGGAGCAGGAGATCGTAACCAGAGCGGGGGGAGAGCTTGAGGTCCATGACTGCAAAAATCGCGATGAACTGGCGTCCGCGCTTCGCCACGCCTATGTCGCATTGGTTAACCTTGCCATGATGGATCGGGCGATCATAGAGGGCCTGACCGAGACGCGCGGGATCATCAGGTATGGGATCGGCTATGACAACGTCGACGTCAAGGCAGCAACCGAGAGAGGCATATACGTCGCGAACGTGCCAGGCTACTGCACCGTGGACGTTGCCGAACACACGGTGGGCCTGATTCTTTCCTTGACGCGCCGCATCCCGGAACTTGATAGCTACGTCCGCCGTGGGCTTTACGTCGATACCTCCGGGTGGAAGTCCTACAGGCCGATGCCGAGGTTGGCCGGAAAGACGGTCGGGCTTGTGGGCCTGGGCAGGATCGGAAGCGAGGTGGCAAGGCGGCTTCTGGCCTTCCAGGTCTCGGTCCTCGCCCACGACCCGTACGTCAAACCGGAGAGTCTAGGCGACCTTGCGGGCGCAGTCAGCCTCCTTGACCTCGCCTCCGTTCTGAGAGCCTCTGACGTCGTCAGCATCCACGTTCCCCTCACCTCGCAAACGCGGGGGATGATCGGCGCCAGGGAACTTGCGATGATGAAAAGGACCGCCTACCTCGTAAACGCGTCCAGGGGCGGGATCGTGGATGAGGCGGCCCTCGCAAGGGCGGTTGAAACCGGAGCGATAGCCGGCGCGGCTCTCGACACGCTGGCATCCGAGCCGCCTGCACCCGACAGCCCGATCCTAGGAGTGGACCGGATCCTGATAACCCCCCACGTGGCATGGTATTCGGAGGAGTCCGTGATTGAGCTTGAGCGCAAGGCAGCCGAACAAGCTGCGCAGATCCTTCGGGGCGAGCCACCGGCCCACCTGGTGAACGTCGAACTGCTGGCACGCTAGGCGCTAAGCCCGAGGATAGCGCCCGAACTTCTTCGCTGCATCGATCATCGCCCGCACGTTCTCCAGCGGCGCCCTGGGGATGTTGTTGCCGTCCATCAGGATGTAGCCCGCTCCGCCCGCGACCGCCTCGATGCACCTCCTGGAGGCGGCCTGAACCTCGGACGGAGTTCCGGTTGCAAGCAGGAGGGGGCTCACGTTGCCGATCAGGATGCACTCGTCCCCGATGACCTCCTTGGCCCAGAGTGGATCGATTGGGTATCCGAAGTCCCACTGCTGGGGATGGAACAGCTTTCGAATCAGGGGGATCAGGTGCGAAACATGCCCGCACATGTGGATGCCGCTCACCCTGCCCTTGCTGAACCGATTCACTATCCGTCGCTGGTATGGAGCAACGAACTTCCTGTAGAGCCGTGGGGAGAGTAACTGACAGGAATCGTCCGCGAAGGCCCACGACTCTCGCTCCTCGCCGGCCCTGCCCTCCTCCTCCAGTCTCTCCTTGATCCAGACGATCTCGGTCTCGGTGCAGATCTCCATGAGTTTTCTAACCAGCCCGGGATCGTCGTGCATTGCCCGCATGATCTGCCTCGGCCTCACAAGCTGGGTCGCGAGGGTGAAGGGGCCATCGCAGCTGCCGCCGACCCCCACCTCCATCTGCTTTCCAAGCTCCCTCTTGAAGACCTCGTAGTACTCGAAGCACTTCGCCATCAGACCGTCCCTCCTGGGGTCGGGGACCTCAAGGTCGTCCACATCCCGTATGTCGTGAAGCAGCGGAGTTCTGGCCATGGCGACATCATGCTCCGGGAAGACGACCTCGCATCCGAAGGCGCTTGCCTCAACGGTGTTGTGGAAGTTCGGTGCCATCGGCCCGATTCCGGGGACGTCGTGATCGAAACTCTCCAGCATGAACCTCGTGTGCAGGAGGTTGCCGATGATCTGCTTCTTGGGGTCAAGGAAGTACTGCCTCATGCTGATGGGGTGGAACCTCTCGGAGAACCTGTAGTTGGTGGAAAGCAGGACGGGGACCCTGTCGGGTTCATCATAGGCCCTCGCCTTCGCGATCCTTTCCCGCGAGACCCTGAAGCGATCTTCGTAGCGTTCGGGCCTGATGAACCTGCGTACGTTGATCACGGCCCGATTGCAACCGGGCATCTGAAAAATGGCGCATCTCGGAAACGCCACCAGAACCGATCAGTCCCGACCGCCGTGTCAGCCCCTGGACCAACAAACAGATTTCAATCCTCCTGGCCGTTTCTCGGTCTGCCTTGGCGCAATTAATCGACTCCAACTGCATGGTCGGTCCCACCGTGAACCCTGTTCTGGGCAGGGAGTTCTCTGCCGAGATCCTGGAAAAGGAGATGGATCTCGCCGAGGTGCAGAAGGCAGTGGTGCACCACGCCCTGGCAAAAGAGCACCACCCGGCGGTTGGCAACGCGGCCGCGGTCGAGATAGCCAGGACCCATCCGAGGCTACTTCCCGCCTGGGTCCTGCTCCCCCACCAGACGAAGGAGATGGAAGCTCCAGAGCGGGTGGTGGAAAGAATGGTTGAGAGCGGCGTGGTTCTCGCCAAGATGTTCCCCGCCGACCACAACTTCTCCCTTTCCGAATGGAGCTGCGGCCCGGTGCTGTCGGCCTTGGAGGAGAGAAGGATGCCCCTGATGATCGACCTCACCCAGACCACCTGCGACCAGGTCGCGGCCATCTGCACCGCCCACCCGGGTCTGCCCGTCATACTAGCGGACGTCGGCTACCGGACGGGCAGATTCATCTACGCGTTGCTTGGCGCATGCCCGAACCTTCGAATCGAAACCTCAAGATACCAAGCACACAGGGGGATAGAGTCGCTGTGCAGGGAGTTTGGCGCAGAAAGGCTGATCTTCGGCAGCCGAAGCCCCGATCTGGCCTGCGGGCCGACGGCGATGGCGATCCGCTACGCACGGATCAGCAAGGCTGAGAAGGACAAGATCCTAGGCGGCAACTTCGAGGCACTGATGAGGGGGATCCGCGGTTGACGGGTCGCCTCGCCGAACAGGCAAACATGGGGCTTCCGCTTGACGTGCCGATCATAGACTCGCATGCGCACCTTGGGCCATATTACAACTTCCACATCCCATTCAACGACCCGGAAGGCATGATCCAGAGCATGGACGCCCTGGGCATACGCACGTGCTGCATAGCGGCCCATCTGGGAATTGGGCCCGACTTCCGCGCCGGGAACGATGTCGCACTCAAGGCTGCAACCGACCACCCGGGCAGGTTCATCGGGGCTATCTGCATCAATCCGAACTACCCCGAGGCCATTCTGTCGGAGATCGATAGGTTCACGGGGGTGGATGCCATGAGGGCAGTCAAACTCCACCCCGCCCTGCACAACTACCCCGCGGACGGGGAACGATACAGGATGGTCTACGAAGCGGCCGGCAAGAGGCACCTGCCGGTGGCCTCCCATACATGGGCTGGGGACAAGCGCTGTTCACCAAAGATGTACGCCGCGATCGCCAAGGAATACCCTGAGACGACCTTCATCCTCGTCCACTCCGGAGGGGAGCCAGGGCCGATAATTGAGGCGATCGACGCAGCCAAGCAGGCCGAGAACATCTACCTTGAGACGAGCGGATCCCTGACATTCAGGACAGTGGAGAGGCTCGTGACCGCCGTCGGCAGCAAGAGGCTGCTCTTTGGCTCGGACATGCCCTTCATCGATCCGGCACCCCAGGTGGGAAAGGTCATCTACGCACCGATATCCGAGGATGACAAGCTGGACATACTGTACAGGAACGCCAGGCGAGTCTTCCGAATCTAGGCCGGCCAACCGGAGATCAGCCGCCGTGGGCTCAGTCGGGAACGTACCGGGCTGCGGAGCCCGGGCTTTCCTCCACCTCGACCCACTTCACGCCGCTCACCTTCTCGGAGATCCTGCGGCAGAAATACTCGGCAATCATCTCTGCGGTCGACGCCCGAATGGGAAGCGCGACCACGTCGCTTGAGGGCAGGACGTATTCGCGACCGGGCAGCAGAACCCTTGTCTCATCGCCGGCGCGCAACACTTGGATGTCAGGCGAGTCGGCTGCAAGGATGACCTTCTGGTCGATCTCCCTGCAAACCTTCAGGGCCTCCTCCATCAGCACGCCGAAATCGATCACCATCCCGCTCTCGTTCGGCTCGCCCCGAGCCGCGACCCTCACCCTATAGTTGTGGCCGTGAAGCCTACCGCACTTCTCGTGCGAAACCAAGAAATGCGCCGCGCTGAACCCCAGCCTCGACTTCGCGACACGGATGGAGAACATCCCGCACCCCCTACGCGGTCTTGTAGGCCTTCCGGTAGATCTCGTCTATCCTGGAAAGCCATGACGATGCGACCTCCTCCATCAGCCGCACAGCCCGTGCCTCATCGCCTCCTACGAGGTCGGAAAGCGAGCCTGCCTTGACGTCCCTTGGCACGGGAAGCTCCCCCTTCAGGCTGATGTTTACCCCGAAGTGCATCGTGCACGATGTGGCGCTCGCCGCGCACACGCCCACCGTGAGCTTCGCGCCCTGGGCATAGACATCCGTGCCCCTCACGGCGACCTCTTTCCCGAGGGCCGCCACCCTCGTGGCAAGCCCATCGGCCAGCATCGCTTGGAACGCGTACATGAGAACGAGGTCGTTTCCGATCTGCGGGAACTCGGCCACGATGTGGAAAAGGTCCGGCCCACTGATCCTCGCCCCCTCGCCCCACTGCAGCCTCTCCGTCTGGTCCCTCACGTACTCCAGCCTGACATCCATCGGGCCCCTCCAGGTCACCAGGAGGTTCCCGTAGGAGTCCTTCCCGATGATGCTTGAGAACCAGAGATGCCCTATCTCCTCCCCGACGTAGGTATGCCTCTCCTCCCAGCGGAAGACGGTGGTTGGGAAGTAGGTGCCGACCCTCTGCAGCCGGGATCGGTGCTGCACTAGATCTCCCTCTCTATCTCGCACACTGCATCGTGCTTATGTATGGATTCGAACGACTTCGCCCTGATGGTGACCTTTCCGGACACGCCAAGGCCTCTTGCGCGATTCAGGCAGTCCCTCGCCATATCCTCAACGAACTTCGGATTCGAAAACATGTGCTCCACCAGGAATTTCTCGTCCTCGCCCTTCACCACCATGTAGGTGGGGCTGGAGAAGCAGGCATCGCATATGTCCGCCATGTCCTCCAGCTCAACCCGGGAGCCCAATTCGGTCTCGATGCCGAACACCAGTTCCGCCCTCTGGATGTGCGACTTCCCACCGGTCAGATCCAGGCTGTGAGGACAGAGCGTGTTGCCGATCGCCGATACTTGCAGGTACTTCCGCATGCCGCCGTCCTTGATCACCTTCACCAGCACCTCGTACGATTCGTAGGTGCGCTTCTTGGAAACCGGAGTCAATCGCGGCACAAGCAACTGGGTCTTTATCCTCACCTCCCCCCTCACGTACTCATGCCGGCTGGCGATCCCGTCCAGTATGTCGCTGCCAACCTGCTCGAGGCTCTTGTCGGCATGCTTGCGCGAAACCACCTGGTTTATGGTCTCGATGATGCGGGACATATGTATGCCCTTCCTGTCCCCCCGCAGATCTATGAACACGTCGATCAACGGGAGATGGAAGAGCGTCGAACCATCCCTTTCGATCTTGAGGTGAGTCCTGACGTTCTCAACCCCCACCCTATCGATGGGCTCCATGATCCTTGGTATCCTGTCCTGCGTCTGCCCAGCCCGAACCATTTGCATCCCTTAGAGGAAACCAACCGCCCTGTGGGCCTGAACCGAGATGGCTAGCGCGTCCGGTTGTAAATGCTTTGCCGCAGCCTCGGTGAGTGCAAAGAGGAGGCGCTCGGACGGCCTCCTAACCCCCCTCCTGGGCGTCACCACCTGGATTGCGAGCGGGCAATCCAGATCGGCAAGCCTGGCCGACACCCGCTCGACGGCGGCCGGTCTGCTGCGGTCGGTCACGACCATCTTGGCAAAGGTGCACACCCCCGAGGCCTTGAGGATCCTTATGGACTCGAACTCCATCTCAAGGAGGTGCAGCCAATCCGAAGCGGCGTGCGCAGACTCATCCTTCACGTCAACGCACGCAAAGTCAAACAGCCCGGCGACGCGCGAAAGGCTTGACGGAAGCGACCCATTCGTCTCAAGGTAGGTTCTAAACCCATCGTCCCTAAGCCGGAAAGCAAGCGCACGCAGGAACTGCTCCTGATAAAGCGGCTCTCCGCCCGTCAGGCTCACCGAGTGTAGATCCCGGGACGCGAGTCTCTTGACGGAGTTCGTGACGGTTTCGACATCCAGCGGATTCGTGAGCACCCGGAACTCGCGCCTGCCGCCCCCGATCTGGATCCGCGCGCTCTTTGGCTCCCTGACCTTCGCGGAAGGCGAGTCGCAGAAAACGCACCCACGCGTCCCCATATCCCCGGAGGCCAGGTTGCATCCGGCGAACCTCACGAAGACCTGCCTTTTCCCCATGCAACTTCCGCGCACGCTGGCGCCTTCGCCCTGGTAGCTTGAGAACAGCTCACAAACGAATCCTCTCGGGCTCATCGCGGTTCGACCTCATACAAGGTGGGATCAACGACGCCTGCGGATCGAAATCCCCTGTTCCTCAGCATGCAGCTCTGGCAGACGCCACAGTGCAGGGGCCGCCCCTTCACGAAGCCCCGAGGCTGGTAGCAGGAGCAGCTCAGCTCCACGGGCGCGCCAAGCCCCCGGGAAAGCGCCACGATCTCCTTCTTGGTTAGGTCGATCAGCGGGGCCACCAGCCTGATCCTCTTCTCCAGGACCGAGTGCGGCAACAACTCGTTGAACCTGGCCACGAATTCCCTGGAGTTGTCGGGAAAGGTACGTGCCTCCTCCTTGTTGAAGCCGACTATCAGGTCCACGTCGCCTTCCAGGGTTTCGGCGTAGGACGTCGCCAACGACAGCAATACCAGATTCCTTGCTGGCACCCACACGGCCCTCGTGATGGACCTGTCGGGTCCGTCCAGGCCGGCCGGCACATCCCCGCCAAGCAAGGCCGAACGCCCCGACCATATCCGGCCCAATGCGCCCAACCTCACCACGACGTTCCGGCAGCCAGCCTTCCTAGAGATCGCGCGGGAGCATCGCAAGCCCGCCCTCTCTTCGCTAGACCCGTAGGAAAAGGTGAGGGAGATCAGGACCGGGTATGGCCGGCGCTTTGCCCACCACAGCGCGACGGTCGAGTCCAAGCCACCTGACAACAGGACCACTGCGGAGGAAGCCACTCCGGCCACCTGTCGACCCCTCGCCTTGTTAGAGGCCAACGCGTCCTATTAACTGTCCCTGGAGCAGCCCATCCATAGGCGGCCTGCTGCGTCGTTGCGGAGATGCGAACTAGGCCCTACAGGCCTCCCCTTCTAGTCAGGTCCTCCAGCTGCGGCCTGAGCAGACCTATCGCCAGAAGCAGAACTATGGGAAAGCAGAAGATTATGATGATGAGAAAGATGTTGTCGAGCAGGTTGAGTTGGCTCTCCCGGATCATCTCGTAAGCCAAGAGAGCAAAAAAGGGCGCAGCTATGATCAGAAAGATGCTGATCAGGACCAGATAGACCGTGACGAACGGCTTGCGCAAACGGATCGACCTCCAAACTCGGGAAAAGGGTGGCTGCGGTTTGGAGAGGTTGAATATAAAGATTACTTGGCCCAGAAGCTGGAATCGTTCGCAAGCGGCGAAGCCCCGGGACGAATGCGGCCCGCAGTGTCCGACGCGACGGGCAACAACCTGAGTATGCTGGCGACCATCTGTCACATTTATAGATCCTTCCGCTCGGCGGAGGCCGAGGACGATCGCATGATAGTGATTCTGACGGGCGTCCCCGGATGCGGCAAGGGAAAGGTGATAGAGTTCGTTAAGAAGAAGATCGACGTGTCCGTCCTGAACTTTGGAGACTTCATGTTCCGCATAGCGAAGGAGTCCGGCATGGTCAAGGATCGGGATGATATGCGGAAGAAGATCAGCGTCGAGACGTCGCGGGCGATGCAGAAAAAGGCGGCCGAGGCCATATCCAGCGAGATCGCCAAGATGGGGGAGAACGTCATCGTGGATACCCACTGCACAATTCTCTCCCCGGCCGGCTACTTCCCGGGGTTGCCCTTCGAGGTCCTCCAGAGGCTCAAGCCCCATGCGATCCTGGTTCGCGAGGTAAGTCCCGCGTCCGTCCTCGAGAGGAGGGAGAAGGATCGCAAGAGCGGCGTTCGAACCAAGAGGGACGAGGAAGAGCTCTCAGCGATCGAGCTGCAGCAACAGCTCAACAGGTGTTACGCAGCGGCATATTCGGCTGTCTCGGGGGCGACGCTGAAAGTGGTCATAGACAGGGAAGTGGAGGAGTACCCGTACCAGAACGCCGAGCTGGCGGCCAAGGCGCTCATAGAGATATTCGAGTTCAAATGATGATGCTCTCGTCCGGAGCTATGCCCTTCACCGAGGTTATCCTCTCGGCCGTCTCCTGAACGCTTGCCGTCAGGCCCAGTTTCTGGAAGTAGCCGAGCAGGGTCTCTATGTCCCTGAACAGGAGGTTCACGGCCCTCGGGCTTTCCTTGACGATGCCCTGCGAGAAGTCTATCATCGTAGGGCCTTTGTCGCCCATGAGGATGTTGTAGGCCGACAGATCGCCGTGCACCAGTCCCCCCTTCTGAAACAGCGCCCGGTAGCTCTCAACGATGGAATCGAAAACGGAGGGCGGATCGTCGCAGCCAACATCCACCAGCCTGGGAGCCGGCACCCTACCCCTAGTGATGCACTCCATGACCAGCACGTTCTTCTGGAAGGCTATTGGGCGGGGACACCTGCAGCCCGCATCGTGGGCCGCCTTGAGGTTCCTGTACTCCCTTGAGGTCCATGTGAAGATGATCTCCCTCCTGTTCCTGCCCAGCTTGCTGAACCTCGGATCCCCCTTGAGGTACTCCCACATGTTCCTGAAGTCGGATGTCGCGGTTCTGTAGATCTTCAGTATGACGGTCTCGCCCTTCGCCTCGGCGAGGTGTATGCACGCCTCCTTTCCCATCCTTATGCAGCCGTGAACCGCTGAGATCTTGCCAGTATTGAGCAGGTCGTAGACGACCATCAGCGTCGATGTATCGAAGACCTCGCTGAATATCTTGAAGTCATCTATGTCCTTCTCCAGCCTCTCCTGTTTCAGCCTGTCCAGATCCATCCTTTTCTCGAACTCGTAGAGCTTGTGACGAGGCAACGAACCAATCCGCCAGGTGTGCTTAGCGGAGGAAGTTCTTTACTGTTCCCTAATGCCATCCGTGATGGATGCCAGTCTATCGGGGCTTCGCAGGGTATCCCCTCTCCGGGCCAACTCGAGAGAGATCGCCTGCGGGAAGGGACGCGTATAGCTTGGGAGAAAGGGGAATACCTTGTACCGGGAGCTAGGTGCTAGGTGCGGTCGTAAGACCTATGAAGCTTGGCCGGGCTGAGACGAGCACCCAGTAGGCCCGAAGTTGGCGATCCGCCAAGAGGCCGGAGTGGTGACCAAGACGCTGATCTCCGTGCCGGAGGCGGGGTGGGGAGAATGAAGAGCTTCCCGGGGAATCGAGGCCTGATTTGCATCGTCCAGCCTTCTGTTGCTTTCGGGATGTCTGACCACCCCCAAGCCGGGCAGCACTTCGACGAATCTGACCGTCGGACCAAGGGGGGATGCAATCAGGGCGGAGATGGTGCGGTGGACCTGACCTTCCCACCTGATGCTCTGGACGAAAACATCACCATCACCGTCCGAGTATCCTCCTCCTTTCCAGCCGATGAACGCCTAATCGAGGGAACGGTTTTCGAGTTGGGCACAAGTGGAATACAGTTCAGGAAACCGGTCCAGCTCACCCTCAGGTACGACGCATCAAAGATCCCCGCCGGAGCCAGGGAGGAATCCCTCAGGCTTGCTAAGGTTGCTCATGGCCAGTGGGAGATCGTTGCCGGGAGCGCGGTGAATGCGACATCGAAGACTGTGACCGGCCAGGTCACGGGCTTCAGCATATACGGCGTTCTTGCGGCATCAGCGAGCGACGAAACGCGGATCGAACCCAACCCAGCGGTTGCCGCGGCCGGGCAGGAGGTGAGGCTGGACTTCTTCATTCCCATGTACTACATGCGTGAGATGGCCGCCCAGCGCGCCAACTGGTATTGGACCCAGACGCGGATTGCTTGGGTTATCGACGGGACCAAGGGCCGAGTGCAGTATCACTACAGACGTAACCACCAGTGGACTTGGTACCCGAACGGCAGCTATGAACTCGAAGTGACGTATCCCGGCGCACAAAGCCCTACGGAGGCGTACTACACCCCGGAGGAATCCTCGGCCGACGGTGAGGTACACACGGTCAGAGCCCGGGTATACATGATCTTTGCTCAGGAGAGTGCCGAAGAGGGTGGTTCAGTGTCGGAGATTGTCTTCGTCGGGGAGGCGACGGGGACGGTGATCATTTCGGGCGTTGCAATACGATTGGAGCCCTACATGGTCTGTCAGGTCAGGCCCGGCGAGGACGAAATTCTGACATGCAGGATATTGGGACGCCCGCCTGTTGGGGCCGAGATGACCTACCGCTGGTCCACGTCCGGCCGCAGCGGCCACTTGGAAGGAGTGGGTCCCCCCGACTATGTGGATGAACAGGGCCGATTGGTCTACGAGTCCGACCGTTATTGCGCCCGCTACCGGGCCAACGAGGGCGCGACGGATGGCGCCGGGGACAAAGTGTCGGTCGCCGCTTACATGGTCGAGGGAGCGAAGAAGACGCTCATCGGCGAATCCGAGGTGGACGTGGACATCTATGCGCCCACCGAATGGTATTCGCTATGCTCGGATCCATTGTGCACTCGGTGCGGAGCGCTCGACCCTGTTGACTGTCCGATTGAGATTCTCATCGTCAGCGGAGGACGGAGGTATTGCGAGTTCGGTCCTTGGCCCAGGCAACCCGGCGATGACGACGAGAGAGGTGGCGTGGCCATGCTGATCTCCGGGACACTGGAGTTCCCGGCAAGGGAGGATGACGAGATCCTGCTTCGGGTTCAACCCTGCGAGGACGTCCACGGGAATCTCATACGGGGAAGCTTCAAGGACTTGTACATCAGGAAGGGGCGCTGTGGTTCGCCGACTCTCGCTCGCCTTCTGTTCGCGGGACGGGACAACCTGCAGGAGGCGGTGGAACTCCGATCCCGCGTGTGGCCTCCATAAGGCACATGAGTGTCGCGCCTCTAACTTGACCTTGCGTTGCTTGACTGCTCGGGAGCTTCTACGTAGAGACTTCGGCCAGCCGCCCCCTTCGCGCGGCACGTGAGACATGCTGACTTTCAGGCATCCCATCCGCGCCAGGATCTTCGCCATTACCCCTATTCTCCGGTCGCCGCTCTCGCTCTTGTGGAGCAGTCCCGCAAGAGACCGTCTGCGGAACCCTGAAGAGCTAGAAGGACATTCGAGCCCTTACGCGGAGCTACACGACGCTAGCTCACAGGCGCCATTCTGAAAACGGTCAACATATCTACACAAGCATTAAAATCGAAACCCGAAAACCACAACGCCGTGGCGGGAGAGCAAGCCGACTACGACCTCCAGATCGACGCGCTCGTCGCCGAGATAGAAAGGCGGGGCGCCAAGCTCGTGGGTTTCCAGATGCCCGATGGTCTCAAGAGGTTTGTCCCGCTCATCAAGGAGAGGGTAGAGGCCGAGACCCACGCCATCCCGGTCTTTTGCAGTGAGCCGTGCTTCGGCGCCTGCGACGTGTCCGGCTCGCTGGCCGACCTTGGCTGCGACCTCATCGTGCATATGGGTCACTCCAGGATTCTTCCGGACGGAAGAACGCCGGTCATATACGTGCCCTGCTTCTCAAGGCTCTCGGCTAGAGGGTGCCTCGAATCCGTGATCGGATCCATCCCGGCTCGACGGGTCGGGCTGGTCTCAACCCTGCAGCACGCCCATGAACTCCCTGACCTCTCCGGGCTTCTGTCCAGCCGGGGATTCGAAGTTCATCTGGGCGGGCCTGGGCCCAGGACCGAACGGCCCGGCCAGGTGCTCGGATGCGACTTCAGGGCAGCAAGGGATGTCGCGGCCGGGGTGGATGCCTTCATCTACATCGGAGGAGGGAACTTCCATCCCCTCGGAGTAGCTCTGGCAACGGGAAAGGAAGTGTACGCCGTGGATCCGTACCTCGGCGAGTTGCGAACGATCTCGGACCTCAGGAAAAGGACGCTTGCAAAGCGCTTCGGCCGCATCCAGGCGGCAAGAGAAGCCAAGTCCTTCGGACTCTTGGTCTCCACCAAGCCCGGACAGAGGAGAATCCAGGAAGCCAACAGGTACAGGCAGATCCTTGCATCCCAAGGTCTTGACTCCGCGATCATCGCGGCAGACCACATCGACCCATCCAGGCTGAGGGTGTACCCCTTCGATGCCTACGTGAACTTTGCCTGCCCGAGGATCGCCATAGATGATTCGGAACTCTTCCACAGACCCGCGCTCACCCCGCCTGAGCTTGAGATCTTGCTTGGAAAGAGGGCCTGGGAGGACTATGCCCCCGATGAGATTACGTAGGAAGAAGCTCGAGATCGCTCTATCCCGCCTGCGCAGACACCCTGGCCCGAGCCCGAGGCTTGAGCAGTACGACCTGTCTCCAAGGGCCGCGGCGGACGTGCTTTTCTGGGCATGGCGGAACGGAGATATCGAGGACCGTGCGATCTGCGATCTGGGCTGTGGAACCGGGGTTCTCTCCATCGGCGCTGCGCTAGCGGGGGCGAGAAGGGTCTGCGGGGTTGATCTTGACCCCGTTGCGCTCGAGGTGGCCCGGGAAAACATAAATATAGCGGAGAAGGCGTCGGGTTTTGCGATCCGCGACAGGATCGAGCTGAGACAGATCGATGTGGGTGCGATCGAGGCTCGAACTCTTGGCGCGCTCGATACGGTGATCCAGAACCCGCCGTTCGGAGTTCAGCAGAAGCATTCGGACCGGGTTTTCATAAGAAAGGCGTTGGAGCTTGCGCCCACTGTGTATTCCCTTCACAAGAGATCCCCTGAGGTGGAGAGGTTCGTATATGCGTACGTCGGTGAGATCGGTGGCAGGATCGAGGCCAAGATGGATGTGGACCTTCTCGTTCCGCACCAGTTCAGCTTCCACAGGAAGCCAACTTACACCGTTGCCGCCACAGTGTTCTTGATGAGGAGGAGATCGAATGGCCCAGAAAAAGCTTGAGACGGGCGACTTCGTCGTGCCCGGGGACGTGTTGGGCGTGGAGGAGGAGTTCATGCCAGGAGAGAACGCATACGTTGACGGCGGGATCGTATACTCGTCCACGACCGGAAAGGTCCAGTTCGACCCAAGATCCAGGAAGGTATCGGTCTTCCCCGCGCCACGGCTTCCGCCTCTTCCGGCGAGGGGGGACATCGTGCTCGGAAGGGTGAGCCTCATCAGGAGCCAGTTCGCCCATGTCGAGATAGTGGCGATAGAGGGCGAGAAGAACCGGGAGATCCCCTCCGCACCTGAGGGTGCTATCCACATATCCCAGGCCAGAAGGGGCTACGTGAGGGACCTTTCCAACCAGTTCCAGGTCGGCGACATCGTCCGCGCCAGGGTCGTCAACCCCCAGAGATCGCCCATCATCCTGAGCACGGTCGGCGACGAGCTTGGGGTCATCCTGTCCAAATGTTCGAACTGCCGGTCCCCAATGGTGGTCAAGGAGAAGAAGCTGTATTGTGAGACTTGTGATATCTACACGACCAGGAAGTTGTCAACGATGTATGGAATGAGCCCCATCTGAGGTCAGCGCTATGGAGATAGAGATGCTAAGATCGGAGAAGAACTATGCGGAGTTCTACATCGTTGGAGAGACCCACACCTTCTGCAACCTCCTTCGGAGCATACTGGCCGAGGACCCTGCGGTCAAGAGGGTCGCCTACGCTGTCGAGCACCCGATAACGCACAGGACCAAGCCACGGTTCGAGATCGAGACCGATCCCAAGACCAAGCCCGCGACGGTGCTCAGGCGCGCCTCCAAGAAGCTGGCAAGTACATGTGATGAGCTCCGTGCCGAGTTTGAGAAGGCCTTGGGGTAAACCCCGAGGCAGATCCATGGATGACCTGGTCCGCTGCCTGAGAAAGCCGCCTCTGGAGGCAGCGCTCGACCAGAACCTCTCCAAGCTCGGCGATTCGCTGCTGAACCTGATCTACTCTCTCAGCCTCTCCCTGGCCAAGGGAGACCCGACGGGTGGGAGAATCCCAAACACCGTTCTGGCAAGGGCCGCGAGCTACAGCTCACACAGGAACCTCGTCCCGAGGCGAAGCGACAGCCACCGGAAAGGCGATATAGTCGAGGCCATATTCGCGTACGCCTGGCTCAAAGGGTTTCTCGAGATCGGGGACGGGGCAGAGTTCATCGCGCGCAATTTGAGCTCCCCCGGCCGTCGGATCGACCGCGAACAATACGCCCGGGCTCTCAGCCAACTCATGGACAAGATGCTCGACGCGATGGGGGTTCGGCAGGATGCATGAAAGACGCGTCAGATTCTGGGAGATCAAAGAGGAGATAAGAATCCTCGGCGTCGATGACGGGCCATTCAGATTCGGCCAACCGGGCAAAGCCATGTTGGTCGGGGCGATACTGAGAGGGGGTCTCTGGCTCGAAGGCGTCCTAACCACGCAGATCGCCGTTGATGGAGATGACGCGACGGATCAGCTGGTGCGCATGATATCAAGGTCGCGCCACAAGGGGCAAGTTAGGGTAGCGATGACCAACGGCCTGACCTTCGGAGGGTTCAACGTCATCGATGGCCAAGCCATATTTGATGAAACAGGCCTGCCGTTGATATCGGTGACCCGGTCCAAACCGGATATCGATGCCATCAGGGAGGCTTTGAAAAGGCTGCCCGACCCACGAGAAAAGCTCAGCAGGATCGGCCGCGCCGGAGAGCCGAAGGAGCATCGCTACGCACAGGGACGAGGCAGGTCACGCGTATACTTCCAGGCCTTCGGCATTTCGGACGAAGATGCACATGCGATAATAGACATCGCCGCGACGAGGAGCCTAATTCCCGAGCCAATCCGCGTGGCACATATCATAGCGTCAGGGGTCGTCAAGGGCGAATCCTACGGCAGGGTATGAGGATTCATTGGCTCCTCACCTACGATCGGCTCACCGCCTACGAGACCGTGCTCCGGGTCGCGAGAGGATCCCCCTCGCCAGTGCGAACCACTCAAGCCCAACCTGGTGGGCATGACACCGCGGAGCCATGAGGAGGGAAATGCGCGACGGCGCAGTATGCAGCTGGGCTGGCAAGCCAAAACCTGGACCAAGCGCCGCCGCGAGGATCAGTCGGCCCTCTGCCCTGAACGATCAAGCAGGCTGTGCGCGCGATTCCGAAGGACTATTTATCACTCAAGTCTCTAACCTACGCCAAGAGGTAGATCGATGGAGTTCTGCCCGGACTGCGGAACTCTCCTGGCCCCGAAAGATGTCGATGGCAAGAGGGTCCTTGCATGTCCCAACTGCGGATGGTCCAAGGACGCCCGGCTTGCACGGAATAGGTACGTGCTTTCCAAGAGGGCGAACGAAAAGCCTCAGGTTGTCGTTGTGAAGGACGAGGTCGTGCCGTACCCGATCACGAAGGTCACGTGCAAGAAGTGCGGCAACACCGAGGCCTACTACTACGCCGTCCAAACGAGGGGAGGGGATGAATCGGAGACGGTCTATCTGACCTGCACTAAGTGCAAGCACGTCTGGAAGATGACCTCCTAGAGTTCCCCCTTGAGCACGGCCTGCCTGTACTTCTCGGACTCCATCCGCTCTAGGTCCGCTATCTCCTTCTCGGTGAGGCAGGTTGGCCGCCCAGCCATGAGCGACATGAGCCTTACGTAACTCGCCTTCTCGAGAAGCTCGGTCCGTCCGATCGCCTCCTTGGCGCTGTAACCCACGGTTATCACGCCGTGTTTTGCGAGGACGACGACCCTCAGGTCCGCGCGAAGCCCTCCCAGGGCGGCGGTAAGCGAATGAGCGATCCCAGCTCCCGGAGGGGCATAGTCGAGGAATACCCAGTTCTTCTCAGGCACCCCTAGATAGACAACGAAGTCCGGGAACTGCGGAACGAAGAGGTCCTTGACGTTCTCCACGCAACAGGCCGCCAGGGCCTGGGGCGGGTGCGTGTGGAGTATGAAGTTGGCCCCGGGCTGGTGGGCATAGATCGACGCGTGCATCCCGACTTCGATCGAGGCCCGATACTTCCTGTTCGCGGCATAGACCACCGCCGCGCCTGCCTTCTCCAAGTTGCGCGTTGCGCCCTCGATGTCGACCTTGATGAAGTCTCTGCTGGTAACGTCCTCCAAGGAGCAGCCTGATCTCTTGATCCAGAAGGAATCGCCTGACGATGATCGCGCGGAGGTGTTGCCCTCCCCGGCGCACGCGTAGCCGAGCCTAGCTGCCCTCCTTGACATCGCGACCAGATCCTTGAGAACGCGTTGGTCGGACAAAGCCCCATCCTCTCAGTTTGGTTCGAGCCGTGCCTTATAACAGTTAGCCGGTTACGTGAGCGCCTCGCGCCAACCGGTGAGACTGACGTTTCAGGCCGCGTCTTTAGGCATCCAAGCAAGCATGGAATGCGAAAGAAGTATTAAGGGAGGGGCTAATCCGTAAGGGTAGCTCGGGCCTCTGCTCGCTGCGACGTCCGTTAGGAGGAAATGGGGTGTCGGAGGAGGAAGAAAGCGCAGACTACTGCCCAGAGTGCGGCAGCGACAAGCTCCAGGAGGATCCGCTGAGGGGGGAGATCATCTGCTCGAAATGCGGCTACGTCGTATCCGATAGGCTCATCGACGCCGGGCCTGAGTGGAGGGCCTTTGACTCGGAGCAGCGCAAGGAAAGGGAAAGGGCCGGCGCCCCGCAGACCTACGTTCTCCACGACAAGGGCTTGTCGTCGGTCATCGACAAACGGGACGTTGACAGCGGCGGAAAGAGGCTCACCCCGGAAAGGACGAGCCAGTTCTACAGGCTCCGCAAGTGGGACTCCCGGAGCAAGATGCAGAAGTCCAAGGACAGGCACCTTCTCACCGCCCTCGCCGACATCGAAAGGATGTGCGGCCTTCTCAACCTCCCGAGGAACATCAAGGAGGCGGCAAGCCTGCTCTATAGGAGGGTGGTTGAGGAAGGATTAGCTAGGGGAAGATCAATCGAGATCCTCTCGGCCGCCGTGGTCTACATAATCTGCCGCCAGTTCCAGGTCCCCCGAACGCTGGAGGAGATCGCCGAGGCGACGAAGCTTGAGGCCAAGGAGATCGGAAGAAGTTACAGGTTCGTGTGCCGAAGGTTGGGAATCGTCCTTCCCCCCGTCAGCCCGATAAACTACATCCCGCGTTTCGGCAGCATCCTCGGCATCCCGGGACCCGTCCAGCAGGATGCGATAGAGACCCTGAGGAAGGTCCTCTCCTTGGGCATGGCATCGGGCAAGGGGCCGATGGGGATTGCGGCCGCGGCCCTGTACATGTCCTCCCTCAAGGCAGGCTTGAAGAGGACCCAGAAGGAAATCGCCGAGGCTGCCGGGGTCACGGAAGTCACCATCCGGACAAGATTCAAGGAGATCAACGAGCTTTTGGAGCAGGGCGGCTAAGGCGGCTGGCTGAGTGGTCGGGATAAGCCGCGCGATGCGTCCGCCGGCAGCCCGGGCGGGGACTTGTGGAACGGCATGGACCCGGACTGAGCGGTTCGCCCCAAGACAGCCTTCTCATTCCGTGGCACGGGCCGCCTTGCTTCTTCTCGGCCGCCAGGCATTTCGAAATCTTCTGCGGAGGCAAACATATAACCTTGGCGCCCAGCGCTGAGAAGGTGATCATGATGACGACCGAGGAGGAGAAGACCCAGATCTGGAAGGAGTTCCGCAAGTTCGGAAGGATGTTGGACGCCCACGGTCTGAACACGTCCCACAGCGGCAACATGAGCGTGAGGAGGGGCGACAGGATATTCATAACGCGCCGGGGATCGATGTCGGCCGACATAAAGAGGAACGACGTCATCGAAACCGGGATATACGAGGACGACAGCGGCATCGTGCTCGCTTCCACGGAAACCGGCGTCCACCGGGCAATCTACCAGAATACCTCCGCGCTTGCGGTGATCCACGCACATCCACCCTACGCGATAGTCCTCTCCCTCATTGAGAAGGAGATCATCGCGGTGGATGCCGAGGGTGCCTACCACATGCATAAGATCCCGGTTTTGGACCTGAAGGTGCCCGTGGGCGCGAAGGAGGCGGCCGAGAAGGTCCCGCCCATGCTGAAGAACTACAAGGCCGTCATGGTGAGATCCCACGGCGTATTCGCCACGGGGAGCATCCTAGAGGAGGCTTACATGTGGGTCAGCATTGTGGACAGCATCAGCAGGCTTCGCTATCTTGCCCTCCAGGCGGGGTACAAGGACGAACACAAGGACTATGAGAAATGGTAGGTGGGCTGATGTACTTCGCAGGCCTTGACATCGGGACGACCATGGTGAAGGCGGTAGTCTTTGACCTCGAGGGAAACCCGGTCAGCGAGGCTCACCGGGAATACGACCTGGTCTACCCCAAACCGGGCTGGCGCGAGCTCGACTCGAACCTCGTGCGGAAGAGGACCGGGGAGGTGCTCGCAACGATAGGGAGGTGGGAAGGCTCCAGGGAAATCAAGGCGCTCAGCGTATCGGTTCAGGGCGAAGCCGTTGCCCCGATCTCCAAGGAAGGGAAGGCGCTGCACAACTCGATCGTGACCTTCGATAACCGTACCATCCCGCAGACGGAGTGGTGGGCCAAGGAGCTCGGAAAGGAGAAGATCTACTCGATCACGGGTCAGCCGCTCCACCCCATGACCACGCTGAGCAAGATAATGTGGATTCGGGACAACCTGCCGCGCATCTTCGAGAAGACGTGGAAGTTCCTTTGCTACGAGGACATGTTCTTCCACTGGATGGGCCTTGATCCCGTGATCGACTACTCGCTCGCATCCAGGACGATGGCCTTCGACGTCGTGAAGAAGCAATGGTCCAACACCATGCTTGACGCAGCCCGGCTGGACCGGGATCTTCTCGCCGATGCAAGGCCGTCGGGCGAGGTCGTCGGCGAGCTCGACTCGAAGACGGCAAGGCGGTTCGGCCTTCCGAGAGGCATGGCGCTGGTCACGGGCGGGCACGACCAGCCTTGCAGCGCGCTGGGCGGCGGAATAGTCCGCCCCAAGATAGCGGTCGACTCAACCGGGACGGTGGAATGTGTCACTCCAGCCATGGAAAGGCCGCTGTTGACTAAGAAGATGCTCGAGTCCAACTTCCCCTGCTACTGCCATGTCAAGCGAGGGATGTACGTGACGCTCGCCTTCCACTTCGGCGCTGGGTCCGTGCTCAAATGGTACAGGGACAACCTTGCGCAGGACGAGGTCAGGAGAGCGAAGGAGGAAGGCATCAACCCGTACAAGCTTCTGGATCGCGAGGCGGCGAAGGGGCCCGTCAACGTCTACGTCCTGCCTCACTTCGTCGGGACCGGGACCCCGTACCTTGACCCGAGGTCCAAGGGAGCCTTCCTCGGCCTGACAACATCCACAACCAAGCCCGAGATCTACAAGGCGATCATAGACGGAATAACCTATGAGACAAAAGTGAACCTCGACAGGTTGGAAAAGTGTGGGGTGCATGTTGAGGAGCTGAGGGCGATAGGAGGGGGTGCCACATCCAGCATCTGGCCCCAGATCAAGGCCGACATCCTCGAGAAGAAGATCGTGCGACTTGCCGTGGCCGAGGCAGGATGCCTAGGCGCGGCCATCCTTGCCGCCACAGCGGTGGGGCAGTACCCCGATGTCGATAAAGGGGTTGACGCTGCGGTCAGGCGAGTCGATGAGTTCCAACCGAACCCGGAATCCGTGAAGATATACCGGGAGCATTTCAAGATCTACAAGAGCATCTACGACGCCGTCAAGCGCATCAGCTGGCAGATCCCAGGATGAGGTCTTGGGCCGAAAATGACAAGCCGCAGGTGCTTCCCAAATCGGCCTGCCTGACCCGAACTTCATCGTCTTATCGAGCCTTCATGCCGCGAGGCTACCTCCAGGATCTCGGCCTCGGTGACGACGGGAAAGTCGCCCTCGATGGTGTATTTCATCGCGGCCATCGCGGAACCCAGATTCAATCCCCGCTGGATGTCGCCGTCCAGATACCCGTGGAGGAAGCCTGCCGCGAAGGCATCCCCCGCGCCTATCCTGTCCACTTCCTCGACATCGTGACCCGAGGCCCTATAACGCACCCCTTCGCTCAGCGCCAACGCACCCCCGGCCCCCAGCGTCAGGATCGTGACGCGGCACGCGTACCGGTCGTGCAGCCGCGCGACGATCTCCTCAGGGCTCCCCCCGAGGCCGAACACCGACCGCGCGTCCCCCTCCGTCGATATCAGCACATCAACGCCCTTCACCAACTGGTCTAGGCATCGGAATGCGCGCTTCCGGCCCCAGAGCTTCGATCTGTAATTGACGTCGAACGAGACCTGAGTGCCCGCATCCCTTGCCCTCTCCATGGCCTGGGACACAACCCTCCTGCAGCTCGGGCTTAGGGCGAGCGTTATGCCCGTAAGATGGACAATCCTGTGACCCTCGACGAACTCCCAATCGACCTCCTCCGGGGTAAGCTGGCTGGCGGCGGAGTTCCGCCTGTCGTAGATCACCTTGGTCGGCCTAGGCTTCCTGCCGTACTCGACGAAATACGTTCCCAACCGCGCACCTTTCGTCCACACGACCCTGGACACGTCGACGCCGCAGGACCTGACGCGCCTGAGGACCAACCGCCCCAGTTCATTCTCAGGAAGCTTTGAGATCCAGGCGCATTTCCGACCCAGTGCGGCAAGCCCCACCGCGACGTTGCACTCGGCACCTCCTACCTGGACATTCAGCGTTCTTGCATCTTCAAGTCTTACGCCCGCCTCGGGCGCTAGCCGGACCATAGCCTCGCCTATCGTTACGACGTCCCCGACCTTCGTCTGGCCCATCAGGTCCGCCTCCTCTTGCCGTGCGACACGGCCAAGATCATCTGGCGGGCAACCCCTTCGATCTCATCGAAGTCGCCCCGCTTGACGATCCGGTCGTTCACAAGCGAGGAGCCAGCAAAAACGGCCACAGCACCCGCCTCGATGAACGACGATGCGTTGTCCGGCCCAACCCCGCCGGAGGGGATGATCCTCAAGCCGGGCAGCGGGCCCAGCAGATCCGAGACATAGCGGGGGCCCAGAACCCTTGCCGGAAAGAGCTTGATCGCATCGGCGCCGATCACCGACGCGCGCCACACCTCGGTGGAAGTCATGGCTGCCGGGATTGCTGCGATGCCACGCGAATGGGCCGCGAACACGACCTCCTCCTGCAACACGGGCGACACGATGAAGGCCGCCCCGGCGTCCATGGCCCCAACGGCCGTCTCCACATCGGTCACGGTGCCGCAGCCAAAGAGGCAGTCCTCGAACTCCGCGGTGTACCTTCTTATCAGCTCAACTGCGCCAGGCACCGTCACCGTGATCTCGATGATGTTGGCGCCTCCGGCCCGAAGGGCCTCGATGACCGCGTCGATCCCACCTGCGTCATGAAGCCTCACAACGCATATCAGGCCCAGATCGACGATCCTCTCAACCACCACATCCTTCGGCACCATTTGCGTCCCTCGTTTGCAGGCCTCGGACGCAGTTGCGCTTTGAGGTGATATCTGTTTGCCATCGAGCCATCGAGCGCAACTAGTCGGGGCTCGCCGAGGCGTTCGCTGCCGCCTGATATCCACGACCCATACCGGAGACACCCACCTGGTTACCTTTGTTCGGGACGGCCTGAGCGATGGGCCCGCGATGTCGTTCAAGTTTCGTCGATTGATACCCTCCTAGGATCGCTGTCTACGGGCAGTGAGGATTCATCCCTCCCCTCCTGAGATCGGCCTCAAAGTCCAATGGGCCTGCGAGCCAACAAGGCCGGGATGCCAAAAACCCTTTTATTCGGACGGGGAACCATAGCAGCAGAGGATCCGGATTGAAGCTCACCCTGGGTCGGTTCGCCCTCCTCATGGTCCCGGTGATGGTCGTCACCCAACCCTCCTGGTGCCAGTTCTTCAACCTCTCCGGGTACGAGAATCTGACCGAGCCGGGGGACGCCCAGCTCACCCTGCGGATCGCCCCGCAGGAAGAATGGACGAACATGAGCCTCAGGATCGAAATCTCGGGTGCCATGGCTGGGGTGCTTTTGTATCCCAGGGTCGAACCCAGGGTTGATCTCGGTTACTTCTTCCTTGAGGGGGGCAACTACACCTTCGATTTCTACGTCGTCGAAAGGCTAGGAGCGGGCTTGGAGGACAGCGGCGACATAGCCGCCCACGAGCAGATCTCATTCACGATTCCCGGTCGGCCCGAACCGCCGCGATCGAAGAAGCCGATCATCGATCCCGTGAACCTTGGATTCATGCTCACGGGGCTTTTCGTCTTCGGCCTCATACTCATCATTACCCGCACAACGACAAAGCCGGCGGGCAAACGGCCTGGGTGAAGCGTGCGGCCAGATGGGGGGCAAGGATCTTACAGCACCGGAGGGAACCTATTCAAGGCTTGCTAGGAAGATCCTCAAGGCGCGCAGATTCGAAGCCGATTCCATCACTGCCGGCGACGCGCGGGTGGTGTTTCGCCCAGCGGCTGTCGGTTTCGACATCTTCCTTGACGGGCGAAGGCTCGGCAACACCACCGACAACTACTTCCTCGTCTACCTCACCGAGCTCTTCATCCATCGCGACGAGGATTCCCTCGAGCGCATCAGGGGCCTAGCAGAGGACCAGCGAACCCTTCAGGCGACGGAGCTGCAGCAAACCGTGGTGCGCGATCCGGACGGGTTCAAGGTGGGGAAGCAAAAGGTGGGCTACTCAAGAAGGTATTTCCAGTGCTCCTGCGAGGACTGGAAGTACAGGAGGCGCCTTGGCGGCTGCAAACACATTGCCGCGCTGAGGCTACTTGAGGCCTAGGCCAAATCTGGTGCGAAGATATTTTTAACGCTCGCCGAAGCTGGCAGGCAAAGGATGTGGTTCTATCTCCAGATTTGACGATGCCACCAGCCTCGCGCTCAGGAGGGCCATCTTCTACCCGGCATCCGAGATCTACGCTTCGGCGCCCTCGGGATTGTTCGACTTCGGCCCGCTCGGCCAGGCGATGAGGCGGAACATCGCGGCATTCTGGAGGCGGCATCTGGTCCAGAAGAACCGAATGCTTGAGATCCAGGGCGCCCAGATCATGCCCAAGGCCGTCTTCGAGTCATCCGGCCACCTGACCGGCTTCAGCGACCCGCTCACCCAATGCGAGAAATGCCACGCGATGCACAGGGCAGACAAGGTAGTTTCGGAGGCGACCGGACAGCAGGTCCCTGAAGGGACGGAAGAAGCAAAGCTCGATGAACTGATCTCGCAACACGGCCTCGTCTGTCCTTCCTGTGGGGGAAAGCTCTCGAAGGTCAGGAGGTTCAACCTCATGATGGGCGTGATGCTGGGGCCACTCCAGGATCAGATATGCTACCTAAGGCCCGAGACCTGCCAGTCGATCTTCTGCGACTACCTCAGGCTGACGAAGACGATGAGGGTGAAACTTCCCTTCGGGATCTGCCAGGAAGGCGCATCTTTCAGGAACGAGATATCGCCGCGCAATTTTCTGATCAGGCAGAGGGAGTTTGGCCAGATCGAGTGTGAGATCTTTTTCGACCCCGAGAAGATCGACGATTTCCCACAGTTCGAGCAAGTCGCTGACGTCAGGATGAACTTCCTAACCTTGGGGTCCGATGAGCTGGTGGAACTTCGTCCGCCCGATCTTCTGGATAGGAAGCTTGTGAGCGGCAAGCTGATAGCCTACTACCTCGCCGAGGTTCAGAGGGTCTGGGAGGGCATGGGTTTCCCCAGGGAATCCCTGAGGTTCAGAGAGGTGGGCGAGGATGAGAGGCCTTTCTACTCCAAGGAGACGTGGGACTTCGAGGTACTCTCCGACAAGCTGGGGTGGGTCGAACTGGTGGCCAACAACTACAGGGTGGACTACGATCTGGCCGGCCACATGCGCGGAAGCGGGGCCGATCTGAGATGGACGCGGGAGGACGGGGAGAAGTTCATCCCCCACGTCTGGGAGATCTCTGCCGGCTTGGATCGCACGCTGATCTGCCTGCTTGAGGTCTCGATGAGGAAGGAGGGCGAGCGCACGTATCTTTCCCTGCCTCCTCAGATCTCCCCATTTCTCGCGGCGGTCTTCCCGCTTCTCAACAAGGAGGGACTACCCCAGCTCGCACGCAAGGTCGAGGACGACCTGAAGGCCCACGGTATTGCCTGTTTCTACGATGAGTCCGGCTCGATCGGAAGAAGATACGCAAGGGTCGACGAGATCGGGTGTCCCTACTCGCTAACGGTTGATTTCCAGTCCCTCAAGGACGAGTCCGTGACCATCCGTGATCGAGACACCACGGCACAGATCCGGATCGCCATATCCGAGGTCCCCACCGCGTTGTGGAGACTGTACAACGGGCTCGTCACGTTCAACGAGCTGAAGCAGGCAACAGGGCCTTCACCAAGTCAACGTCCCTGACGACGCCAACCAGTTCCCCCTCAGGCGCCAGTACGGGGATCTCCTTGAGATCCGTTGTCACCATGATCTTCGCGCAGCGCTTGATGGGTGTGCGGCGCCCAACCCCGATCTCCTTCGTCATGAGGTCCCGAACCGTCTTGTCTTGCGGGATCACGAGGTTCTTGCTAACCACGTAGAGCAGGTTCTTGCCCTCAAGCGACCACACGTCGCCCTCGGTCTCGGTGGTCAACATGTCGGTAGCGGCGGACTCCTTTATCTCCGAAGCACGGATGATGTCCACATCGGATATGATGCCGACCACCCTGCCCTTGGCGTCCACGACTGGCACCGTGTGCGACTTTGACGCACTCATGATGACCCAGGCCGCCCGCAGCGGCGTTTCCTCCCACACGGCGGTGACCTGATCGCTGAAGACATCGCGAACGAAGATCTCCAGATCCAACTCCATGACGGCCCGTCTGAGAATGTCCTTGACGGTCACAATCCCGACGAGCATGCCCTCGAAGACGACGGGCACATGCCTGATGTCCTGTTTTACCATTATCTCGCAGGCCTTCTTGAAGTCATCATCGGGGTCGACGGTCGGGATGTCCTTGTTCATGATCATGGCCACCTGTTCCTCGTCCGGGTGGCTTGCGAGGTCCCTGAGGGTGATCAGCCCGACCAGCTTCCTGGTCCCCTCCTTCAGGACCGGGAGGCCCGTCACGCGATGCTTCTGGAACATGATCAGCGCCGCCTGGCGAGTGCTAGGTATCTCGATGTACTTGGGTTCCGGTGTCATGACTTCCCTGACCTTCATTGGGGCATCCCCATATAGGGAATGCAGATATATGTCTTTCCTTCTGTTTCTTTATGGATCAAAAAAGGACAAAATGTAATTAGAGATTCCAATCCCTCCACAGCTGTTTCGTATCTCCGCGCTCGCATGCGAGGAACCCGGGAAACCTCGCGACAGGGACAACCTTGGGACCGACCCTCGCTGCAACAATGAGCCAAGGCGCAGTCGTTCGGATTCCCGTCACAGATTTATCGATGATCGATGCCCGTTTGCCGGAATGCACTACTACTGTCCCGCGTGCCGCATGTGGCTCCCGGAGTTCGTCCAGGAATGTCCGGTCTGTGGGGGGCCCGTGCGCAGGAAAAGGACCACGATGGAGAAGCTTTTCTGGGTCGTCCTCGCGGTCGCCGTCCTGCTCCTCGTGTTGGCGGTGCTGTTTCCCGGGCCCTTCTTCAGGTACATACAGGCGATCGACGTCGAGTTCGTTGAGATCCAAAACGGCAGCCAAGCATTGCTGGCCAAACTTGGGCTGCTCAACGACTCGCAACGCCTGGCGGAATGGGAAAGAAACCTCTCAGCTCCCTTCATCCAGAACATGGACTCCCCTGATGTGAAAAAGCTCGTGGAGTCCCGCACTAAGAACAAGGGCTACCTCGAGAGGGTCGACCTCCTCGCCAACCTCGTCGCGGCAAACGTGAGGTACAAGTACTCGAGGAACTACACGAATCTGACGGACGTGCTCACGAGGTACTCCGGTGACGACAGGTCCCATGCCATCCTCCTCGCCGCGATGTTCAATGCCAGCGGAATCAGGTTCAAAGTGGATCTGGTCGAGGACGACTCCAAGGGAAGCCGCGGATTCCACTACCGCATGCTCGTCCTCGTCACGTCCGGCGAAGAGGAGGTCCGCAAGATCGTCATCAGCAGGATAAGGAAGAGGAGATCGGGCCTGGGCGGCGTGAAGGCTAAGGTGTGGTACGTCAGGGATGGGGATTTCCGCTGGTACGTCATCGACACGACCGGACAGACCATGAAACGGAAGAGCTCAATGGTCGACACATCCTGGATCTTCATCGGTTCCTCCCACGATTACTACGATCACAGGTCCCATTACAGCTTCGATCTCGCTCCCGCATAGAATGAAGCAAGGAACCCGTGTACTTCTGACGGAACCCCCGACGCCGCGGCGGGCTTCAGGCCTCGGGACTCCTTTCGCTGCTCACGCGGGCTCGATCGGCATGGTTCGCACTTGGCGCGCAGCCGTGTGAAGCGCGATGAGATGGTACCATGATCGGGCAAGTGCGCGATCCATTTATGAGCGAGGCAGTCTCGGCTTGAAAGGATCGGAGGGTGAGCATCTGAAGCCGCTCGTCGTTTATTACTCTCGAACGGGCTCGAACAAGACCTTGGCTGAAACCGTGGCGAAGGCCGTCGGCGCCGAGTGCCACGAGATCGTCGACCGCAAGAACCGCAAAGGGTTGCTGGGATTTCTAAGATCCGGGTCGGACGCCTTCAGGCGGAAACTCACCCGAATCGAACTGAAGGTCGAGCCCGCTGGGTACGACCCCATCATCGTCGGTACCCCCGTCTGGGCGGGCCGGATGACGCCGGCTGTCAGGACCTTCCTGACCAACTACGCCCTATCCGGGAAGCAGCTGTACTTCTTTTCGGTCTCGAACGGCGGCGCGGCTGATGTCTTTGAGGAGATGAAGCGCCTAGCGGCGGGAGCCGTTGTTCGCGAATGCCTCGCGGTGCGACGAAAGGACCTTGTCGCTGGCAATCGAGCGCAACAGATCCAGGCCTTCGTGCGGGCGATACGCGGCGACTGAAGCTCTCCCAGAGTCAGATTAATCTCCCCCATCCGGAAACCATCATAGTGATGGCCAAAGGCTTTCATCCCGCCTACCTCGACCTCAGTTCCGCGGAACTTACCGACCGCATCGATGCAGCCCGCTCGCTCCTTTCCCCTTGTTCGGTTTGCCCGAGGAACTGCGCTGTGGATCGGCTGTCAAACAAGACCGGTGCCTGCAGGACTGGAGAGAGAGCCATCATCTCAAGCTTCAACCCCCACTTCGGCGAGGAGGCGCCCCTGGTCGGCCGGGGCGGGTCGGGAACGATATTCTTCGCAAACTGCAACCTGAAGTGCATCTTCTGCCAGAACTTCGAGATAAGCCAGTTGGGAGAGGGCGAGCCCGTCGAGCCGGACAAGATCGCGACCATCATGCTCTACCTGCAAAGACTGGGATGCGAGAACATCAATTTTGTGAGCCCAACCCATGTTGTCCCACAGATACTGTCCGCCCTCCCCAATGCAATCGAACGCGGGCTTCGTCTTCCCCTCGTCTACAACACCGGGGGCTACGACTCGATCGCGACGCTCAAGCTGCTGGACGGAATAGTCGACATCTACATGCCGGACATGAAGTATGCGGACAACGCGACGGCCAAGAAGCTCTCCGGGATCGATGACTACGTCGAGAGGAACAGGGCTGCCGTGATCGAGATGCACCGCCAAGTGGGCGACCTGCAGATCAACGAGGATGGAATCGCGACGCGCGGCCTGCTCGTGAGGCACCTCGTGCTCCCCGAGGGGCTCGCCGGAACCGACGAGACGACCAGGTTCATTGCCCAACGGGTTTCGAAGGACACCTACATCAACCTGATGGACCAGTACAGGCCCTGCTACAAGGCCGACACCGTTGCTGCTCTCAGACGCGGCATAACGAGGCGGGAGTACGAGGAGGCAGTCCAGATCGCGTCCAGGAACGGGCTCTGGCGTTTCGACAGCCCGTCCAGGAGGCTCCTGCTGTTCTAGTCCCGGCCTCCTTGACCACACGGAACACCACGGGCAGGCAAACTTTTTTTGGGTCGGCTGTCGCTGGTCCGCCGGTGGTGGATGCAACCGCAAGGCAAACTCCTCAGAGAGGGAAAGACGAAGATACTCTACTCAAGGGACGACAGGACGCTCCTGATGAGGTTCAAGGATGACCTGACCGCACTCGATGGCCTGAAGCGCGACAGGATGCCGAGCAAGGGGAAGTACAACTCCGTCATCTCAGCCCGCCTTCTCCGGGACCTCGAAAAGAATGGCGTCCCAACCCACTTCATCTCCCTGCCCGAGCCCGGCCTCATGGAGGTCAGACGGGTCGAGATCATCCCCGTCGAGGTTGTATGCAGGAACATAGCGATGGGCAGCATCGTCAGGCGCCTCCCCCTCGACCCGGGCTTGAGGCTGAAGGCCCCCGTCATCGAGTTCTACCTGAAGAACGATGCCCTGCATGACCCGTGGATAAACGAGGACCACATAGCCATGCTCAACCTTGCCACCGTCGCCGAGATGAAGAAGATCAGGGAGCTGACGCTCAAAGCCAATGCGATCCTGAGCGAATTTCTTTCCGCGAGGGGACTTTTGCTCGCGGATTTCAAGCTGGAGTTCGGAAGGCCTGATGGCGGCATCGTGGTCGCCGACGAGATAGCGTGCGATTCGATGCGGATCCTCGACTCCAAGGCCTTCGCCGAGGGGAAGCTGGTCGAGTACGACAAGCAGGTATTCAGAAACGGAGGAAGCCCGGAGTCCATCAAGAGGGCGTACGACGAGGCGTACAAGAGGATCGTGGGAAGCGAACCTTCCTTCTAGTCGGGGGACCTCACGGCAAACGCCGAATCTGCGGCTCTCTAGCCCTCTCCGTCTCGAGGTACCGTTGGGCCTCGATGGCGGCCATACAGCCCATGCCCGCCTCGACGATCGCCTGGCGATAGCGCGCATCGGCAGCCTCTCCCGCGACGAAGACCCCGTCCACGCTGGTCCTGACCATCTCCCTGGACACCACGTATCCCCGCTCATCGAGTTCCACCTGGCCAGCAAAGATCGCGGTGTTCGGCACACGCCCGATTGCCAAGAAAACCGCGTCGCACTCGAGCACGGACTCCTCTCCGGTGTCGACCCTTCTGATCCGAATCCCCTCCACCCTTTCCCTGCCCAGTATCTCTTCGACCACGCTATTCCAGACGAAGCTGATCTTGGGATCCCGCTCGGCCCGCTCCTGCAGGATCTTTGACGCCCGCAAGCTGTCCCTGCGGTGCAAGACTTTGACCTCCGCCGCAAACTTGGCCAGAGCCAGCGCCTCCTCCATCGCCGAGTCGCCGCCTCCCACCACGACCGCCTTCTTTCCAGCATACAGGGGAGCATCGCAGGTGGAGCACATGGAGACCCCCTTTCCCGCAAACCTTTTCTCCCCCTCCACGCCAAGCCACTTCGGCGAGGCACCGGTCGCGATGATGACCGCCCGGGAATCGTAATGCTTGCCTGCCGCAGTCACCCTGAAGGGACGTGAGGAGAAGTCCACGCTCGTCGCATCTCTGAACAGGAACTCGGCGCCGAAACGACCCGCCTGCTCCCGCATCCTCGTCATCAACTCGGCACCCAAGATACCGTCCTTGAATCCTGGGAAGTTCTCAACTTCGGTTGTCAACATGAGCTGCCCGCCCCAAGCCTCGCCAGCCACCACGAGCGTACTCAGTCTAGCCCTGCCAGCGTAGATCGCGGCAGTCATCCCGGCACAACCGGAGCCTATGATCAATAGGTCGTACAACTTGAGATCCCGCAAGGAACCGCCCGACCCCTCCATAATAAGGATATCAATCAGCGGATCTCACTCACCCGGAGCGGCAACATGGATCGACGCCGCATGGGAACCGGGGGCTCGCCCTGTTCGCAAGGAGGAGGCACTGTCATGGTCTCTTTGTGCCACTTAAGAGTTGACATCGTTAACAAATGCCGTGCATGCGACCTCCTCAGGCTGGATAGATTGCGGGAAGTGCCTTTGCAGGTGCCCGGTCGGCGCAATAAGGAGGACGGAAGGCGGATATTACCTGGCCTGCACGAACTGCGGCGAATGCGCGAAGATCTGCCCCTCCAAGGCAATCAGGAGGAACTCCAGAGGAGGCTACTACGTGGATAGATCTAGGTGTACGGGCTGCGGTCTGTGCGCCGTCATATGCCCCATCAACATCATCAGAATGGAGAGCGGCAAGCCCGAGGGCATCTGCATGAACTGCGGCGCGTGCGCTGCATCGTGCCCAGCTGGGGCCCGCATCAAGGTCGGAGCCGTTCCAATCTGCTCGGCCTCTACGATCCAAGACCAAGACGACGTTAGGTGCGAGGGGTTGGTGCCCAGCGACGCCATCGCGCTCAAGCACCTCCGGTCTAAGTCATCTGACGACGAGCCTTCAGCATATCCCCTTGAGCTAGCCGCCCAAGCCCACGTGTGTTATCCCATAATTATTTCCTCTTTTCTGGGCGTGCTTTTTGTGGGTCATCTAGGTCACTTCGCGGCAGGTTCCAGTTCCCGGTAAAGTAGATGGCTGGCCCTCCCGAGAACCCTCTCAGCTCCCAGCCTGCGCCA
>CAZJVP010000018.1:0-77801 GCA_964549615.1 uncultured Thermococci archaeon | reverse complement strand
CCTTGAGTCCATCGTGATCTTCTCGCGTTCGACGCCTAGGACATCGGTGATTATCTTTATCATCCTCTCCTCGACCGACATTTCGCTCACGCCCTCGCCCGTTTCCTTCGGTCTCTCCTTATCAAACTTTCCCTCTCTGCGGCGGTTAGGTCATACACTTGCTTAAGCAACTCGATCTCATCCGGCCCGAGCTTGACCCCTCTCCTTGACATGGCCTTCTCTGCAGTCTCGATCAGGTTGTCGAATCCAAGCCCGCCACGTATCTGGTTGCGGTGAAGCAGACAGAAGGATGGTATGTTCTTCGGCGAAACCTCGCCGCTGGGCATCACGATGGTCATGACCCCAACCGCCGTGCCCGTGTTTAGGAGCGTACCGATCCCGGTTTTGACGTGATCGCCTATGGCCGACCCGACCTTGGTCAGGCCCGTGTCGACGAGGCGTCCCCGGAGAAACACCTGGACCGTGGAGTAGTCGTTCTTCAGGTCACTATTTGTCGTCAGGGCGCCCAGATTCACCCACTCACCGACGTAACTGTGACCTATGAAGCCGTCGTGATACTTATTCGAGTAGCCGTGGAAGATGCTCTCCTCCACCTCGCCGCCCACCCTGCAAACCGGGCCTATGGAACACCCTTCCCGTATCTTGCCGCCCACGATCTGGGTATCTCGGCCCACGTAGCTTGGCCCCTCGATCCTGGTGTGCGGATATACCCTAGCCCCTTCGTCCAGGTAGATGGGACCGTTTGACGCATCGAGAACCACAAGCGGATCCACCCTCGCCGTCGGGGCGACGTAGACATGCTCCTCGCCGCCAACAACGCATGATGCCTCGGACATGCTGCCATGGATTCCACTTCTGCCGAGCGCCCGAAAGTCCTCGGTGACGGCCCGCGAGTTGGCCAGGACAAGGTCCCAGACGTGCGCGGCGAGGGGCACGTCGGTCTCCACTTTGCTGCAATCGTTGAGCAGGCGCTCCATGAACGCGTGGAAATCCGCGGAAAGGTTCCTCTTGATGGTCTCCTTTCTGGCAACTATGAACGCGACATCCTGCCCTCGCATGCCCGCCACATCGGTCTCGTTGAGTGGGATGCCTGCCGGGTTCATGCACCTGCCGTTCAGCAGGAGCCAATCGTCCTTCTCCATCCCGGAGCTTGAGTTTACCAGGATTCCCATAGACCTGCTTGCCGTTGGCGCGAGGTAGCTTCGGGCGAAGGCTTTCTCCAACTTGAGCCCCAGAATCCGCGAATCTCTCCTGTATAGCTCCTCCATCCCCAGCCTCAGGCCGAAAACGGGCCGGGTTAGCGATATCGGATAGAAATCCTCGAACTTATCGTCTTCAAAGATGCAGAGTTTCATCTCTTCTCACCAATGCGCGAAAGTACGCGGTAGGTTTCCGATGCTATCACCTTCTCCTCGTCCGTTGGCACAACGACTACCTTCACCTGTGAGCCGGGCCTGCTGATGATCGCTTCCCTTGCGATGCAGCCCGCGTTGAGGTCCGGATCGATCACGATCCCCAGATGCTCCATCTCCGAGCAGATGAGTCCCCGCATTTCGGGGGATCTCTCGCCAATGCCGGCCGTGAATACCAGACAATCCAGGCCGCCGAGAACCGCAATGTACGCGCCGATGTATTTCTTGACCCTGTACGCAAAGACCTCCATGGCCAGTTTGGCTCTCTCGTTGCCTTCGCGGCTTGCCTCGATCACTGTCTTCATGTCGTTGGAGATGCCAGAGATCCCGAGAAGCCCGCTCTTCCTGTTCAGGATGTCCTCGACGGCCTCCAGGTCGTACCCTCGCTTTGAGACGAGGAAGAAAACGACCGAGGGATCCACGTCGCCGCTCCTCGTGCCCATGACCAAGCCCTCGAGTGGCGTGAACCCCATCGAGGTGTCCACTGATCTTCCTTCCCTTATGGCGGTCATGCTGCAACCGTTTCCTAGATGACAGGTGATCATCCTAAGCTTCTCGAGCGGCTTGCCGATGACCTCTGCGGCCCTTTGGGAGACGTACCCGTGCGAGGTGCCGTGAAACCCGTACCTTCGAATGCGGTGTTTGTCGTACAGTTCCAGGGGTATGGCGTAGAGGTAGGCGACCTTCGGCATTGTCTGATGGAAGGCCGTGTCGAATACGGCAACGTGCGGCACGCTCGGCAGCAATCGTCTCGCTATGGTTACGCCAAGCAAGTTGATGGGGTTGTGAAGTGGTGCCAGATCGTCGAACTCATGCATCGCCCTCAGAGTCTCGTCTGAGATCACGACCGATTCGAAGAACTTGTCGCCGCCATGGACTACCCTATGCCCGACTGCAGCTATCTCGGAAAGGCTCCGTATGACGCCCCCTTCTGAGCCCAGCAACAACTCCAGCATTAGGTCGAAGGCCTCCCGGTGGTCCGCGATCGGAAGGGTCCTCAGGATCCTCTGGCCCCTCGCCTCGTGCTTCACGTTGGACTGGGGTTCACCGATCCGCTCTATGAGGCCGTCCACCAAAATCGTCCCCCGGTCGGGCTCCGATAGCCTGTACTTCAGCGAGGAGCTGCCTGTGTTCAGGGTGAGTATCTTCATTGGCCTGCACCTGCCTGGATGGACGTGACCAATATTGCGGCTACGACCTCATCCTCATTGCACCCTCGCGACAAATCCGTTATGGGCTTTCGAAATCCCTGGAGGAAGGGACCGTAGGCCTTCGCCCGAGCGAGGTGTTGGACGAGCTTGTAGGCTATGTTCCCAGCGTCAAGATCTGGGAAGATGAGAACATTCGCACGTCCTCCCAGCACACCTGCGGCTCCCTTCCTCTGGGCGATTTCCGGAACTATCGCAGAATCGGCCTGAAGTTCTCCATCTAGGCACAGGTCTGGGTCGAGTCTCCTCGCGATCTCGGTGGCCGTTACAACCTTCCTGACGTCGGGATGATCTGCGGACCCCTTCGTGGAGAAGGACAGCATGGCGACCCGCGGCCTAACCGACAAGAGCTTGGTCGCGCTCGCAGCCGACGTTATCGCGATTCGCGCGAGCAGCTCTGGCTCAGGGTTCGGGTTCACGGCGCAGTCGGCAAATATCAGCGGGTCGAAGCCCGGAACCACCATGATGAAGAAGCTGGAAGGCTCGGTCCCATCGTCCTGGAGCCCTATGAACAGCTTCCCAGCCTTGATCACGCTCGCGGTGAGATGGGTTGCGCCGGCCACAACCCCGTCGGCGTGGCCCATCCTCACCATCATCGCCGCATAAAACAGGTTCTTGGATAGGAGCCTCCTGGCAATCTCCCTAGTGATGTTCCTTCCCCCTCGCATGGTCAGGTACTCCTCCACGTAGGATTCCATCGCCGCACTGCTTGCCGGGCTCACGATCTGGATTCCCGACAGGTCAATGGATTCCTCTCTCGCCGCCTCGCGAATCTTGCCCTCATCCCCGACCAAGACCGGAAAGGCCAGAGACCTTCTCGATGCTATCGACGCAGCCCTCATGATCCGAGGATCTTCACTTTCAGGCAGAGCTATCCTTTTCGGCCTCTTGCGGCACATCCGTTCGAACCGCTTCATGACGTCCATGTCCACAGATCCCTTGTGAAGACCGAACGAGCTTGCCTCAAGCCATGGGCAATAAAATGATTCCCTTCGATCTTGCCGCCAGGATCCCGGGTCGCAGCTGTGAGAGATCTGGGTTCGGCCTCGTCATTGCCGAGGACATGCCTACCTGTGTTCGAACCGCCGAGCCATCATGGCCACCATGGATCCGAAAAATTTTTCCCGTGAGATCAAGTGCTGTTCCGGCCCTAGAAGGCAGGCTGGTCGGTCGGAATTGAGAGTCATCATCTGCCGTGACTACGAGGAACTCAGCAGAAGGAGTGCGTCCATAATCGCTTCCATGATCCGGAGGAAACCGAATTGTGTCCTAGGGCTTGCGACGGGAAGCACGCCGATTGGGACCTACAAGGAGCTCATCAGGATGCACAAGGAGGAGGGCTTGGATTTCTCGAAGGTAACGACCTTTAATCTGGACGAGTACCTCGGCCTGCCGCCCGATCACCCGCAGAGCTACCACTACTTCATGTGGCGAAACCTCTTCGACCACGTGAACGTGGATCCCTCGCGGGTTCACATTCCCAACGGGTTGGCCAAGAACCTCGAGAAGGAGGGCCAAGCGTACGAGAAGACGATCAAGGATGCAGGCGGAATTGACCTTCAGCTGCTCGGCCTTGGCAGGGATGGGCACATCGGCTTCAACGAACCCAGTTCGTCCTTGGGGTCAAGAACCAGGGTCAAGACACTGGCCCGCGAGACCATAAGGGATAACGCCCGCTTCTTTGGCCGGGAGGAGGACGTACCAAGGTTCGCATTGACGATGGGGGTGGGCACCATAATGGATGCTCGTTTCATCCTCCTCCTCGCCTCGGGGGCGAGCAAGTCGCAGCCCCTGAGGGCGACCATCGAGGGACCCATATCCGCGGAGTGCACGGCCTCCGTCCTTCAGCTCCATCCAAGAGTAACCATAATTGCCGACGAGGAGGCCGCCTCCCGCCTCAAGAGACGGGAGTACTACAAGTACGTGGAGCAGAAGGCCCAGGAGCTAGGGCAAGACATGTTCTGGTTTCACATGTAATGGTAGCTTTCCTCTTCCTCGTTCTTCAGCTGGGCTGTAACCATCTGCTGGATCTGACGTTCCAGCTCCTCTGCTTCTATGAGCTCCCGCGTATCGATCTTGAAGCCTAGCATGTCGGCCAGCTTGTCGATCGCGATCGCAGCGGCTCGCCTGTCAGGCCGGGCCTCCGCAAAAGGCAAGAGGGCAAGCGCAGGCAGGTCCATCCTCTCAGCGTGGAGCAAAAGACCTGCTAGCGGGCCGACGATGTTCAAATCGTCGAGCATCCACGGGATGTTGTATCTCTTCATCAACCGCTTCGCCTTGGAGGTGGCCACCCCCATGAGGGGTGGGTCGTCCTTCCTCCTCACTGCTTGGGTGAGTCCCCCCACGACGATTATGGCCTTGAACCTCGACTTCCCCACCCACCTCACGATGTCGTGGGTGATCGCCATCGTATTCTCATCTGGAAATGGAGCCTCGTTGGCCAAAAAGACGTTCCCCCCGACCAAAAAAAGGTCATGAGGGTAGCTTATCTCCTTACGCCAGAGCCTGATGACGGGCCGCATCCCTTCGAAGCTGAGGTAGCCTATCTTCCTTCCGCCAACCTTGCCCACGAGGAATCTGTTCGCGATGTAGCCGGTCCAACCGATCCCGTGGAAACCCGTGACGAAGTACCTTCCCCGGAGATTGATCTTCTTGGTCATCACAATTTCCGCCAATCGGAAGGCCCGCAACGTCTAATCCGCGCTCGTTAAAAATGTTCCAAGGTCTCCCCTGCACCCGCAGGAGGTCGAGGAGCTGAAAGGCCGGTGGCCAAGTGGCGGGATCACGCCCCTTGGCGACTCGAGAGGAAGTCCCTGATCTCATCCAGGTCCCACTCGACCACGTAGGACATGTGCAGCTTGTCCCCCTCTCTTCTTACGAGGCCTTTCTGAATCAGGTTGCTCAAGTGAAGGCACACGGTACCCTTGGTCCTGTCTAACTCCGCAACCAGTTCGCTGAGGGATGCCCTTCCTTCGTGGCGACGAACCAAGGCGTCCAAGACGTCGATCTGTTTGGGAGTAAGGTGCCGCAGGATCCGCCACGTGAAAGAGAACTTAGCCTCCTTTATCACCTTCTCCACTATCCCGATCGATATGGTCCGGGCTCCAGCGTTCCGGGCGGTGTCGACGGCTTTCTCGCATATCTCCATCAAGCGCCGCGGGTTACCGTCCGTGTACTCTACGACGACCTCGATGGCTTCCTGCGTGAACGGATGCAAGGGTTCCTGCTGCGGGAGGCCGGGAATCCTTGCCGCCTCCAACCTGGACTTGACTATCTCTATCTGCTCAGGCCTCGTGAATGGCTCAAGGTCGATCTCGTTCCCGATCCTACCATAGGTCGACGGCGACAGCTTCTCGAGGGTGTTTGGCGTCTCGGGATAGACCGCAAGGATCCATGTCATTTCGGGCTCGAAGAGCATGTTGTCAAAGAACGGCAGGTTGCCCTGGCAATCGTACTTGACCATGGTCTGCGCGTTGTCGACCATGAAAACGAATTCCTCGTCGAGTATCTCCCGCAGGAGAACAAGATCCTCCTGCACCGAGAGAAGGTCGTAGTGGACCGGGGACTTGGCGTACTTCGTCATCCTCACAACGACTTTCCTCAGCTCGCTGAGCTTGGACCGATCTATCTGGTCGACCAGGCGGTTTCTTCGCACTAGGTCCAATGCGAGGGATATCATCATCTTGCGAATCGATGGGTAGTATGAACCGCAGGCGACGAGGTATCTATCCCTCCATTTGTTCTTGAGACATAGCGCGCCGACGTTCAAGAGACTGGTCTTTCCCATGCCGATGTCTCCGATGAGGAAGGTGTTTCTGTTCTTCGCGACGCTCTCGAGGAGGTCCTGCAGCTCTTTTTCTCTTCCGACGAAGTAGTGTAGCTCGCCTGATATCGGACTTATCTTGAAAGGCTGCCTGGACAAACCGAGGAGCGAGTAGTCCTCCGCCATCTGGACCCTGCTGAGAATCTCGTCCAGTCCTTTCATCCTTCCACCGAGAGGGGCCCACGCTAGGGTTGGCGGATCATCGGATGTCTATAAAAAGCATCCACTTCCCATGTTGCATAACGCACAGCGATGATGCATTTTGCGACCGAGAGCCTTGCCCCTCTGGCCCAGGGCGCGACCGCTCCCGAGGTCTGGGTGAATTTCGAAACTTCGCGCGCCCAATGAATTAGGGAAACTGTCCGCAACGTCGCCGGCGTTGTCCTGGGGAAAAGGTTTGCACTAACTCGCAAAGCATCGCTCGAAAACCCGCCTAAATGGTTGCAAGAGGGTGAAAAATTATACGCGGCTTGTTTCACATCCCCGTGATGAAGGTGGCTTTTAAGTTGGAGTTGATGTTTTTCACGAAGACGTCCCCGCGCGGCGTTAGCAGCTGAACTTCCCGAGTTTCATTCGGCTTTTTCCGGCCGAAAGAGGCACGTGGAGGCTTCTCGCTCCCTTTGTCTAACGACGGCTCAGGATTGTTGAAAAGCAAATCCCCCCAGCGCCTCGATGGCAGCTGACATCATGACGTCGATCGGCGCCTTCCTGCCCGTCCATATCTCTACGGAATCGGCAGCCTGGTAGACGAGCATCTTCAAGCCTCCGACGGTCTTGCAGCCAAGCTTGCTTGCGTCTCGCAGGAGCTTCGTTTCCGGGGGATTGTAGACGAGATCCATGACTATGGCATCAGGCCTCAACATCCCGGGATCCACGAGGGATTCCCCCACATTTGGGTACATGCCGGCGGGCGTGGCGTTTACGATTATCTCCGATCGTTGTATGGCTTCTTTGAGCTCCTCAGGGTTTAGCCCGCCCGAGGATATCCTTGCCCACGGGATGTGCGAGGACACGTCCCTTGCGAGCCTGGCCGACCTGCTCGCGGTCCTGTTGAGCACGACGACCGCACAGCCTTCTTGGGCCAGGCCAAACGCGACGGCTCTCGCTGATCCGCCCGCACCAAGAACCAGGGCCGAACGGTCGGACAGGTCGTTCCCGGCGACTTCCTTGAGCGCCCGGATCGAGGCACCCACGTCCGTGTTGTACCCCCTCGTCTCGTCTCCGAAGCGGATCACGTTGACTGCCCCGATCTTCTTCGCCAAGTCGTCAATCGCGTCCAACGCTTTGAGGACCTCCGACTTGTAGGGTATGGTGACGTTGAGCCCCCCGATCCCCAGATCTCGCGCCGCACGCACGGCCTTCGCCGCATCGCCCCGAACCCGCAGGCACACGTACACGGCGTCGAGCCCCATGCTCCGGTAGGCAGCGTTGTGAATCTGCGGCGATATCGAGTGTTCGAGAGGGTGCCCTATTAGGCCATAGATCGCGGTCCTTGAGGTGACCATTCAATCCTCCCCTCCGCCCAATATGTTCTCGATATCCAGATATGCACGCCTCATGGTCTGTACGGACAGCATCCCGGGCGCAACCGGGGGAAGTCCATCGGGGTGAGCATAGGTGAACTCTGAGCCGAACAACGGAGCCAAGATGCGGCCGAGCACGCCCTTCCTTCCCATGGTCACAACGACCGAGGGCGACACGATCGTGGGGATGAGGAGCATTCGAAGCACGTCTTGGGGGCCCTGAACCAATGTTGCGATCTTGCAGACATCCGCTCCAAGCGCCCTTGTCCTGCAGACTATGCTCAAGAGCCTGTCATCCCTTGGGGTCGACCTGAAGTCGTGGTAGGAAACGATGACCTTTGAACCGTTTTCCTTCAGCCAGCCGATCCTTTCATGCGTAGCTGACTCGAACTCCATGTCCACGTAGTGCAGGAGGCAGGCCACCCTTTCAAGGCAGCGCAGTCTTTCTGCCTCGGCGCCCTTGTAGTTCCCCCCTTCCGATCCTTTCCTTATCGTGCCAATGACCGGCACCCCTAGGTCCCTGCACCACTTGAGCTCCTCGGCGACAGGCAGTCGGGGCAGGTAATCAAGCCGCAGCTCAATGAGGTCCGCTCCCTGCGAAACGGCCGCCCTTGCAGTTTGTTCCAGGCGGTCAAAGCTGGGAACAGCCACCGTGGCACAGATCCGGGGTCGCGCACTATCTCTCAATCAGCTTCTCCTCGATGGCCATGCCGAAATGCCTTGCCTGCCCCCCCAGGTAGGCAAGAACCCGGTCGCCTTTCTTCAGTTCTTTGATCGACACGGGCTCTCCGTCCGCCCTCACAAGTCGAATCGTCTCGGCGTCCTGCAACACCAGATTGAGATTCCGATTCCCGCGTTTCAGCTCCACGATCGCGAGAGGCCTCGTCTCGATCTTGACCCTGCCTATCGTGACAACGCGAGTGGACCCGTTGGCCTTGACCACGAGCGCAGAATCCCCTGCACGCAGGTCGCTGATGTAGCGGGTCCTGTTATCCCTGTCCAGGACGTAGCTGTGGACGGCGCCTGCATTGACTCTGAACGGGCGGGACTTGACGTACTGCGTCTCCACCGTTTCCGCGTGGACCAGCACCAGGCCGTCCGCCTTGCTTCCCACCAGCAATCCTTCCCCCTTTTCCAGCAGCGAACAGGTATCTATGCAAGCCCGGTCGCCCATGCCAGCCGGCGCAACCGATACCACCTCGACTTGCTCAAGCGGGATCACGGAGGCTCCCCGTCTCACGAGAGAGCCGGTTGCCTCCACAGCCCCAGGATCCCGGCTCTGGAGGAGCACCCCGTCCACTCCCTTCTCGAGGATGCCAAGGGCGAGTGCCCCGTCCTCCGGACCAGAGACCGTCGCAAGAAGTCGCGTGCGCGTACGCTGGCACGCAGCAACGAGGTTCTCCAGAGGTATGATCCGCCAGTCCTTGCAATCGACTACGAGCGTCCCGTAGTCTTGGGCCACCTCAATCGCAAGTTCTTGCTCGGCGGGGCTCCCTATGACCACGAGGGCCACGGCCGCACGGCTTCCCGCACCCGGGCGCGGGTTCGGCTCTATCCGCGTCACATCGGCGGGAACGTCATCCGCGCTCGAAATGACGCCTAGCTTGTTCGCCTCGGTGCGAGGGATCTCGTCCAGATCTTCGGGCCTAACCACGATGAGGTCTGCGCCGCAGCGCGCCGCCAACTCGAAGATTGCCTTCCTTTCCTGCAGGGACTCCGCGGCGTCCGCCCTAACCCAGAAGAGCTTTCTGGCGTCCGGTTCATTTCCCGCTCTTGATGAACTTGAGGGCTTCCTCGACTTCCCAGTTCTCGTGGACGATCTTGGCAATGGCTCTCACCATGTCCGCCACTCTGTCGTGCTGAAATACGTTGCGCCCGGCTGCGACCCCCATCCCTCCGGCCTCCATCGCACCTTTGACCTGCGTCAGGAACTCCTCGTCCGTCTTCGTCTTCGGTCCGCCCGCGGCGATGACGGGGACCGGACAGCCCTTAACAACCTCTTTGAAGGTTTCGGGGCTTCCTGTGTAGTTCGTCTTGACGATGTCTGCACCGAGCTCTGCACCCACCCTCGCCGCGTGTTTGACGTATTGCACGTCGTTCTGATCGGCGATCTTCTCGCCTCTAGGGTACATCATGGCGAGGAGCGGCATGCCCCAGAACTGGCACCTCTCCGAAATTGACCCGAGCGAACTCAACATCAGGTCCTCGTCGGCCGCGCCGACGTTAATGTGGATCGAGACGGCATCCGCGCCCATCTTGAGGGCTTCCTCAACCGTCGCAACCAGAACTTTCTTGTTCGGATCAGGCGCTAGACTGGTGCTTGCTGAAATGTGGATGATGAGCCCTATGTCCTTGCCATAGCCCCTGTACCCTGATTGCACCATCCCCTTGTGCTCAACGACGGCGTTGGCTCCACCTTCGGCGCATTGGTTGACGGTCTCCCTCAGGTCAATGATCCCGCGAACCGGTCCCAGGGTCACGCCGTGGTCAAGGGGAACGATCACGGTCTTCCTCGTCTTGCGGTTCATGATGCGCTCCATTCTGATGTACTTTCCAATCTCCGACATCGCTTTTCACCGCGCTAGCGTGACACACTGTAGCACGAAACTTATAAATGTTCGTCGGTGGAACGGTGCTCATGCCCGCAGATCTGGCCTGCGGAAAGTCCTCCAACCTCGGCGGATACGTCAAAGCGCCTGGATCCAAGAGTCTCACCCACCGCGCCTTGGTCATCGCCTCCCTAGCCGATGGGGAGTCGGAGCTGAAGAACGTGCTTGTCTGTTCCGACACGATGGCTACTCTCCGAGCCCTACAAAGCCTTGGAATCAGGGCCATGACGCACGATGACGCAATGAAGGTCAAGGGCAACTGCGGGGATTTCTCGCCCCCTGACCACGTTATCGATGCCGGGAACTCCGGAACCAGCCTTCGTTTCATCACGACCCTCGCCGGTCTAGTGCCGGGTAAGGTGGTCGTCACGGGCGACGAATCCCTCCGGTCCAGGCCGATGGAGGATCTCATCTCCTGCTTGGCTAGCCTCGGGATACAGGCGCGCTCATTGGGCGGAACAGGAAAGGCCCCGATAGAGATCGTAGGCACCGGCCGGGTTAGGGGAGGAGAAGCGGAGATAACTGGCTCAGTAAGCTCCCAGTTCATATCCTCGCTCCTCATGCCCGCGCCGTACTTTGAAGAGGGGCTTAGGCTTCGAGTTCGGGGTGATCTCAAGTCAAGGCCTTACGTAGACCTGACCCTGAAAGCGATGCGTGATTTCGGGGTGATGCCGACCGCGAACGGCAACAGATTCGTCGTCGATGCTGGCGGACGCTACGCCGCGCGCGTCTACGAGGTAGACGGAGACTACTCGTCAGCTTCCTTCATCATGGCCGCGGCCGCGATCACCGGGTCCAGCGTCAAGGTCGGAGGGCTGCGGCCAGGGTCGCTGCAGGCCGATGAGCGCTTCCTCTCGATGCTGGAGAATATGGGTTGTGATGTGCGCAGGCACGGCGACGTCGTCACGGTAATGGGAGGGAACCTAAGCGGGATCGACGCCGACCTCTCCGACAGCCCCGACCTACTACCTCCCCTATCGGTCCTTGCCGCCGTGGCGGAGGGGCCAACTAGGATCACAGGGGTGGAACACGCGCGCCTGAAGGAGTCCGACAGGATTGCAGTGATCCGCGAGGAATTGGAGCGCATCGGCATTGGTGTCTCTGAGCGCAGGGACGGCCTGGATTTCAGAGGCGGCGACCGCCCCAAGGGCGGCGTGGTCCACTCACACGGCGACCACAGGATTGCAATGGCACTCGCCGTTCTTGGCTTGGTCTCGGGCGGTCTGGTGGTTAGGGGTGCCTCGTGTATCTCGGTGTCGTATCCTAACTTCGTCCGTGACCTGTCCAGCCTAGGCGCAGACCTCAGGTGGATCTAAATTGCTACCTGTAAAGGTCGGGCCTCAAGGCCGATGGTATCACGGTCACAGGAAGGGTCGCCCTCTGCATGACCTCGACGAGCACGTTTCCCTTTATCCACTTCTTCAGCGTCGTTTCGCCCGTTGCCCCCATGACTATGAGATCTACCGAATCCTTCTCCGCGGCATCCAGAATGCTGCGGACGACGTCACCCTCGACCAGCCTGGTTCGAACCTTGACGCCCGCCTTCCTCGCGGCATCCTCGAAGATCCTAAGTGCTTCTTTCTCCTCCGCCTGGGTCAGCTTGGTGTCCTTGGATCTCACATGGATGACGATCATCTCTGCGTCTATGTCCTTGCACAGGCCCGCGATGAAATCCGCACTCCGTGAAGCAGGCGTTGGGCCCGCAGTGGGCACGAGAACCTTCAACCCATCACCTGCTGCCCGTCCCATTGGTAAGATATAAAAGTGTCGCTCCCTCCCCGCCGCCGAGTACCGGTCGCCGCGAGCGACGAAAACGAGGGGCACGTCCCAACGCATTGGGCTCTTCCAAGGAGTGGCGGAAATCACTTGGTTCTTCTCAGTTCCTCCCGAGTCCGGTCCATGTCCTATGCCATAAGAGAGGTCGTCGAGCACGCCAGGATATTGGAGCGGCAGGGCCACCGGATCATCAAACTGAACATCGGGGATCCCATCATGTTCGACTTCAAGACGCCCGACCACATCAACCAAGCCTTGATCCGCGCCATAGAGGAGGGCCGCTCGGGATACTCGGACTCTGAGGGCATCCCAGAGCTCAGAGAAGCCGTCTCCAGGAAAGAGAAACGGGACGGCGTGGACGTGGATCCGCAGGACGTCGTGGCGACGACAGGCGTGACCGAAGGGTTAGAGATGGTCCTCGCTGCCACCCTCGATGAATCCGCGGAGGCACTGGTCCCTGGGCCGTCCTATCCCGCGTACGTCCAGTACACGAAGCTCTTCGGGGCCAACCCCGTCGCGTACCGCACCATTGAGTCGGAGGGCTGGAGGCCGGACATCGACGACGTGCGCAGGAAGATCAGCCCAAGGACGAGAACCATGATCATCTGTTCGCCCAACAATCCGACCGGGGCGGTGCACAGTCGGTCCGACATGAAGGCGCTGATGGATATCGCGGGGGAGAACGACATCTTCGTGATATCCGATGAGATCTACGACAAGATATGCTTCGACGGAGAAGCTGCGAGCCCTGCCTCGGTCAACAAGGATGTCCCGACGGTCGTTCTCAATGGGATGTCAAAAGTCTACCTGGCTCCCGGGTGGCGGGTTGGCTACGTCGCCTTCCGAGACCCCTCCGGCGCGATCTCCGACATAAAGGAGGGCCTGCTCAAGCAGGCCAGGGCAAGGCTGTGTGCCAACACGGTAGCCCAATATGGACTGGCCGCCGCGCTGGACGGCCCCGACGATCACATCAAAGATATGGTCCGGAGGCTCAGGCCGAGGAGAGACCTCGTGGCGCGAAGGATCAACGAGATGGACGGACTCTCGGTGACGCGCCCGTCCGGTTCCTTCTACATGTTTCCCAGGATACACCCGAGCCTTGGGATGGACGACGAGAAGTTCGTCCTGAACGTGCTGGAGAACTGCCACGTCCTGCTGGTGCACGGGAGCGGATTCCACGAGGAACATGGCAAGGGTCACTTCAGGCTCGTCTTCCTGCCTCCGGAAGGGATGCTTGATGAGGCACTTTCCCGCTTGGAGTCATACCTCAAGTCGGTGACGGGCTAGAGATTCCGCCTGAAGTTCTTGATGCTGTTGCCCAGATAATAGCGAACGACCAGACCTAGCGCGTCGTCCCTCGTCTTGACCTCTTTTATGGTATCCATCCACTCGGTGAGCGCGTCCACCTTCTCCTTTACGATCTGGAGGATGCTGTCCTTGTAACTTACACCCATCTCCATCAGTTCCTTGAACTCCTCGTAGTCCTTGCCGGACTTGGACTCGATCGAGGCCACGATGTCGCGGATGATCCGCGCTGCTAAGTCATAGGCTTCGCGGTGGTCTTGAAAGGATAGTTTGTACCGCCCCAGCTTCATCTCGGTTTCCTTATCGAGCTTTGCTGGCTGGAACTGCGTTTCGTCCATCAGCCTACGGATCCTTTCTATCAAGAGGGATCTCTTCTGCCGAACTCTACCGTTGTTGGGAAAATGCACTTAATAATCTTTCAGGACATGGTTGGGCCGGATGGTCGCATGAGGCCAAAGGAAAAGGCACTGGAGTTCATCGATTCCCTCTCGACCCATCAATGGAAGACGTATCTCAGCTACATCATCATGCCCTCAAGCAAGCTTCCCGAGCCGGTAAGGGTCGACGTGACGGGGACGTTCCTGGGGGAAGGAAAGTGTGCGATCATTGCCTGTTTCGAGGACGCGTGTCAGGAGCTTGAGAGCTACATACGACGGCTGTGCGATCTGAAACCCGACCACGAGGTGGTGTCCAGTTCGGATGCGACCTTGGGAAGATTCAGGAGCGCCGTCGAGCGGGAGAAGGTCCTCATCGTGAAAGATCTGAATCCCGGGCTGCATGATCTTCTCCAAGAGTACCTCTCGCTCACGCGCTACAGAACCGCCGGTTCGCTAGGCGTAAGCCCCAGGCACGGTCTGCTGATCTATGGCAGCGTCGTAAGGCGGACGAAATATGGGAACCCAGAGGCCGCCATATATAACAAGCTGGGGCGGGCGGTTTTTAGGATGGTGCAGGAGCAGAGGAGGCTGCTGGGCTTTCACGTGGTCACGCCGGAATCCTTGTCCGTCCAACCTAAGCCGATCTTGGAACCCGAGTCGCCGTTCCCGGATTCCTACCTGGTGACATCCTTCTTCTCAAGGTACAGGGGCAGCTTCATCTCGGACAAAGGGATAAGGAGCATCTGGGATTAGTCATAGGCTCATTGCCACGACCTTGGAGACCCCCTTGATCCTGCCTATCTCCTGGACTAGGTCGGCCTGCGCCTCCTTGTCGGTCTGAATCACCATCATGGCCTGCTCGCCGATCCTCTTCCTTGCCAGCTGCATGGTTGCGATGTTTACTCCCGCCGATCCCAGCTTCGTACCCACCATGCCCACCATGCCCGGGACGTCCATGTGTTGGGTGATGAGGATGTGGCCAGCGGGCACGAACTCCAACTCATAACCCAGAAGCCCGACTATCCTGGGCTTGTCCGAATCGACAAGGGCCCCCTTGATGGCGTACGTATCCTCAGAGGTTCCGATCTTGATCTCGATGCTGCTGAGGTAGGAGTCCCTTCCGGTGCCCTTGGAAATCTCCGTCTTGATCCCCATCCTGTCGGCGGTGGCCATCGCATTTACAATGTTCACCTCATGGAAGGGCGAAAGGATTCCGACCACCACGCTTCTAAGCAGGAAATCCGGGTGCTCGATCTCGCTCGCCTCCCCGAAAAGTGAAATCGAGATCAGGTTGGGGTTGCCCGCCAAGAACCGGGATACGACGCGAACCATCCTATCCGTCAGATGCAGGTAGGGCTGGAGGAGTTCCAACGCCTTCCTGTCAACGTGGGGCATGTTAACGGGGTTCCTAGTCGGCTTTCCCTCGAGCGCGTCCACCACCTCGGTTGCGATGAGCTCCGCGATCTGGCTCTGGGCCTCTTTCGTCGACGCGCCGATGTGGGGAGTCATGAGCACGTTTTCGAGGCTAGCGAGCTCCTCTGCGCACTCCTCATCGAAAACGTCAAGACCTGCTCCGGCAATGCGCCTCCTCTTTAGGGCATCCACCAGCGCATCGTTGTCGACGATCCCGGCTCTTGAGGTGTTGATCAGGATGGCCGTTGGCTTCATCATATCGAGCTCTCGCTTGCCGATGAGATTCCTGGTCGAGTCGGTGAGCGGAACGTGCAGGGTTACGAAGTCCGACCTCTTGAGCAGTTCGTGCAATGCGACCAGCTCCGCTCCATGCTTCTCCGCGTATGCTGGGGATGCATACGGGTCGGCAGCTATCGTGTTGAGGCCGAAGCCCTTGGCGATCATGGCAACCCTTGTGCCAATCCTACCGAGCCCAACGATACCAAGCGTCTTCCCCGAAATCTCAGTACCCACCAACTCCGTTTTCCCGGCCTCCCCAGCCCTCGCGCTCTCGTGGGCCTTGACGATGCGCCTGCACACCCCAAGAAGCAGAGCGAAGGTGTGCTCCGCGACGGCATTTATCGAGGGATCGGGCGAGTTTACCACCAGCACGCCCATCTGAGTTGCTGCGTCAACATCGATGTTATCGGTACCGACCCCAGCGCGGGCGATGACTTTCAGTCTTCTGCCCCTTGCGATGACTTCCGAGTCAACGTTCGTCCTTGCCCGCACGACGATGGCATCCACGTCCGCAACCTTCTCCAGAAGCTCCTCCCTCGTTATGTGGGGCATATCGACGACTTGGTGCCTCTCACCCATGATTTCCAGTGCCCTCTTTTGAAGAGGATCGCAAATGAGTATCCTGGCCATGGCCATTCCGAGTCCTTTTGGCGTCGGTAGAGCGTATATACTGTTTTCGTCGAGCCCCGGGCCGGGCCTAACCGAAATTTGTTTCGCTTCTTCTTCGGTCAAGAGACGGTCAAGGGCCTCGTCCTTGAAATGCTTCATCCCCCATCTCGACCGCACGGTTGATCGTTTTCCGGCCCATGTTTCTAACCTGGCGTCACGCTTGTCGGGTTGCACATCCGATTCATGGTGGAGTGCCATACAGGTTATTCCCAGCACAATCTGGGACCTCGAATCACGCCAAGGGAGGACACGGACACGGACAGACACGGTAAACTTTTTATTTCGGGGAATGTCCCGATTGCCGCCGGGGAAAGGGAAACTAGGGCAGGGGTCGGGCACCGGTACATCTGTCGCCAGTTGCCTTGGGTGGGCTTTGGTTGAAAGCTCTCGGCAAGATTGTGGGAAGGACTCGGTCCGGGCGCCTCTTAGTCAGGGGCGAGGCAGTGCCGCCTCTCAGAGCTACTGTGGTAGATGCCAATCTAGTCCAACTGGGTCAAGTCGTTGACGTCTTCGGGCCTGCGCAAACTCCGTTCGTCTCGGTGAGCATCCAAGGTACGTCCGCCAAGGCTTCGCCTGGTCAGCAGGTCTATTACCTCACCGGCAAGGATCGGAGGCTGGGCAGGTGGAGGACTTCCGCGACCTAAAATCCGATGGCCCGGAGATCGTTGAGGAATCAAGTTGCCCAGAGTGCGGATGCAAGAGGCTGATCAGGGACTATGAGAGGGCGGAGGTCACATGCGCATCATGCGGCTTGGTAGTCGATGACCACCTCTTGGACCTTGGCCCGGAATGGAGAGCCTTCGACGCCGAACAGCGCGAGAAGAGGCAGAGGGGCGGTGCCCCAATGACTTACACGATCCACGACATGGGCCTTTCGACGGTAATCGACTGGCGGGACAAGGACATATACGGAAGGGCGCTCTCCCCTCAGAGCAGAGCGCAGATGAGCCGGCTCAGGAAATGGCAGATGCGGGCCCGGATCTCGGATTCGACGGAACGCAACCTCTCTTTCGCGCTTTCCGAGATTGACAGGATCGGCGCACAGCTGAGGCTTCCAAGGAACGTGCGGGAAGCCGCCTCCGTGACCTACCGGCGCACCATAGAGCGGAGGCTGATCCGCGGTAGATCCATAGAGTCTCTCACAGCATCGGCGCTCTACGTGGCATGCCGGCAGTTCGCGGTGCCCCGGACATTGGAGGAAATCGCAGCGGTCACGAAAGTCGACAAGAAGGAAATAGGGCGGAGCTACCGGTTCCTTGCCAGAGAGCTCGGCATCAAACTAGCGCCTACTTCCCCCGTTGACTACATACCCCGGTTCGCCAGCGATCTAAAGCTGTCCGGCGAGGTGCAGGGAAAGGCGATCGAGATCCTAGGCAAGGTGGTAAGTCAAGGCCTCACGTCGGGCCGAGGGCCAATGGGCGTCGCCGCCGCGGCCCTATACATAGCTGCAGAACTGAGCCACGAACAGCGAACCCAGCGGGAGGTCGCAGAGGTCGCGAGGGTGACCGAGGTCACGGTCAGAAACCGGTATAAGGAGATGGTCGAGTACCTCGGGCTACGCGTTCCGTAACCGAAGATTGCTATATAACTGAATATAATTTCGTTTTCGCTGCATATAGAATGCATAGGTTTTTATACTACGATGCACCTGATACTGGTCATAGCCGATTTGGCCCCCCTTCCTCAGCGAGTCAAGGAGGTTGATCTTCTTTAATGCCCTCCTTTACCTCAGATGAGAATTCGACCTACAATCCCTTGGTCAAGGGGGATATCGACGAAGAACCGTCCGTCACCGAACCTCGAAAGATACAGTGCCCTGAGTGCGGGTCGTTTCGCCAAGTCAGGGACTACAAGCGCGCCGAGATCATTTGTTGCGACTGCGGCCTCGTGATCGAGGACAAGATAATCGACTCCGGCCCAGAATGGAGAGCCTTCGATACCGACCAGACGATGTCCCGAGAGAGGACCGGGGCTCCAATGACCTACACCATACATGACAAGGGCCTGTCCACGATGATTGACGACAGCGACCGGGATATCTTCGGCAGGAGCCTGTCGCCAGAGACCAAGGCCCAGATGTACCGACTCAGGAAATGGAACAAGCGGGCGAGGGTCTCCAATTCGGTTGAGAGGAACCTCTCATACGCCCTTTCGGAGCTCGATCGCGTTGCGGCCCAGTTGCAGCTTCCGAAGAATGTCCGCGAGGCCGCGGCGATGATCTACAGGAAGACGGTAGAGAAGGATCTGATAAGGGGGAGGTCGATAGAGTCTTCGACCGCCTCAGCGATCTACATATCCTGCCGACAGTTCGGGATACCCAGGACCCTGGAGGAACTAGCAGAGGTTACCAAACACAACAAGAAGGAGATCGGAAAGAGCTATCGCGTCATCGCCAGGGGGCTGACGATACATCTGCCTCCCATCAACGCGATAGACTACGTACCGCGCTTCACGAGCGAGCTCGGCCTGCCGGGAACCGTCGAGACGAGAGCGATCGAGATCCTAAGACAGGTCATCAACGAGGGCCTTGGGTCCGGAAAGGGTCCGACGGGAATCGCGGCGGCCGCCATATACATCGCCTGCGTGCTCGAGGATGTCAAGCGCACACAGAAGGAGATATCCGACATCACCGGGGTCACGGAGGTCACGGTGCGAAACAGGTACAAGGAGATCGCTGAGTACCTGAACCTCGACATAGACTAGTGGGATGCGAGCCTCAGGCGCGCCTCATCGGAGCCACCATTCTCGGAAGTCACCAGGCAGTAAACTCCGTTCACCAGCCTGGAGCTCGTCAGGGTTATGTTCCAGTACACGTCCGCTCTGTCTGAAATCTCAGGCAAGCTCACAACCGGGTTGGACCCGGAGATGAGGGACGCCCCCTCGGGCAGTATGATCCGGGCGTCGATCCCCTGAACCCGGTTCAGGCTGGCGAGGTTGTTCAGCCTAGCATGCACCATGTAACTGCCCTGCGATACCGAGATCGGCGATGCGGTGAACGCCGATACGTAGACCTTGGGCTGGTCAACCAGCCTTATCGGAAGAGGCACCGCGGCGAGAACGAAGATCGCCACGACCGCCGCGCCGATCGCCAAGCTCGTCTTGCTCAATGCCGAGGACTCGTCGAGTGAACCGGGGTGCCCAACCCTCGAGAAGAAGAGGGCCAAGATCCCCCACAGTAACCAGCCCGCGAACGAAACGCCGCTCAGCTGCTGAATCAGGAATAACCCCAGAAGCAAGAAGCCCGTCAGGTATCCGAGAAGGCGGTGAATCCTCATTCCGAAAACCGCTCTCGTCACATGCCCGCCGTCGAGCATTCCTGCCGGCAAGAGGTTCAACATCGTGACCAGCATTCCCGCCCATCCGGCAACTGCGAGCGGGTGCAGGGAAAGCCCGTAGCTATTCGGAACAACGATATTGCGCAGAAGCCTGAAGAGGGGGGAGGCACCGATCAGTATACTCGGTCCGCCCCGGACTGCGGGCACCTCGGGCGTTGACAGGGCAAGGCCGACCATGGTCACAGGAATTGCAACCACGAAGCCGCAGATCGGGCCTGCCGCGCCTATCCTAAGCATCGCATTGCGGTCCGGCAGCGACCCCTTCATCTTGATGATCGCTCCCATCGTGCCGAGGATGAAGGGCCATGGAACGGGGATGAAGTACGGATAGGTTGCCTCCACCTTGTACTTCATCGACCCTAGCTTGTGCCCCATCTCGTGGAGGCCGAGAATGGACATGATGCCGATCGAGTACAGGATGGCATCCCATTTCGCGACCTCGAACATGGCGGCCCCGGAAAGGAAGCCCGTGAGGAAAAGCCCGGCAGAGAAGGTCGAAAGGATGGTCAACCCCAGCAGGATGAGGTTGTTACGCACCCGGACGTTGGCTTCCGGCACCCTCGGGAAAACCGTCATGATGTTCCTTTCGCCGAACTTCCTCACGATGGCGAGCGATCCGGTCGATTCGAGCTGCCCAAGGGTCTGAGAAAAAGATGCCTTGCTGTAGGGCTCCCCCACCTCGAGGCGGAGGTAGTTGTAACCTTCCTCGATGCGATGAACCGGGAAATGCCCCCTGACGATCTCCAGCACCTTGTCCGTCGGGATCACGTGCTGGATCGCGGTCAGATCCTTCGTCACTATCATGTTCCCCTGGCAATCGGGGCAAAGCCCGGGGATCATCTTGCCTACGCTCAGGTCCTTGCGCGCCGTCACCTCCGCCTCATACCCGCATTGAACGCACTTGAGGCGGGCTTTCGGCGTGGCAGCTTCCATCGGGCTGCCCGCCCTAGTTCACCTTATATATTTCTTCTGAACGCCGAGCAAGCGCCAGCCGGCAGGTGCTGAGGCGCAGTGCGCTGGGGACCATCCGGCCGGAAGCAATTATCTGCGCCTGGGGGAAGAGAGGCACGTGAAAAAGACGATCCTGGGACTGCTCGCAGTCTTCTGCGCGACGCAGGCCGTAACCCTCGCCATCGTCGACCTGGTCACGGTCCCGAGCCCGGATTCACCGGGGGGCAGGGAGCCGAGGATTCGCTACCTGGAGGGGGGTGATACCATCGCATCCTCCCTCTACATCTACGTCTTCCTCATGGCCTGCGTCGGATTCATCGCCGTCGCAATGAAGCTGGGCTTGGCCAAGACGCTCTTCAGGAACCTGGAGAGCGCCATAGTCTTCGTCAGCCTCTTCCTGTTGCTGCAGTCCGTTTACCCACAGGGCACGTTTGCCTGGCTGGCCGTCGCTGCCGGGGTCGCCGGCTTGAAGAGGCTTTACGCACACTGGCTCCTGGCCACGGGCTTGTCGATCCTGACCGCCGCAACCGTTGGCGCGATAATGGGCATGAACCTGAGCATCGTTCCCGTCATAGCACTGATGGGCTACCTTTCGGTCTACGATGTGATCGCGGTCCGCTTCAGCAAGCACATGAGCCTCGTCGCGGAAAGCGTGCGCGGGAGCCGCTCCACATTTCTCATCGAGATGCCCGGGATGGAGTCGGCCGTCGGCATATCGGATCTCGCCGTGCCCTCCATGTTCGTTGCGTCCTGCGCCCTGACATATTCGGCCATGGGTGCCCTTTGGGTTGCCCTAGGAGGCGCGTTCGGCCTTGGGTTTGCCATCGTCGTCTCGGACAAGAAGGGAATGGTTCCAGCGATCCCCTTCGTCTTCGCAGGGTCAATGGCCACCTATCTGGCGATGGTCGTCTGAACTCGAAGGAGGAAGAGCCTGGCGTACCGACGATCAGGCCAAGTCGACGGCAAAGAACTGCGTCTCCATCCAATCCGTGCTCGCACGCGTCCCGTCGTCCCAGGTCAGGATGAGCCTGGCCCTGACCTTGAACAGGGCCATTGCATTGAAGGATTCCGTCCTGCCGGATATGCTGTCGTGCGCCTCAATTCTCCAAAGGTCATCTTCGCCGGAGAACGTGAAGAAAGCCTTCCGGAAGTTCGCGTGGTACCCACGCCCTGCAAACCCTTTGCGCCAATGAAGCTGAAGGTCGAAGGTATCGTAGCTGACCCTTGTGGGATTGATCTCGTCCATGTATAGCTCGGTGGATCTTGTCAGATTTGGATCCGGCTCCACAACGATAACGGGCCGGTGGCCAGGCGCCTTGAAGTGGAGAACCTCAACTTCCAACTGCGTGCCTGACGGGGGCGACTCCGAGTCGACCAGGATCGGCCTCGCACTCCTGATCTGCAAGGTTGCCTGGCTGCTCAGCGCCATGAACTCCCTCTGAATGTACACTTTCTTCCCTCCGAGGGTGGCATCCCCTTGGGCGGGCGGGTTGACCCGGATGGGGGTGCTCCTTGAATCGTTCCTCAACATCCAGAGGGTGAGTCTGGCCTCGACGACATCGGTTTCACTCGAAATCATGAAAGCGCGATCCAGGTCCGTGAGATAGACCCTCCCAGCCATTATGATCATCGCGAAGAAGGCCGCCACCGCGACCGTTATGCCGATTGCCCACGCCTTGTCGTCGGGCCGCACTCACCCACAGCGCCCTAGATGTTTTATAAATCGCTTCGGAACCTGTCCACCGCGACCACCGCCCGTTCCCTCCTGCGGGCCGCCTCACGCGACTGTTCATCGTAGGCGGCCGCCAGGCCGCGCAGAGCGAGGCAGCCCTCGGCGACGTCCAAAACCTGGGCAAAGGTCTCCTGCTTTGAATCCAGGACCCTCTGCGCGATCCGTGCTTTGCACCTCGCCGACTGCAGAAGCCGCCTGGCATACGCTTTCAGCTCGCCCAGATGGCCTATCTCCGTCAGCGACTCGGATATGAGAAAACGGCGATCCCACAGGATCGACCTTAGCCTGTCCGCCCTTCCGGAGATTGTCTTCGGGTGGGAGAGTTTGCTTGAGAGGTTAAGCGATTTGATGTCCTCCCCGGTGAGGTCGTTGTCCAGGAACTTCTTTCCCTCCGGGCTTGAGCCGCCCTTGAAGACGATCGGGATCAAGCAGCCATCGTAGGCCTCACCGAGGACGGACTTCAGCCGTGCCTTGATCAGCGTGATCTTGTGGTCAAGTTCGCTGATCTCTTCGGATCTTTTCTGGATTGAGCGCTTGGCCCTGAGCAGATTCCCCCTGGTGATGAGCATCTCGTCCAAACACTTGCGGCCGAGCAGGTAAGGGTTGAACCACCCGAACGTTGAGACCATGGCTGAGATATTTTGGTTGATCATTGAGACCTGCCTGATGATGGCCCTCTGGGCCTTGAGGGTTTCGGTCAGCTCGGCGAGCCGCGCCTTCGCCTCCGATTGGCGGTCCCTGAGACCGGCAGTGCTGTCATCGATCTCAGACATCTTGGCTTGGGCCGATCGGATCTTGTCCTCAAGCGAGCCAAGCTCATCCCTTGCCTTCTCGATCGCAAGCCCCCTGACGCCCTTGAGCCTCAGCTTGATCTTCGTCCCTATGTTCTGCGCCTCATCCGCAGGAAGGTCGATGACGCCCGGTTTGATCTTGCCTTCAACGACCCCAACCAAGTAGTCCCTGCGGTCCTTTAGCTTCTGTAGCTCCGATTCAAGCTCCTTCCTTGCATCCTGGAGCTTGCGTAGTGCGGCCTTGGCATCTGAGCTAACGCGGGAATCGGTTTCACCTGCCCATCGCATATCCTCCTCTATGCGAAGCTCCTCGCGGTCCGGATCAATCAAGAGCACAAGTCTCCCCAACGTGCGGGAGAGCCGGCGTCCCCCTATAGAAGATGTGATCCATGATCGAGCCCCTAGCCTTTGCGATCGCCAGCGTTTCCGAAAGGCGTCGGTATCTTCCGCCGATCAGGCCGTTGACCAGGAATGCCGCGCCGATGCTGGCCGACATCTCATCGTTGATTCCTTTGACCACTTTAAGCCCGACCCGCTTCAAGGAGTCTTCGATGGCCTCGTTCATCTTGGGGCCTAGCACGCTCGAAAGCACAAAGGTCTCGACGCCGTTCCTAGATGCCATTGCAGAGGCGTCGCAAGTCACGGACTCGACAAACCTTGCAAAAGCGTGCCTGGCCCGCGGGGGAAGGGTGCCTGACAGGCTCTCCTCGATCTGCCCGAGAGGCATGCCAGCCGCATCAGCCAACCCGCCGCTGTACAGGCTAGCCTTGTCGGGGAAATGCCAGATGTGAGCCAGCTCGGCGTCCAACGCGCCTGATGCACCCACCCCGAAGCTTGCATTCGTTCCCCCGATTCCATCAACCACCTTGCCCCTCTTCACGCACACCATCCCAACAAAGGAGCTGCCTATCTCCCCCAACACGAAGGAGATATCCTCATAGGAGGCGGACTGTTTTTCAACTAGTTTCTGGAGCGCATGTGCAGCGGCACAAAGCTTGTCCGTGGTGCCCAGGTCAACGCGGTTTATCTTGCGCCGCACGGGAACGGTCGTGAGGTGCTTGACGGAGGGCAGGACGAAGCACTTGGCCCCAATGTCTCGCTGTACGGCCTTCAGTACCTCTATCGCCCTCGCCACACCCACGATGCCTGGCCCGTCTCTCTTCAGCGTCATCAAACTCAGTTCTCGCTTCCCGATCCTGTCGATGGGGACCAGAGGCAAGCCGAAGCCTGATGGCGCAGCGATTGCTTGAAGGCCGTCTCGATGCTCGTATACCAAGGACTTCATGATGTCCGGGTCCCTACAGACGTCTTCTGTGGCAACCTTGCCGGTCCAGATGAGCCCATGGTCGTCGAGGACGGCGGCCTTCCACGAAAGACTCCCAGGATCCAGTCCCAGGCACTTGTGTGCCTGCTCCTTCATCGAGACAGTCAGGTATCTTGAGGTACTTATAGGATTCGTGCCAACTGGCAACGGGAGACAGGTAGCGCAGAGCCCACCCCCAGACACTCAAAGAGCCGGTAGACTCCTAGCCGGAGACATTTTTCCGAGCTTGGGTGAACTTGATTCGTGCGAGTCCTGGAAAGGACAGGCCTAGTCGCGGCGGTGTCCAGAAGGCTGGCCGATGCGACCAGGGTCGTGGTCTGCGGGGTGGGAAACGAGCTTCGCGGCGATGATGGCGTTGGACTCTACGTCGCCCAGCGTCTCCTCGCGCTGGAAATGCCCAGCTTCGTAGCGGTGATTCCCTGCGGGGAGGTTCCGGAGAACTACCTGTCCGAGGTGGTTTCCCACGATCCGTCCCACGTCATCCTCGTCGATGCCGCTCAGGCGGGGCTGAATCCGGGTACATTGGTCCAAGCTGAGGAGGATGACATCTGGGGGCACGCCGTTTCCACGCACAGGCTGCCCCTCTCGCTCTTCTGCAGGATCGTCTCAAGGCAGAAGGGGGCCCGTGTCGACACCTTCCTCCTGGGCGTGCAGATCCAGAGCTGCGGATTCGGGGAGCCATTATCGCCCATGGTCCGTGAAGGCGCGGATTCGCTCGTTGCGGGCCTTGCGCAGGCGTTTCGCAGACTGGAAGGCGGGCGCCGTAGCTAATCGCACCACACGGGTCTTGGGGCGACACGCAGTTGGGAAAGCCGCTACTCCGCTAGATCGGGAAGGCCTGAATCAAGAAGGGCCCGCCTCACGGCCCCCAGGTCGCCGGACCCTTTCCTCAGAACCCTCGGGCAATCGGATGAAAGATCGATCACGGTCGACTCCAGGCCCAACGGACAGGGCCCGCCATCGATGACGAGGTCCGCGGCAACGTTCACCTCGGAGGCCGACCTTGGGCTGGGCTGACCCGAGAGGTTAGCGCTCGTGCACGTGATCGGGAAATCGCGGCAGAGCATGAGGGCGAAGTCGTGCTTCGGGATTCTGATCCCGATCCTCCCGCGGCTTGAGAGGTGTGCCATCTTGCCCTTGGCCCGGAGTAGAACGGTGTAGGCGCCGGGCATCATCATCGAGAGAGCCTTTTCGAGCCCGGCATCAAGTTCCGCAAGCTGTCTGATCTTTTCTATGCTTGCAACGGCAATCGAGATCGCCTTCTCCGGCGGCCGGCCCTTGGCGAGGTAGACGGCGTCAACGGCCCGCTCATTCGAAGCATCAGCCCCAAGCCCGTAGACGGTATCCGTCGGATACACGACTAGGCCCCCCCTGACCATGATGGATCTGGCTCGCCTCGCTACGGTAGCCCAGTTGTTGGGGTCGAGCTTTAGGTACACGGTTTTTGGCTGTGTCGCCCGGTAATAAGATTTTTTTGTTATCGAGGCCCGGGGGCGCCAAATGAAAATCCTCTACGCCACGGATTCCTACTTTCCAAAGACCGATGGCGTGGTTAGGTATATCGATGAAACGTCTAAGCGGCTGGTTCGCGGAAATGAGGTCGGCGTGCTAGCCCCGATGTTCGGCATGAGGCAGACCGACCGGGATCCCAACGGCATCCATGTCCACAGGTTGAAAAGCATCGACATCGCAGTTCATGGCTACGACTTCACCTTCCCCGCCTACGGCGAGGCCAAGAAGGTGGTCATAGACTACGACATCGTTTTCCTCCAGTCGATAGCTCCTCTCGGCTCGATCGCCCTTTTCGCGGCGAAGAACAACCGCAGGCCGATCGTGGCCTTCCTTCACTGCCTCGAATCGGTGAGCATGGGGGCTGCTTTTCGGTCGCTCTTTGCTCCCTGGAAGCCGCTCATGGATTTCTACTCCAAGAGAATGTACATGAAGTGCGATTGCCTGCTACTTGAGTCTAGGACTGTGGCCGCAGAGCTCGAACGGTTGGGCCTGACGAAATACCACAGGATACCCTTCGGAATCGATCATGACCGCTTCAAGCCTGAAAGGAAGCCATCGGTGGATTTTGGACTGCCTGACGACAAACCTGTCGTCTTTTTCGCAGGCAGGCTGAGCTACCAGAAGGGAGTCGACATACTCGTCAAGATCGTCAAGAGGCTCCGAAACGAGGTCCACTTCCTTGTGGCCGGCGACGGCCCGCAAAGGAAGTTCATCGAGGACCTGGACGCACCAAACCTCACATATGTGGGCGGCTTTCTAAGCAACGTGGAGGATGCTTTCGCGAGCAGCGACATCTTCCTCTTCATAGGCAACGAGTACAGGCGCGATCTGACGATGATTTGCTACGAGGCCCTTGCGTGCGGGCTCCCCATCGTGGCGCCCAATTTCGGCTACGACACCATCCTGGTTGACGGCCACAACTGCGTGTTGCGTACCAGAGATGCGAATTCCCTAGCGCAGGGAATCAAGGAGCTATCTGACGACTCCAAGCGGGCGGAGATGTCCGCTAATGCCGTTCGGAGCGTCAAGGACCTCACGTGGGATAACCACGTCCTCCGTCTGGAAAAGCTGCTGCAGCGGACGTTGGAGGAGTTTGGCAGGTCGAAGAGGTAGGCCAAGGTCCCTAGGACTGGATTGGGCGCATCACCTCCACCTCCAAAACCTCGATGTTGTCGGCCATCTCCAAGACCTGGGCAGAGAGGGTCCTTCCTCAGCCCGTCTTGCTTGGGATCTCGGCCGGTGGATTACTTTTTTTCCTCTCCTTCCACCTAGCGACTGCGTCCTTTACAGATTGACTGGCCAGTGCACAACCAATTGTGCAGTCTGAATCCACCAGGTCTCTGTTGAAATAGTCGAAAACAGGTGGTGAACCGACATGCTGGAATTCTCCGGGTTTCACAGGAGCATCTTCCCGAGCTGACGCATTCAGGCGAAGATTCCTCCGATTTCGGCCAAGGCAGCGCGTCAGACGAGGCCGTCCGAGAGGACGACCGTGACGACATCCCCCGTTGATCAGGTGGCTGCGGCCGTTGGCGCCGGAGAGATCGAGCTCGGCATGATTGCAGAGACGACCGGGGCTGTTCTGCCGTCTGTGCCACCTTGATTAACCCGTTCATGATTTCAAAAGGATCGTGCCCCCGTTTCGCGAGCCTTGGCTGGGCAGCCGAGAGGCTGACGGGTGTTGAGTGGCCGGGAACCGCAAGAACGGCGCACGCGGAAAGTTGCAGACTTTCATATTTGGAGGAGATATTTATGCCCGATCGGCTGCGCAATAGCCTAGGAAAGGGTATCTCGTGAAGGTGTGCGTCAGCGGCAAGGGAGGAACCGGAAAAACCGTCATCGCTGGAACCCTTACGAGGCAGCTGGCCAGACGAGGACTGAAGGTCCTTGCGATAGACGCGGATGCCAACTACAACCTCCATTCCAGCCTTGGGATCCCAGACGAGCAGGTCTCGGACCTACTGCCCCTGTCTGATATGAAAGAGTTGATCCGGGAAAGGACGGGGGCCGAACCCTACTCCATAGGCGCAGTCTTCAAGGCTAACCCAAAGGTCTCGGATCTCCCGCAGAAGCTGGCGATAGAGGGACCTGACGGAGTGCGATTCGTGCTGCTCGGAACCATCAGGTCCGCCGGGAGCGGGTGCACATGTCCGGCCAACGCTTTCCTCAAGGCCTTCCTGAGAAGGGTGCTGGCCGACGAACACCATGTCGTGGTCGACATGGAGGCGGGGATTGAACACTTGGGCAGGGGGACCGCGAGGTACGCTGACCTCCTCCTTATAATCGTTGAACCAACGGTTCCGGGGATAATGACGGCCAAACGAATCGGTGCCCTTGCGGATCAGCTCGGCTTGAGGCAGGCCATTGTTGCGAACAAGGTGAGGAACGGAGCCGAGCAAAGATTCGTAGTGGATTCCCTCAGCGGATTTGAGATACTTCAGATTGTTCCCCACGATGAATGCGTGATCGACGCCCAGATGAAGGGGAAGGCCCTGATCGATGCTCACCCCGAGAGCAAGGCAGTATCAGCCATCGAGGGGCTTGCCGAGAAGCTGGTCGGGAAGGTGGATTCCATTGGAAACGGATGAGCAGGCAATCGAGAGTTTCACGTTGAGGATGAGGGAGCAGGGCTTCCAGGGACTGGTGAATGAGGTGGTCCTGAGAGACCTGTGCTCCGGTTGCGGTGCTTGCTCGGCCGTCTGCCCGCGAAACGTCATCGAGTTTGGCCGCGACGGGCTCCCGGTGATGAAGGGCAGCGCGAAATGCATAACCTGCGGGCTTTGCGCCATTCATTGTCCCAGGAGTTTCATGTACACCGAGGAGATCGAGAGCAGGCTCTTCAGGGGCGAGAAGGACGAGCTCGGGTACCATGTCCAGATTATTGCTGCAAGGGCGGTCGATCCGGAGGTTGTAGGCCGGGCTCAGGACGGGGGGGTTGTTTCGGCCATCCTCAAGTACGCCTTCGAGAAGAAAAGGATAGATGGGGCGATCGTCTGCAAGGCCGATGAGAGCTTTATTGGGTCGCCGTTCCTGGCAAGGAGCTGGGAGGAGGCAAGGCAGGCATCGAAATCGAAATACAACCTGTCGCCTAACCTAGTGGCCTTGAGGTGGGCCCGGCAGGAGAAGCTGGAGAGCGTGGCCCTCGTTGGCCTGCCGTGCCACCTAGCAGCCTTCAGGAAGTTGGAGTTCGGTGGACTCAAGAGCCTCACCCAGAGGGTGGCGCTCCTCGTTGGGATCTTTTGCAGCGAGAACTTCTGCGAGAAGATGGTGACCACCTTCCTGCCGGAAAGGGGGGTGGACCCGAAGACGATCACGAAGCTCAACATAAAAGGCAACTTCAAAGTGCAAGCGGGAAGCCAATTCGTGGAGATCCCGCTTCCCGAGATGAAATCGGTGATCAACCCTGGATGCCTTGCTTGCCGCGACTTCACCGCCGAGTTTGCGGACGTGTCGGTTGGGGCCGTCGGCGCTGCAGATGGTTGGTGCACGGTGATTGCCAGAACACAAAGGGGCGAGGAGATCTTGAATGCGCTCGTCAAGGATGGAATCTTGGAGACGGCAAGGCCGACGAAGCCGAAAACGCTCAGGAGGATGTCTAGGTCCAAACGGTACAGGGGCAATCTGAAGCTTTTCGATCTGATGAGAAAGGAGTCGGCCTTGCCGTTCAGGTCTGCAGAGGTGCCCGTTGAGGAGGAAGGTGGGGAGGGATGAGCGCAGCGAGAATTAAGGCCGATGAGGTAGTCACCTCTTTTGGAAGGATCAGAGGGCTGGAGATAAAGGTCGGAAAGGTCCTGGTCGAAGAATGGGAAGAGGTCTGCGGCCCGACGCCGGCTCCGGGTCCTTTGGATCTGAGGGAATGGGACCGGAAGCTGCTGTCGCGGTACAGGCCCATGTATGCCCCATTCTGCGACATGTGCTGCCTCTGCACCTACGGGAAATGCGATCTCTCCAACGGCAAGAAGGGTGCCTGCGGCCTTGACATAGAAAGCCAGCAGGGAAGGATCATACTTCTCGCATGCTGCATCGGTGCGTCTGCCCACGGCGCTCACGCCAGGGAGTTGGTGGAGAGGCTCGTGGAGAAATACGGCCCCGGCCACCCTATCAACCTTGGCGACAAGATCCAGGTCGAGGCGCCGCTCGTGCGTCTGATACATGGCAGCAAGCCCACCACCCTGGCCGACCTACTGCCCCCTTTGGAATACGGGGAGCGCCAGCTGATGGATCTCCTATCGGCCACGCACACCGGGCAGGAGGGAAGCTACATGGACTTCGAGTCCAAATCCCTTCACATAAGTATGATTGACCACATGTTCATGGAAATTGCCGACCTCGCCCAGGTCGTGGCGCTTCCCTATCCCAAAGGGGACGCCGATGCGCCCCTCGTGGACATAGGGCTGGGCTGCATCGACCCGGCAAAGCCCGTGATCCTAGCCATAGGTCATAGCGTCCTGCCCGGTGCAGAGGTCATAGAGTACCTTGAGAGGAATGGGCTGCAGGAGGATGTGGAGGTTGCGGGCATCTGCTGCACTGCCCTGGATCTCTCAAGGTACAGCAAGGCCACCAAGGTGATCGGCCCGCTCTCCAAGCAACTAAGGTTCATCCGAATGGGGATAGCCGATGTCATAATCGTCGATGAGCAATGCGTGAGAGCCGATGTTCTTGAGGAGGCCAAGAAACTTAAAACCCCGGTGATCGCAACCACGGCCAAGATCTGCTACGGACTTCAGGATAGGACGAATGATCCTGCGGACGAGATAGTGCGGGACCTTGTTCAGGACAAGGCCCCCGGCGCGCTCATTACAGATGAGGCAAAGGCCGGCGAGGTGGCCGTAAGGACTGCAATTGAGCTGCACAAGAAAGGACATGGGAAGAAGCTCGACGCGGAGCGCCTCTCCTCCATGGCCGTTAGGTGCACCGAGTGCGAGGCGTGCGTTAGGGAGTGTCAAAGCAACTTGGACATCCCGAAGGCGATGGCAAGGGCGGCCGAAGGGGATTTCTCCCTCTTCGAGGAGTTCTACGAGCGCTGCACGGGCTGTGCCCGCTGCGAATCGGCCTGCCCTCAACACATGCCCATAATCAACATGATAAATGAGGGTGCATCCGGCAGGATCAGCAAGGAGAAGTTCAAACTCCGGGCTGGCAGGGGACCCATCCAGGACGTTGAGATCAGAAAGGTCGGAGCGCCAATAGTCCTGGGGGAGATCCCGGGGGTGGTCGCTTTCGTCGGCTGTCCGAACTATCCAGGGGGATACAAGGAGATAGGCGAGATGGCAAGGATCTTTCTTGATCGCAGATACATCGTGACCGCGTCCGGCTGCTCGGCGATGGATCTTGCGACATACGCGGATGAGGAAGGCAAGAGCCTTTACGAAAGATACCCAGGGGACTTCGACGGAGGCTGCCTGTGCAACGTGGGATCGTGCGTCGCGAATGCCCACATCTCGGGAGCCGCGATAAAGGTCGCCAGCATATTCGCAGGGAGGCGTCTGAGGGGCAATTTCGAGGAGATAGCCGACTACGTCCTCAACAGGGTAGGCGCCGTCGGCATAGCTTGGGGGGCGATGTCCCAGAAGGCGGCATCCATAGCGACCGGGTTCAACCGGCTGGGCATCCCGGCCATTGTCAGCAGCCAGGCTTCGAAGTACCGGAGGACGTACGTCGGTAGACAGGACAAGAACGAGGACTGGTGGGTCTATGATGCCCGCGATGGGTCGAGAATTCAAACCGAGCCCGCGCCGCTTCACCTCCTGTACGTGGCGGATTCGAAGGAGGACGCCATAGTTGCAGCGGCCAAGCTGTGCATCAGGCCCAACGACACAAGCAAAGGGCGGCAGATCAAGCTGACCCATTACGTCGACCTGCACAGGAAGTACCTCGGATCGATGCCAGAGGACCTGCACCTTTTCGTCAGAACCCAGGCCGACATCCCAATAACGATGAAGACTGAGATACTTCAACTGTTGAAGGATAGAAACTGGGAACCCAGGAAGATCCCCGATCCCACTTTGCTTGAAAGATTAGTGAGAGGCAGATGATCCATGTCGGAGTCGACGCCTTGGTTTCTTGGAAATGATCCCGGGCACGTAAGGGCCGTGGTGGCTGACGCGGACAGGATGAGCAAGATCATATCCAGGGCGAGGCGCATCCTAACCGTCTTGGGGCCGGAGATCTCAGATGACGGGGCGATGCTATCCGTCGTCAGGGCAATACCGAGTTCAAGCCTCGTCGCCTCACCGAGAACCAGGCCGCTGATGGCGGTCGCCAGTGGGGTGAAGCCGGACGTGTACATGAATGTGCTGGAGGTAATGGACAGGTTAAGGGACCCCGACTGGCAGGGGTTCGATGGAAAAGGCGCCTACGATCTGGTCATCTTTCTAGGCATGGATTACTACTACGCGTCGCAGATGTTCTCATTGATGAAGCACTTTGGGCGCGGGGTAGGAACCGTTAGCCTTGGAAGACACTACCAGCCTAACGCGAGGTATTCCTTCTCGAACCTGGTCCCGGCTACGTGGCATGCGCAGATGCAGAGGCTTGCCGGCCTTCTTAGGGGTGAGGAGTAATGGAGTCTTCAGAGCTACCCTTTGAGATGGGCATGATCTACGAGGGAGAGCGAATTCGGACCCCCGACATGTACGTCGAGCTCGGTGGGCCGAAGGTCAAGTACAAGGCCGAGCTCACCCAAGCCAAGGAGCTCTCGGAGGTCGAGGACGGAAAGGTGACCATCATCGGGCCCGACCTCTCGCAGATGGAGGAGGGAGGGCACTACAACTTTGGGATTCTCATGGAGGTTGCCGGCGAGCAGATCGAGAAGGATCTGGAAGCGGTGCTGGAAAGGCGGATCCACGAGTTCTGCAACTACATTGAGGGATTCATGCATCTGAACCAAAGGTACGACATCTGGTGTCGCCTCAGCAAGAAAGCGTATGCGAAGGGGTTCAACAGCCTGAGATACCTGGGCATGGCCCTGATCAAGCTGTTCAAGGCCGAGCTTCCGATAGCGGAGAAGATCTCATTTACCTTCTTCACCGAAGACAAAGAGATCGTGGAGTTCCAGAAGAGGGCCATGGAGATCTACAAGGCGCGGGATGCCAGGGCCCGGGCGCTGAGGGACGAGGACGTTGATGAGTTCTACGGGTGCGTCCTTTGTCAAAGCTTCGCCCCCACTCACGTCTGCACAATTACGCCAACCAGGATCGCTCTGTGCGGCGCGATAACCTGGTTTGATGCTCGAGCTGCATCAAGGGTTGACCCCAAGGGGCCAAACTTTCGGATTCCGAAAGGCGAGCTTCTCAACGATCTGACGGGAGAGTACTCGGGCATAAACGCGGTGACCAAGGAGAGATCCTTGGGCGAGGTGGAAAGGGTCTATATGCACAGCATCTTCGACTATCCACACACAAGTTGCGGGTGCTTCGAGTCCATCGCCTTCTACATCCCCGAGGTTGACGGGATAGGGATAGTGCCCAGGGATTTCCAGGGAGAGGCCGTCAATGGCCTTACCTTCTCGGCCATGGCGACGCAGGTTGGAGGGGGGAAACAGAGCCACGGCTTTCTGGGCATGGCGATAGAGTACATGCGCTCACCCAAGTTCCTGCAAGCTGATGGGGGATGGAATCGGATCGTCTGGCTTCCCAGCCGGACCAAGGAGGCAGTCCTAGAAGCGATCCCCGAAGATCTCAGAGACAAGATCCCGACGGAGAGAGAAGTTGCCAACATCGAGGGCCTCAAGGAAGCGCTCAGACAGCGTGGCCATCCTGTGGTTGGTCGATGGAAGGAGGGGAAGGAAGCGGCTGAGGAGGCGCTGGTGGCTCCTAGGATGGAGCTGCCCGCGGAAGCCGTCGGCTGGCCGGCGGGATCCGGGATCAGGATAATCCTCGAGAACGCCCGAATACAGGCCGAACGCATCATCGTTAGGAGGGGAGGAAAGTAGGGCCCATGCGCATACTTGTGGCGGGGAAAGGCGGAACCGGCAAGACGATAGTTGCCGGTCTGATCGTGCGGTCCCTGATAGAGGAGGGCGCGGAGGCCCCCATTCTCGCCGTGGATGCCGATCCGGATTCAAACCTCGGGGAGACTCTGGGGGTGAGCGTTGGATCGACCTTGGGGGACATCAGAGAGGAGCTATCCCGCGAGCAAAGGCGAATGGGGCCGGAGGTTGATAAGCGGATCTGGCTAGAGTCCAGAATCTTCGAGATCCTGGTCGAGGGGGACAAATTCGACCTCCTCGCGATGGGTAGGCCCGAAGGTCCAGGATGCTACTGCGCAGTCAACAACATCCTCCGAAACCTCTTGGACTCCTTGGCGAATTCATATCGTTATGTGGTCATCGACGCCGAGGCCGGACTTGAGCACATCAGTCGCAGGACCGCCGGTTCAGTGGACGAAGCCATCATAGTCACGGACTTCTCCCTAAAGGGGTTCAGAACGGCGAAGCGTATGATGAAGCTGGCTGAGAGTCTCGGATCCAGGTTCGGAAGGTTCCACCTGATAGCCAACAGGGTGAACGATGGTAGGGAGGATCTTGCGAGGATGGCCTCCCAGGTCGGACTCAGCATCGATGCAATCATACCCGAGGATAGCGAGGTATCCACGGCGGACAGGGAGGGCAGGTCCGTATTCACCTTGGACCCCGCCTCCAAGGCCCTTTCCGCCGTCAAAGGCTTCGTTGTGGGCAAGATCTTGGAGGGTCGCAAGTGAGTCTTGACATCGAGAAGCTTCTGCGGGCTCTCGAGAAACTGGAGCAGATCGAGCTTCAGAACGTGACGATCGAGCTGGATAGGCTTGAGCTTGACCTCTTGCCGTCAGCGGGCAGGCTGGGAATCGTTCCGGAGGTGGCCAAAGAAGTCAGGGCCGCCGAAGAGGCAAGGTTTGAGTTCAAGCCCGAGGAGTTCAAAGGGAGGATCGAAGAGGTCACGATCGGGGCTACCAAGGCCGACGGAGGGACCCGGGGATCGGTCGTGGAGCTGGGCGGCGAGACCGCTCCGCCGTTCTACCCCATGGAGGGGGCGATGCCCAATCGGCCGGTCGTTACCTACGACGTATTCGACATGCCCCAACCGCAGTTTGCCTTGGAACAGAGGAAGGTCTACTCCCCGGTCTGGGACGATCCCTGCAAGTGGGCCAGGTTCTGTGAGGAAGAACTCAAGGCCGAGATGATCACCCTTCACCTCGTCAGCACGGATCCGCTGCTCCTGAAAGTTGAGGGAGGAAAGGAGCTGTACAAGACCCCTGAGGAGGCTGCCGAGGTCGTTGGGGATGTTCTGAAGGCAACGCATCTCCCGATCGCGGTGGGCGGGTCCGGGAATCCTGAGAACGACCCTCTGGTCCTCGAGAAGGCAGCCGAAGCCGCTGCGGGGGAAAGGGTGATGTTGGCGTCTGCGACGCTGTCCCAGGATTGGAAGAAAGTCTCGCAGGCGGCGATCGACTATGGCCACAACGTGCTCTCCTGGACTGACTTGGACGTCAACATGCAGAAATCGCTCAACCAGAAGCTGCTGGACTTCGGTGTGCCCAAGGACCATATAATCATCGATCCGACATCAGGCGCCCTTGGATACGGGATAGACTACAGCTTCTCAGTGACAGAGAGGATCCGACTTGCAGGCCTGAAAGGGGATGCCTCGCTCCAGATGCCAATTAGCCTGGGCGTGACCAACGCGTGGGGAGCAAGGGAGTCTTGGAAGAAGAAGGATGAGTGGGGGGATAGGAAGTACAGGGGCCCGATCTGGGAAGCCGTTCAGGCATTGACTCTGACACTGGCAGGTGCGGACCTGTGCATGATGCTTCACCCGCTGGCCGTCAAGCTTTACAAGGATGTGCTGTCCGCGATGTTCTCTGGCAACCCCAGTAGGAAGATGGATCCACGGTCATGGGTCGTGGGGATATAGAGAAGGTGAGGGTGCAAGATGAAAAAGAACACGACTCCGCTTACGATCTACAGATATCTTCCGAAGACCAACTGTGCCTTGTGTGCCCAGAAGACTTGCATGGCCTTCGCGTCAAGCCTAATCGACAGGAAGGTGAAGGTGGCGGACTGTCCGCCTCTGCTGGAGGCCAAATATGACGGGCTAAGGCGGGAGCTTGAGGACCTCCTGAGACCGCCGGTTCGCCAGGTGCTGATCGGCACGGAGGACAAGGGCGTGTTGGTTGGAGGCCAGGAGGTGGTCCGGCGTCACGAGCTCACGTACTACAACAGGACTGCGCTAGCGGTGGAGGTGGCTGATGAGTTGACCCCGGAGCAGATCTCCGAACGTGCAAGGGCGATCGCAAGCGTCAGGTTTGAGAGGGTTGGGGAGGTGCTCACCTTGGACTTGATCGCCGTAAGGTGCGCAAGCGGAGATCCGGAGCGCTTCGCGAAGTCGGCCAAGCTCTGCGCTGCCTCGGGCAAGCCTCTCATCCTGTGCAGTCTGAATCCCAAGGAATTGGAGGCGGCCTTGGAGGAAGTGGGGCCGAACCGTCCCCTCCTCTATGCGGCTGCCGAGGAGAACTGGGAGCAGATGGCGAGCCTGGCAACCAAGCACCGCTGCCCGCTTGCGGTTTCGTCCGGCTCCCTGGACGGGTTGGTGAGGATCATCTCGAAGGTGAGATCCGCCGGTGTTACTGACATCGTCCTTGACCCTGGGACATACCCGTATTCGGCGGGACTTGGTTCCACCATCCAAGACTTCGCCAAGCTCAGGATCGCGGCCATTGAAGGCGAGCAGGAGATCGTTGGGTACCCCTTGATGGGCGTTCCCGCAAGCGTGTGGATGGATGAGGGCGACGAGGCTGAGAAATCGCTTAGGGAGGCCATGCTGGCCTCCGCGCTCATCGGAAGGTACGCCGACCTTCTGGTGCTGAAGACGATGGAACCGTGGGCCCATCTTGCGGTCCTCACCCTCCGCCAAAACATCTACACGGATCCCCGGAGGCCGGTGGCCGTGGAGCCCGGCCTGAAGGAGTACGGAGCGCCCGACCGTAGTGCGCCGTTGTTGCTGACGACGAACTTTGCCTTGACCTTCTACACCGTGGAATCCGACATCCAGGCCGCCAATTTGTCCTGCCGCCTCCTGGTCGTGGACACGGAGGGCATTGGCGTACAGTCCTCGGTGGCGGGTGGCCAGCTGGACGCCAAGAAGGTGGCCGACGCGATCCAGAAATACGATGTCAAGAGCAAGATCGATCACAAGACCCTGATCATCCCAGGCATGGCGGCAAGGCTCAGGGGAGACATAGAGGATGCGACAGGCTTTGATGTTCTCGTGGGTCCGCTGGATTCCTCATCCATCCCGTCCTTCCTTGAAAAGAAATGGAAGAAACAGTAGACTGCTTAGCGCCATCATCTGGACGAGATCCATTGAGAATATACATCCTCTCCAGAGGACCTCTTGGCGAGAAGGTCGTGAACAACCTTGTTGAGCACGGGCTCGCGAATATGATAGTCGGGATACACGAGTACCCCGAGGCGGTGCATGGGTTGATCGATGACCTTGAGACGGTCATTCCAAAGGACCCGCCTGAGTGTGATCTTCTGCTGGCACTGTTTCTGAACCCTGATGTCGCTCCAGTGATACCCGAGGTCGCGAAACGCACGGGGGCAAAGGAGGTTCTGGTGCCGATAGAGGACTGGCACCTGCTGCCCGAGGGGTTGAAAAGGCAGCTGGCCAAGGAATTGGACGAACTCGGAATAAAGCATGAGTTTCCCAAACCTTTCTGTCAACTCGACGGGAGCGCGCATCCTCTGATTCGAGCTTTCTCCACCATACTGGGAAAGCCGCGCTTGGAGATCGAGCAGAAACAGGGAGTGATCGTTTCGGCCAGGGTGAAGAGGGATACTCCATGTGGATCGGCGCGATTCGTGGCCGGGAGGCTCGTTGGGGTCGATGTGTCCGAGTCAAGAGACAAGGCGATCCGCGCCCATCACGATTACCCTTGCCTCGCGGGGATGGACACCGATCCAGAGCTTAAGAAGGAGATAATGCAGGTCGCGGCCGAGTGCTTGTGCGAGGAGGTGGCCAGAGCCGTCGCGGAGAAGGCCGAAGGCGGCTGATCCGGCTGCGTTAGGGCGTCTTCTTCAAGGCCGAGTCCGCCATGCGCTGTGCCTCCGCATACCTGCCCCTCTGCGCGAGGTTACGGCGCAGCGCCTCAAACACGCTCTCCCGGGCGATGCGCCCGCCCGCGTGAAGGAATGTGTCTCCGGTCTCCCGGTCCATGACCATGGAGGCTGTGCAGGGGTAGGTGTGGTGAGCGCGCGCAACCACCTCCGCAACTGCCTCTGCCTCAACCCGGGTTCCCACAAGCTTACGGCAGATGTACCAGGTCGCACCACAAGGTGAACTCCTTAGGACACGTGCCTTGGAGATTGTATGCTCGCCGGATGCTGCGGTTTCAGTCTCGACTTCAATGAGCGGCCTTCCGATTCTGAACTTCTCGATGAAGGCGTTGATCGTTGGCGAGGAATCGTGCGGAGTGAGGGAACAGAAGGGTTTTGGACAGGCCAGCTCCACCTTGAGCTCGTCAAGGATGGAACGGACCTGCCTCAGGAGCCCGGCCCCGATCCCGGGTCTTTCAATCGGCACGATGACCGCCCTTACCCGGGTGCCCCGAAGGGATTCAACAAAATCCAACATGACCTCTGGATGCACGTCGATTAGAAATGCCACCTCGGCCTCTGGCGCATTGATTGCCAGGGAGGACCCTTCCTGCGGCGGCAGGGCATCACTGGGCCCAGGCACGATAAGGGCCTGTCTTATCTCGGAGGACCAGTTGAACTGGCCAAACCTGCAGCTGCTGCAAGCGGGATCGCAGACGGTGCAGAACCTGTGATAGTTCATGAGGTTCCCGATGACCCTCTCGCCGTAGTTTCCTGAGTAGACGAAGAGCAGATCCATCCAGACGCCGGCTGCATCCCTAAACACCTTTGGGCTTTATATCTTAGTAGACTCGATCTGAGGTGACCCGGGAAAAAAACGGGAGCCCTGATCCGAGAACAGAACGGCAATTGGTCGCTTCGACGAGGCAAGGATCATCGGCGCCAGCGACAAGCCAATGGTCCCCGCCGGGAGGAAGGACGCATAGTTGGCGCAGAGAGTGGCAGCCGAGGTTGTTGCAAGGATTCGCCAGCGGTTCCCTGGGTGCATATCGGACGTTGAGGGTGTTCATGACGGTGTGCCATAGAGTCCTGATCGAGGACCAACCTTGCCGATGTTGCAAGGCCTACCCAATCTATTCGCAGCGGACAGCGAAGGACGGACATAGGGCAGGCAGATGCCCGTGGCCCTGATCGCGGTGTGCTTGGCGCTCGCTTTCCTGGGAAGGGTGCGCGCCTCCGCGGTCAAATGCCCCCATTGAGGTGACACAGGGGCTCAAGCTGTCTGTCAACGCGATGCACGTTCTCGAGAGGAGATACCCGTGAAGGGATGACGGCGGGGGGGTCATCGAGAGACCCACGCAGATGAGGTCCCCTAGGCCGATCGCGGGCATGATCCGGGCTCCAGATTGGCCAAGGTTGGGAAGCAATTCCGCAACGCAGTGAGCGGTTGCATCACCTTCCGAACTTGCCAGCCCTCATGAATGCAGGAACTAGGCTTGGGCTCTTCGCTGCGTGTTCGTGATACGCGTGGAGGATTCGATGCGCAGCGTTTTGGGTGCGATCAGGGAGATGGCTCGATCCGGCCATTGCCAGTTGGCCTCGTCAGATCTCGAGATCGCAGCCTTCCCTGACGCCCTTGAACAGCTCACCCGAGAGGATAATCTGCCTCTTGGTTTCACGGGCTATCTGCTCAGATTTCAGTTTGAAGTCCCGGGGGACGCGGACGGCCGTGCATTTGTCCTTGATCTCGACTATGCAGCGACCGTCCTCCAAGAGGATCTGCCTTGAACAACCCGCATCAAGACACAGCTTGACCCTCGTCACGGCCCGACCTTTCAGGTCTTCGCGCCCGATCCTTTTAAATTGATCGGCAAAAGGCCAACTCATCATCGGCAAAAAGCGTAGTTCGACGCCGGCCGGTCCGGGAGCACCCCCCAGTATTGTCAGGCACCCGAGAGAATCCTAGCTGAAGGATGCCGTAGGATGGTGGAACGATCTCCTGCCGGGTTTTCGGCGGTTTTGACTAAAGAATGTTGCAGACAGGAGACATGGCAACATCGATGGCTTGTTCGTGAAGGAAGCCCAGCGAAGACCCGGGATAGGGCCCCGGCTTGTCAGCTGTCCGATGGATTGGTCCAGGTGCAAGGACCAACGCACTTTCCCTTTCATGGCATCACGTCGGCCTCGTGATAGATTAATATGGGCAGAAAGCCCATGAGCGCGGGGCTGGAGATCACCCCCATGGGAGTGGAGAACCTCCAGAAAATGTTTAGGCCGGATACCATCGCAGTCGTCGGGGCCAGCGAAGAAAGCGGCTCCGTCGGACGCACGATAATGGAGAACCTGATCAAGGGATATCGTGGCGAGGTGCACCCGATTAACCCAAATCGAAGCGTTGTCTTGGGAATCAGTTGCCACGCCACCGTCAAAGAGCTTGCAAGTCCCGTCGACCTGGCGGTCATCGCCACCCCTGCTCCGACGGTTCCAGCGATCGTGGAGGATTGTGGGGAGGCTGGGATTCCTGCGATCATCATAGTGTCGGCAGGCTTCAGGGAAGTTGGTCCCTCGGGCGCGGCGTTGGAGAACCAGGTCATCGACGCGGGACGCAGGTATGGCATGAGGATTCTCGGCCCAAACTGCCTCGGCCTGATCGTCCCCTCGATAGGGTTGAACGCAAGTTTCGCGGACCAGATGCCTAGAATGGGGAACATCGCATTGATCTCGCAAAGCGGTGCCTTGGGTTCGGCAATTCTGGACTGGTCCATGGATACGAATGTTGGATTCAGCAGCTTCGTATCGTTGGGGAACATGGCCGACATCAACTTCGGGGATCTGATCGATTTCTTCGGGCAGGACCCCGAGACCCGAAGCATCCTCATGTACATAGAATCGGTCACGGACGCGCCAAACTTCCTCAGCGCCTCAAGGGCCTTTTCAAGGACCAAGCCCATCGTGGCAATCAAGTCGGGCAAGTTCGCTCAGAGCGCAGAGGCCGCAGCATCTCATACCGCTGTATCGCACACGGGGTCTTTGACCGATGAGAACAAGGTCTTTGACGCGGCCTTCCAGAGGGTTGGCATCACAAGGGTAGATGAGATAGAGGATCTCTTCAACGTCTCGGAGATCTTGGCGACGCAGAGACCTCCAAGAGGCTCTAGGCTCGCGATAATAACGAACGCCGGCGGCCCTGGCATCATGGCCGCCGACGTGTTGCTTGAAAGAGGCGGGGAACTACCACAGCTCTCAAGAGAGACTGTGGGGACTCTATCAAGGGTGCTGCCCTCCCATGCTAGCAAGAAAAATCCCGTCGACATCGGAGGGGATGCGGACGGCCAACGATACCGCAACGCGATTGTGGCTTGTATCGGAGACAAGAACGTCGACGGAATTCTGGTGATATACACGCCGCAAGGGGCGGCATCCTCCGATGACGTTGCAAGGGCGATTACAGAGCTACCGAGAACAGGCAGGAAACCGATTCTTGCATCTTTTCTCGGAAAAAGGAAGGTCGAGGCGGGACTTGAGCTCCTCCGAGAGAAACGCATACCAGCCTACTCGTCCCCGGAGAGGGCCGTGAAGTCCTACATGTACATGTACCAATACTCCAGGAACTTGGAGCAGCTATACCAGACCCCCGAGGAGTTGCCGGTTGAAGCGATCCCTCCAAGGAACCATCTCAAGGCTATGGTGGTTAGGGTCGCCCGCAGCGGACGACACATACTCACGGAGGAGGAGTCCAAGAAGTTCCTGCAGACCTACGGCATTCCGGTTGTTGAGACGCGCGTCGCTGAGAGCGCGAGCGCCGCCATGAACGTGGCGTCAAGCATAGGATTCCCCGTGGTTCTGAAGATCTACTCCCCCGACATCACCTACAAGAGCGACTGTGGCGGCGTTGTGCTGGGGCTGAATTCGTGCGCGGAGGTCAGAAACGCGTTCGACGAGATTATGGCCAATGCCAAGAAGCACGATCCTTCCGCCCGGTTGTTTGGGGTCACCGTCCAGAAGATGGTGACGGGCGTGGATTATGAGCTTATTCTTGGGTGCAAAACGGACCCGACGTTTGGCCCTGCGATAATGTTCGGCCAAGGGGGAACGGGCGTGCAGATCTATCGAGACATAGCCGTGGGCTTGCCTCCGCTGAACCGCGTTCTAGCTAGGAGGCTGATGGAACAGACGAAGGTCTACTCGCTGCTTCAAGGCTACCGGAGCAAACCCCCCGTCAAGCTGGACTATCTTGAGGAGTATCTAGTCCGCTTCTCGCAGATGATCATCGACTTTCCTGAGATCCGCGAGGTCGATATCAACCCGTTGGCCGTCGTCGGCCGGGAATTCATCGCCCTAGACGCAAGGATCGTTATTGACAAGGATCTCGCAATCTCGGGGGTTGAGCCACGCTCCCATCTGGTCATCCAACCGTACCCCGGAAAATACATTGAGCAATGGGCGCTCAGAGACGGGCGGCCCGTGACCCTTCGACCTGTCAGGCCCGAGGACGAGCCCCTGCTGTGGAAGCTGCTCAAGGCATTGTCACCCCAGTCGATCAGGTTCGGGTTCTTCGGAGCCTTAAAACAAATAGAGCATGAGGATCTGGTTCGCCTCACGAACATAGACTATCGCCGTGAGATGGCCATCGTTGCAGAGTTGGTCGAAAAGGGCAAGAGGAAGATCATCGGCATGGCGAGGCTGCTCGTGGGGCCCGACGGAAAGTCGGCTGAAATTTCCGTGCTCGTCGGAGATCCTTGGCAGGGACTGGGCTTGGGGACCAAGCTAGTGGATAAGATGATCGGAATCGCCGAAGACAAGAAGCTGGCCTCCATCTGGGGCTTGATAAGTGCAGAGAACGAAAGGATGATACACATCTGTCGCAAGATGGAATTCACCATCCAGAGCGTGGACCCCTCCCTAGTCAAGGCAACCTTGGTACTGGATTAGGATCCTGTCCTGTCTGACCCACATCCGAGCTCCTCTCGAATGCGAAACATAACGGAACACTAATCAGGGCGACCTCGGAACCCCGTCTCCAACATGAAGGTAACATTGCTGGGGACTTCCTGCGGCGTTCCGACGCCGGAGCGCGGCTTGCCAGCTGTGGCGGTCCGAAGGCAGAGGGAAATAATACTCTTCGACTGCGGGGAAGGCACCCAGCGACAGATGATAAGGTTTGGCCTCAGCTTCATGAGGGTTTCCAAGATATTTGTGACGCACTTCCACGGAGATCACTATCTTGGGCTGTTCGGATTGGTTCAAAGCATGTCCTTCTTCGGAAGAGACCATCCCCTTGACATCTACGGCCCCCCGGGAATGGAGAAGATTTCGCATCTCTTGAACTCCATTGGCAATTTCCAATCTAGTTTCAGGATCGTGGGACATGAGCTTGAATCTGGAGCCATTGTGAGATTCGACGGCTATGCTGTCTATTGTGGGGCGGTCGAACACCTCGTGCCGACGCTGGGCTACCTCCTTCAGGAGGACCAAAGGCCGGGGAGGTTCTACTTGGAGAAGGCGCGAGCCCTCGGCATACCCCAAGGCAGGCTTTACAAGGATCTGCAGATGGGGAAGGCCATTCATTGGAGGGGCAGGACAATCAGCCCTAGCGAGGTGGTTGGGCCGCCGCGGCAGGGTCGGAAGATCGTCTACCTTGGAGACGTCCTCCCGACGGAGTTGGCAATCCGACTGTCCAGGGGCGCCGATCTTCTGATATGCGAGGCAACCTTCTGCGATGACCTCGCCGACCGCGCCGTGGAGACCGGGCACTCCACTGTCAAGCTTTCATGCCAGCTTGCGAGAAAGGCGGGAGCCAAGAGACTCCTGTTGACCCATTTTTCACCTAGATATGACGAGGAGACCATAGCCAAGGAAGTCGACTTCCCCAGGACGATCATTGGGCGGGATGGGCTGACGGTCGACGTTCGCTATCCATAGCATCGGGATCCAGACACACTGGGCAGAAGCACCGCCCGTGGAGATCTGTGCCTAGTCTTTCCAAACGAGGATCTTCCCCTTCCCGTCGCATGCAAGATCTCCCTCGTACGCGTCGTACAAGCCTTCTATCTGCCGGTCTTCCACTGGGAGGCCTTGCTTCCTAAGCTCCTCAAGGATAGGCTTGATGAAAGTCGGTTTGTACGTTCGCGCGTATCTGAACGTCGGAAGAAGCCTTGGCTGGCTGAAGGCAAGTAGGGTTCCGTTGGTCATCCCAGCGCCCGGTCTCCCGCCCAGACCCCCGAAGCAAACGATCGCCCCGCCCGACATCAGCGCCCCCGCAAATGATTGCACGTTGCCTTTCACGGCTATCGTTCCACCCTCCATCAACTCGCCCAGCTCATCGCCTGCACCCCCCTCGATGACGATCATCCCACCCTTCATGCCGGACTTGGAGCCCCGGTAGGCAGACCCAGCCAAGTTTCCCACGTTTCCCTTAACTCTGATAAGCCCGCCGACCATCTCCGTTCCCAGCCAGTCCCCAGCATCTCCGTTTACGATTATCTCGCCCCCCGCCATCCCCCGGCCGAGGTGCATGCCCGCATCGCCGTTCACGATCACCCTTCCCATGCTCATCTTGGCGCCGATATGCTTGACGAATCTCACGTCCCCGTCCACCACTATCTCGTTAGGCTCTGCCGGATCCTCAACGACCTCGAAGAGATCGACCAACCTCTTCGTCTTGTTGCCCCATAGGATCTTCATATCCTCCACTTGCGCTGCCGACTTCCCCGAGAAGGCGTCGGGCGATATGCATTCCGCCTCCACTGGGATTCTCGATTCCTGTCTCGGTCTAAGCCTGATCACGGTGCTCCCTCACGCGGATTGCTGCTCGAACCCGTGTCCCACGATGAAACTGATGCCCTGTCCTGATCTAGCCACATGGAACGGCCTCGGCTCTGGGTAGATAATCGTCCTGAACGGGATAATTCTCAAACGAGACCGTGTAGTATTTCGCAAATGCTTCCCTGACCTCATCGGTCACCCCGCCCTGAGCATCAGCCCAAAAGGTTCTTCCTTGAAACGAGTCGACGATCTCTCCGTTCACAGCGACGACCCTTCCCTCCTTGATTGTGTACCGCGTTTTCGAGAAGGAGCGCTGTACGTGGTCCTCGGCGAACTCATAGATCGCCACGTCGGCGTCGGCTCCAACCCCCAAATGCCCCTTGTTCTTCAGCCCCAGGGCCCGGGCCTGCGCTGCCCTCGTGACGATGGCGATGTCGTAGAGGGAGTACTCCCTATCGAGGCTGGGCAGGGCAGTTCTAGCGGAGGCGGCCTTGTGGATCGATCCTAGGGTTTGGTCCCGCGCCTTCTTGCTCATGAGCCACGAGATGACCTTTGGGTACATATAGAAGGGTCCCCCGTTGGGATGGTCGGTCGTGAGGCAGACCTTCCAAGGATCTTTGACCATGAGGGCAATCTCCAGACCTATTGCCCACTGAACCGAGTTAACGGGACTCTTCCTGGTGAAGTAGTAGGGAACGACCCCCGCTCCGGTCTCCATTTCTACATCAGCATTGAACCACTTGTTGCCCGTCAGCCCATAGAGGCGGTGTTGCCACGGGCCGTCGGCCGTCATCGTGGTAGTGTCGCCGAAGATCACCTGGCCCATATCGCATGTGATGTTGTCGTGTTTATCCACTGATTTGACCACCTCGTCGACGCCGGAGCTGAATTTGGCCCAGCTGTCTCCCGCGTACGAGTGGAACTGCAGATGGGTCAGATGCATTCTGCCTTTCACAGCGTCCATGGTCTGCAGGGTGGTCTCGTAATTGCCGGGCGAACCCAGATTGTTGGCGTGAACGTGTATCGCATGCGGCAGACCAAGGTCGTCGTTGACCCTAGAGAGGCCAACCAGTATCTCTCTGGGGGTGACCTCATAGTTGTCGACCTTGTCATCTATGCTTTCCACATTTCTGCCCCACTTCCAGTTCTCCACGCCGCCGGGGTTGACTATCTTCACCGCATATCCCTTCGTGGCGTTCAGGAGCCAAGCCACGTAATCTCGGAGTTTCTCCATCTCTCCCTTCTTGATGTAGTCCATGACGAAGTGATTGTTTCCCATGAGAGTGTAGCACGCTTTGTCGACGATGGGGGTGTCATTCAGTTCCTCGTGAGTATGCCTCGTCATCAGGGGAGGGCTTGCAGCCTCCATGATAGTTGTGTAGCCGAGCTTGGCATATCTGTAACCGGTCACAAAGGTCGTCGGAACCGAGTATCCCACGCCGCTTCTTGTAAGGTGGGTCCTGCTGACATGGTCCTTCCTGTGGTCCTCCGGCCTGAACAGCCTGCCGAGGTTGACCTTGGACCCTGCGATGTGGGAATGGATATCGATCCCCCCGGGGAACACAACCAATCCTGATGCGTCTATCTCCCTGCCTCTGGTTTCCTCGACCATCTTTCCGTTCTCGATGAACAGGTCCATCTTCTCCCCGTCTATCCCATTGGCCGGGTCGTAGACGGTGCCGTTCCTTATGACAAGACTGCTTGTGACGACACTCAACTCCGGACCCTCTCGATGATCCTATCCAAGATCAGCTTGTCTGGCTCGAATGCTGAATCGACGACCTTCCTGAGCCTGATGGGCACGCCATCCATTCGATAGGCGGTTCCGTCGCACTCGATTCCTGCTATCGCGGATGGGATCAGAACCTCGGCCATCAGCGAGGTCATGCTCATCTTCGGGTCGACTACGATCGTTGGGATTCCAGCAAGATGCTTGACGGCCTGGACCGGGAAGTGAGCGACCGGGTCGGATGCGACTATCAAGGCTGCATCGCATTCCCCTCGGGCAAGCACGTCCACGGCCGAGAACTCGCCCGGGTTGTAGATGGGATAGCCTCGCGAGAAGTTGACGGCATAGGGGTATCCCGTGGTCCACAGCATCACATGGTTGATCCCCGCTACGTTGTGGTGGCCCCTCATCGGGAGGATCGTGAACTTGGTGTGGTCATTCAGGTCTCTGACCAGTCGCAGGACTGCATCGATGTTCATGTGCCGGCCGCTCGACATTGTGAGACCCAGACCAAAGAATATGACTCCGAACTTGCACGTCTTCATTCGGTTGACGAGGTCGTCGATAGTGCTTGCGGGCACCCCGGCAACTTCACCCACCTCATGTCCCCTTAACCTGGCCCTTAGGGCCGAGAACAGCTCGTAGTCCTGGCCGGGTCTAACTTTCACGAACATGTTGGCGAGTTGGTAGACGAAGTGCCACCTGGGGTCAGCCTTCGCGGTCTTCGTTTCCCTAACGTCCACGTGGATCACGAATCGGTCTTTTCTTCCGCCTTTGATGAACATGCCCTTCGGAGTCGTGGCGTACCGCGTTACGTGTCGGATGTGTGCCTCCGCGGGATTGCATCCCCAGTAGATGACTAAGTCGGCTCTGTTTCTCACTTCCCCCAATGTCATCTCCGGCACACCGCAATCTTGGGCAGCAAGCGTGGTTGGACCGTGGCATACCGAGGTTGTGTTATCGATTGTTGCACCGATCATCTCAGCAAGGTTGATGGCTGCCCTCTGAGCGTCCACTTCCGTTGAACTCAGGCCGTAGATCAGAGGGTAGTCGGCCTTTCTGAGAATCTCGGCCGCCTTTTCTATAGCCTTGTCAAGGGTCACTTCGACAAGTTTCCCATCCTTCCTGATCGCCGGTTTGACTCGATCTTTGTCCCAATTCAGGAACCTGCTCTTGGAAAGCTCACAACCCACTACCGCATCTACTATTCTTCCCCTCTCAGTCACGATCTCCACATCATCACACAGGCAGCCACAGAAAGGACAGACCACGTTGCTGATTGTGGTTTGAACACTCTCGCCCTGCCCCTTGGACTCGAGCTGGGTAGTTGCGCTTGGGGAGTATCTCGGAATCTCGCTGACGGCTCTGACCATCCTGTCCTTCTCAACGAAGAGATCGTGGAGCGTTGTAATCGGCTTGTTGGTTGGGCTGACCTCCACCTCAACGCCCTTATATCTTGGCATGCCAGTCCCCGATGTGTCGGAACCCACGATCGCGTTGGCCCAGGGGCCCCAGGGCATGAAGATCTGGCCCCGGTCTATCCAGCCCTTCCTGCATCTTACGACAACCGACCCAGACTCCGTGGAGATCTCCATTGGCATATTCTCTTCCAACCCCAGATCCTCCATGTCGTCATCGTTGACGTAGGCCAGAGCGGTAGCCTCATAGTACTGCTGCGATGTCTTGCCAGCCTCCAATGCCACGCCCTGTTCCAATGTCCTGCCGGTGTTCAGGATGCACTTCAAGATGACTCAGCCTCGACAGCCGTCTTCCAGACCGCCTTCGATCTCTCGATCTCGTCGGGAGTCAGGCTCTCCACGATCTCCTGCATTTCCTTGATTTTCCTTGCAAAGGCCTCGCCCTCCGCAGCGCTGAACCAGGCTAGCTGGAGCCGCCTCCTATCCAATCCTTTCTTTTCCATCGTCTTCCAGAATCTCTCGACTCGCTTCTGGGTCTGGTAGTTGGCATTGATGTAGTGACAGTCACCCGGGTGGCAACCGGAAACCAGGACAGCACCTGCGCCTCTAGAAAAAGCCCGTTCGATGAACTTGCTTGTCACCCTTCCCGAGCACATGGTCCGGATCACGCGGGCAAGAGTGGGTTGCTGCATCCTGCTGACTCCAGCAAAATCCGCTGCTGCATATGAGCACCAGTTGCAGCAGAAGGCAATGACCTTCTTTCCAGCGTCATCTTCCGTCGCTGCGTCGATCTGGGCCATGATCTGTTGGTCCGTGAAATGGCGCATGACCAACGCACCCGAGGGGCACTCTGCGCCGCAGGTTCCGCATCCCGCGCAGGCCGCGTCGATCACCTCCGTCGTTTTCGTCTCCTTGTCGACGCGAATGGCGTTGTAGGGGCAGACTTTGGCGCAAAGCCCACAGGCCTTGCAGTTCTCCCGAATCAGAGTGGGCGTTATTGCTTCGACCGTCACGCTTCCCTTAGCCATGAGGATGTTTGCCCTCGCCGCCGCCGCGCTGGCTTGGGTCACGGAGTCCTTGATGTCCTTTGGGGATTCCGCGCACCCCGCGAAGAATATGCCTCCCGTTGGAGCATCCACTGGACGAAGCTTCGGATGCGCCTCCATGAAGAAGCCATCCGGGGTCCTGGATAGGTTGAAGAGCCGTTGGACGATATCCGCGTCCTGTCCGGGCCTAAGCCCGACCGAAAGTGTTACTAGTCCGACCTCGATGTTATAGATCTCCCCCCTCAAAGTGTTCTCGCCGGTGAGAATCAGGTTCTTCCTTCCGTTCTCGTAGATCTCGGCCGGCAGGCCGCGGATGAAAATGACGCCCTCCTTCTTTGCCCTCTTGAACAGGTCCTCGAACCCTTTGCCGAAGGCCCTTATGTCGAGATAGAAGACGTAGATCTTCGTTTCCGGCCAGTGCTCCTTTATGAGCAAGGCATCCTTGATCGTGTTCATACAGCAGACGTTGCTACAGTACAGGTGACCACTCCTGTCCGATCGCGAACCAATACACTGGATGAAGGCCACCGACTCCGGGATCTTGCCATCGCTGGGCCGGATCAGCCGGCCGCCCGATGGGCCCCCGGCATTTATCAGGCGTTCGAACTCAAGCGACGTTATCACGTTTGCGTATCTCCCGTACCCATACTCGGTGAGCGAACTGGGATCGTACACATCCGCGCCCGTTGCCACGATGATCGTGCCGACCTCACGTTCCTCCACTTCGGGCTTCTGATTGAAGTCGATGGCCCCCGCACCGGCGACCTTGCAGGCCTTGATGCACTCGTAACACCTTATGCAGTGATCCATGTCCACTATGTACGTGGACGGGACCGCTTGTGCAAAGGGGATGTAGATGGCCTTTCTTGGGGCGAAGTTTGCGTCGAACTCGTTTGGGACCTGGACGGGACATACGTTGGCGCACTCACCACAGCTGTTACATTTCACCACGTATCTTGGCTTCTTCAATACCTTTACCTTGAAATTGCCGATGTAACCACTTACCTCAATGACCTCGCTATTCGTCATCAACTCGATGTTTGGATGCCTTCCCGCTTCCGACATCTTGGGCGCGAGGATGCAGATGGAACAGTCCATGGTCGGGAAGGTCTTGTCTATCTGCGCCATCCTGCCGCCGATGCTCGGGTTCTTCTCCACGAGGTACACCTGGTAACCAGCATCTGCGAGATCTAGGGCCGCCTGGATGCCTGCGACTCCCCCGCCCACAACGAGTGTCCGCCTTGTGACCGGGACTTCAAGCTCAACCTGTGGTTGCAGAAATCGGGCCTTGGCCACGGCCATCCTGACAAGGTCCTTGGCCTTCTCAGTGGCCTTTTCCTTCTCGTAGAGATGTATCCAGCTGCAGTGCTCTCTGATGTTTGCCATCTCAAAGAGATACTTGTTCAATCCGGCTTCCTCACACGCCTTTCTGAAGGTGGGTTCGTGGAGACGAGGTGTGCAGGACGCAACCACAACGCGGTTCAGCTTGTGTTCCTTGATGTCGCTCTTGATCAGTTCCTGTCCCTGGTCCGAGCAGGTGTAACGGCTACTCCTTGAAACGACGACATCCGGAAGGCCCCCGGCGAATCTTGCCACTTCCTCGCAGTCAACGGAGCCCGCGATATTCAGTCCACAATGGCAGACATAGACGCCTACTCTAATCTCATCGTCTCGGACAGGCAGGGCGGTTTCCGTGATCGTCTTTCCGATGGCTTCCGCTTCCGGCATCTCAACCACCTTGGCCCGTCTTGGATCTGTCTAGCAGGTATCGGTGAATCGATTCTGCGGCCCTCTTTCCGTCCACCACGGCCTCGATCACCGTCGACGGCCCGCGTACAACATCGCCTCCGGCAAATATTCCAGGAACGCCGGTCTGGAGGGTGAAAGGATCGGCCGCGATGGTGTTTCTTTTCGTGATCCTGACCCCCTTTGGGAGCGGAAAGAGGCTTGGGCTTTCGCCTATCGCCGGTATCACGCTGTCGACCTCCATCATGAACTCAGATCCTTGGATCGGTATTGGCCTTCTCCTGCCGGTTTGGTCGGGCCTTCCCAGCTTCATGCGAACGCACTCCAAGGCCGCAACGCGTCCATCCTTGCCCAGGATCCTCTTGGGCGCAACCAGGAACTCGATCCTGACGCCCTCATCCTCGGTTTCCTTGACCTCCCAGGGGTTTGCCGGCATCTCGTCTCTCGACCTCCTGTACAGTATCGTGACATCCTTTGCTCCAAGATGGAGGGCAACCCTAGCGATCCTGGCTGCATCCATCGCCACATCTCCGCCACCAACCACCGCAACCTTGTTTCCGAGTTCGATCTTCTCTCCTGTGCCTGCCTTCCTCAGGAAGTCAAGGGCATCAAGGACCCCGCGGAGGTTCTCGCCCTCAATGCCGAGCTTTCTCACCTTCTGGGCTCCTATGGCGATGAACAAGGCATCGTAGCCTTCCTTCAAGATGTCGTCGATGGACAGGTCTTTGCCGACCGTCACATTGGTTCGGAAGTCGACCCCGAGGTCCCTTATCCGTTGGATCTCAGCCTCGACGGCCTCTCTTGGCAACCTATATGCCGGTATGCACCAACCCAACATGCCGCCAGGTCTGGGCATCGATTCGAACACGGTGACCAAGTATCCCTTCTTCGCGAGCTCCTGGGCGGCGGTCAGGCCGGCCGGACCCGATCCCACTATGGCTATCCTCTCCTTTCGGGGGCTGGCGATGTCGGCTTTCTCCCCTCTTGTCAGGTGCCGGTAGTTGGCCACCAGGTGCCTCACGGCCTCGATTGTCCCCGGCTTCTCCACGTTGCCTCGCGCAGGGTTGAAGCAAGCGTATAGGCAGGCCAAGGGCAAAGGGACCTCTCTGAGGATCACCTCCAATGCCTCTTTGAATCCTTCAAGGGATCCGCTCTGGGCTGCAGTGTCCTTGAGCAGCAAGAGAATATCCGGAACTCTAAGCCCTTGCGGACACCTCCTGTAGCACCGGTAGCACCATGCGCAAAGCCAGATCTCCTTGCTCTTCGTGGCCTGCTGGAAATCGAGTGGGATCTGTTGGAGCAGGCTTCGTGGATTGTACACTCTTGGCATCAACTCTGCGACCGGGCAGCTGGATGTGCAGATGCCGCATTCGTAGCAGTACTTCAGTTTGTCGATATCGAGGACCTTCTCGAGCTCTTGCCTGTGCTGCATTGGCTTGCCTCGTTCAAGGGTTTGCGGGGGCGATGGTCACGGCGCATCCTGCAAGTCTCTTAAATGGATCTTGAACCGCCCAAGTTTTCCGCCGAAGTTCCCTGCGGAGATCCTGATGAGCCCCTTCGTCCCAAGGGCTGCATCGATGCCCACCTTCATTGCTCTTTGGACAGACTTGAGGCTGGTTCCGTTGATGACTACTTCCATAATGGACTCCACGCCCTTCGGAACCTTGGAATCCCGGATCTTGCCCCTCAGCGTTGGGCAATAGGGATGATTGGTTGAGTTGGCTAGGAACTTGTACCTCTCGGCTCCCACCTTGGATCCGGAGCTGCAGACCCCGCCCGGGAAGGGGGTGATGACGCCCTTTACTCCGCTTATTGCCGCTGTGGCTGACCGTGCCGCCTCGATTGCAGCAGACTGGGAGGACCCCATGAACCACAGGTTTCCCCCTGAGATGCCCTTGCTCATTCCCACCTCTCTCTCGATCTTGAACTCTCCCCCCATGATGGGTATGATGATGACCTTTCTGCCCCCGATCTCTCCTTCTTCCTCGTAGCCATCGCCGAAGAACCCGAGCTTCACACCCAGATCGATCTTGGCCAAGGGGTTTGCCGTAGCATCAAAAACCGCGGTACTCGGGGCGGTCAGAACGCAGTGCCCGATCCTAGCGAGCAGGACTCCATACATCTTCTTGGGGTCCCTGCTCCAGATGTGGTACTGGCAGATGATGCCGGGCCTGCCATCCGGCGCTTGTTTCTCCGGAAGCTCAGTCTCGATACCAGCCTCAACGCCGCATCCTAGTGCCGACGTGGCGAATCCTGTTGAGGTGACCGCGGCGGTCCTAGCCAGCTCGGATGTTGAGCCGGTGATCAACACGCGGGAGTAGTACGACCGAAAGGCTTCCGCAAACGTGTCCTCAACTGTTTCCCCGTTCACTGGACCGCCTCCTGGGGTTTGGCCAGCAAAGCCCTTTTCCGAAGAATCCTGCCCTTCCTAGAGTGGGGGGTTCTCAGGACCTTGTCCGATGCCTTCTCGATCTCGCGGGCCTCGTCCGCCAATTGGGCAGCCGTCCTCACTGCTTCATGTGCTGCCGCCGCGAGCCTGATGTACTTCTTGACGTCCTTCTCGACGAAGCAGGCGTTATAGTTGACCTGGGCTGCAAGATCGGCAAGTCGGAAGGCAACCGCTGCCTTTGCCCTCGCATAGGGATTGGAAAAACCGGCCTTTGCCAGGGAACGGGACTCGGATACCACCAACCGGGGAAGATACACCTTTCCATTCTTCACTGACTGTATGGCCTTGTCCAGTTCCTCCTGCACGGTTCTCAAGCTGCCCACCGTGGCCAAGACCCTAATCACATCCGCGTTGAAGATCGCCATTTCGGTCGGATCTAGGAACTCGCGCCTTGCCCCGATGAGAGGATCCGCCTCCATTATCAGATATCCAAAACCCTCCTGTTCCAGCTTGTCCTTCACCTTCTTGCTAGGGCCATCTCCTATCACTATCTTCGGCGCTTTGACATCGGCGAGCGCCTCCCGAAGCCTCGTCATGCCCGGCGAGGCAGCATTTGGACCGCACACCACGAGGATGTCGGGGTTTGTGGATGGGATGTACCCAGCTATCCGCGTAGTTTCGGCGGGAGTCATCTTTGGGCCGGAACCGACCACGGTCACTTGAAGATCATCTCTTGCGGCTATCTCGTCCAGGAGAAGGTCGACCATGGTGGACGTTGCGATGTTGCCGCACTTCATGATGACTACATGAACCATGGGAGATCACCCGATTAAACCGACGCCTTGTTAAATTGTCTTTCGTCGGGAAGCCAAGGGTCGCTAGGCTGGCCAAAACCTATTAATCGACGGGCATTCCCAGCCGCACCCCGGATGGCGGAAGCTCAGGAATCCGAAGCGGCAGTAAGCGTGGTCGATCTCACCGTCAATTTCGGCAAGGTTCAGGCCCTGAGCAACATCAACCTTGAGATCAAGAAGGGCGAGATCTTCGGCATTGTCGGCACGAACGGAGCGGGCAAGTCCACACTCATCGACGTGCTGTCGGGGATGGTGAAGCCGTCGTCGGGGAGGATCAGGGTACTGGGCCTGGACCCGATACGCCAAGCGGCGAGGCTTCGGAGGATCATCGGTGTCATACCGCAGGAAACGAGTGTGGAGGAAAGGCTCAGCGCCGAGGAGAACTTGAGGTACTTCGGTAGGCTTCTGGATGTCCCATCGGGCACCCTGGGCGAACAGGTTGACCGCCTGATACGTTTCATGGGGCTGCTTGAGCGCAAGGACGATCCCGTCGAAACGTATTCGGTCGGGATGAAGAAGAAGGTCCACTTCGCGTGCTCCATAGTCCATTCGCCGCAACTGATCATGGTCGACGAGGTCACGGCGGGCTTCGACCCGAGGACGAAGAGGGATGTCGAGAAGCTAATCCTTAAGATGAACCGCGAGCAGGGCCTCACCTGCCTTCTGACGACCCACGACCTCTTGGACGCCAGCCGCCTGTGCGACCGTCTGGCCGTCCTTCATCGGGGAAGGGTTGTTTCCCAGGGAACGTGGGGCGCGATCAGCTCTGCCTGCAGAGCACGGCTCATCGTCAGGGGCATTCCGAAAGTGGATGAGGGCAGGTTGACGGCTCTCGTATCTCCGAGAAAGATCCTGCCAACGCTGGGCGGCGTGCAGATCGAAGTGGATTCTCGGTCGGAGGCCTTCAGCCTCGTCGGGCTCTTGGAAGCAAAGGGAATCCAAGCATCGTCGATCTCATTCGAGGTACCGCCCGACGAGGTGTTCGACGTCCTGACAGAAGATGAGGGGGCCTAGGACGTTGTCAGCTGGTCGAAAGCCCATCTGGATCGCCCTGACAGACGCGAGGAAGATAGCGCGCGAGAGGCGAACCATCCTGCTGACCATAGTGTTACCGGTCATCGTGGTCATCGTGGTCGGCGTCACATTCAGCCTAGGCTACCAGCAGTTCGAGAAGAGGGAGCTTGTGATCGGGGTGGTGAAGCATCGCAACTCGACCTATGCCCAGATGATCGTGGATGGGATCGAGCAGCAGAACGCGACGGCCATCGTCTACGAAACGGTTGAGGACGCCAGAAAGGATCTGGTCGCCGAGAAGATCGACTCCATCATCGAGGTCGACCCCTGGATAACCGAGAAGATGAGGGAATTCAAACGAAGCTGGATTCGGATCCATGCGGACGAGACGAGACCGCTCCTGACCGCAGCGATAGAGGTGACGATGCTCCAGGCTAAGGAAGAGGTTGTGGACGAGCTAGCTTGGACGTACGTAAAGAGCCTGAAGGAGGGAATCATCCCCCGCCTCGTGGAGGCTCTGACGAGCATCGAGGCCATGCTCGAGCAGGGTCGATCCGGGCAGGAGACCCGAGACGCGCTAGATCTGTTGGCCAAGATCGAGTCTGTCGATGACGACGCGATAAGCTCGATGGTTGCCGCAACTGAGACCGGCCTGCGGGAGATCATGGCGAACGGAACGCCTGCGCAGAAAATGCTCGTCTCGATGATAAACCAATCCGCCGTCGTTGGCACGTTGAGAGGGCTCTCCGATTCAAAGCCGCTGCTTGATTCATGCTACCACTTCCTCAGGTACGCATATCCTCACCTTGGCGACGTAGGGGGGCTGCCCCTGCAAATGGCCGCGGATCTGTCTGGCTTCACGTCCAACCTCTCGGAGATCACGCCGGAGCAAGCCGCCATCATCAAGCTAGCGCTCCCCCTCCTAAGAGATAGGCTCATCCAGACGCTCTCCAGCGAAAGCCCGGACAAGACCCCCGAGGAGATCGGATCGATCGCCGAGACGGTCCTGAGCAGCGCGTCAAGCCTGATGGATGTGGTCATCTCACGACAGTTGGAAATCGTCAACATGAGTCGACGCGTCGAGGCCGTCCGGATGCGGCTTGAATCCGTCGACTTGGCCGAGCTCGGCAGAGAGGGAAAGAGTCTGCTGGAGAGAGTGGGCGAAATGGAAAAAGCGTTCCTGACATCCCCTCTCTACCTCACCGAGATGCCCCTCTACTTCGGATCCGAGAGGAAGAGGTATGTCGACTACATCTCCCCCGGCATCTTCGCCTTCGGGATACTCTTCTCGGTCCTGGTCTACACCGTGCTGAGCGTCGTCAGGGACAGGGAGAAGGGCATCCTCCGCAGGATCTTCGTCTGCAACGTGGGCAGGTGGACCTACGTCGGGGGGAAGTGCCTCGTCTGCCTGGGAATCGCGGCCGTGCAGATAATCATCCTGACGGCCTGCGCCGTGCTGCTATTCGACATATACATCGTCAACGTGCCAAAGACCTTCTTCTTTGGGCTATACGCCTCGGTTGGCTTCGTTGGACTCGGACTGTTGGTCTCATCCGTGAGCAAGACCGAACTTGAGGCCCTGACGGCGTCATTCGGCCTGTGTTTCATCATGCTGATCATCTCGGGCATTTTCTACCCCTTCGAACTCAGCCCCTCCATAGTGAGGCAGGCATCGAGGTACGTGCCGATCACCTACGTCGCAGACCTTCTCAAGGCTGGCATGATAAAGGACGCGACGCTCGGCGAGGCCTTGGGGAACCTTATCTCGGTTGGAGCCTACGGCGGTGTGACTCTAGTCATGGGCACGCTGGGTTTCAGGTGGAGGAAGAAGGGCTAGGGTGGAATTCTTGACCCGTTGGGAATCGGTTGCAGGGATGAAGATACGGAACCCGGTGATGCTCGCCGCCGGAATCCTAGGCGAGACCTACGGATCCCTGAAGAGGGTGGAAAGGGAGGGTGCGGGGGCCTTGGTGACGAAATCGATCGGCCCCAAGCCCAACCCTGGCTACCGCGGGCCGATACTCGTCGAGGTCGAGTCAGGATTCCTGAACGCCGTCGGCCTGGCCAATCCGGGCGTGCAGGCCTTCCTCGAGGACCTCAAAGAAGGGATCTCGAAGGAGCCCTTCCAGATTCCGCTAATTGCCTCCATCTACGGCGCGTCATGCCGGGAGTTCCGCACTTCCCTGAGAGCCCTTGAGCCCGTGGTGGACGGTTTTGAGCTGAACCTTTCCTGCCCGCACTCAAAACGGTACGGGCTTGCGGTCGGCTCGGACCCCGGGCTTGTGAAGCAAATCGTCCAGGAGTGCAGGGAAAATACCGAGAAGCCCGTGATAGCGAAGCTCAGCCCAAACGTCCCGCGGATAGAGGAAATCGCGGAACATGCAGAGGCGGGCGGCGCCGATGCCATTTGCGCGATAAACAGCGTGGGGCCGGGGATGGCCATCGAGATCGAGAGAAGGAGGCCGATACTATCCAACCTCAGGGGAGGCCTGACGGGTCCGTGCATCAAGCCGATCGCAGTGAGGTGCGTCTACGACATATACGAGTCGGTGGATATCCCAATCATAGGCGTCGGCGGCATCGCGAGAGCAGAGGACGCGATCGAGCTCATGGAGGCCGGTGCCACGTTGGTTCAGATAGGCACAGCTGTCTACCATCGTGGACTTCAAGCCTTCAGGGAGATATCGGCGGGCATAGAACGCTTCCTCGAGGATCGCGGAGTCTCCCATAAAGACATCATAGGAGCTGCCCACGGAGGCACTTAGATGGAGAGGCCCAAGCCAGCTCGCGTGATGGAGGCCAAGGAGATCGCTCGGAACATAGCCTGCGTCAGGATCGAGAACCCTCTCGAGAAGCTGCCACGACCCGGCCAGTTCATCATGGTGTGGAACGGCGCTGACGAGAAGCCGATGGCCGTGACCAGGATCTCGAGGAAAGAGCTTCTCATGACCGTCAAGCAGGTGGGTCCCTTCACCCGGGCGCTTGCCCGCTGCAAGCCGGGCGACCTGCTCGGCATCAGGGGGCCCTACGGGCGCGCCTTCGACCTCGCCTATGAGAGGCCGATCCTGGTAGGCGGCGGGATCGGCGCATCGCCAATTCTCCATCTAGCTTCGGAGCTGGCTCACAGAAAAACGAGTCCAACCATCTTTCTGGGCTTCAATAGTGCCGTCGATGCGATATACGCCCAGGAGTTCGGGCGATTGGGCAAGACGCAGATCTGCACGGTCGACGGCAGCCTTGGGATGGCCGGAAACGTCACCGATCACCTTCCTCCGCTTTCCGCATTCGACTGCATCTTCGCCTGCGGGCCCGAGGCAATGATGGCGACTGCCGGCATGATGGCCGAAACCGCCGGGGTCGAATGCCAACTTCTCGTCGAGAGGTACTTCAAGTGCGGCATCGGCCTTTGCGGCAGCTGCGCGCTTGGTTGCTTCACCGTTTGCAGGGATGGCCCTGTGTTCTTCTGGAAGGAGCTCAAGGAGACGGAGTTCGGACTCTTCAAACGGGATGCATGTGGTCGTAGGGAACCGATCCCTAGAAGTACTTCGCCAGCCTCTGCTCGAGCCGTTCGGCCGGCATCGCACCGATGATCGTGTCGACGTGCTCGCCCCGCCTGAACACCAGGAAGGCAGGAATGCTCATGACCTGAAACCGGGCGGCCGTGCCCGGGTTCCGGTCCACATTGATCTTTCCGAAGACGATCTTACCCTTGTGCTTCTTTGCGAGCTGCTCTATCACCGGGGCCATTGCCCGGCACGGACCGCACCAAGCTGCCCAGCAGTCCACCACAAGAGACGGGTAGGACTGGATGGCAGCGTCGATCGACGCGTCGTCCATCTCGAGCACACCGCCGGGCAGTTCGGACCGTCCCTCGTTCGCCTTGCCCGAAAGACGCTCGATCATCTCCCGCCTTTTCTTTTCCCTTATTGCCTCGATCTCGTCGTCCAACCTACTCACCGGCGGCAACGAAGCGGCCTTGGTCTCTTATTACTACCTCCCCGCCATCCGAAATGACAGTTCCGCGCATGATCGTCATGCTGGGCCAGAACCTTAGGCTCATCCCAACGAATGGGGAGTACTTTGCCTTCGAGAGAAAGCTTTCGGGATCGACTTTCCGCCTCTTTCTGTCCACGACGACCAAATCAGCGTCTCGCCCAACCCCAAAGCCCTTGCCCGGAATGTTGAAGATGCGGGCGGGCTCCACGCTCGTCAGGCGAACGAAAGCGGACGGCGAAACGCCGTTGGCCTCAAAGTAAGTGAGGACGGCTGGAACAAGCGTTTCGAATCCTGGGACGCCAGCAGGCGCATCCGGCTCACCGAGGGATTTCTCCTCAAGGGCATGAGGAGCATGATCCGAGGCGATGACATCCACCAAGCCTGATCTCACGCCGTCGAGCATCGCTGTTACGTGCCGTTGCTCCCTGAGCGGCGGGTTCATCTTTGCCACCGCTCCATGTTCTAGGTAAGTTGCCCTCGAAAGGATCAGATGGTGCGGCGTCACCTCACAGGTAACTTCCATCTTCCTCGACCTATACGCGGCTATGGTGCGCAGGCTCGTTCCTGTGGAGATGTGACAGAAGTGAAGTCTCGCCCCGATTCCCTCATTCAACGAAAGCACCCTCAAGACGGCCTCCTCTTCCGCCTCCGGGGGCCTCGCTAGAGTGTGGTCATATTCTCCGGCTGTCTCTCGGAAGAAAGTGGAATCCTCCGCGTGAATGCAGGCGACCTTCCCGGTTCGAGCTATGACCCGTAAGGCGGAAGCGAGCTCCCCGTAGCCCACGACCGGCCCTTCGGTGGAGGGGCCAACGAATATCTCGCCGTAGGCGATGTTTTCCTTCACACTCTCAAGCTCCGCGCAGTTCCCCTGGACGCCCATGTTCAGCCCGATATCCACAGCGATCCTACCTAAGGCCATGTCCCTCTTGGCCTGGAACGCAGTTGCGGACAAGGTCGGAGGCTTGGAGTTCGGCATATCCACAACGAAGGAGATGCCACCTATCGCCGCTGCCTGAGTCTCTGAAGCGAAGTCACCCTTGTGGCGCAGCTCCAGATCCCTCAGGTGGCCGTGAACGTCCAGAGGAGCCGGAAGGACCAGCGAGGACGAGGGAAGAACGACGGTTTCGTCGGCCTGCGGCATGATGGCGGGCTTTCCGATCTTCACGATCTTCCCGCCGTCGATGGCCAAGCTCGCTTTCAAGATCCCCCTCGGAGTCACTAGGCGGCTTTCTCCAACGAGAAGGTCAACCGGCGCCCGGACCCTCACGGCTCTTACTTCTCTCGGAGCTTCTTAAGTCTTTCAAGAGGCCCGCTGCACGATCGGAATCTCCAGATCGCATCCTGAACGGCATCCGATCCTGCACGGGCGAAATGGGGCCAAGGTGGCCTTCCGGTTGGTAATCTAACATATTTAAGCGAGATACGACCAGAAATCAGCCGGAGGGGCCTTTCATTCGTGGATCGGCGATCCATCCCACCTTCAAATGCCGTTCGCACCTTGAGGTGAAAAGTTCTTGGGGATTTTGCCGCTTGCTGCAGTGAAGCGGGTGATTAAGGATAATGCTAACATCGACCGCGTGGGCGCCGATGGCATTAGAGCACTGGCCGAGCTGATGGAGGAGGAAGGTACTCGGATCGCCCAGAAAGCCGTCCTATTGGCCAAACACGCAGGCAGGAAGACCGTCGTCGAAGAGGACATAAGGTTGGCGAGCAAGTACAGTTAGGCGGCATTCCGTCTCCTGCAAACAGCCTTGGCTTCTGCCTGCAACCGATGGGGATGATTTGGCCGGGCCCTCCACCGCGTCTTCCACCGGCTCTTCATCTGCACGGACGTCCGTCGGCGAAGGGCCGCGCGTTGCCCTTGGCCTTCACGTTCAGCCCCGCTCCAACATGCCTCCAGATTTGTGAGAATCTATCTCGAAAAACGACCGCCTCGAAGAGGCGATATGTGTCTGGGGGCCGCCGACCGGGCCGTAGCGCGAGAGGCCGGAGCCAAGCCGGGATGATCCTACCCAGCAGGCAGCATGCCTACAAATCTTTTTATGCCGATCAATTTTACCAACGACGGTGCGGCCATGGAGTTCGCCGGGCGCGACGTGATCGATCTAAAAGACTTCACGCGTGAGGAAGTCGAGTACATCCTCAAGGTCTCGGAGGAATTCGAGCCGATAGCCTCAGGGAAGGAGAGGTCCAGGCTGCTGGAGGGGTACGTCCTCTGCAACCTTTTCTTTGAGCCGAGTACCCGCACCCGTCTCAGCTTCAGCTCGGCAATGATGCGGCTCGGGGGGTCCGTGACCGGGTTTGCGAGCAGCGCGACCTCCTCGGCTAGAAAGGGCGAAACCCTCTCCGACACCATAAGGGTGGTCGAGAGCTACTGCGACGTGATTGTTCTGCGAAGCAACAAGGAGGGCGCCGCGCGGCTCGCCGCGGACCTCTCGTCGAAGCCCGTGATCAACGCTGGAGATGGGTCGCGGCAGCACCCGACGCAGACGCTCCTCGACCTGTACACGATCAAGAAAGAGTTCGGAAGGATAGACGGGCTGAACATTGCCTTGGTGGGCGACCTCAAATATGGAAGGACGGTTCACTCCCTAGGCTATGCGCTCACCATGTTCGACGTGGAGCTGAGCCTGGTGTCCCCGCCTCAGCTAAGGATGCCGCCGGAGGAGATCAGCGATCTCGAGGAGCATGGCTTGAAAGTTAAGGAAACTTGGGATATCTCCGACGTGATCAAGGACTGCGATGTGCTCTACGTGACCCGGATACAGAAGGAGCGTTTCCCCGACCCCACCGAGTACGAGAGGGTGCGGGGAGCGTACTCGATAACAGCACAGATGCTGGAGGGCGCGAAGAAGGACATGATAGTGATGCATCCACTTCCCAGGGTCGATGAGATCGCACCGGACGTTGACAAGACCCGGCATGCGCGATACTTCCAGCAGGCCTTCTCTGGCATCGTGGTTCGCATGGCCTTGCTGAGCCTAGTCCTTGGCAAAAGGAGGCCTTGAATGTCGACGCAATCGACGGAACTCAGGGTGAAGAAGATCAAGGATGGAACGGTCATCGACCACATAAAGCCCGGCTATGCGTTGGCCGTCCTGAGGATCCTCGGCGTGACGAAGGATTCTGTGACCAAAGACCCGAACAAGATCGTCACGGTCGCGATAAACGTGCCCTCATCCAGGATGGGCAGGAAGGATGTAGTCAAGGTGGAGGGGCGCGCCCTGGCCGCATCCGAGCTAAACAAGATATCGCTGATCACCCCCGATGCGACGATCAACTTCATACAGGACTACGAGGTGAAAAAGAAGGTTACGGTCTCCCTGCCCAAGAGCATCGAGGGAACGGTGCGGTGCATCAACCCCAACTGCATCACGAACGCGCGGGAGCCCGTCGTCGCGTCCTTCAGGGTAGCCTCGAGGAACCCCCTGCGCCTAAGGTGCAACTACTGCGGGAGGTTCGTCGAGGAGAAGGAGATATTGGACCAGTTCTGAGGGATGGCGCAGTTGATCGAGCCAAAGAACCATCTGATCCTTGCGTTGGACGTCATTGGCATCGAGCGGGCCGCCAAGGTCGCTCAGCTGACAGCGGAGTATATCGATGCAATAAAGATCCACTGGCCGGTGATCCTAGAGCGCGGGTTGCACGGCGTGCGCGGGCTGGCCGAGCTTGCGCCGGTGATAGTCGATGCCAAACTCTCCGACATCCCGAGCACGAATAGGGTGGCCTGCGAGATCATGCGCTGCTCCGGCGCATCGGGAGTCATTTGCCAAGGTTTTGCTGGCGAGGATAGCGTGAGGGCGTGTGTAGAGGCAGGCGGCGACGTCTACGTGTTGGTCGAGATGTCGCACCCCGGCTCGCTCCAATTCATCTCAAAACATTCGGAGGAAATAGCCCGGATGGCCCGGAACGTCGGAGCGTCAGGCATCGTTGCCCCAGCGAACAGGCCGGAGAAGCTGGCGTCCTATAGGGAGATCGTCGGACCGTCGATGCAGATACTGTGCCCCGGGATAGGTATTCAGGGCGGCAATCCGGGCGACGCCGTAGCCATGGGCGCAGACTTCGAGATCGTGGGGAGGGCGATATGCAGCGCCAAAGACCCTGGACTTGCAGCCAAGGAGATCGCCCAGGCGATAGCCAGCAAGGTGCGGAGATAGCCGGAGGAGCGCGTTGAAGTTAGAGATCTCACTAGCCGGCTACTGCGGCCGGTACTGTGGAAGGTGCAGCTGCTACAGGGACGAAACCTGCACTGGGTGCAGATCCAACCTCGGGTCGAGGTGGGGCAGGTGCAAGGTCTATGAGTGCTGCGTCGAACGCGCGTTTGAGCATTGCGGGCTGTGCCCTGACCTTGTCTGCGCCAAACTCTCGATGGTCAACTCGGTGTTCGGCAAGAGCAAAGGGGTCCTGACTAGGTCGCTGAAGGAAAGGGCAGCCAAGGGCACGGCGTGCTGGATTCGATCCCAGAGGAGGAGGACCCGGATCTTCCGTTGGACCGAGCGAATGCGGGTGGTATGGACCTAACGGGTTCCGATCGGCACGCTATATCCTGCTGGGGCCGATGAAGCCGCCCCTGATCATCAGATCGGCAAGGACCATTGCAACCATGGCCTCCGCGACCGGTATGATGCGCGGGACGATGCAGGGGTCATGCCTGCCCGCCACTCGTATCTCCACATCCTCCATGGTAACCATGTCAAGAGTTTGCTGCACGACCGAGATGGAGGGCGTCGGTTTGACGGCGAATCTGACAACGATGTCGTTGCCCGTGGAGATTCCGCCGAGGATGCCTCCCGCCCGATTCGTCAGCAGGCGCGGCGAGCCGTCCACGTTCGCTATCGGGTCGTTGGATTGGGATCCCCTTAAGTCCGCCACGCCAAAGCCGGCCCCGAACTCCACCCCCTTCACGGAGCCGATCGAGAATAGTGCCCTCCCTATCTCCGCGTCGAGCTTATCGAACACGGGTTCCCCAACGCCCGGCGGAACCCCCCTGGCGATGACCTCGGCGATCCCACCGACCGAGTCGCCACACTCGGCGGCGGCCCTTATTTCTTGAACCATCTCCATGGCCTTGGCTTCATTCGCACACCGGACCGCGTTCCGTTGGGCCTTCACGACGGCGTCGAAGTCGGGAGGTGCAGGCGCTTTGACGCGTCCTATCTGCAGCGTATGGCCGGCTATCTGAATGCCGTGCGTGTGAAAAAGCAGCTTCTTGGCCACCGCTCCGCCCATAACCCGGCCGACGGTTTCCCTGCCCGAAGACCTGCCACCACCTCTATGGTCGCGCCTCCCGTATTTCAGTGCATAGGTTAGGTCGGCGTGTCCGGGGCGAGGCCTGTTGATCAAAGCCTCGTAACTGGAAGAATCAACGTCGAGGTTGTAGACTATCATCGATATGGGGGTCCCCGTCGTCTTGCCCTCGAACACGCCCGATAGAATCCTGACCTTGTCCTCCTCTTTTCGCCCAGATACCAGATCCGACGTCCCCGGCTTCCTTCTGTCCAGCTCGAGCTGTACTTCCTCCTCGGTCAGGGGCAAACCGGCTGGGCATCCGTCCACCGTTGCCCCGACGGCGAGCCCGTGGCTTTCCCCGTAGGTCGTTACCCTGAAGGCTTGGCCGAAACTGTTTCCACTCATCGAACTCCTTCCCGCTTTGACACAGTACCCGGTAATATTTAACTAAATTCCGCCAGACCGTGGCCGGATTCGTTTGCGGGAGCTTGCAAGGGGACGTGCCGAGGCCCCTGGGGCAGGAACGATAGTAAATGCCATGGCAACGGGCGGCGGGGCGGCCTTCGCCGTCAACCTGAAGACGGTCGCCACCGTCGTCCTGGATGACTCACAGGAAGTCCGTGGCAGAATACTGGACGAACCGGGCGAGGACACTCGCCTGATGGAGGCCTGCGTCCGGAAGATGCTTCGTGAGGCTGACGCACGCCTAGGAGCGACCGTCGAGACGCGGTCCGACATCCCGATCGCAAGGGGGCTGAAGAGCAGCAGTGCTTGCTGCAACGCGACCCTCCTAGCAACCGCGTCCGCCCTGCACAAGCTCGGCCACAGGATTCCGCCCGATCACGATATCCTCGACATGGGCGTAGATGCGAGCATAGAATGCGGCGTCACCATAACGGGCGCCTTCGACGATGCGTGCGCTTCCTACTTCGGGGGCGCTGTCGTCACGGACAACTCGAACAGGAGGATTCTGCGGAAAACGCCCATGAGCGATCTCGAAGCCGTCATCCTCGTTCCCCAGGCCAAGTCCTACTCGGGAAAGGTCGACGTGGCGACGCTCAAGCTACTAGCCCCCCAGGTGGAGATGGCGCACAGGGAAGCGCTCGAGGGCGACCTGCTCAGGGCGATGACCCTCAACGGCCTCATCTATTGCGCATCGCTGCGCTATGATCCTTGGCCGGCTCTGGTGGCCCTCAAGGCCGGCGCGCTTGCTGCAGGGCTTTCTGGAAAGGGACCGGCATTCATTGCCCTGTGCCGGGACGGTGGGGCGGTAAGGGAGGCCTGGCAGGGCATGGGGGAGAGGGTCATCGTGACTAGGACGAACAATACTGGGTCCAGGGTGTTGGAATGAGTTCGGATCAGGAGCTGGAAGCCCTCCGGATGAAGATCGCGGATCTTGACCTGCGGATAGTGCGCGCCGTCGCCCAAAGGATGCGGCTGGCATCCAAGATCGGACGCATCAAGTCGATGAAAGGGCTGGACATAGAGTCCAGGGAAGTCGAGGAGATCGTCCTCAAACGCGCCCGGGACAAGGCGGCCGAGCTTGGGCTAGAGCAGGAACTCGTGGATAGGATCTTCGCCCTGCTCATCGACTACAGCAAGAGGCAACAGAGAAAGGAGGTGGACAATGCCCCGCATCGCGACCTTGGGGCCTGAGGGATCCTTCTCTGAGGAGGCGGCCCTAGAGTACGGCAAGCGCTTCGAGGAGCTAGAGATCCTGCTCATGGACGATCCTCAAGAGATCATCGGCCTGGAAAGGGGAGCCGACCTCGGGGTCGTCGCCATCGAGAACTCCTTGGAGGGCTCCATCGGACTCACCCTCGACATCATGAGGGAGATGACAAGCGTCATCTGTGATGAGGTCGTCCTGAGAATAAGCCACAGCCTGGTCGGAAGGTGCGACCTGGGATCGGTCGAGAAGGTGTTCTCGCACCCGGCCGCAATTGCCCAATGTAGGCGGTTTCTCAAGGAAAGGCTGCCCCACGCCGAACTCGTCGTTGCGTCGAGTACGGCACAGGGAGCAAAGCTCGCATCGCTTGAGCCCCGGTCGGCCGCGATCGCTAGTCCGAGGGCCGCTGGAATATACGGCCTGAAGGTCCTTGCGCAGGACATACAGGACCAAGAGACCTACACGAGATTCATCGTGGTGGGGCGCTCCATGCCGGGCCCCAGCGGCAGGGATAAGACCTCGCTCATCATAGTTCTCAAGGATTCGCCCGGTGCCCTGTACAGGGCGCTGGAGCCATTCGCCCGGAGGGGCATAAACCTCACGAAGATAGAGTCCAGACCGTCGAAGAGGGCATTGGGCGAGTACGTCTTCTTCGTGGATTTCGACGGCCACTTGGCCGACCAGGCCAGCCAGATGGCCCTCGCCGAGCTCTCGCGCGTGTGCGTCTCGGTCAAGGTACTCGGATCCTACCCGGCCGCTACCTTTCCCAAGCGCCCAACGCCCTGAGCAGGCCCCTCGCCTTCCTCTCGGCATCATCCACGTCCAGATCCGCGAAGAAGACGAAACGAAAGGTGACGCTCTTCTTGCCCTCGGGGATCCCGGGGCCGACGTAGACGTCGATGACCGAGACAGAGACAAGCTCATGATCGTGGGCTTGGATCAAGGCGGCGATCGTCCCTGGGTCGGCCGTCTTGTCGAAGATGAAGGACGCGTCCCTCTGGCAGGTGCCAAACTTCCTGATCCTCTGTTTCCTGGCTTCCTCCTCCGGGAGCAGGGACACGTTCGCCGCTTTGAGCCGCGTCGTCCGCCTGCCATCCCCTATGACCACGCTCTCGGGCGTCATCTCCTTCAGCACGCCGATGTGGATTGCGCCGCTGAGCTCGTTACGGATCGCGACCCGCCTTCCCACGGATGCCTTCATCTTGAGGAACTCTTCGTAGAGCGCGGAGACGGCCCTATTGGACTTGGAGAAGGCTGAGTCGAGATCGTCGTAATGTCTGGCCGCCTCGATCATGATCCTGGAAAAGGCCGTCGCGTCCCGTGCATCGACGGCGGCCTTCAGCCTTTGGGCGTTTGCGACGAAAAGTTCCTCGACCCTAGCCGAGTAAGGGTTGCACATCTGTATCTCGGTGTACATTCCCGGATCGCCTGAGAGTATGCGGCCTATCATGTCGAGCATCAGTTCGTAGACCGGGGAGGAGTAGGATCTTGAATCACGGATGTCGAAATCGAGATCCTTCAGGGTCGCGCCGACGGCGATGTACGCGAAATGTGTTAGAGACTGGACAACAGCAAGCGAGTAGTCGTGCATCTCGGGGCTCGTTAGGATCGTCCTGGCCTTTGCCCGCTCGAGAAAGGCCTGCAGCCTCCGGGCGAAGCCGTTCCCCTTCACCGGCACGATTATGACGACCTGCCCGTCGAGGTTCGCGACGGATGGCCCGAACATGGGGTGCACGGAGACGTACTCGACGCCTGCTGGGACGGATCTCTCTGCCACTGAACAGATTTCGCTCTTGACCGAACAGATGTCCATGAGGATGCTGCCCTGCCGCATGTGGGGCCCTATCTGGGCAACGACTGAGGGGGCCGTCCTGATCGGCGTACAGATGACCGCCAAATCCGATGCCGCCGCGGTGAGGTTGTCCGGGGAATATGAGCAGCCGAAACGTCTGGCCACTTTCTCCCCTGGGTCTCTCCTTGGCCCTGTTATCACGACGGACATCTTGGACAACAAGCCCTGCCCTTCGAGGAACTTCAGTATCCAAACGCCCATCTTGCCGTATCCGCCGACCAAGGCAAGGCTGTTCTGGCAGCACATCTGCGCCATCTCACCCGTCAACCCTCAGGCATCTATTTATCGGTTTCCGCCGGCCATCGACCCCCGGGAAACGCAACTGGCAAGCCGACCTGGATTCCGGTATTGGTGCCCCACGAAAAGATTGTTATTGCCCCTTCCCAGCTCGTAACCATCTTGACCAAGAAGTCGGAAGGCCCGGACGCCGGCCATGGGCTCAGCTGGCTGGTGGAGAGGATCCGCAAGAGGCAGCCGATCGAACGGAAGGCCGAGAAACCGCTTTTCGACAGCATCGACGACAAGCTTCCGCTCTTCATCCAAGCAGCGCTTCTTGACGCGCTCCACGACATCTGGAGGCTCAATTCGGAGAAAATGATCTACAGGCTCGGCGTGATCATGGGGCACAAGCTGAGGGTGGAACTTGGGGAGAAGATGCAACTCGAGGAGCCGAAGGGCTGGGAGGACTGCGTCGGACAGGTATGCAAGATGCTTGAGCTGTTTTCCCACAAGGTTTCGCTCGGCAAGGTCACGAGGCTCTACGCTCTCTTCGAAACGGAAGGATGCCCGTGCAAGAGGATGAGTTTCGCCATCGGGTACTGTCCGCAGGACGCACTCATATCCGGGATGATGGCGGGATTCGCCCAACAGGCCATGAACGATGATAGGATCTACTGTACGAGAGGCGTATGCGGGAGGGCCGCGGAGAAAGGCCTCTGTGTGCATGAGCTGAGGGTGAAGGAGGAACAGGCCTAGACCCTTCCGCAAGGTCCGCCCTGCTTCCGAGGCCTGTCCGCACTCGCGCAGGGACTCTTCATCAAGCGTTACAGCAACCTGAACCCAAACCTTCTGAATTCTTTCGACGACAGAATGTATGTGGACCTTTTTCTGAGGATCTTGCCGCTTGCGCTCTGCGGGGCAGGCCTCGGCGTGCTGGCTGGTTGCGTTCCAGGCATCCACGTCAACATGGTATCCGTGATGATCCTTGCCATCTCGGCGGGGTCGAGGATGGACCCGGTCCTCTTCTCGGTCGTTATCCTCTCGATGGCCGTTGTGCAGACGTTCCTAAACATACTCCCCGCCATATTTCTCGGTGCGCCGGACCCTGATGCCGTGCTCAGCGTGTTGCCAGGGCACAGAATGCTTCTGGAGGGGCGAGGATTCGAAGCCGTCTGGCTTTCGGTGATCGGAAGCCTAGGAGCGGTGGTACTGGCGTGCGCGCTGGCGCTTCCCATGATTGCCCTGCTACCTGCACTCTACCCGATCGTCGCGTGCGTTCTCTTCCCCCTCCTTCTATGCATCGAGGCAAGCGTCGTAGCCGCGGAGCCAACCGGGTGGAAGATGGTCTATGCCGTGCTGGTCATCCTGTTGAGTGGAACACTAGGCATCCTCATCACTAGCTCAGGCTTCATGGCTACGGACAAGGCCCTTTTCCCAGCGCTCTCCGGACTCTTCGGCGTGTCCACGCTGATCCTCAGCTCCGAGAGCGGAGTCCAGATCCCGAGGCAAGACATGGACACAAGCACCGCGCTGGGCAGGCTCGCGTTGGCCAAGTCCACGTTTGCCGGGTTCTTCGCGGGGATGATCGTGGGCATCCTTCCGGCCGTCGGATGCGCCCAGGCCACCGTCCTCGCCCAGAGGATCACGGGGGAAAACGACCATAGGTCCTTCATCGTCGCCGCAAGCGGCGTCAACACCGCGAACATGATCTTCGGACTAGTGTGCCTGTACAGCATAGGGAAGGCGCGGAACGGGGCGGTCAAAGCGATACAGCAGTTGCTCGGCGGCAGGCTCGACTTCAATCTCCTGATTCTGCTGATCGGCGTGACCCTCATGTGCGGTGGAATCGGCGCGCTCCTCACCCGTTCATTGGGCGGACTGTTCGCAAACAACATAAGCCGACTGCCCTACGTGCTGTTAGCTAGAGGGGTCGTTGCGATGGTGGCTGCCATGGTCCTCATCATCTGCGGGCCCAGGGGACTGCTCGTCCTTTTCACGGCAACCTTCCTCGGATTCCTTCCGCCCATACTCGGCATTAGAAGGGTCCACAACATGGGGGTCCTGATGGTTCCAACCCTGATCTACTTCAGCGGCTACAGGTCTTTCATACTGGGACTGCTGTGAACTCTCACATCCCAAGGCGAACACCTGTCTTCTGCGTTCCGGCAGAAAGTGAGTCGCGGGGCGCGGTTGACGGAGGGGAATCGGTTAAAGATTTAAGGAAGGATCGGCGGGTCGGGCAAATGCTTGCCGAGGTCGGACCCCAGGCTCGTCGCGATAGTCATCACATCGCTCGTAGTGTCGACGCTGGCCGTGCTGACCATCTTCCGCCTGCCACAGCCGGATGACCTTGCCCTCCTGACGAACGACTACCCGGACGTCTTCGTCAAGGAATCCGCCCAAAAAGGGATCGAAACCTCTTTCGCCCTCTCGGCAATTTCCGGCCGCGACCTCAGCGAGCTGGAGCTTCGCTTCTCAGTCCTGTATGAAAGGCTGCCGCCATTCGATCCTGTGGACTGGCAGCCTGAGGAATCCTCCTCGCTTGAGGATGTCGCGCTTCACCTGCCCGCAATAACGTTGATGAAGTCTGAGGTGACATCGCTCGGCGGGGAGTACGAGGTCCTCCGAAAGCAGGTCGCCATCAACGGCACCGTTTACGATGGGCTATTCTTCGATTTCAGCCGATTCATGGGCGTCTTTGACGACGATGCGACGCTGTCAAGGTACATCTCCATGTACGGCGTCCTGAAGAAGGGCACGGAGGTGAGGTTCTTCGAGGGAAGAACGGGCTTCTTCCTTGCCCAAGATGAAGTGGTCGAGTATCTCTCCATTGCGGTGGCCGGGAACAAGACGGAGTACGTGGGAGAACAGGTCAGGATGGCGCCGTTCGGAATCGTAAGGCAAGGCCCGCTGCGGAAAAACTCCAAGGTCTCGGTCATCTACGAGGTACTCTCGAGGCTTGAGTCGCTGCCGGAGATCGTGCCGGGCGCCAGGAACCTCGTGCTCCTTCAGGTTGCGAAGGGCTATGCGGATGGGGATCTAGCGCTCTTCGTGGTGAACCCCATCCCCTTAGGATAGAGGTGTCGGCCGTGAATTACAAGCGCATTTTCTCCATCGTTCTGGTAACCGCGACACTCGAAGTGGCATGCGCGGTCACGCCTAAACCAAAGATCCTGGTATACTCCTATGACATGCCCGGCCTCGGACGGGGAGTCGCCGAGATTTTGTCGCGGCGCATCGGAGGGTGGGCTGATCTCGTGCTCCTCAACGATCCGTCGGACCTTTCCGCACTCATCTCGATGCCAGAGGTCGGATGCGTCGTCCTTGCGGTCATGTCCGGCAATGAAGTGAAGACGCTCGTGGATCCACTTCTGGCATACTTCAGCCAGGGCGGTGCGGTTGTGGGCTTCCAGGGATGTTGCGTTGAACAGCAGGTTGGCGCCCTAGCGAGAGATGTGTTTCCGGCCTTCGGGAACGCGACGGGTTCAGGCTCGCTGAAGGCAGGCATCCCCGTCAACGAGTACGTGAGGGACCAATATCTCGAAGCCTTTGGGGACCTGCCCGGCCAGTTCGACCTGCTCGGACAGTTCTTCCCGTACTGTGCGAACGCCTCAAGAAGTGCCATCGATCCAGAGGTTGCAGAGGGATCCAGGATCGTTCTCTACAGGGAGAGCAGGACCAATGCCCCGCTGATCATCGCCTATGAGGGCCCCAAAGGATCCAGGTCCGTTTCCCTGACTGGTTGTTTCGTTCGGTCCAAGGTGACGGAGAAGAACTACTATGGCAATCTCCTTGAGGATCCCGTCTTCCAAACATTGCTTGCCGATGCGGTGAACTGGACCATGCAGGGGGCCACCAGGCATCGCAGATATGGCTCGAGCATTGGCGAGATGGTCCGTCAGGATGCCGAAAGGCGCGAGGCGTTACGCAGCCATGCCCTGAAGGTGAAGAAGGACCGCCAGATGAGAAAGCAAGCCACGCTTCTGGCCGGGTGGGCGGTGGGGCTCCTCTTCGTCGCAGGATTGCTGCACTGGGCCTTCAGGGGGAAACCGTTGCGGCCCCTGAGCTAGGGTTGGTCTTTGGTCGGCCCAAGCCTCGTCAGGGCTACCTCTCTGTACAGCCGCCTCTTGATCATCAGAAGCCAAAGCACGGATGCAGCAAGCATCGACGTCCCCGCGACGGCACACCACTCGGTGGCGAATATCCAGAAGGCCGCGGCGTCCCTTGCCTTAAGCGCCGCCCGCATGGCGTCGTCACACATCTTCAAGGCGGTGCCGAAGGTCTCCAGAGCTTCGTCAAGCTCGCCCCCGACGTAGTGACCGATGCCGCTGCCCTTGACGTTCTGGATCTCCGCGATCATCTTTGTGACCTGGGTGGCGCTTCCGCCGAACTTCTCTACAATGTCGACCATGCTGTGGAGAGAACTGAGCGCATCGTTCGTCTCCCTCATCCTTCGCCTGACGAGGTAGACAAGGTCCAGGTCGTCGGGGAGCTTGTGCCCAGCCAAGAACAACACCATGTTGATCGCATAATCCCCGTAATACCTCCATCGCATGAAGACGTTCCCTCCCGCAGGGGTCCAATCTGCCGATTGGGCCATGGTCCTTCCCTTGCCAAGGTCCCACCACATCAGAAAGGGCGCGCTTCCAAGCGTGGTGTGGACGAGATCGGCGATGCACCTAGCGTTTGTCCTAGGAAGTATGTTGTTGCTCCCAGAGAAAACCCCGTAGCTTCCCAGGGTCTTGAAAGGTAGGCTCTTGATGAACTCGTCGTCCCAGTCGGTGACCCTTATCCAGCCGCCTGAGAATCTGGGTGGCGTCGGGATCATATCGCATGGAAGCACGTCCGCGACCTCCGTGGGCTGCCAAGACGGGTAGCCACCCTCCTGGGCGAAGCTTTCCGCACCGCCTATCATCACAAGGCCCAAGCCCTCCTCGATGACCCCGTCCTTCATCCACCTGAAGTGGTCGGCGCGGAAGCCGTCCCTATTCGCATCGCTTAGGATCACGACGTCGTTGTTGACGAATCTCGCGTAGGTCCTCGGCATATAGCTCCGGATGCTCTTCTTGATCACGTCTACGGGCTGGTGGGCGGTGCAGGCGTAGACGGCGTTGCAAGAAAGCAGGGGCTCGTTGTTGAGTATCGGGAAAGGATTCGGAACGCCGATCGCATCGCCGATGTAGAGGAGGCGGACCCTTCCGGTTGCGGGGTCAAACCTAGCGTCGCGGGGCTCCGCCGGGCACGCGGTGGTGGCGATCATCAAGATGAGACCGAGAGCACAAGCGTGCGAGCAATCTGCCATGGCAGGCTCATCGATGGCGCAGGTTAAACCTTTTTTGGGTTCTGGATCCGTGGACGACGATCCTCCCGGAAAACGGTGACGGTCAAGGCCCGACCTGGCGCAGCTCTTAACGCTCATACCGCTGCGACGCATCAGGGGTTGAGGACTAGGAAACAGATTTCACCCCATCCCCAATGCCCCGCACGGTGACCTTGCGCCTCAGTCCGAACTTCGAAAGGCTGGAAACGGTATTGCGCATGGAAGGCGAGCCTGACAGAGTGCCCTTCTACGAGCACCTCGTGGACGTCGAGGTCATGAGCGCGATCGTCGGCGCCACGGCTTCAGCCGACACGCTCGACGCAATGATCGACCTTCGGATCAGATTCTATGGAAAGCTCGGCTATGACTACGTCCCGATGGAGATAAGGTGGCCCTTTCCCAGGACCAACTTCGTCACTGGATCGGACACCGCCTGGATTCCCAGGCCCCAGAGGCGGTGGGTGGATCAACAGCACGGGACGATCGAATGTTGGGAGGACTTTGAATCGTATCCGTTTCCCTCGCAGGGAACTGACTACGCCTCTCCCATCGAGAAACTGTCCCGGGTCTTGCCCGAGGGGACCAAGATCGTGGCGCATGCCTGCGGCGGGGTCCTAGAGAACGCCATGTGGCTGATGGGGGCGAAGCACTTCATCAGGGCATTCTACACCGACCGGAAACTGGTTCGCTCCATCATCGATAGGGTCGGGCGGGCGTTGGTAGAAGCCTTCACGCAAGCGTCCCAGGTAGAAGGAGTTGGCGCGATGTGTCTTGGAGATGACATGGGATTGAGGACCGGAACGATGATCCCGCCTGCAGACCTGAGAAAGTACATCTTTCCGTGGCACAGGAAGATCTGCAGGGCGGCACATTCGCAGGACCTCCCCTTCATACTGCACTCCTGCGGCAACCTGACCGACGTCATGGAATCCCTCATAGACTACGTTGGGATAGACGCGAAGCACTCATTCGAGGATGCGATCATGCCGATCGCCGAGGCAAGGAGAAGGTGGGGCGAACGGATCGCGCTGCTCGGGGGCGTCGATGTGGATGTCCTCGCGAGAAAGGACATCGGAACGACCGTCCGGTACGTCAGATCGGTGGCCAACTCCTGCCTCCCGGGAGGGGGGTGGGCCCTCGGCTCGGGAAACAGCATACCCAACTACGTCAAGGTCGATAACTACCTCGCCATGCTCAGGGAGGGGGAAAGATCGGGCAGATATGCCCGCTAGTTGGCCTTCGAGCGAAACCGACCGATATCCTTGTGGGGAAGGTAGGTCGCATCCATGTAGTTGGACGTGAAATTTGGAGAACACGTCAGCTCGACATACCTGATCTTCTCGGCGATGTGCTCGGAGACCTCCCTCAAAGACTGGGAAAGCAGGGCAAGCTTCGCCCCCGCCGCGGCCCCGTTGCCGATGAACCTGAGACGGTCCAACGGCACATCCGGAATTAGGCCGATCCTCTTGGCGCTTTCGAAGTCTATGAAATTCCCGAACGCGCCGGCGATGTAGAGCGTGGAAATGTCCTCGGGTTTCGTCCCGGATAGATCCATGAGCGTGGTTGCCCCGGTGTAGATGGCTGCCTTTGCAAGTTGGACCTCCCTGATGTCCCGCTGCGTCATCACTATGTCGCTGCCGATACCAGTTTCGGAAGCCTTGACGAGAACGAACTCTTTCATGCCACCCCTCTTCCGCACCCTTGGGTGTGTTTTGAACCGCCCGTCCCAGCCGATCGCCCCTGCGGCAAGCATTGCCGCTACGGAGTCTATGATGCCGGCGCCGGCGATCCCGACGGGGGGCTTATCCCCTATCGTCTTGACCCTGACCTCGCCCCCCTCGATCTTCACCCTCTGGATCGCTCCCTGCGCAGCCCTCATCCCGAACCTGATGTGGGCCCCTTCCAGGGCCGGACCCGCGGCACACGAGCACACGGTGAGCCCCCGGGAGTCACCAAGCACGATCTCGCCGTTCGTCCCGATATCTATGGCCATCGATGTCTCCTCCGCCTCGTATATCCTTGAGGCGAGGATCACCCCGCACGTATCGGCCCCCACGTACCCGGCAAGACACGGCAAGGCATGGACGGGGGTGTCAGGGTTAAGCCTTAGCCCGATCTGTCCAGCGACCAGATCCAACCCCTTTCGCACGACCGGCGAGAAAGGGGACACGCCCAGGTACGTTGTCGGAAGATCAAGAGCCAAGTGGTGCATCACCGTGTTGCCCACAATGCAGACGTCCAATACGTCCTCCACGCTCCGGCCGGACTCCTTGCAGCAGTTGGAGATCAGGCCCGAGATGCAGCCGACGACCGCGGAGTGGAGCTTGGCGCGGTTTTCCTTGCTCAATCTGGCGAAGGCCAGCCGGCTGACCACGTCCTCGCCGTAGGGAATCTGCGGGTTGAGAGCGGAGTCGGATGCCAAGGTTTTCCCGGTGGCCAAGTCGACTAGGTAGCAGACGATCGTGGTCGTTCCAACGTCCACCGCTGCGCCGAGAGCCTGGCGGGTGGTGTCGCCTCGCTGAATCCGGAACAGCCTCCTGGACCGCCACACGGATGCAGTGACCTTCCAGCCTGCCTTCCTCAGCTCATCCGGCCCTTGCTGAAGGCACGACCATGCCTCCTCCTGTACGTCCAAGCCCTTCTCGGATAGGCCGTGCCGAACCCTCTCAAGGTCGGCCATCGGGTCGTCCAAGGTTGGGGGTCGAAGTACCAGGTAGTGCTTCGTAACGATCGGGTCCACGGCGATCTCGTAGCCAACCCCCTCCACGAGTATGTCCGGGGCTGCCTCCCTGCTCTCCTCGGGTATCTCCACGATGAGGTCCTTGCGCGGAATCGTCATGCAGGCAAGCCGCGTGCCTTGGTCAGCCGCTTGCCTGCCGAGGAGGTCCGCCTCAGCCTGGGTGGGAGGCTCGACGGCGTTGCCATCGAGCACCCTCACCCTACACTTCCCACATCTTCCCCGGCCCCCGCAGATCGACGGTATGAATACCCCGCAAAGCCGAGCGGCATCTAGAAGCGTCTTGCCTCTCTGTATAATTGCCCTCTTTCCAAAAGGCTGAAAGGTCACCGTAACTTCCATGTCTGGCATCTTCACCGACACGCAGGGCTTCCGCCGTGTATCTTCAGCCTGTTCTTAACTGTTGATCCGCCTCCTCGACACCGCTGTAGGGAAGAGACGGCGACCGCGATCCCAGCGTGGTCGCCCCACGCAGAATGAGTCCCGCCGTGTCCGGTATCAAGCAACCGCTGCACGATGGCCAGTCGCAGATCCGGCCCGCCTCGCCTGCCACAATCTTTTTTAGGGCAGCCTGCATCCTTGCGCGGAGAGGGCGGTTACGTGGTCGCGCCATTTGAAGTCGTCTTCAAGGACTCAACGTTGCAGGAGAACTGGTTCAGGAGGGTCGTGGCAGCCATCATCGATGGAATCCTCCTGATGATCGTGTTTGCCATTCTGTGGACGATAGCCTTTGCCGGCTTGTTCCTAACCGAAGGAATCGCGGGTCGTTGGGGCTACTTCGCCAATGTGGGGAGGCTTGCCGGCTTCGGGGCGCTCGGGTTCCTGTTCTGGGTGATATGGATACTCTACTTCGCAGTGACCGAGAGCATGTGGGGGGCAAGCATTGGCAAGAGCCTCTTGGGCATGAGGGTGGCGGGAGCGGATGGCAACAAGCCGCTCTTCGTCAACGCGCTCATCCGGAACGTATCGCGCATTCATGGGTTGATCTTCCTCTTGGATCTCATACTGGGCCTCGTGATGGAAGGCGACCCCAGACAGAGGTTCCTCGACAGAATGGCCAAGACGGTCGTCTACCAAGCAAAGGGCGGCCGCGGAGGGCCCTTTGCACAGCCTAAGATCCTCAGCCCCGCGGAAGTGAGCGCTGCCGCCCCAGTGGCACCTACAGCACCCGCGGCACCTACAGCACCCGCGGCTGCGCCAAAGTGTCCCAGCTGCGGCGCCGAAGTCAAGGCGGGCGATGCCTTCTGCGCCAAGTGCGGCACTAAACTTATCTAGCGTTGTGCCCGCGGCCAAGCACGGTGCCAAGCGGCTTTGGCAACGAGCCGCGCAGCAGTTGCAGGACTTGCGGGCCGAACTCGTCTACGGTTAGGTCCGGTACGCGCCAGCGTGCTTTTCGTCAAGAAGCTCCATGGGCTTTCCGCAGCATACAAGCTGGCCCTTGCCGCCTTGGAGGACCTCAACCAGGTTTCCACAGATGCTGCACTTGTACACTTCTCCCTTCTTGGCCAAGGAAAAACCTCGCCACACAGCTCCTCATGTCTCTTGAAAACCCTTATCCCGGATCGGATCGCAAGGGCAGAGCATGGTAGATCTTCGATCCATCATGTCCGGCTCGGTCGGATGCTTTGCAAGGAGATGCAACCCCGGCGGCCGAGCTGTCGTCCTATGTCCTCTCAAAGATCCTTCGTCATCATCCAATAGTGACG
>CAZJVP010000017.1:0-3544 GCA_964549615.1 uncultured Thermococci archaeon | reverse complement strand
CTCCCCGGCCGCCCCCGGCCGCCCATAACGTCGATTTCTGTTGGGATGAGAAGTAGGTGACAGGGGATCGGCATCAAACTATTGCGGGATTGGCGATTCCCCGCGCATCCCCTGTCTATCGCAAGTACGCCAAGCCTGTCGGCACATATCGAGCGGATTGATAGCAAGGATGCCAGGGCAGGGGCGATCCCAAGAACCATCCTGCCGAACATCGCGATCTGACCTTGCCGCCGATGAAAGGGCACCTTCCCCCGATAGAGGCCGGGGGCGCGGTTTCTTGATTCTTTCCCGGTTCGCGGCCCGCCACCAGCCACGGTCCCTTGTCGAAGTGGAGCTCAGCGGCAGCGATCAACGGTGCAAGCTACAACCTTGGCCAAATCCGTCTCGGATCAAATGGCAGCCCGCAACCGCTGTTTGGCACCCGATCTTTACTCGGCTCTAAGCCTTGTACGAGGTACCTCCCGGTAAAGTCTTCGACGGATCATAAGGGACCAGAGCACTATGCCACACCCTAGCGCGGTACCTGTTACCGCGAGCCATTCAATGATGTAGACCCAGATGAGCGCCCTATGTTTGAGTTTCATTGCCTCGCTTTCAAGGCTTTGCATCATCTCTTCGGCCCTCTTGTAGGTTTCAAGCGAGTCCTCGAAAAGTAGCTTGAGGTACTGGGGAAGGGCTTCGGCCGTCACCTCGTCGATCTCTCTGAGCTTTGACGTAATTCTTTGGGTGTTTGCTCCGAACGACTCGCAGAAGTCCAGTAGCGCCACGAGGAGAGATCTTCGCGTTGCGACGTCGAATATCTTTGACCTGACAGCGTCGACGAGGGCGGCGTCCTGCGGCACTGGGCGGTCGTCAAGATAGATCATGAGGTTACCTGTGAAGAGGTAGACGTACCTCCATCTCACCGCGAAAAGGTACCAAGGACCTTCGCTGGCTAGGGAGAAGGTTCTCGGCCCGCCTTCAAGCCTCCATGTGACCATTAGGGGACCATCACAACGTGGGGAGACGACCCGGGCAAGCAGTTCGGCTCCGGGCTTAACGTTTAGAACATTGTGGTCCCACGGGCCGCCGCGCAGGGCCGGGTCGCGCAGGTCCCAGGGGATGCTTTTCATGAGTTCGTGTTCCGGCTTTTCTATGACTATCTGATGCTCGGGGGAGTCATGCCAACCCCCGACCACATCCTCTGTTGGGAGAAGGGGGCCGACGGGCGTTTCGCCCCAGGGAGGGCCGTAGTTAGCATACCCTCCGAAGGACTGCCATCCTCCAGTCATTAGCAGGCCCAGTCCCCCCTCGGATACCGCGCGAGCCAGCTTCGGTATGTGCTTCTCAACCGCCCGGACATTCGCCTCGAAGAATACGATGACATCGTAGTTTTGCACTACGTCGTTGTATGTCCTGGGCATGTAAAGCCTGACCAACCTGTGCAGATCCTCTATGGTGGCAGCGGGCATTGGGCCGATAAGCATATGGCCCCGGATGGTTGCAGGAACGATGACGATCCGGAAAAGCGGGTCCGACCTCATCATAAGATATGGCTGGGAGCGGGCTTGGCACCCAACGTAGAGCACCCCGATCCTTCCATCCTCCAGCCCGCAGGCCAAGGGACGACCCAGGGCCAAGGACAAGAAGAAGACCCACCCAAGGATACGGCCTCGGGTGCAGGACGATAGAGCTTTCGGTCTCCTTCGCATAGGACCGTTCAAACGAGAATCGCTACTAAAAATGTTGCGCGAACCCAACCCGAACCTCGTTAAGGCTGACACAGTGACAGAATGCCCCGACTGCAGGGCAAGCCTGGACCAACCCGCCTTGACCAAGCACCGAATCATAGAAGAGCTGCCCAACGCAGAGCCACCGAAGGTCGTGGACTATCGTGAGGATCACTACCGGTTTGGGTCTGGGATAAAGCTTTAGCTCGGAAGCCTCACCTCGGATGGGTGTGAAGATGGCTCAGACGATCGACCTCGGTTGGTGCCCTTTCTGCGGGGAAAGGTTCAAGCCAAAGGCCAAGACCAAGGAGGCCTTCTTCGAAGGCAAGATCTACAGAATCCACCGCGACGAGTACCGAGAGTTCGCCGAAAGGGGAATGCTCAGGTACCTTGACTCGCCGCGGTCCGGCTGGTTATCCCAAGATACCATGGACCTCATTCTGATAGGTGGCACGGGCGTTGTGGCGTTCGTCTTTCTCATGATAGCACTTCGACTGTTGCGGGCCTAGCGCTTCCCAAGACATCGACTGCCCAGGCGACGAGTTCCCATCCCTCGGTTTCCCAGACTCCGACGATCCTCATCGACATTTTTATCCCGGCTGCCTGCAGGCGCGCCGGTGGAAAGGTGAGGCTTGAACCTGAGGAGCAGGAACTCTACGAGGCCTTCAAGGAGATTCCGGTCGTGGATGCCCACGAGCATCTCCAGCCAGAGAAGGTCAGGACCTCCCAACACATGGACGTCTTCGACCTTTTCGTACACTACACCAGGACCGACTTCCTTTGCGCCGGGATGACCGAAGAGCAATGGAACCAGATGCACAATCCAGAACTGCCCGAGGAGAAGCGCTGGAGGATCCTCTCGAAGTACCTCAAGGAGATCCGATACGGGTCGTATGCCAGGCCGGCCTTCATCTATGCCAAGCATCTTGGATTCGACGACATAACGCAGCAGAACTACAGGAAGATCTCCGAGAGGCTTCAGGCAGACAACAGGCCGGGCATCTACAGGAAGATCCTCGTCGACATGTGCAACATCAAGGCCGCGCTAAGCCAGGCTAGGCGGACCGACTTCGACCTGGATTTCATGATACCCGTCATGCCCATGGACATGTTCGATGACGTGAGATCCTGGGACGTGGTCGAGAAGAGGGCAAGCGATCTCGGTGAGAAGGTTAGCACGCTCGACGATTATTTGGAGGTTGCGAGGAAAGGACTTAGGAAGTGGATCAAGGAGGGCACGGTGGGCCTGAAGATGGTCTCGCGGCCTTACGGCACGCCAGACCGAAAGCAGGCGGTGGGCCTCTTCGACGAGCTCAAACACAACAAGGAGATGAAGCTCACCGACATGAACCCCCTCAGGGACTACCTCATTGACCAGCTACTGGACATAGCATCGGAGCTGGGCCTCGTCGTGGCCGTGCACACCGGGATGTGGGGGGACTTCAGAACCCTGGACCCCAAGCACATGATCTCGATCTTCGCCAGGCACCCCAAGACCAAGTTCGACATGTACCACATGGGCATGCCCTGGGTGAGGGAGGCCGGCGTGATTGGGAAGAACTTCCCCAATGTGTGGCTGAACCTCTGCTGGTGCCACATCATATCGCCCGAGATGACGTGCTCCGCCCTTAACGAGTGGATCGACCTTGTGCCCGTTAACAAGATCATAGGTTTTGGGGGCGATTATGGGAAGCCGGTCGAGAAAGTCTACGGCCACCTCACCATGGCCAGGGAGGACATCGCGAGGGTTCTCGGCACTAGGGTCAAGCGCGGGCTCATGACGCGGGAGGAAGCGCTCGAAGTGGCAAGGAAGTGGTTCTACCAGAACCCCAAGC
>CAZJVP010000016.1:0-35633 GCA_964549615.1 uncultured Thermococci archaeon | reverse complement strand
GTCCAGCTTCGGCCCGGCCTGCGCTGGCAGAAGCCTAGGTGCCAAGACCTAGGGGAGCGCGAAGAGCGTGATCCTGAAAAGTATCCCCACGACGATCCTCACTGCGACCGTCACGAGGACGGCAAGCAGCCCGACGGCCAGGGCCTGGATCCAATCGGTGCTGAAGAAAGACTTGATCAGGCATAGCCACACCACGAGCGCCACGAGTGGACCGACTCGTGGGAAAAAGAGGGAGAGGATGAACCCTGCGAGGCTTCCTAGGAATGCTATCGCCACCGCTGCGTCGAAGGTCGCTTTTCTTCCCACCACGATCCTTCCGGCCATAAATAGCATGAGACCCACTAGCACGAGCGCGATCACGAAGGCGACAAACCCCGCCAGTAAGGCGGCGCCCGCAAGGGCTGCCCTGAATGGTCCAATCATCCAATCATTGGACCCGCGTTCTGGCGCGGGCGCAGGAAATATCTTTCGGCCACTCGGGCCCTGTTTGATCCTAGCGGCTCAGAGCAACGGATAGGTCACTGAGAAGCCAACCATCGCCGCGACGGATAAGGGGCCGTCCAAACGGGACTTCTTCGCCGGGCTCACCATCTGTCGCGGTGCAGGATTGCGTCCATCGCCTTCCTGTTGGACGCTCCCACGCGGGCCGGATAACCGAAAGGCAGCACCGTCAGAAGGTGCAGCTTCTCCGGCACGCCGAGGATCTTCTTTACCTCGTCCCTGTTGAGGCTGCCTATCCAGCAGGTCCCTATGCCCATCTCCCACGCTGCTAGAGCCATATTCTGCACTGCGCCTGACCCATCAACGATGTGCCAGTCGCTTGACGGATCGGTCACCACCGCGATGGCGAGAGGGGCTTCCGAGATGAAGCTGCCGTACCGGGCGTGCTCCGCTATTTTCTTGAGTATTTCACGATCCCGTATGACGATGAAGCTCCAGGGTTGACGGTTGCCAGCGCTCGGTGCCCACCTTCCGGCCTCAAGGATCCTGTTGACGGCCTCATCCGGGATCTTCCTATCCGTGTAGGACCTGACCGACCTTCTCTGCACGATGCAGTCAAAGACGTTCATGGTATCCACGATGGGCTGGGAGCTCATAAGCATTACGGGGCTACTCAGCTACTCGGCTACTCGCCTCTCCGAGCTTGGGATAGGAGTTCAGCGATCCTGCCGCGTGCTTCCCGGATGATCGCGTTTATCCCTTCCCTACCGTATTCGGCCGAGGCTTTCCGTGGATCCTCACCCATGATGCCCACGAGCCTCTGCGCATCCTTGAGTCCGAGCGTGTCGACGAGCTCGGGCCGAAGGGCAAGCAGGAGGGAGGTTTCCCATCTGGCCGCGTGGTCACCTTTGTACCCCTGGTCCTTCACCAGATCGTATCCGATCATCGGCATGATCTTCGCTCTGCCGTCGTAGCTCTCGGCCACCTGTCTGGAGGGCCCGATGAGCGGGTAGTGCCCCGCTACGACGACTATGACCTTGAAGCCCAGCGACTCGATCTGGTGGAGCGAGTGATCCAGCAGCTCCTTGAACAGTCTCCACCCGCCCTCAGCCTTGGAACGCTCGGCTTCCCGCTCGAAATCCTCTTTGCGCAGCCCATAGACCTCCATCATTTCGACCGTGTGGTCATGGTCTAGGTGCCCGAAATACTGTGGCTTGAAAACGACCTCCGCTATCTCGGCCCTGTTGTCCCCCCAGTAAAAGGGCGGCATGACAAGGCCTCCGATCTCCTCCGCCATCCTGCAGCAGAGCGCATGCGCCTTCAGCGCATCGTTTCCCACGGGGAGGAACTCGCCGTGCCACTCCAATATGCCCATCGGCAGATAAGCCACGGGCATCCTTTCCCTTGCCCTGCGTATCTCGCGCGGCAGCATCGTCTCGTACCGTACGTTCGCCATATTCCATCGCGACCTTTCCTCGACCCTAGCTGGGCTCGAATGCGTGGCACTGGCCTTTGGCACCAAATATACGTTGTTTCTCGAGTATCGACCGCCAAGAGATCCGATTGAGCTAGTAGCTCGGCAGGTCTTTGACCGGCAATCTGACGGCCACCTGAGCCGCACTCATCACTGCGGAGCCATTCGTCTTGGGAAGAGTGCCGGCAGGTTGATTCTCGGGCAGCCACGTCCAGATGCTTGAGCCGAACGAATCCGCAAGAGTCGAAGAAGTGCCTGGGGCTCAGTTGCGAACCCATTTCTCGTTGCGAGGAAAGCGATGCTGGCTACCGCAACGAGACAGCTGACTGCGCTCAGAGCCTCCGAGACCAGGAAACTGGCATATCCGCTCCCTGCTGATTCACCGTCGATCCACGCCCAAGCCCCTATCCAGTACTCTCCTTCCGCCAATCCAGGCAGGTCGAGAGCGTGTTCAAGCCTGGATGTTGAATGAGGCATGATCGAAGTGCCGTTGATCTGACATTGCACGAGAATTCGTCCAACCGTGTCCATGATCCATATCACCACGCTCCCCTCGGCCCGGGAGTCGCCATCGTTGAATAGCGTTACCGCAGCCGTGACGGTGCCGCTGGGAGCCACCATGCTGGGACTCGCCGTCACCTCGGTCATGCTCGTCCCGGGCTCTTCGAGCCAGAACCTCACGCTTCTTGAGTCCAGAACGTTGCCCTGGCTATCGGTGAGGACGATTTCCAGGACATATCCCCCGGGCGGAACCTCGAGCGCATCCCACGTGAGCGAGGCATACGTCCTTCCTCGCACGGTTAGACTCTGCAACTTCGTGCCGCTGAGAAGTTCAAGGGATTCATACGATCGAACAGATCCGTATAGAATCGCGTCGATCTCGTTGCCTTGGTTGAGCTCGATGCACACGTCGATCCTGACCTCCTCGCCAACGCCGTACACAAGGGCTCTGGGACGAGCCTGAGATATCCCTGCGATCGATTGCGAATACTGGATGCGGAACAGGTAACTCTGCCAGAAGATCAGTCGCGCCGTAAGAAGGTTGTACTCGACTGGGCAGATGTTGATGAGAAGAAGTCGGTCACCCGCGTCGTCCTCGGCAACCTTCCACGAGTACTCCTTCGGCGGGTAGGTTCCCTCGGGGTAGCTATAATTCTCGGGGCTCGATGCGGACTGCCCTTGGTCAGTCTTGATCTTCAACGGTGGCAGCTCGATCCCTTCATAGACCAACTCGCCCCGTTTCTCAACAAGGATCACGTCGTTGACTCTCAATCCAGACGCCACGGGCACGGTGAAAAGGTAGGTCGGAAGCTGTGGCATTCCTTCCTCCATTGTGAAGCCGCCGTCGGGAAGAGAGATGAAGTGATACCCATTTTGTGCTGAGATTTGAAGCTGGGGTATCTGCACCTCGATGTCGCTCTGCGGCTGAGCTGACTGGGAAAGGGCTGCCGGCGAGCCAATGCTTGGCTTTGGATTCTCTGGCTGGGTAAATGAGCCCAAGGAGCCCACAACTATGTACGAGCCGAACTTGGGATCACCGTACAGGTTATACTCCGCAACCCAGAACTTGCCGAAGTCGCCATAAACTATGCCCTCGTATCTATCCTCCACGTCTCGCTCGGTCTGTTTGAAGGCCTGTCCGATGGTTCGATCGGTGTTCACCCAGTTGCCGAGCAGTCTTTTGGCCGCAAACTTGTTGATGTTTGTTGGGGAGACCATGGTCGATCCGATGTAGACGGCGGCGCCTCTCCCAAGGAAGGTCTCGGCGATGGCCCCATCCTCATAGTTCCCGCTAAGACAGGTGAAGCCGCAGACGATTGGAGTGGCCGACGAATAGTCGCTTGGAACGTCGCGGGTGCCGAAGCAGTTCCAATTATTGGGGCTTCCGTGTCCCCTGAACATGATGACGTCGGTATCTAGGCTGTGCGATCGTATGTCCTGGGCGATCCTGGCGGCCCATGTTAGGTCAGCGATGATCACCTTGCCGTCGTCGTCCCTCGCAATGACGATCTCCTCCTTGGCGTCGCCGAGGAGATCACCAACCGCGAGCTGGTCATGCTCCGTGAAGCCCAGGTCGACGTTGCCCCTTTCCTGCCCGGCTGCGTTGTAGGCCCGGACGAAACCATCGTCGTTCATGCCTATCACGATCTCGTCCATGCCATCGTCGCACACGTCACCGACCGCCAGTTTGTCGCTACGGGTGTAGTATGTGTGCCCCGTGCTCGTTATGGTTCCAAGCAGGCTTGCACCTCCAATGATGGTAGCTGAGCTCTGATAGATGTAGATGGCGTTGTCGTCGTCTTTGGCGATCACTATCTCTTCCCTAGAGTCCCCGACGACGTTCCCTACCGCTATGTGGTCGTATTCCGTGAATTGGAAAGGGAACGAGTTCGTGAAGCTTCCATATATGTAGATTCGGTTATCTTCGTCGCTTGCGAGTACGTACTCAGCCTGGCCGTCTGCATCAAGATCGCCCGTTGCGAAGTCGCAGTATCCTGAGATGCTCCAAACCGAAGTTGATCCGGTGTCGGTTCCGTCCGCCGACCTAGTCTTGACGAGGCCGGCGCCCGGGTCCAGAATCGCAATCCGGTCCAGGCCCGTTCTTGCCACCGTGCGCATTATGCAGTCGGCGTCAAAATCCGCCCATGGCTGGCTCATCAGGAGCGATCCGCGTGAGTCGTAGATGTAGAGCATGTGGTTGTCATCCTTGGCGATCACGATCTCGTTTTCAGATCCTCCGGTCACGTCGCCGATGGCAAGGCCGTCGTTTCGTGTGAACTCGTGGTCGAATCGATCCAGCTCGAAGTAATCCCGCATCGCCAGCTTTTCTATGCGCCCGCAACGAACCCAAAGATAGGCGGCACACTCGTCAACGCTTTCCTCGAATACCTCATAGTGATCTCCGTAGCCCGATATCAACAAGGCGCTCATGACTGGCCACGGCTCACCGGCGCCGCCTTCAGCGACCGCGATGCTTGCATCGATGGGGATCCTGAGTGCATTCGCCGACTCGCCTATGATCCGTCCCACGATTATCTCCGGCTTCCAGTCCGAGTTTGAGTCGGCGTAGTCGGTGTCGCACAGGTCAACATGCTTTTCACCACCACTCTCCCAAATGATGTCGAACGATCTATGGTGCCATGATGGGACTATGTCGGATTCGCCTACTATGAGCAGGTAGCCGTAGTGTGGGTAGTCGGGGTCAAGCTGTTCGCTCCAGTACCCGTCGTGCCATATCAGCTCGCAAAGACGGGTTCTCATGGTCGACTCCCTTGCTGAGTCAAGAAACGCGAGGGCACCTTCCTTTATCCATGCGAGCCTCGCCATCGACTGGAGGAGCAGGCTGACCTCCTCGTCCGTGCTCGGCAGCATGAACATATTGCCCGGGCAGGTGACGATCAGGTAGTCGGAGCAGTACAGGCACGCTGAGACGGCGTCGGGCAGGGAAACCACATCGCCGGTCGACCAGTGAAAGGGAGGCGTCTCCATCTGGACGCTGACGTCGGATGTGGTGAGGCAAAGCATATCATCGTAATGATCTCCCTGCGTGCCGTTGTAGCTAATGATCACGGTGGCACCTATGTTTCTGTGAAAGGGAATTATCTCCCGGAGTATCGGGACGACGGCATATTTGATGGTCAGGGACTCGCCCGCACCCAGCTCGGGGATCTGCATCAAAGCGGAAGCGAATGAGGCAGATCGGTAAAACCGGGTCGACAACGTCGATCCGGAGCTCGGGATCGTATAGTGGATCCCGGTGGGACAGAACCCGTGGAGCACATCTTCGATGATGATGTTCCTGGCCGCAGCGTTTCCTGCGTTTCTTATCTGAAGAGTGACCACGAGGCCCGGATGCGAGCCCGGTCCGGGCCTTTCGTGAAGCTCTGCAGCGGGCCTAGTGAGTACGAGGCTGGGGCGGTGCCTTGGCACGGCGTTGAAGATCGTGATGTGCAATGTCCACTCGGTCACGTTGTCGTGTATGTCCCAGCCCCTGATGAGAAGCTGATGTGCACCATTGTCCCAGTTAAGCGTATCCAAGACTAGGGTGATATTGAAGCTGGTCTCAGCCTCGATCTGCTTCTCCGACTTACGCATCCAAGGGTCGGCATCCGTCGTGCGTAGGGCAGGCACTCCGGTTCGACTGTAGATCCTTTCGGCATCCATGTAGATCTCGAGGGTCTCGATGCCGTCGCGGTCGTTGGCCGTCAGGCGCATCTGCACCTTGCCTGATAGGGTGTCGCCTTCTCTGGGGTTGATGATCACGATGATCGGGCCTCCATCGTATTCGGGAAATTCAACCGAATACGACATTTGGCACTGGGCCGTGTTTCCGAAGAGGTCGAAGACATGTGCGACCACGCCATGTAGTCCCGCCGTCATGGCCGCCTCATCCAGAGGAAGCTCGTATGGATAAGAGCAGGTGGTGCCGTGGAGGTGGCCGTCGATGTAGAACTCAACCCTGCTCACGCCGATATCGTCGGAAACGTTTGCCTGAAGAACCGGCGTGCCGTCGTCCCTAGTCTTCCTTAGGACTCGGACGGTTGGCAGTTGTAGATCTTGGGCCGCAGCTGTGAAGAAGATGCAGGTTTGGCTTCGAACCAAGTTCCCTGAGGCATCGCTTGATTCCACATAGAACGCGTATCCCGTGGATGGCTTCAGATCCGTGACGATGACGGCGTGGTCGATTACAAGGGAAGCGTCCTTGACGGTCTTTGATTTGACTGGCTTGCTTTCGTCAAGCCTCAGCACGCTGTTGGACGGCTCATCCGTTCTCCACATGATCGTTGCCGAATCGCTCGTCACAGTGACGGATGGGCCCTTCATGATGACGGGCGGATCCTCGTCCGACTTCCATAGTTCGACCCTGCAGTTGTTCGACTCGTTAGCCTCCGGCACACGGTTTGCTGGATCGGCGCAGACCTTTATCAGGGCAGTCGAAGCCTTCAGGCGCCACTGGTGTTCGCCGAACTGCACATAACGTCTTTCTCTAGAGCGAAGCCCGTCGGCAGACCTAGAGTCAACTACGTACCCATCGATCCACAGCTCGACCCTCACACCCGAAGGCACAAATCCAGCCCCGATGTTCATGATCTGGCAGACTATCAGATCCGCCTCGTGCCAGACGTCGGTCACCACTAGGTCCGCCAGCTTGGGCATGGAGACCGTGATAAGCACGGTTTTTTCGTTGTTGGTTTCGTCCATCTCCCTGATGTAGTCATCGCCGTCTATATGGAGCCGAATGACATAGGTTCCGCTTGTGGCGGGGATCCAGCTTGTCGCGATCTCAGCAGCGGCGCCCGGCCCTACATACTCCGATATCTCTTTGCTGGCCAAGAATGAGCCATTTACGTAAAAGTCGCACCAGAAGCTGTAGTCGGTGAGGCTGTAGCCTGCGTTCCTAATTCTTGCCTTGATGGTTACGGATTCGCCGGACACTGGCTGCGGGGGTTCGAATTTAATGCTATCCACGACGAGATCCGGAGGAAACTCGGCGGTCACTTGGATCTCATGATAGTTGCTGCTTTGCGACTCATCGGACTCAGTGACGTTTTGCGTGACGTCGATGAAGAAGCCTAACCTGTGCAGGCCCCTTTCGCTCGGGGTCCAATAGGTCACAACCATGCGTCCGTGGCCGGGCGGCAGGCCCGCTGGGAACTGCCTTGGGTTTTCGAAAGGATGACCATCGACATAGAACTGGCCCTGGAACCCGTTGCCGACGCTGTCATCGCCTAGGTTCTGAACCTCCGCTATCACCATCGTCGGGAGTCCGACGAGGGGAGGGCTGGGTATGGTCTCGATCGACAGGACGGCGAGGTCGGGAAGAGCGGAGCCAAGCGGAACGCCGATGAACGCTAGAAGGATTGACCCGAAGATGCAGGACTTGATAGGGTTCAAGGTCGTCCGTCCTGAAAACCGTCGACTTGCAGGCCATTCTGATCGGACACTCTTCTGGCAGGACCAGTCGCCTGTACTCGCGCCCGCGAACTTAGCCTTGCATCACGGAGCCCATTGCCGTATGCGTGCGGCGGCTGTAACCGCATCGGATCATCGCTGGGCACCCCGAAGGCTCCGGCCCTGATTAATCTAACGGAGACGCGATCTGACCCCAATCGAGTTGGGCTGGTCTGGACCAATCTGCTTGGTGGAAAGAGCCTTTAGGTGCGGGTTCGATAACCCCTTCAAAGCGCCTTGGCATGGGACGATCGAGTACCTGCTCGAAAGCACGGACGTCTCAGGGCCTTTCCTCGACCCAAACCGGGCTGGTCCATCCAGTTTCGCCGTCGGCCTGCCTGACGCGAACGTAGTAGAAGGTGAACAATTTGGGGCACCAGACCGAAGGAGGCAACGCGATATCCCTGAACCTGTCATGATCTTCCCAGCGGAAACAGACGTCCTCTTGATCGCCGGGCTTTTCCAAAACCAGCACTTTGTTGTTGCGTACGAGCTCCACGGTCGCGATATCATCCTCACAGTGGGCCTCGAACTCAACGATCCTGGGTTCACCTTCATCTGTCAGGATTTCGGAACCCATGGGCTTGCCGTTCAAGGACATCCACAGGACCATGCGGCTGCCGGTAGTGGCATAGCAGCAACGCGACTTCAGGGAAGTCCAGATCGACCTCCTTGTCTTCTTTTCGGCCCACAATGCGGTGAGCCCGGGCCTGTAGCGGTAGGGCTCATGCCCTCTCGTTGCGTCGTCGCCGGGCTGGCTTCTATGCATGTCCCCGCCGGCTGTGAAGCCCACCCTCCACCCTTGGGCCAGGGCATTCTGGACGAAGCCCACGGGAACCTCATCGTCGGGTGGAGACTTCCCGGATATCCCTAGCCATAGGGGGTCATGGGTCTTGGGGTCCCTGACAGGAAACGGGTTGCCGTCCGATCTCCCCATCTCTGAACTGCCCCAGACCGAGTATACCTCAACCAGCCTTTCCCTCACCGGATCGTGCTGGGTCCAGTCGCAGAAGTTACCGGCGTAGGCCGTGTGATGGGGGATGATGAGAGCGTCTGTGCCGGCCAGGGCCTGAAACAGCTTGAAGGGCCTGTCGTATTCCCCTGTCTCCGATCTAAGCATCTCTCCGTCGTCTCCGGGATAGTATACGTTGCGATCCCCATCTCCGTTCCGACGCCATTTGGCCCACTCGTACCCCAGAAAGGTGATGAAGAATCCCGGCTTGTGATGTCGGATCGCTGCCTGCCGTGCGAGCTCCCACATCTCGTCGCTTGTCTCAAATCTGTGGTCATGGTCGGTCACCGACCCGAAGTCCAGCTTTGAGCCAAATCTCATGTTCAGATAGCAGAGATCCGGGGATCCCAGGCCGTCTGAAAGTTCCGTATGTTCGTGGATCAGGCCCCACAGAAGCCTGCGGCCATGGTTTCCCACGAGGATCGGGTTGCTCGTGCCGACCAGTCCAGCGTCGGGGTCCCGGACCTCGATTCTTGCAACGCCGTTGCGGGCCAGCTTCAGCCCCTTGATTTCAATGGCGCCGGCGGGGTTGAGGTGATTGGTGGTGATCCGACGTTCGTACGTCACGCCCTCCAGCCGAAGCAAGACCCGCCTGGGAGCTTGGGGCGAGATGTTGCCGTGGTCGTCCTGAGGCCTGATCGTCAGCGAGAACTCTTGGCCCCTCTTCACGCAGGAGGGCGCGAGAACCCTCAGACGTTTCAGGGGGCCTCCGACGACATCGACGGGAAAGGCTGCAACCCAGTTCAGATCATGCGGAGCTAGGCTGGGAGGCCTGGGTTCCAGGGTCAAGGCGAGGAAGGCCCCATGTATGCTGAACTGGGGCGACATGGCTCCTGGGCTCCCCATGGATCGATCTCCCAAGACTATCCTGATGGTGGTTCCCTTGGGCATCGATCCTTTGGGGATCTCGAAGCCGACTCGCATCAGGTCCTCTATCCTCGTGGGCGGAAGCCGGACCACCGGTTTCAGCGCGGGCCCGCCTACCACGCGGGCTGAGACATAGCCTTCCCTGGCGGGCTCCGCGTTCTGCATCGGGATCTCCAGTTTCACCCAGCGGTGCCCTCCCGACCAGAGGACCAACGCGTCCCCGGCCAGTGCTTTGGGCAAGGTTACGGTCAGCACGTGGGTTTCCATGGCTCCCGCAGTCATGGTTGGAGGCTCGACGGAGCCAAGCGGCACCCCGTCGGGCACCCTGAAAGGCCGGCTTGTGATTCCAAAATTCCCCGTACTCGCCACCCAGCCATGAAGGCCTGCTACGGATAAGTTCCGTATTTCTTCGCCATCTTCGAGAAGGCCTGGAACGTCGAAAGGTCGACGTCCGGAGGGATCGAGTGATCCGAGCAGAGGACGTAACCCCCTCCTGGAGCTGCGCACCGTATCTTGGATGCAACCTCCTCTTTGATGATTTCCAGGTTGTTCGTGCAGAGCTTTCGCGCATCGATGTTCCCGATGAAGGCAAGCCTGTCCCCGTATTTCTCCTTCAATTCCACGACATCCATCCCGGCCTTGACCTCCATGGGCTGTAGGCAGGTGAAGCCGGCACGCAAGAGATCCGGGATCAGGAGGTTCACGTTGCCGTCGGTGTGAAGGACGGCGGGAAGACCCGTCTTTCTGAACGGCCTCGTTATGGCCTGATGGGAGGGCATGATGTATTGCCTGTAGTGGGCCGGCGAGAAGAAGGGCCCCTCCGCAAATCCCAGGTCGTCCCAGACCCAGGCGCAGTCACAACCCGCATCGGCGAGGGCCGAGCTCAAGGCGCCCATGAAACGAGCTAGACATCGGTACATCCTTCTGGTGAGGCGCTTGTCCGTCATCAGGTATCGCAGCGTCATCTTGGTCCCGCCGCATATGTGGCGCGTGTACTCGAAGGTGCCGAGGAAGGAGGCGAACACGTAGAACTTCTCCTGGAACTTCTTCACCATACCCTCCATCTCGCCCCTGAACGGGTAGCGCCTGCTTGAGATCCTTATGGGGGCATCCGGGTCCAGGAGGGGCTCGATCCTCTCCTCGAACTCCTCCAAGGTCCTGAAGGGCGGGTCCATGTGCAGGGGGACCCCGTCCCTTCCCCGCCACCGTTTCTGCTTGACGCCGTATCGGTCTCTGGAGATCACCCAGTTCTCGCCCTGTTCGAAGGTCATCTCGTCGTACTTGGGCGAGACATCAACGCCTATGCCGTATAGGTCCATCCCGAAGTACTCCTGGATGAAGGTGCCCTTCGGTAGCCCCTGGGTCTCCCACCTCTCTATGGTCGTGCCCCAGGGGAAGTCCACGAATCCAATCCTGTCCGCTTCCTCGAAGTTGAGCAGCCTCTCCAGCCTTTCCCTAGAATTCAAAGTCGTTTCACCTCAGCTAAAGTAGTAGCTGTAATCCTCCATGGCTTGGCACAACGCATCTATGTTCTCTAGAGGCACATCCCCGTAGACCCCGGCTATGATCATGAGGCCTCCTTCCCTTGAGCCCAGATTCGCAACGATCTCCTGAACATGCTTCCTGACCTGCTCGGGGCTGCCGTGGGGAAGGACCCTCTGCCGATCGACGTCGGCGTCAAGACAGACCCTTCCTTTGCATTTCTTGGCCAAAGCGGCGATCCCGTTGCAGTTCACCTGCGGATTGATGACGGTGAAGCCCGCTGCCATGAGGTCCTCCACGAGCTCCATTATGTGTCCGTCGGAGTGCATGTAAACCTCGCACCCGCCCTCCCTTGCCAGGTTGCACATCCTCGTGTATCCCGGGAGGAGATGCGTTCGGAACAGGGAAGGGCTCATCATGGCCTCGGTCTGGGTTCCAAGGTCGTCTCCCAGGGCAATGCAATCAGCGCCGAGCTCGACCCACTTCGCTATGAGCTTGAGGTTGTGTTCGACCACCATCTCGATCAGGGCCGCGAGCTGCGGCGGCTTGCGATGAAGATCGATCATGAGGTTTCTGAAGCCGCGAAGGAAATGGAGCCTCTCAAAGAAACGATCTCCGTCGCCCCAGACCATCTTCCCTTGGGCTCTCAGCCGCTCCACGTCGGATTTGACCTTGTCCCAGGAAGCCCTGGGGCCAAGCTCCGTGGTGGCCAGGGGATCGGGCGGGCGGTAACTCTTCAGAGCTTCCCAGTCGGCCAGGGGATGGACCTTAACCTGGCCTCTGATGCCGTCCGCCAGGTTATGCCAGACGCACCCCCAGCTGTCGGTGAACTCTTGCCCCGCCCTGCTTGAGGGATGAAACTGATCGAACTTCATGCTTCCCCTCTCATGGGAGCCGAATATGAAGGGGTGCCGGAGCACGAATTCCTCCAGCGCTTCGCGGTGCCTCTTCCATGCGGCTCCGCTGAGGAAGACCCTGCAGGGTATCCACTCCGGTTCCTCAAATCTAATTGCGCGGAGACAGTTCTCCCTCTCGGTCAGCACCTGGAGCGCCAGAACGCTCGCGTTGAAAAGTTTGCTGATCCTTGGTGCAAGACTGAAGGGAGAATTTATCTTGCATATCCGTCCCTGTTGTTCGGATCGTTATGGCAAAGCCCGAGCTCGCCATCTTGGGAGGGCCCAAAGCCGTCACCGTCCAGCCCAAGGAGAATTGGCCCGTACCGGTTGACCGGATAAAGCAGGCTGTGTGCCGCATGATCGACGAGGGCGTGTGGTCCCAGTCCGGGACTGGTGTGCCCCTGGAGCTCGAGAAGAGGTTCGCCGAGTACATCGGGACGGACTACTGCCTGCTCCAGCACAACGGAACTTCGACCCTGTGGTCGGCCTACTACGCCGTGGGCGTCAGAAGGGGGGACGAGGTTCTCCACCCCTGTTACACGTGGATCTGCTCGATATCGCCCGCCGTCCACATGGGCGCCCGCCCGGTCTTCTGCGAGATCGATCCCGAGACCCTCCTGATCGACCCCGAGGACATGGAGAGGCGGATCACGTCGAAAACGAAGGCGGTCAGCGTAGTCCATCTGTACGGACATGTGTGCGATATGGATGCAATAATGGATGTGGCCAGAAGGCACAAGATCGCCGTGATAGAGGACGCGAGCCACTGCCACGGCGCGGAGTGGGACGGGCGGAAGGTCGGTTCGATCGGGGATGTGGGCTGCTTCTCAATGCAAGGGGGGCCGATCGGCGGAAAGCCGTTGCCCGCGGGCGAGGCCGGCCTGGTCACAACGAACGACCGGAGGCTGTATGAGCGCATCTTGCTCTTCTGCCACCTCAACCGGTCGGGCGTGGCGCAGGAGTTCACCGACCCGGTCTACAAGGCGATGGCCCCGACCAACCTGGGCCTGAAGTTCAGGACGCACCCTTGGGCGGCCGCGGCGGCTCTGGTGATGTTCGACAGCTTGGAGTACCGGAACGAGCGAAAGCTCGCCTACGTCAAGAAGATCTACAAGGCACTCCGTCGAATCAACGGCATAGATCCGGTGAAGATCCTGCCGAAATCCAAGCCAGCTGGCTTCTATGGCGGCATGCACATGTTGTCCAGGCCGGATGAGCTTGGGGGGCTGCCGACCGAGAGGTTGATCGAGGCCCTGAGGGCCGAAGGCGTAGACATGAGCCACCGCGGGTATGAGCTGACGCACAGGCTCAAGCTCTTCGCGGAGGGCTTTGACATCTATGGGGATGGGGGCCCGCTCACCGGAGACTACCCGGGCTACCCGCAGGGCAGCCTTCCCGTTTCCGAGGAAGTTCACAACAGGATCCTCGGCATGCCGGTGTTCATCGAGGAGACGCCGGGATACTCGGACCAGGTCATCGAGGCGATGAAGAAGGTCACCGAGAACTACCGATCCCTACTGTAGAAAGGCGCCCAGGATCTCACGCTTGGCTCCCCGGAAAGAAGCCCGGCGAAATGCAGCAAGGCCGATGAGGCTCGATCGCCATAGTCTGGATTGGGCACCCTGGCCGGCATATGGCATGATGGGATAAACTGTTATAGTCCGGGCGGACGCTCCCCCACGTGGAAAGGATCGCCGCGGGCATCCTGCTCGTTGCCAATGCCACATCCCTCGGTTGGGCCCTGAGAGGGGAGTGGGGCCACTGGTGGGGTGCCACCGTGCCCGGGGCGCTGTGCGGGATGTCCCTCTGGCTAGCCTTAGGCGAAGCTGCCGATACGTGGCAGATGCTGGCATACGGGGCGGCTCTCGCGGCCGGGCTGTCCCTGGGAGGCGTGCTCAGCTATGGATTGTTGATGGGGTATGCCACGCGGGAACCGGGCCGGGACTCGAGATCGTCCCTCTATGGGCTGTCGGGTCTCTTCCTGGTTGGAGGCCTCTGGGGATTCTTTGGGGGAGCGTCGCTGGGAATCCTGCTTACAGAGGTTCATTGCCATTTCGAAGATCTCGCGCTCTGGGCGGTCCTGGCATCGCTCGGCGCGTTCGCGGCCTACAAGATCATCGTCGTCGGGCTTGACCTTCACCTTTCGCCTCCTCGGAGCGATGTGTGGGCTGCGCTTCTGGGCGGCGTGTTGTCGAGTACAGCGTACTTCGCTCTGAGCCCTGGGGGCGGCACTGTGCTGATCTGCGCCTACGCTGGCTGTGCTGGCTTCGGAGGCGGCTTCGCACTGGGCGCCCTGATCCACCGTGAGGGGCGGGACAGCGCCCTCAAGCTCTCATCTTGGAAGTTCGCGGAACACAGCGTGGGCTTCTTTGGCGGCCTTTCCCTCGCCCTGGCATCGGCCTTGTTCCGGGGCGCCTTGCCAACCATCCCGATCGAGGGATCTGCCGGTCGTTTGTGCATCATGCTGATGCTCCTTTTTTCTACCTACATGGTCGTGTCCAATATGGTGGAGCATTGGACCTTCGAGCTGCGCTGGCTGCCGAAGGCTTGTTTCGCTGCTTTCCAGATCCTCGCGCTCACCGGCATCATCGCATGCCTAGGCTTGGCCTCGTGTAGGTCCTGGGGCGGAGAGGCTATCGGTCAGGCCGCCGCATTCATCTCCCTCTTGATCCTCTTCACGTTCCTGGGGACGGCGAAGTTCGTGCGGTCATTCTCCGGATTCAGGTCAGGCGTCGTCCGGGCCTTGCTTGCGCAGCTACTAGTTTGCATCCTTCTGTTGGTGTGGCTTTAGCTTGGTCGCTTCGTGGCCGCCGGTCAGCTGGCTCTGACGAGGACGAGTTTGTAGAAACTAAGTTGCGGGATCGTGAGCTCGACCGTGTTCCCTCTTTGCACAGGATCCAGCGGCTCCTCTGCACAGCCGGGCTCCATGCACGTCGCGTCCCTCGCCACCACGCCTTCGGGAAACTGAAGCGATATCCGCAGCGAGTCGACGGCGGTGAGGTTCCTCTGCCCCGCAGGGGCCAAGAGGTCCACGTTATAGTTGACGATGTGCACCGCCACGTCGTTGCCCTTCCTGTACGCGTTGAAGCGGACGCCGAGCGCGCGTCTTGAGGGGCATAGCGCTGGCACCCTCTCCAGCATCTGCGTTGCCAGCCTAGCCCATTCCCCGCCGTCGAAGTACTTCTGGATGCCGAGCTCCTCGTCGAGATGCCTCATGGACTCGGGCCAGTCCGTGCCGCGGGTCTTGGCCTTCCATGTGGATCTCGAGAAGCGCCGGGCATCGTCGAGGCTGAGCTTGCCGTCCGGAATGAAGGATGCGACGGATGGGCCGTGCAGGAACCTCTCGGGGAAGGCCCCGGAAAGCTTCTGGACGAGTGGCTCCTCACGCTGTCTTGCCTTGGCATCCCATCTGCCGAGCGGGCCCGTGGCGAAACAGATGCCGCCGGCTGCAAGGAAGTTCTCAACCCCAGACGCCTGGTCATCGGTGAGGTACGAAAGCTGCGGAAGGACAAGGATCCTGCAGGGCAACCGTACTTTCGGCCAGAGGTCTTCCTCGGTCAGATAGTGGAAGAGGACGTGCTGGTCCGAGAAGTACCTGGTGAACTTGTAGACCTCGCGCATGTGCTCGAGGTTCTCGAGGTGAAGCTGGTTGTAGAAGTATGCGAGCCCGACCTCGTAGTGGGGCGCCCACCCTTCCAGGAGATCGGCGTGTTGGTCTTGGAACTCCCTGTACTTCCTCCGGAGCTGCGGGAACTTCGTTCCGTGCTGGATGAAGGATCCCAGCCCAGAAAGGCATTCGGCGAAGCATAGTTCGACCGTGTTCGGGTCCGTCCCCGCCCAGTTCAGAATCGCCCCCTTCACGCCGTTCGCATGGGCGAACTTGAGCTGGAGGATGTAGTCCATGTAGACGCCCGGGACGATCCTGCCGGGCTCGTTAGACTCCTCGAACATGACGTAGTCGCTCCGGGGGGCCCACTCGCGCAGGTCATGTCCGATCTCCTCGCGGAACTCGTTGCCATCCATGTGCTGCATCTCGCCCCAGTTGGGAAGGATGAGGAAATTGGGCCGAATCCGCTCGCCGACCTCCTTTATGTACTTGAGGTTGTCTGCGACCAGCTTTGCCCAGAAAAGCTTGGTCTCGGCCCACAGCGCCCTGTCCCTCTCGTCGCGGATTCCCCACAGCGATAAATCCTCGGCTCCGAACATGTGCAGGCGCTCCTCCGGCGAGTACCGAGCGTCCATCCAGTCAAGGTACCGGTCGGCCATGTTCCATAGCCAGCCGTTCCCGCCCTCCTCGACCAGCGCATCCTTTGGGTCCTTGACCCCCAGCCATTCCACGAGGAGATCTTCCCCTATTCCGTAAAGGAACTCAACGAACGTTGGCTGGGTCTTCACCCAGTTCAGCCGGTTTCCCGCCGTCCCGAGGTGCACGTCCGATGGGTCCTCGAAGCCAAAGACCTCCCTCTGCTCCTTCACAGGGATATGGACTTCAACGTATTCTTGGAACCCCGCCTGACAGTACATACAGTAGCAGTTTTCGATGCAGTTGTCGACGAAGACCCCGTCGTAGCCCGCCCTTGCTATGTTCTCCACCACTGCTTTCTGGTACCTTCGATAGTGAGGGTTGCTCATGCAAGGGGCGTACCTGTGCTGCCCGAGCGGGACGAAGTACTTGTGCCTTTTCTCGTAGTTGTAGTGCGGCCTGCCGAAGGGTTCCCTGGCGAGCCACTCGAGGGGGTCAGGTGGTCTGGGGCCGAAGCCGAACTCGGCGTATTCATCCCAGTGATCGTAGAAGTCCCAGATGCCCTCCCTGGTTTCGGGGTTGCCTGCGATGGTCTGGTTGCAGATGTATGGGAGGACCATCTGCACGCCGGCGTCGTGAAGCTTGCTTGTGAACTCCTTGATCCTCTCGATCCTTTGCCTGATTCCTTCGGGCGGGATGCGCACGGTCTTGTTTCCCCTGACCTCCATGGCGCCCCAGGTGTTGTGAAACGGTGCATCGTGCCCGACGTGCAAGAGGTGGGGAGGAGCCTCCGCTATGCGCGAGATGTAGCCATCTATGTCATCCAGATGGTCGGTGGAGTAGTCGATTATGTAGGTTATGGGCTTCTTGGACTGGGCGATCATGGCTTCGAGGGCCCTCTCGCCCTCTTATTAATGGCAGCAAGGGGGCGGTTCTCTACGGCCGCATCTCGTTTGGGACATTGACCACGAAGACGTGGGACGCCCCGTCGCGGTCGGAGGTGAACAGCACCATCTTGCCGTCCGGACTCCATGCTGGATGCGGGTGGGTCCACTGTGGATGGGCCGCCTTCGTTCTGGGGAAGCACAATCTTCTGCAAGCGCCGCTGGAAGCGTTGACCAGGTACATGCCCGTGTCGGGGACGAATGTGTCGGAGCAGAGCATGGTGCCGTCCAGGCTGGCGCCGGCGTGCCAGAAGAACTGGGCATCGGTCAACAGCTGGATGCTGCCGTCAAGCCCGATCTTGACGATCCCGGGGTCGGGGTGTTGGAGGGTGCTGATGGCGGCATCGTGGCCCGGCAGCCAGACCATGTGCGACGAATTTCCATGGGAACCCTCGTATATCGTCCTTGGATCCGTCCCGTCGGGCCGGATGCACCATATCCTCAGCCCGGGCTTCGACGGGTGGCTGTCGGTGAAGAGGGCCCATCGCGACGATACAGGCTCCAGTTGAAGATGCCCCACGACCCTAGGGTGGCGATAGACCTCCTCGATCGACTCCCGGACGAGGTCCGCCGCAAACAGGACGCCCTCTCCCTTCACGTTTGCGACGGAAAGAACCTTCTTTCCATCGCCGCTCAGGGAGAACATCCCGAACGACAGTCCCGGCGGAGACCTTGCAACGGTTTTCTCCTCGAAGTTGTCAACGTCGACCTTGCGGAGGGTGTCGCCGCAGGAGTAAAAGACCGACCTATCGACTGGGCTGCAGTTCATCCATCCCACGCCCTGGGTCTCTGTAAGCTGGCGCAGGTTCATTCCGTCCACAGACGCGGCGAATATGTCCCTGGGCGAATCCCTCTCCATTCGCCTGTAGGAATAGAAGACCACGTCGCGCGAGTCGTACGTGAAGCACCGGGAGTGCATGTAGACGTGGTGGTTGATCGTGGGGAAGCCGCTTACCCTTACGATCCTGACGCCCGTCTCCTCATCCTCGAAGACTCTCCGCTCCGATCCGTAGCAGCTACCTTTCGCCATGAGGGCCGGCAGTCGGGAGCTGACTGATATATTCGTTCTCTGGTGGCGATCTGTTCGGGTGATGACGGGACACAAGCCTCTGTTTGCTGGGGATGAGAGATTTCAACCATAGCGCGGGGCGTCGGCCGGAGGAACAAGTTGGCACGGATGAGCTCCTTCGAGCGGTTCATGTGCGCCTTCCATGTGGAGGAACCTGACCGGGTCCCCTTGACGTTCTCATACATCGATCCGTTCGCCGAACTGGACCAGAGCCGGAAGCGGCTCGGATATCGTCGGTTCCACGAACTGGTCAGAAACGAGACGGACATCATTCTCCCGAAAGCTCCCAAGGCGCCCGGCATATTCTACTCGTCAACCGATGAGGCGCAGATCAAGACCGAGACGCGCAGACGGGGGAGGTACTATTACCACTGCGATACGCTCTCAACCCCGCTTGGAACCCTTCAGGCAAGGAGGAAGTCCGAAAGAGGCATCAACACGAGCTGGGTGTACGAGGGCTTCGTGAAGTCGGAAGAGGACGTGGAGAAGATACTCTCCATACCCTACGAGCCGCCTGATGTGGACGCCTCCCCGCTCAAGGAGGCCCAGGTGGCCCTCAAGGACCGGGGGGTCGTGGCCACCGGAATAGCTGATCCCATATGCTCCTGCGCGGGGCTCTTCACCCTCCGGGATTTCGCCCTGACGGCCTTCCGCAATAAGAGGTTGATGAGGAGGCTTCTGAGGTTCTTCGCGACGCGGACGGACGATTACACCAGGCAAGTGGCTGAGCAGACCAGCGACGTGTTCTTCCGAATCGTGGGCCCGGAATACGTGACTCCCCCGATCTTGCCGCCCGAGCTGTTCTACGAGTACGTTGTCCCGTACGACAGGCGAATCGTCCGCATCATCAAAAGGACGGACAACATCGCGGTGATCCACTGCCACGGGCGGATAGGCGATGTCGTGGAGGGGATTCGCACGATCGGTCCCCATGCCCTGGAACCGATTGAGCCGCCTCCGCAGGGAAACATCACGCTTGCAGAGCTGAAGGACCGCATTGGGGACAGGATCTGTCTCATGGGTTACATCCAGTACAACGATTTGGAATTCGACCGGCCGGAGAACATCCGCGAGAAGGTTCGATCCGCCATCATGCAGGCTGGCGCCGGCGGCGGCTACGTTCTCTTTCCGACGGCTGAGCCGATCGCTCGCATCTCAAGCAGGTTGTACGCCAACCAGAGGATGTTCGTGTCGGCCGGCAGAGAGTTCGGGAGATACCTCTAGGTTGCAGGGTTGGCCGGAACCCGTGGCAGCGGCCGTTTCTTGGACAAGGGGGCCGGCCGGGTTCAGGTCAGCGCGCAGGAAAGCTCTGCAAGCAATAGCTCCCTGCAGCTCGAGGCAGGGACTTTGCCGTTTGGGGCCTGCTACCTGCGCGTGCTGATCTTCTCCAGAGCGGCAATCGCCCGCGAATTTTCCGCAAACCACGGTTGTGGGCAAGGGAGGCTGCAAGAGGCTTTGGGCTGGTGTGATCCGGGCCAATCATCATAGCAGCACACATTTTTCATCCGGGGGAGATTCTTCGGGCCAGAGGCACCATCATGGAAAGGGAAAGAGTGTATGAGCAGTACCTGGAGAATCCCGCTGGCTCGGTCAAACTGGTTGAGTTTGACCCGAACAATCCCAAACAGATCTGCGGCGTACCCTTGGGGGGCATAGGCACAGGGAAGATCGAGATCTGCCCAGACGGAGCTTTCCGTCACTTCACGATCAACAACAACAACGTCTTCCCCATCGATGAAATGCCCGGGACTTTCCTTGCAGTGTCCGCAAGGTGGGGTGGGTCGGGCAAGACGAAGGTTCTGCAGGCGAGCTCCAAAATCGTCCCGCCCGAACTGCTGATCGAGAGGGGTGAGATCCGCTACAGGGGGCTGTACCCGAGGTGTATCGTGGAGTACCTGGTCAAGGACCTTCCACTGAGGGTTCGTCTTACTGCGTTCTCGCCGATCATCCCCAGGCTACCTCATGCCTTCAGCCTGCCCATCGTCTATCTCATCTTCGAGGTGGAGAACGTTTCGCAGGGCAAGGTGGAGGGCAGCGTCTGTTTCTCGTGGGAGGACGTGAATGGTTGCTGGGGATCGAAGACGACGTGGGACAGCTTCGTGCCGCCTACGGAACCGCATTTCTCGGATGATCGCGGCTGGGCGGAGGAGATCGGCGTTTCGCCCGCTGCAGGCGGCGTCCGTTTCAAACACCGCAGGAGCCACCCCGAGGTTGCCGACTTCGCGTACGGCGACTACTCGATCGTCGTCGAATCCTTCTCGGAAAGGTTCACCTACCAGTACAACCCTCACAGCAAGGCCGAGGTGGATAGGCTTTTCAGGGAGCTTTCGAAGTCCGGGAGTCTACCCAACAGGGTGCAGAACCGCAAGGGCCAGTACGCCGCGGTCGTCGGCGCAAGGTTTTCGCTCTGGAAGGGCGAGAGCACCAGGATGGTCTTTGGCCTGAGCTGGTTCACCCCCGATCGATGGGGGTTTGGGTCGGGCGAGATAGCGAGCCGAGTCGCAACTCCCTACGACCATGCGGGCAAGAAGATGGGGCATTGGTATGCGAACTTCTACAGCTCCTCCGCCGACGTCCTTCGAAGGAATCTTGAGCTCGTGGACGAGTATCTTGAGGCGGTCGAGTCTTGGCAGGATCTCATACTTGACAGCACCCTTCCCCCCTGGTTTCAGGAGATGCTGATCAACCAGAACTACGTCCTTTCCACGAACATGACATACACCAAGGACGGAAGGTTCACCATACTAGAGTCGCCCAACTGCCCCTGTCTGGGGACCCTCGACCAAAGGTTCTACGGATCCCCAATGACGCTGCTTTTCTGCCCAGACCTTGACCACCGGGAGCTTATGATGTATGCCGAGTTCTCGGACAGGATGTACGAGAAGCTGGGCAAGTTCAAGGGACAGATCTACCACGATTTCGGGAACAACAGGATGGACTTCCTGAACAACTACGGATACAACTGGATCGATCTCAACCCCAAGTTCGTCCTGCTGTGTTGGCGGAACTACCTTTACACTGGAAACCTGGACAGCCTCAAGGAGATATACTACAAGATGAAGGAGGCGATGGAGAGGGAGAAGGCCCTCGACAGGGACGGTGACGACCTCCCGGAGGGATACGGAAACTGCAACACATTCGAGGGCGGCTTTTTCGGCGCAAACTCCTACGACGGCGGCCTCTGGTTGGCTGCCCTCAAGGTCATGCCCAAGGTCGCCCGTCTGATGGGCGAGGAGTCCGAGGCGGCAAGGTACGAGAAGATGTTCGCCTCGGCGAAGGCGAGCTTCGAGAGTAAGCTGTGGAGCGAGAAGAAGGGCCACTACATAATGTGCACCGAGCAGAGGGACACGCGAACCGAGGAGCAGCTCAAGGACGAGGATCCGAGGTTCTTGAAGAAGAAGGAGAACCCGAGGAACGATCAGTGCAGGGACGATCAGCTTGCCGGCAGCTGGTACTCTTCATTCCTCAACGAGGGCCCAGTGAACGATCCGGCCCGGGTGAGGAGAGCGATCGAGACCATGGAAAGGCTGCTGAAGCTGAAGGTGTCGGAGGATGGCGTGTTGATCCGCCAAAGCGAGCTTGTGAACTCCAACTGGCCTGGCTTCAGCGTCGGCCAGTTTGGATCCCTCGCAATCCAGATGGGCTACGTGGAACTCGGGCTCTCGTCGATCAAGGGCGTTCACGATCTGCTCTACGAGAGATACGGGATGATATGGGACCAGCCGCTGGGGCTTTCCGCAGACCAGAGGCCGAGGGGAGACAGGTACATGAACTCCGGGTCTATATGGCATGCCCTTTGGGCACTGCAGGGATTCCACGTTGACGTAAGGGCAGGCGTCCTCGGGTTCAGGCCCAACATTCCCGACGGATGGAAATCTGGCTTTCTGACCCCGATTGTGACAGGGGCTTTCTGGGGAACTGCCCGTTACAGGGAGTCCGAGGGCAGGGAGTTCGCAGTCGAACTGGAGCTTCTCCTTGAGAGCGATTTTGACGTCAAGAGACTTCTCCTAAAAGGAGGAGGGCGCAAAGAGGTCCTCGAGGTCGGGATGGAGGGAGTCGAGGCTGGGGATTTCCAGAGCAGGATCGATGATGCAGGGGATCTCATCGTGGAGTTCGACGAGAAGCTTCGTGTGCCGAAGGACTGCCTGGTTAAGATTACCTACCGTCTGGGCTAGCTGGGCGCGGATGCGCCGTCAGCGAAGCGAGACAATGGGGGCCTCGACGAATCTGGCAATCGGCGGAAGCGATCAGGTTCATTACGCCCTCGATGCCTGTTTGGAATCTGATCCCAGGCGTGCGGCATTGCACCCGTGCTTAGCCGCGATCTCTCCGTTAGAATTTTTGGTCCAGGTCAGCCCCGAAAGATATTTCTGCGCTCCAGGTCGGCCGCCGCGAACATGCGGGCCGTTGCAATTTTCATGCTCTCGTGCTTCATGCCCTTGAGCATAGTCCCTGGGGAATGCAGAGTGACCGTTCTTTGCATGGGGGGAGTCGCACCTTGGATGAATCCTCTTGTGTCTTGGTCCAAAGCAGAGCCCATGCTCAACCTCACTCTCATCCCTTGCGGATGGGGGATGACCTCTTCATCCGGGATGGCGACACCGGACAAAACTGCAGGGATTAAGCTGATGAGAATGTACTTTCCTCGTACCTATCAGGAGTTGATCCAGCACGATTTCATAGTCTTTGAGCACATGTTCATGGATTTCCTGACTCCCGGCCAGATAGATGATCTGGCGCGATCGATAGAGATTGAGGGCCTCGGGGGCTATGTTGCGATCGGTGGCGTCACGAACCAAGGATTGGTACCGAACTTCGGGTGGATCAACTCTAGGCTAAGCGAGATATTCCCGTCAAAGGCATCGGAGGAGATTTTCGACCAGTGGAGGGTCTATCCCTTTGGGCGCGGGGGACGGATCAAGATCAACGAGGATCCCTATCTAGCCCCCGTGCTCAAGATGTTCATACCTCTTGGAATGGACAACATTCGGGTGACCCACTCATATCTGATGATCGCCAAGGAGGGGGCGAAGATATGGGCAAGATCGATCGACGGAAAGGACGATCCCCCTTTCCTCATTTCCTGGACCTGCGGCAAGGCGGAGACCTGGTCCAACAATATCGGGATGACCTACGCGTGGTGGTTCTTTCGAGATCCCAACATGGGAGGCAATCCTTTCGCTTTGGACGTCTTCATGAACATGCTGCACTACTCGATGGGAACGGATATGCCCAGCGACATCCTTCTGGTCCACGCGGCCAGGAAGGCTTTCATGGACTACGAGGATACAAAAGCTTCCCTGTTCACCTTGGCCGATTTTGCGGATAGGTTTGGGGCGAACATGAACGTCATCTATGACGAGATCCGGGATGCTGACATGGTCAGGGACAGGGGAAGGGAGGCCTATCTCGCACAGCAATATGATGGGTCTCTGGACCTTCTCAGGGAGGCCAAGGAGATGCTGTTGGCGACTGTCGAGCATGCCATCCGGCTGAAGAACCGTGCACTCCTATGGACGTATGTCATCGAGTGGTTCGTCGTTCTGTCGACTCTGATCATCTCGGGTGAGTTTATCTATATCGTGATGGTGCAGCGGAGGCTGTTCCGCGAAGCTGCTCGCACACGCCTGGCAAGGTGAGCCGCTAGGCTCTACGTCCGTCATGCGAAATGACGGGAAGGGAGAATTCGTTAATCGTACGGTCGGACACGCAACCTGGGGCACGACGTCTGGGGCTTTATGGATGAGCGAGTTGTTTCCGTTGTTTCGGAGAAAGGGACATGGTTGCGCGCTGGATGAACAGACCTCTCGTGCGCAGCTCGGGCCCTAATGCGCAGTTTGCGGTGATCAGCGTCGCTGAGTACGGTAGACATCGCAGCGACAAATGCCGTGTTCCATCGAGCAGGGACTGCGCCAAGACTTAAAGCTGACACGGATCGATAAGATGAGATGAGAGGGAAAAGAAAAAAAGAAGGAGAAAAGCTGCGGTTTCTGCTATCGTCTATGGAGGAGGTACGCACTGAGCGCTGCTAGGAGGGGCCAGAGAAGTACTTCGGGCATGGGGAACCAGAGGGAGTTCGAGTAGGCCGCTTTGAGAGTGAGCCATGTCTGGCTCTGTTGGTGCTTGGCCGGGTAGGCTGAGTGGTAGTACTCGGGCCACGGGGATTTGGCTGGGAACTTGCCGTTCATGGTTACGCAGTAGAGTTGAGTTTGTGCGTCGGTGTTGCCCACCAGTTCGACGATCCATTCAGACTTGCCGTCGTTATCGACATCTCCCCACCAGCCACCACTCTCCTGGTTCTTCTTGAGCCTCAGGTGTTCGTTTATGTAGTAGGCTATGGGTTGGCCGGTAGCTGCGTCCGTTACTATGGGATAGGGTGCAAGCCAGAGGATTTCTTGTTTGTCGTCACCGTTGATGTCGGCAATCAGCTGATACGATGAGAGCGAGTTCGGGACCGCTCCGGCAGGCAGGACCCCTTGCTCAATCCAGTACGACAGGTTAAGTTCCCATCTTAGTCTCGGGCCTGATCCAGCGATGCTTATCAGGTAGAGGCCTGAAGCAGACATTATTGCCATTTCGTAGTTGCCGTCCCCATCGATATCGCCCATCGCCTGGCAGAGCTGTATGCTTCCTTCTCTTGGGGGGATCCATCTCCAGATCTCGGTGCCGAAGAAGCTCACTGCGAAAACGGAATTCACCGGGGCGTCGTTCCATACGATTGCCTCGTACTCTCCGTCCTTGTTGACATCGGCCACGATCACGGGGTTCGCCTGCATTCTAGCTCCGGTGTCGAATCTCCATTTCTCCTCCCCGGTGCTCGATCTCAGGCAGTACAGGTTATTGTCCTGGGAAGCCACAAGCACCTCGTACTCTCCGTCCCTGTCGATGTCCGCTACGGTCGGATGACATCTGTTGCCTCCTGCGACAGCCACCGACTGCCAGACCAAGTTGCCATCGTGGCTGACGCGATAGATCTGACCACCATCGTCGTTGAGGAAAAACTCGACATACCCGTCACCATCGACATCGTAGGCCTGTGGGGCGCCGCGCATTGATCTCTGGTATGTGTTATTCCAGTACCACATGAGCGAGCCGTCGGACTTGAGAACGTGGAGTTTCGCTCCCCTGCCAGCAATCGCCAGCTCATACTTGCCGTCATTGTTCACGTCCACAATGGATACCTTGGTCTGCGGATCTCCAGGATAGCCGCTTTCGTAGATCGGCGGAAAGACCCATTTCAGTCTTCCTGACTGGTCCGTGCACCATATTCTCTTGCTGTCTCCGGTTCTGGTGCCGAAGATGACCTCATTCTTTCCATCGGCGTCGATGTCGAACACGGTGATACCTGCTTGGAAGTTTGCGCCGAAGACCTTGCCAGGGAACTGAGCGCTCGCATTGAATGTCCATTTGACCTGGAGCTGCTGTATTGCCCAAGTCTCCGCAATTATGCTGCATACGATCAGAATTGCGATCAGTGGTTTCTTCACCATACTAGGTCGCCAACTCCGTGTGCGTTTATCATCGCCCATTTGGGCTCGCGGCGCGAGACACAAGACCTAAAAAATCTTGCGCATGAGTCTGGGATCTAAAGTCCGCTCGACGAGCGATCCTATCCTGGCAGCTATACGAGGATTTGCTGGCAACGGATCGATCTCCGCCAAAACTTGGTCAGATCCGTATTCGACCAGGTCGATCCTCGAGACCGTCCAGAGTGGGGCTCGTTTGGCGTCCTTTTTTTGAGCTTATCTCTTGATAGAAACTCGAGCAAGAGTCCCATGAAGCCTGACAGCTAAAATAGTAAGGGTTCGAGGCGATACGCCGCGCAAGGCTTGATCCCATAGCTAGACACTCATACCAGAGATATGGGCTTGGACATATTCATGAACATCGTGCTGCCCCTCCTAGGCGAGAACCTTCTCGGGACGCCGTGCTGATCAACCACATGAAGCAAGGCCTCCACCTGTACCAGTGCGAAGCCTCGGATAATGGCCGCCCTCCTCCACTTCGCGGAGTGCTTCGAGCAAACAGCCACAGGATTCTCGAAGAGAAGAGGCGCAGCGACCGGAGCCCAAAGCCGGTTCACCTGGACAATGGGAGGGGGCCCTGGTCGAGGTAAGAAAAGCTCGGGGCTCCCTTCCCGATATTCGGGAATCGCGATTGATCTGAAGAACCAGGCATTGCTGTGGGTATACGTCGCCGAGTGGCCTGCAGTCACTGCGACAAGCCTACTTGCAGGTCTGGCCCTCTACGGCCTCATTCTTCGAAGGAAACTATCCAGGGCGTCGCCAACACTAGGCTTGCATAGGCGACACCGCCCGAATCCCCAAGCTTCACCTGTCTTGGGCAAGCTTGGGGAGAAAGCCAGACATATGGCGCAGGGTTGCAGGGCCCAAGGCCCCATGCCCCTAGCTGGAATCCGCCTAGAAAAGGTCGAGGAGCATCTCCTTGGCGTTGGCGACTACGATGTCCAATGCCTCCGGTATCAGACGTGACCAGTTACCGGTCGCCGTCTCATGTCCGCCTCGAGCGAATGCCTCCTTCGTTGGCAAGTAGCCGACATAGCTGTTGACTCCGTGGACAACGTATGTCGGGTAGGTTGGCGAAGCGAGCTTGATGGCGAGTCCTCCTTCCACGAAGGGCTCGCCGGGCAGTCCTACGATGGCTGTGTCGCCGATTCGGAAGACCTGGATCTCGTATTCATGCTCGGGGCTTCGCTGCTTGAGCCGATACAGATCAAGAAGCCCCGCCGCCATGGCCCAGCGCACATCGACGGCCGTTCGTTGAGGATTCCAGACGGGCTGTGGATTCTGGCCGAGAATGTCTCGTGCCTTCTCTAATTCGCGGTCATCTATCTCCCTGAGCGGAATCTTCACGGTCCTTACCCGCCAGTCGACTTCTGCTTCCGCCTTGAACTCAACCGTGTTGACGGCAGCGGTGACCCTTTCGGCCAGTATTCGCCCCATGACGGCCTGATCCTCAACGTAGTTGGGGTCGAAGGGGGGCCAGGGATTGATGTTGCCACACGCCCCGTTCGTTACTAGCGGTATGCAGCCCGCGCCGTAGCGGGATCTAAGCTCGCTTGACAGTGCTCCTGGCCAGTCGGCCGATACGCACGGCTTCGGGAAGTTGTGAACCGGGTGGCACGTGTAGTTCACCAACAAGGCAGAAAGGTGAAGCGATTCGCGTCGGAAACACACGACGCCCAGTTCCGGATCCATTGGGCCTTCCATGTAGCGTATCTTCGTGGGTCCCAGGGGTCCTCGCCCTACGCTCTTGTCTTGCAGCGCCCACGAAGGTCCCGGCATGATGACGAGGCCGTCCCGCCCCACCGCCCTTCGGTTGTGCGCCATCCTCCCCTCGATCGCGCTCGCAGCTCCCACATGCGCACATTCAAGGCCGGCTTCTGCCTGCCTGATGGCTTCTAGGATGCGCGGCTTTGCAAATGCATCATAACGGGCATCCCCTCCCCTGAGCCATTCGAACTCAGGCGACAGCCCTTGGAAGTCATCGCTGAGCATGAAGTTGCCTAGGGACGGAGCCGAATGCGTCTGGGTCGCGTGGATCATTATCGCGTTCGGATCGAATCCCAGCTCGTTCGCAGCGGAGTGACGGATCTCATCAACTGGACCGCTCGTGACGACGCATAGGTCTAGGCTCACCAGGCAAATCTTGCGGGATCCGCTCTCGACGACCAGAGCCTTGGCGAAGAGTGGGTCCTGGATAAACCGTGCCGGTCTGCGTACCCCGACCGCGCCTGCAAGCTGCACATCGGTCTCAGGCGTGATCTCAACCGAAGCAGCACCCGCTCTTATCATTTTGGATCACCCTTGCGCTTTGCGCCGGGGGCGCGGGATTGCCTATGTTTATAACTTGATCGATGGTTGACCACTCAGCGTTTTGCGGAACAGGACGCACATGTGGGAGCATTGCAACGTGGCAAGAAGGGATCGAAGGTTGCCGGACGCAGTTTCGATCTCCGGTCTTCCGATTGGCTAAACCGCATGGATGAGGACATCCCTCCATCTGGCCACACGTGCCAGCGGGGTGAGACGGAAGGAACGTGCAAACGGCCCCGGACAAGCGGATGCTGCGAACAGCGCCTACCCCGGTGGTTACCGTTCCCACCGACCGACGCCTACGGCCGTTCACGGCATCCGCGGCAGGCGGCTCAAGCAGACTGCCCCAACAACTTTGCATGGCCAGGCTAGCGCGGGGATGCCTCCCCCTCAATAAGCCCCAGAAGGGACTCCTTGGCGGTCCGAACCCTTTGCTCGAAAGCGGCCGTTATCCTCTCTCTGTCTTCCTTGGAGTAGGAGCTCGCCAGGTAAGGCTCCTCCGGGTGGCCCTCCCAAAGCTTCTCCTGGGCATGGAATGCCTTTCTAGACGCATCCAGCCACTGGATCAGGAAATTGACATCCTCTCTGCTGGGTCTCATGGGGCGCCCCGCGACGCGGATGTAGATGGGCGAGGTGTGGGCGAACTGGCTTTGGAGGTTGCGCTGATCCGGGGTGAGATCCCATGGCTCGATGTCGTCATCGACGGGGCCCTCGACGTGGACCGCGGCCCAAGAGCTTTGCTCCACGGGAAGGTCGAACTGTTCATCCATCCAGTCTCCCCGCGCCTCAACGGTCCTGAGGACCTTGCCGTTCACGATCACCCTTGCCCTTTCGAGGCCCATCCGGGAGAAGGCAACCAGCCTTGCCCTCAAGAGGTGTCTCCCCGGGGGAAGGTCCAGCTCGTCGCCTATCTTGCATCCATTGATCTGAAAGTCGACCAGCGGCCCGTTCGTCGCGAAGGTTCTGCCCGCCCGGTAGGCCTCGGCTATGGAGGCGAAGTCAAGCGAGGGCGAGCGCACGTATGTGCGGTTGTGCCCCGGCGTCCCCTTGGCCTGGTCGACATAGAAATCCGTCGAGGCCGTTATGCCGATCTTGAAGCCCATGTTCAGGAGACGGTAATACTCCTCGGTGATGAGCTTGGCGCCTCCCGGGTCGGCATGACAGAGAATGTCGAGATTGGCCCTGTGGCCGAGAGCCAGTATGACGGGTAGCTCCCGCGCGCAGGAAAGTCTCTGGGGATTCGCCATGGCCTCGATCACCGCCGAAGGTTCCACGCGGTCGAAGGGGTGAGCGTACGTCCATGCCCCGCCCATTTCTTCTAGGCTCTCGATTGTGTCCAGGTTCATGGGCCACGGCACGCACCTCATAGGGATGCCCTGCCTCGGGACATGGCTCCAGTTCAACGTGCACAGGTGCCCATAGAAATCGTTGACCGATTCCAAGCCCACCTCGCCCACGAAATTCTCGGACCGTGCGATCTCGTGGTTCCCGAGGTTGCCGGTGAACTCGCTCCACTCGCCGCAGAAGGACACATAGTTCAGGCCCTCGCCCTTAGCTATCTTCATCACGTCCTCGATCGTCATCTGCGGGTGCACCGAGTCCTTGTGAAAGAACAGGTGGACGTGGTGGTCGCCCCCGTGCCACTCACCCTCCGCGCCGACCTGTTGCTTTCGCAGAACTAGCCTGGCGTCGCTGGTCGTGCCCGGCGAAACTGCAATCTCACGTTCCGCCGCCGTGTATCCTGGCCCTCTCGTGGCATTTGCCTTGTAGCGGCCGGCCGGCAGGTCAAGCACGTTGAGCGACGGGTCGTTCACATGATAGAACCGGCCGTTCTTGAAGGGGTAGCTGTACCTGGGAAAGAAGTAGGACCCAGCTGGGCCCGAGACGGAGAATCTGGCAAACGTGGGCTCTCTGCCATGATCCTCATAGGCCCACAATCTTAACCGGCCGAATCCCTCAGGCAGTTCGCTCGGTATCTCCTCCAGCTCCACATCATTAACATACATGCACATCTGTATGTGCGAAGAGGAATCGAGGACGAAAGCGACGGTCATCTTCGCCGCCGCTTTCGGGGCGTCAAGGACGGTCCAGGCCCTCACCCATCCGCTGGTCCTCAGGCAGTTGAGCCTTCGCTTGTGGCTGTCAAGGGCAACGCCATCGGCGGAAAGGTAGTCAACCTCGATGCCCGTGAATCGGGTGAGGTACGTCCAGTGCCAGGGACGGCCCCCGTCCAACCTCGTCCACCAGCTCAGTCCGTAACGTGCTTGGGACCTGATGGGGATCGGCTCGGACTGCCATGAGAGCCTGGAACCCGTTGGCTTGAGCAGGATGCAGTTTTGACCCGAATGGGCCTCCCCAGATCCCACGTATTGGTGGGCGGATCCCCCATTCAGGGTCCAATGACGCGGCCCCGTTCTCCCGATCTGCTCGAAGGATGGGTTCGGTATCACTTCGGTCAACTCTTGAGTCCGCCCTCTTGGACGTTAGATAAATCGTTAGCCGGGCGGCGAGAAGTTACGTGTCCTCCTGGTTGCTAGGCTAGGCGTTTGCCATTTTCAGGGGCGCACCAATCGCCACCGCTACTCTGGGACGGGCGAGCAGCTTGCTCGGGGCGGGCCCATCTAGGAATCCCTACCGCCAGTCCTGATCAAGCGTGATGGCATGTGGCTCCCCAGACCCTGAGTGGATCTACCGAAGGGGGGTACTCAGGTCTGGCCGATCTGGATCTAGACCGCTCTCCCCACACCATCCTAGGTTGGGCCAAGCTCGCCGCGGCCCGCGACCCGGTAGATTCTTAAGGGGGAAAAGGCATAGGGAATTCGCCTGGGCGGGATCCAAGTGAGGATGCATGGTGCTGAGGGGGCCGCTGCTGCGATCCTCGCGCTGGTCAGTCTGGGGTGCGCGGCGGGGCTTGAGAGATCGAGGGTCATCACCATCCTTGCCGGAGAGAGGACGGAGTCCAATACGGTTCTCTTCGATTTCGCGAAGCTGATGGACCTGAGGGGAATTGCGGGGCTTGGCGACGCCTACCCGAAGGGAATACCGCTTGAGGAGCTCATCAAGGGACTGCCGCCCGCTGTGGAGGGATGGGAGAAGGGCGCGTCGCACGGATTCAACATGGCCTTGCCGGCCGGGAGCGTTACCGTCGGGTCATGCTCCTACACAAGGGGCGACGCAGCGGTCACGATCGCCATCTGGGACACGATGAACCTTGCGGAGGGCCCGTGGACGACAAGCATACCGGCGGGGAATGTGGACGTCGAGACCGCCGAGGGGTACGTCAGGTACAGGACTCTTGAGGGGTACCCCACCTGCGAGGTGAGAAACCATGGCGAGAGATCGGGCACCCTCATCATCGCCCTAGTGGCGCAGCCCGTGCCGGAAGGATGCTGGCTTTCCGCGGTACTGATCCTGCTGGGGGCTTGGGCAATAGCTAGGCGCCCGCGGTAGGTCGCGCGGGAACGCCCAATCCAGGGAGTGCGTGGCGCGACGTGCGCCCCGTGCTATTGGGCGGGCGGCGTCGATCATGCCTGCTGTTTCATGAACATGTCGGCAGCTTTGAAGTCCGACCTCTTCAGGCCAACCGAGCGTACGCCCTCTTTGCGGTAGATCTCGACTCCATCCCGGTACCCGATCAGGGTGGGCACGACACCGATCCCCAGATCCTCCCAAAGCGGATTCTCCTCATCGGACAGGTCCACCGCGTAGGAGTCGTAAGCCCCTTGATTCCTGATACAGTCCGTCTCAAGGCATGCGGCCCGAGAGAAAGGACACCATGCCGCATAGAAGAACACCAGAGCCTTGCCCGGCCTTGCAAGCTTCCGCCCTTCAAAGTCGGCGGGCTCCAGCAGTGGCAGCTTGGAATACTTGTCAACGTTCGTCGCCATTTTCCTCTGGCCCGCGGTCACAGAACGCCACGCAAAAATGCTTCCACCTGGGAGGCGTCGAGTCAGGGGCCAACGCTTGCCTTGCGCATCGGCCATGCCTCTTGTGGCTTGCCGTATGCCAGGTGGAAAGCTTAAGAAGTAGGAGCCTCAAATCAGGGCTCGGCGATTCGATGTCGGTCTACCTGCTAGAGCTATACCCTCTGCAGAACGAGAAAAGGAGCAAGTACAGGGCATTGATGAAGAAGATCCATGCGAGCCTGCGTGCCCATGCCGAGGAGATACCGGAGCTTCTATCGTATAGGACCTTCGAGGCCGGGTCCGAGGGGCCGGTGGGAAGGTTCGCGGAGCTCTTCGAGTTCACGGATCAGGACGGGCGCGAAAGGTTCTTCAGGAGGTTCTCCGAGGCAAGGTGGCTTCAGGGCCTGGCCAGGGATTTCTACGAGGTCGTTGACCGTTCGAAGATGGAGATCGTGACGCTGTCCGAGTTCCTCAGGGATGACTGGTTGATTCGAGGCAAGTGAGATGTCGCGTTGACGGGCAGGTGCATGCCCAGCGTTTTCCCCCAGAGTGCTTTGGCGAGGTGATGGCAGCGTCCAGGATCGTCAGGCTGGGCATGGTCCAGTTCGTTCCCGATGCATGGGAGGTGAAGCGTAACTGGGTTCGCCTCAAGGCCATCCTCCGCGCCGTTCCCCCCGGGCGGATGGACCTCGTCATCACGCCGGAGTGCATTCTCGACGGATATGCGGCCAGGGAGGCCCCCAAGCAGCTGTCCATGCCGTGGGCGGGGCGGAAGAGGTGGCTGTCGGAGTGCGCATTGGACCCGTCGGAGAGCTGGATCCTCGCTCGTGCAGGCGCGCTGGCGCGAAGGGGCGGGTTCTACCTCGTGCTGGGATGCACGGAGCTGGTGGGAGAAGGCAAGGCCGCCAACTCGGCCGCCGTCTTTGACAGGCGAGGCAGGCGGATCGCCACGTACCACAAGACCCATCTGCAGCAGCATGATCTTCAGTTCGAGCCGGGGAAGTCGTGGACCATCGTTGGGGCTGACTTCGGGAAGTTTGGGGTGCTGATCTGCGCTGATCGGAGGTGGCCCGAGGCAGTAAGGTGTCAGAGGCTGTTGGGAGCCGAGCTTGTGGCGGTCCCGTCCTACGGCATGCACTGCGATCTGAATCTGGCGATGATGCGGACCCGGGCCTACGAAAACGGGTTCTTCGTGGCCTTCGCCCATCCCCGGCAGTCGCTCGTGACGGGCCCCGGGGGCGAGGTTGTTGTCGACGTTCGGTCGGACCGGGATGCCCTCGTTCCCTGCACGGTGGACCTGGACGCTCTCAACGGCTCCCACATCGAGGATCGCAGGACGGACCTTTACCGGTGTGGCGCGGCCCTATCTTGAGAGCGCCTTTAGAAGTTCGTGCGCAATGATGACGTGGCCGACGTGGTAGGGGTGCACGGGCTCCGGCGCGAAAAAGTCGGGCTCCCTGTACCTCAGGTGCTCCTGGAAAACCTTGTGGGTCTCCACCAGCTTGGTGCCGTATTTCCTGCTCATCCTGTGGACGGTGCGTATGTAGTCGGGCAAGACGGTCAGGAACCGGCTCCGCATGGAGTTGCCCGTAACGTCCCTGCTTATGTAGAAGGGGTCGAGCAGCACGACCTCGCAGGGATGCTCCTCCGTTGTCCGGCCGAGCAGCTCGTCGTAGATTGCGGCATACCTTTCCGGGCTGACCGAGTCGGGGGCAGCCATGATGTGGCTGGCTGCGTCGTTTATGCCGATCATGACGCTCAGCCACTGGAAGTCATGGTCCAGGACGTCGTCCTTCCACCGGTTCCTCAGGTCGGTTATCCGGTTGCCGCCTACTCCCTTGTTGATGTAGGTGATCCTGCGTTCGGGGTGGGTGGCCGTGACCAGCTCGGAGAAGATCCTGACGTATCCGTTGCCCAAGGGTGCCTCCTGGGCGCGTCGCCCACAGTCGGTGATGCTGTCCCCGATGAAGAGGATGGCGTCACCATCCTTCAAGGCAAGCGCCACGGTACCGCTTCCCGGCTCCCCGGGGGCGCGATCTTAAGTCTTTCCGCGCCGCGATCCCGAAAAGCTCAGGAGGCCTAAAAGCGCCAAGAGACCCGTTCCGAGCAAGCCTGGCTCGCGCACTATGGCTTCCAACTCGAGCCTCTTGCCAAGGTAGGATGTGGATACCAAGACTCTATACCTGCCGGGATGTTTGGGAAGCGTGAGGTTGATGCCGCCCTGATAGCCCTGGCCGGTGCAGATCCGTCCGGGAAACTGTATCGTCACGACCTCGCTCTTGGAGCGGTTCCTTTCGTCGAGGTTCAACCAGAAGATCCCCAGGTCCAACCTATCGGGCCAGCTGTGCCACCCCTGATTGACGATCGTCGCGTCGAGCTTGACGTTCTGTCCCGGGGAGCCCCTCAAGGTCTCGGGCTTAAGCTCGATCAGGGAATCCATCTCTTTGAGGCTTCTGTTCCAAGATCCCTCCTTGAAGATCTTGGAGTATTTCGCCGTGAGGTCGATGTACTGGCGCCCAAGCTCAACCGTCTCGCAAATGCCGGTCCCCTCGTGCAGCTCGTTCCAGGTTTCGATGACCACGATGTTGGACCCGCTCCTGAGCGCGCGCTCCCAGTCGTCCCTGTAGGCGAACCCCCCGAGGCGGTCGCGGAAGAGCGGGCTCTGGCCGTAGCAGTTGACTGCCCCCAGGTTGTCGAATCCGGGTCCGATGGCCGCCACGTCGCGGAGGATCGGCCCGAGGGCGGCTCCCCAGCCGTACTCCATCTCCGTCCTCAGGTTCCAGGAACGCTCACGGACGATGAATACCTCCGAGTTGAAATCCTCGGCGAACCTTCGGCGAACGTAGTCGACCAGGGTTTGATCATAGGCCTTGACCCATCCGGAGGAGTACAGCCACACGATTGCTCTTCCATCGATCCTCGCCCACAGCTCCGGGGGCACATGTCGGTAAAAGTCACGTATCATCGCGTAGAAGAGCTTCTTTCCCTCCTCCGTGCTTAGGTTTGGCTTGTCGCCGGGGTGGCCCGAGAGGTGGTATTCGACCATGAGGGCGGTCGTGTCATAGAACATGCCGATCTTGGGCGGCAAGAGCCCCTCAGCTACGAGCTCAAGCTCGGCTTGGACCAGCCTGTCCAGGCCGTCGATCGCCCAGGGGATGTTGCTTCTATCGCCCCAGTAGACGGGAAGGAGGAAGTCGATGCCGGCCTGCATCATGTCGGTGAGCTCCCGTCTGTGCCAGGCGACGTTGCGGAAGCTGAATGACCGGATGTCCGGAGGGTGGTGGGTCAGGGAGTCCTTTTCGCCGCAGTAGATGTGGAGGTTGGCGTCATAGTCATACCAGTAGAAGTAGTACGTGCCGACGATCCTTTCATCGGAGCGGAAGCTACTGGCCCCGGCTGATGCAGCGTCGATCACCGTGGCCGTGGCCAGGAGCGCTAGGGGAGCCATGGACAGTCTCACCGAAATCCCCGCGCCCTCAGCGCTGTTTGCGCTTTAAGATGTCTTCCCAGGT
>CAZJVP010000015.1:0-14174 GCA_964549615.1 uncultured Thermococci archaeon | reverse complement strand
CTGAGCTGGATACAGCACGGCCCTGCGTGTTATCATGAACGCTCGGGAAAGGTTCAACGCATGCATGCACTTCGAGGAGACAGATCGGCCGCCCTTCTATGAATGGCTCGGCTTCTGGCAAGAGACTCTCAACCGGTGGCGCGGGGAAGGACTGGGCCACGACGTTAACCACTACGACTACTTCGGCTTCGACAAGCGGGAAGGCGTGCCGCTGGACTTCGGTCCTATCCCCAGCTACGTCACCAGGACGCTGTACGAGGACGAAAGGTACGTGATCACGGAGACGAAGGGAGCCGGCCTCAGGTGGGTGGCCAAGTCCCTCAAATCCGGCACAAGCATGCCGCAGTTCACAGAGTTCGGCGTCAAAACGCCGGAGGACTTCGAGAAGATCCGGGACCGCTACGATCCGACGGACATGAGAAGGTACCCGAAGAACTGGGGGCCGGAGCTCATGCAGTACTACGAGGAGGTCGACCGCCCGGTGGGCATAGGCTTCCCCGGGATTTTCGGCAACGCTAGGAACATGATCGGCCTCAAGGGCCTTGTCGTGATGATGTTCCGCTACCCCGACTTCGTCAAGGAGCTCTTCGACTTCCTTGCGGACTTCCAGGTCGAGGTCGCGAGGAAGGCCGTAGCCGAGGCGAGGATAGACTTCGCAACGATATGGGAGGACATGGCCTATCACAGCGGACCCCACATATCGCCGGCACAGTGGCGGAAGTTCATGCTCCCGGGTTACAAGAAGATCACCCGGTTCTTGAGGGAGAATGGCATCGACGTCATCATGGTGGATAGCGACGGGAACAACGATGCCATCACGCCCTGCTTCCTCGAGGCAGGTGTCAACTGCCTCTATCCGCTCGAGGTCGCAAGCAACGAGGATGCGGTCAAGCTCCGCAAGCAGTACGGGCACAGGCTGATCCTGATCGGCAACATAGACAAGAGGGCGGTCGCCAAGGGCGGCCGGGCGCTGGAGGAGGAGGTTAACTCGAAGCTGCCTTTCCTGCTTGAGGACGGCGGATACATACCCAGCGTCGACCACTGCGTGTCCAGCGACATCTCGTTCAAGAACTACTGCCGCTACATCGAGCTCGTGAAGAGCTACTGGAAGTAGTGTGCTCGCTTTTCCGCCCACTGCCGAGCGCAGGCCGAGACACCCCGCGCCCAGCACCACAAGCCGGAAAAGGCTTTAAGCCCCACAACACACAGGTTAGGGAGCCGCCCATGCCCGAGGAAGCCCCGGACATATACGCCATTCTGGAGTCCTTCCTAAGGGAGAATTTCTCGTCCAAGTACGAGCCCAAGGAGCTTGACGGCCTCGTGGAGGCCGCCAAGAAGCTTCTAAGGGGAGCCATGGAGAGCGAGGCCAAGAGGAAGGAGGCAGAAACGGCAGGACCCACGCCGAGGAAGCCACCGTACGTGAAGGAACCGGATATCGAGGACAAGCTGCTTGAGTCGCTGAAGCAGAGCATCAAGAGGGGAGAGGAGGGGGCATGATCCTCACCCACCTTTCGCTCCAGAACTTCAAGAACTTCAAAGCCAAGGAGATCGATCTCTCACCCGGGATAAACGTGCTGCAGGGCCCAAACGGCTCCGGAAAGACCTCAATCCTTGAGGCGATCGAGTTCGCTTTTTACGGCTCGGTTTCGGGACGTCCTGGCCTTGAGCCTCTCGTAAGGTTGGGCGAAAGCCTTGCCTCCGTGTCGTTGAGCTTCAGCGTGCAGGAGGACTCCCAGACCAGGGCTCTGACCGTCTTCCGGCAGATCAGCAAGGGCCAGACGGGTGCCTCAACGGCCGCCGCCCGTCTCACCAAGGACGGGGTCGAGATCTCAAACAGAAAGGCCAAGGTCGACGAGGAGATCTTGAGGCTGGTGGGGCTCAGCCACAGCTCCTACAGCAATTCCTGCTACATCAGGCAGGGCGAGATCAGGGCACTGCTTGAAGCAGGCAAGGAGAGGGAGCGCGAGATCGACCGCATGATCGGCTTTGGGGTCTTCGAGGACGCCTGGAGGGACCTGAGGAAGGCCGAGTCCGACCTGGAGAAGCAGGCCGTCTTGGCGAGGGAGGAACTGATCAGGGCGAAGGCCGAGCTGGACAACCTTCTCTCCGTCTCTTCGGAACTCTCGCAACGCATGGAGGAGAAGATCAGGATCGAAGGCGAGATCCGTGAGGCGGAGAAGAAGCTCGGGGCCCTGGCGGGGGTGGCCGAACCTGCAGGGGACCTCATCCAGCTAGAGCGATCAAAGGCCGCCCAGTCCGAGAAAGTGCAGAACATGAGGGATCAACTCCTCCAACTGGAGCAGAAGACGGAATCCCTCAACGACAGGCTGCTGGAGATCGAAGCCGAGCTGAGGCGCCGGGAGACAAGGATCGACTCGCTGAAGGACGAGCAGAAGGCACTCATGGACAGGATCTCGAGGGTGGACGAGGAGATAGCGAGGGGGCAAGCCGTTCTGGAGGAGCTCAAATCCGAGGTCCTCAGACTTGAAGCTGAGCTTGAGTCCCGCAAGGCCCTCATCACGTCCTTCGCGCAGATGGAGGCAAAGGGGCAGACGGTCTGTCCCATATGCGGGTCCGAACTCCTCCCCGAGCATGCAAGGGAGACCCGAAGGGCGTTGGACGCCAAGATCAGGGAACTCCAAGAGGCCATCGAGAAGCGCAGAATCGATCTCCGCAGGTTCGAGCAATCCGACGAGGCCTCCAAATCCCGCGCGGCAAGGCTGCGCGCCCAGCTCGAGGACCTAGCCAAGGAGATCTCGGACGCCGAGGCGCAGAACTCGGGCCTAAAGGTATCCAAGGAGGAGCTCGAGGCCGAGCTCGGATCATATGTCCAGCAGAAGAGGGAACTGGAGAAGGCCCTTGAGAGGGAGACCCAGCTCCTCCAGGAGCTGGAGAGGACCGTCCCCACCGCCGCCGGACCCGACCAGGCCTTGGCCGAGGCCAAGGGACGGTACCTTGCCAACAAACAGATCCTGCAGAGGCTGGAGGCGGAGATCCCCGTGCTCATGGAGAGGCTGGCCGAACAGCAGATGAAGAAGGCCGCACTCAAAGCCGCGGAGGAGAAGCACGCGCGCCTGGCAAGAGAGCTTGAGATGATCAGGGACATCAGATGGGCGTTCAACAACATCGGGCCCTATGCGCGCAGGAAGATCCTTCCATCTGTTGCCGCCGAGACCCAGGCCCTCTTTTCCAGCATCTACTCAGGCGGGATGATCAAACGCATCGAACTCACGCAGGACTACGACGTCATCGCCGAGACGGAGTCGGGCGCCCAGCTTCCCTCGAGGGCGCTATCGGTCGGCGAGAGGGTGATGGCCGGGCTAGCCCTTCGGATCGCGCTCTCCCACGTTGCGCAGAAGATGCCCGGCGGGCCCCAGGGATCCGAAGCCCAACGCGTCCCCAGCTTCCTGATACTGGACGAACCGACCGAGTACCTCGACGAGGCTAACGTCCGTGCCCTTGCTCGGACGATCGCGGGGTTGCGGACGGTAGCCCAGGTCCTCATAGTCACCCATAACCGTGAGCTCATGGAGGAGATAGGCACCCACGGGCAGATGAACAGGATAGTCCTTGCCTGATGCCCGATCTTCAGATCCGGGCCAGCCTTGCATCCGCCGAGGGATGCCCCAGCTACTTGAGACCGCCTTTCCGAAGTGCAGCTATCAACTCGTCCTCATCGAAAAGGAGGGCCTTCGCGAAGGCACCGTCAAGCCTGCGGGAATCCATGTGATCCCCGGCCGAGTAGTACATCACCAGCAAGGTCCCGTCCGCGAAGACCGCAAGGCTGGGATAGCCGCAGTCGGAGCCCGGCCGGTCGTCGGTGAAGATGAGCCTGAAGTCCTCGGCCCAGGTCCGGCCCCAGTCGGTGCTGACGAGCCCCTGAACGCCGAAGGGCGGGTGCCTGTGCCCGAAGGCCAAGAGAAGCCAACCGTTCGAAAGAAGGATGACATCGCCTGGATGCTCGGAATCCGCCGTGACCCTGACGGGGTCCGACCAGGTCCGGCCGCCGTCGGGAGATCGGGCCGAATACAACGAGTCCGGGTGGTGCTTCTCGGACCTCATCAGTGCGAGGAGTTCCCCGTCCGGAAGGCAGATCAAGGAGGTCTCGTTCATCTCCCGCGCCACCAGGGAGACGTCCCCCCAGGTCCTTCCGTCCCTTGACCGAAGTATGTAGCTCGCCGAGCGCTCGGTCAGAGGCCTTCCAGGGGGAGCCCCGTAGATCGGCATCAGGAGGTCCTTACCCAGGTTCAGCATCCTGCCATAGGGGGATCGGCCTCTCAGCGGCGTGAAGCTGAGTGGGAATGCCTCGCTCCAAGTCCTGCCCAAGTCTTTCGATGTCCGGATCAGGGTGTCCACCTTGTCGCCCGCTCTTAGGTCACCCTTCTCGTCATAGTTGCCCTGGTGGTGGTAAGCAAGGACCATCGTGCCGTCCAAGGCCATGCCCAACGACGGGTTCCGGTCATCCCACTCGCTCTGGGCGGCGACCACGGGCTGGGACCAGGTCCGGCCCGAGTCCGCCGTGCGGATGATCTCCAGTCTGCCTCGGATCCCGATGTGTCCCGCGCCTCCCCGGATGGCCGCGACCGCCTCTCTTGGACCGGTCCTCAGAACTACTGGGAAGTAGCCTCGCTCCCTCGCTGCGTAGACCTCCGTAGACCCGTCCAGCGACCGCACGTCCAGATGCTTGTTCTTCAACGTATCCCACGCTCATTAGGGATTGAAATGTATGACGCGTGTCTGGGGCCGCGAGGTTTCAACCATAAGCGTAGCGGGTCTCCGGGAATTTCCTAAGCATGAGCTTGTCCAGGCCCCTGTTCAACATGACTTCAAGATCCTCCTGCTTGCTCGATATCGCCGAGATCGGGCTAGCTGAATGGACTATCGGCCCCTCGATGAGGGCACCGGTGGATAGGGCAAGCTTGGTGGCCATCTTCGTTGAGGCACGGGGGATCGATATCAGGCTCTCCAAACTCGGGCCGGAGCCACCCCTCAGGATCTCCATCACCATGCTTCTGGTCAGCGGCCTCCAGCCATAGAAGGGGCCCTCGATCTCAAGCAAATCCTCGCTCCTGACTCCCGGCAACCTCAAGCCGACCCCGGCAAACCTTCCGGGAGCGACCATCTCGCCCTTGATCTGCCAGGTGTGAGTCGAATCCGCGATGAGCTGCGTGAGCCGCCCCGCCGAATCCCGCCCAACCAGTATGCGCCACTCGTCCTCGGGGTTCTTGTCGTATCTCCTGCGGATGTGCCTGAAGATCCGCTCTGCTTCCTCGAGGCGCGCCATGTTTCCCGCCCAACCGCTTACCGGCTAGTCGGCGGAGGTTATCAATGTTCCCTGCGGCTGCCCCAGCTTGCCCGCTTCCTCCACAGGAGCAGACTCAAAGCCCCCAGGGCGGCCGCGGGGGAAACACCTTCCGGGATCTTCGCCCGCGCCTCCTGGATCAGGCCCAGCACGAGCAGGCTCCAGTGCTTGGATCCGGAGAAGTTGCCAGATTCCATCTGAGCCCTCGCGGCGTTCAGGTAGCTTTGGGCCCTTGGGATTTCCAATCCCTCCGCCACGGCCTCAAGGTACTCGCGACTCGCCGTCTCGAAGAGGGCCCGGCACTCATCCGACCGGCATCGATCGACCGCATCGTGGATCAGCTTCAGGGCCTCGGTGGGCCGCCCCGCCGAGAGGGTAAGGCTAGCCTGTTCGGCCAGTGCGCGGTAGCCGGCCACATCAACGCCCACGGCCTCTGCGTCCGATATGGCTAGCAGGAACTCGTCGAGCCTTGACCTTACCCAATCCGCGCAGGGAACGATCCAGTTGGAGCCGTTGTTGTCGTCGAAGACCTTGGCGAGCATCTGGCGATCCTCGAATTTCAGGTCGATCCAGTCCATGCCCTCCGCGGTCGGCAGAACCGCAAACCACAGATCGCCCGAGACCCTCTGCATGGGGGTCTCGAACATCGTCCGCGTCGTGGTCCCCGGCGGCGCCAACTGAGCCGGCGGCTTCTTCCACCCGTTCATGCCCCACACGACCACGCATGTGCTGGAGGCGGGGGGTATCCGTCCCTCGGATGTGTTGTAGTATATGATGACGGGCTCGCCCTTGACGAAGCCCTGCGGCAGGTACGCCGGTCCCCACTTGCACAGATCCCTGAACCGGAAAGCCGCGTCCATGACGTTGTTGTCCTCGAAAAGCTCGTCCACCCGACCCTCGGGATCCAGTACGACGCTGAGGTTCCAGTCGCCCCAAGAAACCTGCCACGAAAAGTCCAACCGCCTGGTCTCGCCGGGCTGCAATCCTTGGTGCAAGACGGTGTGGTTCAGGGCGACGTCGTTGAGGCGCACCTCTACTCCGAACGGCCCCGAGGCTGCCGTGCCTCTGTTCTTCAGATCAACCACGAACCGGATGGTCTCGCCCAAGGTCGGCATCAGCGCGCTGCTGTCGACGCTCTCCACCAAGAGGTCCGGCTTCGGGCTCGACACGAGGATGGCCAAGCTCATCTCGTTGTTGGCCTCCCCCAGTCCCTCACCCACCTCGCCGTCAGGGTCGACCCTGACGGTGAGGTTGTGGACCCCGCTGATCGTCGGGCGCCAAACCAGGTTAATGGGCACGGACCCCCCTGCAGGAATCGGCCCGAGCCGGACGACGGACAGCAACGCGCCGTCGATCGCGATCTCCACGCCACATTCCCCGCTGGCGCTCTTCCCAGAGTTCACCATGGTGAGCATGATCTGGGCGTCCACGCCTGGAACCGGAAACGCAGGAACTGTTACAGCCGACTCCGCCCTGAGGTCCGGAAGCCTTGCCTTGGAAATTCGCAGCTCGTCGAAGACCGTCTGGTTGAAGAACCTTGCCTCGACCTTTAGGTCGGTCTGGTTGACCGTGACCAAGAGGAAGTGGTAATAAGGCACGAACGACGCGCACCACGGCCCCCGGGACACCAGACGGCCAAGCGGCGCGCCAGCACCCCCCGTTACGATGTGTATCGTCCCGTTCTCAGGCGAATCAGCCAACCAGTCGCCGTACATCGGATAGGTCCTCTCGTACGTGTGGTCATGGCCGTTGAACACCAAGTCGACGTGGTACTTGTCGAGCAGATCCCCCCATGCCTCGTAGACCGGTCTCTCGCAGCCATGGCCGTCCGAGCTGTACATGGGCCTGTGGTAGAAGACGATCTTCCAAGTCGCGTTCGTCGAGGCAAGATCCTGCTCCAGCCAGGCCCGCTGCGCCCCGGTCATCGACTTCTCGGTCGAAAGTCCGATGAAGTGCACGCAGCCGTAGTCGAACGAGTACCAGTCCTCCACGTTCGGCAGCGCAAACTGTTCGTAGTACTTGGGATGGTTCCCCTCGTGGTTGCCGAGGACCGGCATCATGACCTTCCTGCTCAGCAGCGACTCGGCCTTCAGAAACCAGATGTCCCATTCCGACTGCTGGCCTCCGTTTTCGACAAGATCGCCCGTGTGCAGGACGAAGGCCGGATCGGTCTGGAGAACCGCCTCGGCGCACCTGCCCCAGACGTCCCAGTTCGTCCGCGAGTCCCCGAGCGCCACGAAGGTGAAGCCCTGGCTCTCGTCCTCCGGCGCGGTCTGAAAGGTGAGGTCCTGGCTCCATTCACCCTCCGAACCACATCTGAAGTGATAGAGGGTCCCAGGCCTTAGGCCCTGCAGCATTACGTGGTGAACCTGCGCGGGGATCCCCTCCGCCCTGAATCCGTAGCTTGCGTCGGTTCCGTACTCCACAACGCTAGGACGCTCCGACGAGGTCCTCCAGCTTATCGTGATCGAGTATCTCGGATCCGATTGCCAAGTCATGTGCACTTGGCTCGGTTGACCGGCCGCGACCTGAAAGGCAAGCAAGGCGAGCCCAAGGAGAAGCCCATGCCTGACGCTCAACATGCCCTCATGCCCCTGTCCTTCCCTGCGACGCACCGTCTCACCCTGCGTAGCGCTACGCGCCCGCCGAAAGTTCCATCGCCTTCTTCCCCCAAAGCGGATCCTTGAGGATGGCCCTGCCCACCGCCACCAGGTCGACCCCCCACCTCGTCAACACCTCCTCGGCTTCCTGAGGGGTGGTGATTCCGCCCACCGCCACGACCGGCAGGCCTGTGGCATCCTTCACTGCCTTAGCCGCGTATGCGAAGTAGCCGGGCCCCTTCAGGCCTTCGGGCCTGGACCCGCACATGCCACCGGAGACGTCCAGAACGTCCACCCCCTCCTCGGCAAGCATCTTCGCCATCCTCGCCCCCTCCTTGACCGTGTTTCCGCCTGGCGTCCGGTCGTCCGCCCCAAGCCTGTACCAAAGCTGGGCCCGGGACTCGGTTTCCTTCCTCACCCTCCTCACAACCTCCAGAGGAAATCGCATCCTGTTTTCCAGGCTGCCGCCGTATCCGTCGGTTCGGCTATTTGCCAGAGGGGAGGCGAACTCGCACAGCAAGAAACCGTGAGCCCCATGCACCTCGACCACGTCGAAACCGCATCGAACGGCCCGAGCCGCCGCCTTGCCGAAGGCGTCGGTTATGTTCCGGATCTCCCGGACCGCCAGTTCCCTACCACCCTCCTTGGCTGAGGGACCGACCGGCTGCTTCCCGATCAGCGCGGGATCGCACCTCAAGCCGGCATGGTTTATCTGGATCCCTATCGGCGCCCCGCAGTCCTTCACTGCATGCGCGAGCTTGGCCAACCCGCCCATGAGTTCATCCCTGTGGATCCCTGGCTGTTTCGGGGAAAGACGCCCGTCAGGCATAACGTATGTGTGCTCGACCATGACCATCCCCACCCACGGAGCCCTCGCGCAGTAATGCTGGATCATCTCCGGCGTGACCCCTCCAGCCTCCGTCGCCAGTTCCGTGTTCATCGGCGGCATGACGATCCGGTTCTTGAGAACGAGACTACCGACATTCACTTTCTCAAGGATTCTCAACGTCGCATCCCTCCAAAACCGCTATGCCACTCGGTATCTCCGGACCTCCGCACCGAAGGAGCCATTCCCCCTCGATGCGATTTGTCCAAGCCCGCACCATCAGGTGGGCGTGCCGCGGTCGACCCTCAAGTATATTACGGTCGGAAATCGCACACAGCCTTCACCCAGCTTGCAGCCGAGCGCAGGGCTTCCCAAGAAATCCCGTCGGAAAGAGCCCAGGGCCTCAAAGAATCCGCGTGGTTCCCACCTGTCTGTAGTAACGCCTTCTAACCATGAGGCTGTAGAGCACAAACCCGCAGACCATGAGCGTGCCCGTCACGGAGGTCCACTCGATCACGAAGATCCACATCAAAGCCCTGTTCTTCTGCTTCAAGGCAACCTCGGCCGCTTCCTGGAGCCAATCAAAGGCTTGCGAGAGCTGCGCCGAGGAGTCGTCGTAGTTCTGGTCAAGATACAGTTCCTCCGCCTCGCCCTTCGCCCGGTCCGCGCGGGCTATGAGGTTCTCGGCCGGGACTAGGTTGGCCCCAAGCCTATCGACGAACTCTATCAGGCCCACCTGCAGGGATCTCTTCGCTATGTAGTCCCGGAACCCGATGCGCATCCTGTGGACCTGCGCCGCGTCCGCGGGCAGCTGCCAGCCGACGCTGGGCCAGATGATGTTCATCAAGACGTCCGTCTGAAGGTCCCCCTCCACCCTGCCGTAGTACATGCCACACCAGAAGGGATTAACGAAGTTGTCACACAGGGTCCAAGTAAAGCCCTTGCCGTACTCGTAGTACAGAAGCCACGGTGCGCTCGTGGGTGAGCCCGGAATGTCTGTGAACGTGCCTACGGCCTCAGCCAGCGCGATCGAACCCTCCTTCGGAACGACGTAGAAAAGGCCCAGAGCGGGGATCTGTTCAAGCCCCAGCGGAACAAGGGGCAGCAACACCTGTTTGGGGGCGTCACGAAGTACCCTCAAGCGCCACCTGGCATTGGAATACGGCACCCTCCCCGTTCGCAGGACTTGCTCCGCATCATTCGCGAAGAGGCTGCTCATGCCGCACGAGACCCAGAACTCCGCATATTGCACGTCCATCCGAAGTCCGCCCTGATCGGTGAGGGCCGAGCAATCGCCGGCCTCCACGGCGGTTTTCAGCCACGAGATCTGTTTCGCCGTCAGAGGCACCACGTACGGGATCGAGTACATGATGAACTCGTAACTGGTGAGAGCCTCATAGGTTCTGGGGAAGTACTGTTTCACGTATCGCTTTGCCTCCTCGTCGCCCAGCGGCACGGCGTAGTATCCGCTCGTTGGAACCAGAGTGTACCTGACCGATGGATCGGGATCCAGGAAGAGGGTTACCGGGTTGTACGAGGACACGACATGCCCTATGAGGATCAGATCGATGCGCTCGGCCCCGGACGCCGTCCAGAGCAGAGCAGTCGCAATCCACATGAAAACGGCAAACTTCCCAGCATTCAAGACGCGATCACCTTGGCCGCTTGTCCTTCTCGGAGTCGTGCCCGCCATAGCCGGAGGACCGCGAGCCGACGCCACTACTTGCCCGACCTCGTCACTCTCACTTCCCTGTAGAGCCGCCGTCTGACCATCAACGTCCACAGGATGAAGCCGGTGAGAACGAAGGTCCCCATCACGGTAAACCACTCCGCGACGTAGATCCAGAAGAGCGCCTTCTCCTTCATCACGACCGACTCCGCCGAGACCGCCTTTAACCCCTCGAAGGCCTCCCCCAACTTGTCCAGGCTCTCCTCGTACCTCTCCTCAAGGTATAGGCGATCGGCCGCTTTCTTGACTCCGTCCACCTCGGCGAGATGGTCGAAAAGCTTCCCAGTCGAGACACCGAACTTCTCCACGAACTCGATCACCGCTGCCGTCAGGCCTCGCTCGGACGAATAGGCCAAGGATTTCTCCCTTAGCTGGTGCACCAGCTCCACATCCTTCGGGATCTCGAGACCGGCGAGGTACCACATCTGGTTTATCCAAAAATCGAGCGCGTACGGCCACTGGGCCAGCGCAGCACCGTCGATCTTGTCATGGCCGGGCAGACAGGTCAAAGACCGGCCCTTCCCGTACGTCCAGATTATCATCGCCTCCTCGCTTCTCGGCAAGAACCTTGCTACAACCGTCGATCCCGGTCTCGGGTTCTCGTACCCATAGTCGCCCGAAACCAGGACCTGGTAGTTCTTCATGCCAGGGAGGTCCAACATGGGGTGGACACGGCCAGTTTCCGGAACCGGGGCCGCGTATATGCCGCTTAGCGGCTTAGGTATGAGCTTCCCCTCCTGCAGGTCGGCAGGAAAGGCCTTGTAGACCGCGGAAGCCACGAAGATGGGAAAGGTCGAGAAATGGGCGGGATCCCAGTTCATCTCGTACTTCCCGAGGCCCATCCCGTCCTCCCTGCACGATCTCTCCATCCAGACGAACTGCTCCCCAGTGATGATGTCCACCTCGAAGTCGGAAAGCAGGAGGACGTCGTAGGCTTCCAGAAGGCGTTCGTAGCTCCGGGGCAGGTACTGGCGCATGAACTTGTAGACATCGGCCTTGGATCCCCCGACGGCTGCGAAGGTCGACTCATACCAGTTCGCCGGGATGGGCTGGTATCTTATCCTCGGGTCAGCCGTAAGTATGATCGGCAGCCGCGTCTCGGGGTAGTAGGACTCACCGATGCATACAACCCGAATCAGGCCGCTGGTCGGATCGACCTTCGCAGAGGACGCCGCCAAGCCTACGACAAACGACAGCAGCAGGAGTGCGAACTTGCTCGCTGGGGTCAAGGCCACGACGACGAGTTGCCCCACGGAAAATATAAACCTATGGGCCTGCCTGCCTGCTCGCCCGAGTAGCCGGAGCCCTCACTCACCGACCCACCGCCCGACCCGTTCTGCAGCCCAACAACCTTCAGACTACACGGATCTTTAGGTGAGTGCCACCAAATGAGCTTCTTCCCCTTTTTGCTTGCCGAGCCTGTTTCACTCTTCAAGAGATCTCCTGAAAGCCCAGCTTCATAGGGCATAAGATGTCCTCGAAGCCGAAGGCAGCCAATATGCCATTTGCCCTGAGTCTGAGCTAGGGGTTATGTGACACATGGTCCGATGCCGAACGGCCTTCGCCGCCACGCGACCCTTGATCTCGTTGAGGCTGATGGGCCCATCGGCTTTGAGCAAACATGGCAGAAACGGTTTGGCACTCCTTCGAGCAAGCTCAACGCGGGAGGCTAGCTCCTCGGAACGCCCTCTCCTAGCCGCCGTCAGGCCCGGAAGGTGGGTCAAGCTGAGGAAGCTCCACAGAGGTGAGGGAATGCTTCGTGCATGATGCCTCCGCCTCAAGGATTCTGGTGAGCTGAAACGTTCCCCTCGAACGGGTACTGCCGGCCGGGGGATCGCTTCACATGGAGGGAGCGGTCCTGCACGCGTCCCGGTCCCAGAGGAGGATCTGGTCCGGCCCCGGGCCTAGGGGGGCGCGGGCGTGTGCGTGGTGTGGTGCGTGGGCAAAACCTAAATAAGGTGCCAACCAACGGGCACTGAGCGCATGGCCGCATCGGAACGCCAGCCATCTCCTTCATGCCAGCGCCGGCCGCCGACGACGCATGCCGATGCACGGTCTGCAACATCGGGCTACGGGTGCGCTGGATGAATCTGGAGAAGGAAGAGGTTGAGCTGTTCTACAAGCTTTACCACGCCCTGATTGCCCACGTCAACAGGACGCTCAACATCGTGCCCGGCATGGGTTCCGCGCGGGATGTTGCACGGTTTCCTCTCCGCGAGATCGATAGGATTCGAAGCAGGCTCTACGAGCAGCCCGGCTTAATCGATTCGTTCGTTGAGGCAAGTCGCTCCAAATTCCCGCCAGATGAGCTTGAGATCGTCAGCAGCTGGAAGCACTTTGTTAGGGGGAGGTTCTTCGTCCTGCGTTACCTCAAGGCCCATGCTATCTTCCTTGAGGCAGGCCGGGTGCCGAAGGCGTATGGTGTTCTAGGGCTCATCAGTCCATTTGAAGAGGTTATCGGACCTCCCTTGCCCGCCCTGGTTGATGCCGTCCTCTTGCCCTTCAGAGACAGGATTACCTACGACAGCATCCTTACGCGGAAATCCATCATCTTCGGAGGAGGGATCCGCAGAGGTCTGGATGATGCCTACGGGGAAGCCAAGGCGAGATACGGAATCATCACATCCCTGCCGTTCTCGGAAAGGGAGAGAAGACTGGGGGATGCCGACAGGCTCAGGTCCTACCTCAGAAGCCAGCGCAGCCGCGACGAACACTGGCAGGAGATAGAGGAAATCGTCCGCAGGAACCCGGCGCTTCTCACGCTCTATCACCAAGAGATGGGCAAAATCCATGCCAGAGGATGTGGAAAGCGTCTGCGCGAGATCGGAGTCACCAACGCATGGTTCGCCGTACTCGAGGGGATGACCATCGCAAGCGGGGCGACGAGGGAGGAGGTGGAGAGGATCCTTGAATCCATCCTTCCGGCCGATCGGAGGAAATTTGCCTACATCTTCGAACTGAAGCAGAAGCGATCCTCCCCGTAGGCAAGAAAGAACGGACTGGGCTTTTTGGGGAGTTGAGTCAGCGACACAGCCGCGGCGATACATGCAGCTTGTGACGCCGTTCGACCAGCGATCAACGGCGATGCCGTTGCTCATTTGAGTTTCAGCTGCCAACCAGCACAAGTCTCGCAATCACCGCTGTTCGAAACTTGCCCATTTGGGACATCTCCCGAATGGTGTTGCACGTATGGCAGCTCTAGGCAGTCAGCACCAATACCCGCATCCTTGACAAGGTATGGGAGAAAGGCTAGCGGTGAGCGTCAATCCGGTAGGGCCTCGTTAACCTTGTTGGCCTCCGATTCCACATCGAAGGCCCGCAGCCCGGCTGACCTCGCGGCCTTTATAAGCTCCGCATCGGCTGCCAAGAGAAGATCGCATCCCAGGGCTCTTGCGCTAGCGATCTGCAGCGCATCGCCTTGGTAGATGTGGGAGTCCAGAACAACGACCCAGGAATCCACAAGGGTGTCGCTGGTCACCGGGTGCACGATGAGGGAGCCGAGTCTTATCATCTTTATGGATTCTAGGATCAGGTTCCGGAATGATTTCTCAAACTGTGGCTCCGACAGATGCTTCTGTATCCGGTATCTGTCGAGAACGCCCAAGACCTCCCCCACATTCCAGACCGAGAATGCGATCCGGAGGCTGCCAGTCTCGGCCTTTGAGTATATCCGATCGACGAGGTCGGATCCCTTCTCCTCAACATACCTTTTTGCCA
>CAZJVP010000014.1:0-10376 GCA_964549615.1 uncultured Thermococci archaeon | reverse complement strand
CAGGTTGCTGACTTAAAGGCCAAGGCCGAGCTGTGTCGCCAGGCCGGGGTGAAGCTTTTCGTCTCCGTCTTCTACTTCACCCGGGACGCTGGAAGGCCGGTCGAGGCGCGGAGCTACGTGACGGCCGATGGGGAGGCAAGGGCGGCGCCCTGCCCGCTGGACTGGTCCTACTGGGAGAGGGCGATACTGCCGCAGGCCATGGCGCTGGCCGAGCTTGCCGAGGAGGTTCCCATCGCGGGCTTCGTGCTGGATACCGAGATGTACAACAGCGAAAAAGCCCACATCTACTCCAACTCCGGCTGCTTCTGCGACGATTGCTACGACGGCTTTCTGGGCGGAAGGGCGGGCGCCTCCGGCGCTCCAAGGGAGAAGGATCGGCGGATGGGGTGGCTTGAGGAGAAGGGGCTTCTTTCCGAGTACTACGAATACCTGCGAAAGGAGGCAAGGTCGGTCGCGGCGAGGCTGAGGGAGAGGGTGAGGTCGGCCGACCCCGAGATGCTTCTGGGCTTCCTTCTGTACGATCACAACTGGTACTACCGCGGCCTTGTGGAGGGGCTCGGCACCCCCGAGATGCCGGCCCTGGTCTTTGACGAGTCAACCTACGGGCAGGGCTGGGGGCCGCTGGCCGGGCAGATGGTCCAGTACTTCCCGTCGATGGGCTACGAGGCGTTCTACCTGCCCGGGCTTTGGCTTGCCTTTCTCTCGCCGGAGAGGATCAAATCCGAGGCTTATTACTGCGCGGCGAACTCATACGGCTTCTGGATCTTCCCGTTCGACAGCCTCTTGGCCGATCCTGCCACGCTTTCGGGCGACTTCGTCCTGAACGGGTCGCAGGAGGCCTACTGGGATGCTTTGGCCGCTGCGGGGTCCGAGATCGAAAGGAGGCTGGCCGGGGGCGAGGGATACCAAAGCCCGATCCCGTACTACGAGAAGCCCGATACGACGATCTCCTTCGAGCTTGTCGAGGGGGAGGACGCGATAAGGATAGTGAACGACGGCTTCATCCCAAGGGTTGGCTTGAAGGTGGCCGTGAACGGGCGCGTCGCCAGGGTGTCCAGGATCGAGGTGAAATCCAAGTCAGGAAGCATCCCCTACGTTCCGGAGTACACGGGTTCGACGGGAATCTACGGCCAGAGGGGGCTTAACAGCGTCGCGGTGATGGAGAAGGACGGGACCATCCACCAGCTCCTAGGATCGACCCCGGCGTCTGTTTTCGCGTGAGGCAAAGGGTTTCCTGGGGGCCGGGATTTGTTGGGGCGCGGAAATGGGCCGTAGAACTCCGCTAGGAGCTAGATCCCGTAGAGACGGGACTGCGGCGGGGGAGATCGCGTCATTGGATGCGCCTTGAAGGTTTGAGCAGATTCGGGGCAGGGCCAGTCGCCGGCCCAGCCCTCTCCTACCTGCGGGTTCTCTGGGCCGGCTGGATCTTGCGATCAGGTTCTGCCGAAGAGCGCAGGATGTTGTTTGAGGACGTTGACCTAGCGGTATCGGGCTCCCATCGAAAGACTGGCGGAAAGGGTCTTGGACGATGAGACGAGCTGCGCATTACGTCAAAACGGCAGGAGCTGCTCACCCGAGTCCCGTTCGGTTCCGGCCTCGCGATGGGCGCGGGATCAGTTTCTTGGAATCCTTGACGGTTTGGGCGGATCATTTCTAATGCACGAATGACTCTATGTCTCTTGTCCAACGTCCGATCCACAATTCTATAGATTTCGCGTCTTCTAGGTATGAATCCATACGCGTTTCTTGAGCATTCTTTGCAACCCGAAAGATTTTTAGGGACACATGTGCGCGGGGCATGCTTGGTCCTCACGGCTTCCTCTGCAGCGGTGCTGGATATGGATGCTCGGGGAGAAGCGGCTGGCGGGAGAAAAGCGTTGTCGATCGGGCTGAGCTCGGACACCCACAAAGATCTCCGCCATGCCAAGCATCTCCTTGAGGTTCAGACCTTCGACGGAGCGGTCAGTGGCTTGGTTGGCGTTTTCGAAGCGCGCGAGGCCAAGGGACCAGCGGGCCGGCAGGGAAGGGATGCACCGGATGGTAAGCGATGACGCAGGCCGTTTGGAACCCGACATCAGCGATACGCCCGACCTGATCAGGAGGGCGCTCAGGGCCAAGGTTTGGCACCGCGTGAAGGTTGCCCATCGGGCGACCTTGAAGGTCGTGAGCTGGGTGGTTCGAAGGGGGGATGAGGGGTTCGTGTCTAGGGTCAAGAGGAACGGGGCCATCCGCAGGATGGTCTCGGAGGCTGCGAAGGCGGTTTGTGAGGCGCTGCGCGCGGCGTGCAAGGGCCCATCCTTCATTTCGAGGGCGCTCCTTGAGGGGGCGAGGATTGCAAATCAGAGGTTGCAGGCCTACGCCGAGCATGGCGTCTTTCGCTGGGCGCCCTGGGTCCAGGGATGGCTACGGCAGCGGGATGTCGTGCTGTACCTTGGTTCCGCCTCGCTTGATTGCGGATACGCCGGGAGGTCGTGAGACGGAGATATTTCTGGACACGGCAAATCTGGACGAGATACGCCGGATATCGGCATGGGGAATCATATCCGGGCTGACCACCAACCAGAAGATATTGCTGAGGGAGAAGGGGGTCGACTTCCGCCGGCACATGGAGACGATCCTGTCCATGGTCGACGGGCCGGTGAGCGTTGAGGTCACATCCTCTAGCCTGGAAGAGTTCATTGAGGAGGCAAGGGAGTATGCATCCTGGGGAAGCCAGGTCGTCATCAAGATCCCGATGTATTCGGACGGCAGGGGCCTTGAGGCGGTGTCGATCCTGGAGAAGGAGGGCATCCGCACCAATATGACGGCCCTGATGTCGCCAAACCAGGTGCTCTTGGCAGCGCAGGCAGGGGCGACCTATGCAAGCATATTCTTCAGACGCATTCGGGACTACGGGGATGACCCCGAGCGTGTGATCACCCAGTCCAGGCAGCTCTTGGACTGGGATGGGTCCAAGACCCGCATCATCGCGGGGAGCATCCGCGACCCGATGGACGTCGTCCAGGCCGGGGTCGCAGGGGCACATATTGTGACGATCCCGTACAAGATACTCGTCCAGATGCCGATGCACCCCAAGACCGAGGAAACGATCGCCGAGTTCGACAGGGCGTGGGAAGAGTTCCGGCGGGCCTCGGTCGTCGGGGCCGCCGAGCTGGTAAGCGCGACGCGAGTCGGCGCGCGCCCTCGGAAGCGGCTGATCGTTGCCGAGTCCAAGGGCGAAAGCCTGCCTTTGGTGCGCTAGGAGGAAGCGTGCTGCGTTCGGCGACAGGCAACAGCAGCGGAAGGAGAGCGTGGGTCGGATGCCCGGGATTGTGGCGGGCATGGCTCGTCGGGAGGGGTCCCTGAATGGATAGGGAGAGGGCCATCGGGGCAGCGGTGATGATCCTGAGCATCGTTGGCATTGCGGTGTACGGGCTGCTCCTCTACACCTACCCCGTGGTCGTTCTACAGTTGAGCATCTTCGCAGCGGTCGCGGTCGTATTGCTGATCGTGGCCTGGATAGGTTGGACGATGGCCTCCACCCCGTCCCAGCCCGCGGTAGGAAAGGAGCCTGCTGCAGGCTCAGGCGCATCGTCCAAACAGGAAGAGTCGGGCGCCTAGGGCCCGGGTTATTGGTGAATGCGTGATAATCTCCAGAACCCCGCTGAGGTTGACTTTGGGCGGCGGGGGGACCGATCTGCCTTGCTACTACTCCAAGTTCGGCGGATTCGTGGTCAGCGCGTCGCTTGACAAGTACGTCTACGTGATAGTCAAGAGGCGGTTTGAGCAGGAGATCCGGGTAAGCTACTCGGTCACCGAGATCGTGGACTGCGCGGAGAAAGTGGAGCACCCGGTGGTCAGGGAGGCGCTGAAGCTTCTTGGGCTCAACAGCCACCTTGAGGTGATCTCGATCGGGGACGTTCCGGCAAGGTCGGGCTTGGGATCCTCGGGAAGTTTTTCGGTCGGGCTGCTGCATGCCCTCCACGCGTACAAGGGCGAGAACCCGGATCGCTTCAGGCTGGCTGAGGAGGGATGCCATCTGAACATGGAGCTATTGAGGGAGCCAAGCGGCAAGCAGGACGAGTACGTGGCATCTTTTGGGGGATTTTTGTGTCTTGAGATAGACAGGTCCGGCAGGGTTGATGTGAACCCGCTAGAGCTTTCCCCCGACGTGGTGTCCGAGCTAGGCAGAAGCCTGCTCTTCTTCTACACGGGGATAAGGAGGGACGCCTCGGAGGTCTTGAGCAGCCAGGCCGCCGCGCTTCGGGGCAACGACGGAGCGTGCGAGGCCTTTCACCGGATAAAGGAGATAGGTCGAAAGGTGAAGGGGGCGCTTGAGGCCGGGGATGTGGAGGAGTTCGGCCGCCTCCAGCACGAACACTGGCTTGCGAAGAGGGCGACATCGCCCAGCATTTCAACCGATGCAATAGACAGATGGTACCAGATCGGCATGGAAAACGGGGCACTGGGAGGAAAGATCATGGGCGCAGGCGGGGGAGGCTTTCTGATGTTTTGCTGCAGCGACGGGCGGGACGCGGTCAGGAAGGCCATGGCGCGGGAGAGGCTGAGAGAGGTGCAGTTTGGCTTTGGCGGGGAAGGATCCAAGATCATCATCAACCTGTAGGCATGCTGCAAGCTCGACGGGTTATGTCGACAGGTACCTTGAGGATCTTGGCGGGATCATAGGCCGGGTCTCAAGGCTGGAGATCGATGGGGTCATCCGGGTGCTGTTCTCGGCATGGCGGGAAGGCAGACAGGTTTTCGTTGCTGGCAATGGTGGGTCGGCCTCCACCGCGACGCATTTTGCCGCCGACCTATCGAAGTCCACATCGGTTACGGGAAAGCCCAGGTTTAAGGCGGTGGCCCTGACCGACAACGTGCCCTGGGTGAGCGCAATAACGAACGATCTTGGCTGGCAGGACGTTTACTTGGAGCAGCTCAAGAACTTGGCAAGCGACGGGGACGTGCTCGTCGCGATCAGCGTGCACGGCGGCTCGGGTCGGGACCAGGCCGGTCCGTGGAGCCAGAACCTGTTGAAGGCTGCAAGGTACATCAAGGAGCGAGGCGGGAAGGTCGTTGGACTGGCGGGATTCGACGGCGGGGCCCTAAAAAAGATCGCCGATGCAAGCATAGTGGTCCCAGTCAACTCAACTCCCCAGGTTGAGGGTTTTCACCTCGTCTTGACCCACCTGATCTGCGCCGCCCTTCGCGAGATGATCCAAGGCCAGGGTGTGCCCGTTGGGCAGTAGGGCGGTTTTCCTGGACCGGGACGGCACCATCAACGAGATCGTATACTTCCCCGAGCTTGGGGTGTTGGATTCGCCGCTTAAGCCCGAGCAGTTCAGGCTTCTTCCGGGCTCGGGGGAGGCGATAGCGCTTCTGAACCGGCTTGGGCTAAAGGTCGTCCTGGCCTCAAACCAGCCCGCGGTGGCCAAGGGCAAGACGACGATGCGGCTTTTCGAAAGCACGACCAGGAAGATGCACACGCTTCTCAAGGAGAAGGGAGCCCGACTGGATGCCGAGTACTACTGCTTCCACCACCCGCAGGCCGTGCTGCTTGAGTACAGGGCCATATGCGACTGCAGGAAGCCAAAGCCCGGCCTGATCCTGAATGCTGCCAAGGACCTTGGCTTGGACCTTGCGGCAAGCTACATGGTTGGCGATGGGATAAGCGACGTTCAGGCCGGCAGGGCGGCGGGCTGCAAAACGATCATGATCGCCCAGCCGAAGTGCGACCTGTGCCGCGCGTTGGAGGAGTCCGGGAGGCCGGATGCCATGGTTCCGGACCTTCTCCGGGCGGCGAAGATGATAGAGCAAGAGCTTCTCGGCCAGGAGGCGGGCCCTGTGGCCGCAGCCGCCCAATGGGGTCCTGGGAGGAGCAAGGATTGCAGATAGTGGTGTTGGCCGGGGGGCGGGGAACCAGGCTGATGCCGCTAACCAAGGATACGCCCAAATCGCTGATACCGGTAGCGGGCAGGCCCTTCATCGAGCACCAGCTTGAGCTGTTCAGGCGCAGTGGGATCAGTGAGGCCGTGCTGTGCGTGGGCTACCTGGCGCAGAAGATCATGGACCATCTGGGCGATGGGGAGCGCTTCGGGATAAGGATCAGGTACAGCGTGGAGGACAAAGGCTTGATGGGCACGGCGGGGGCCTTGAAGAAGGCCGAGCCGCTGCTGGATGAGATCTTCCTTCTGACCTATGGGGATTCGTATCTGCAGATCGACTACGCGGATGTGTTTGAGAGGTTGAGGTGCTCAGACAGGCTTGGGCTGATGGTCGTGTACCGCAACTTCGACCGCTACGACAGGAGCAACGTCGTTGCCGAGGGAGGGTTTGTCAAGGCGTACGACAAGGCGGGGCGCAGCCCGGGGATGGTGTATATCGACTATGGGCTTTCCGCGTTCAGGAAGGAGGCTTTGAGCTTGGTCCAGGCCGGGGCGGTTGCGGATCTTGAAGGCCTCTACAAGGCGCTGATCTCGCGTGGTGAGCTTCTCGCATACCAGGCCGAGAAGAGGTTCTACGAGATCGGATCTTTTTCGGGCCTGAGGGATTTCGAAGAGTTTGCTTCACAACGCATCCCCGAGGTGACTGTTTGAAGAGGGTCGTGGTGACGGGCGGGGCGGGCTTCATAGGCAGCCATCTGGTCGACCGGCTTTTAGATGATGGGCACCACGTCGCTGTGTGGGATAACTTCGCGGCCGGCACCATGGATAACTTGAGGCAGCATGCGGCAAACGATCGGCTGGAGGTTTTCAACGTCGACATCCGCGATGCAGATAGGGTGGAAAAACTGCTGGAAGGGAAGGACGCGGTCTTCCATCTAGCCGCCCACGCCAACATAAGGACAAGCCTCGTCGACCATAGGGCGGACCTGGATCACAACCTGGTCGGCACCCTGAACATCCTTGAGGGCATGGCCAAACATGGGGTGCGCGATCTGGTGTTTGCGTCAAGCTCGGCCGTCTATGGCGAGGCAAGGGTTGTGCCGACCCCGGAGGATTACGCGCCGGTTCAGACGTCGCTTTACGGGGCATCAAAGCTTGCATGCGAAGCGTTTGCGGAGGCCTACACCCAATTTGCCGACATCAGGTTCTGGGCTTTCAGGTTTGCGAACGTGGTTGGGGAGCGGTGCAGGCGCGGGGTGATCTGGGACTTCGTGCACAAGCTGCGCAAAAACCCCAAGGAGCTGGAGATCCTTGGGGATGGGAAGCAGAGCAAGGAGTACCTCTACGTCGGGGACTGCGTGGACGGGATCATGCTCGGATATGGGAAGGCCTCGGACGGCGTGAACATCTTCAACCTCGGGCTTGAGGAGCAGACGCTGGTTGACAGGGTGGCCGACATCGTGATCGACGAGATGGGGCTGTCGGGGGTAAGAAGGAGGTACACCGGCGGTCCAAGGGGCTGGATCGGGGACAACCCGATTGTGCAGCTATCGCTTGAGAGGATCAAAGCGACGGGATGGAAGCCGAAGCTCTCCGCCGAGGAGGCCATTAGGCGAACTACGAGATGGACGCTTGGACCGGAGGCCGGCAGGTAGCCCATGTCGACGGCAGTGGATGTGGGAACCGACAAGGTGCCGGACATCGATCTTGAGGCACTGCGGGACAAGGTGACGGTGGTGCTCCCAACGCTCAACGAGGCAGAGGCGATTGGGAGGCTGACGGAGGAGATCAAGTCGTGTGGCTACAGGAACATCTTGGTTGTCGATGGGTACTCGACGGACGGAACCGCCGAGATTGCTAGGCAGGCTGGCGCTCGGGTCGTCGGGCAGCAGGGAAAAGGCAAGGCTGGAGCCGTGCTGACCGCGAGGGAGATCGTTCAGACCCCGTACTTCATCTTGATGGATGGCGACAGCACCTACGACCCGAAGGACATCGACAGGTTCCTGCCCTTTGTGAACGGATACGACCACGTCATAGGGTTTAGGCCGAGGGGCTCGCCTCACATCTCGCGCACCCACAGGTTTGGCAACTGGGTCTTGACTACGGCCTTCAACCTCCTGATGGGGAGCAACGTCCCCGATGTGTGCAGCGGGATGTATCTTCTGAGGACGCAGAAGGCGAAGAGCTTGATGTTGGACAGGGCTGGTTTCGTTGTTGACCAGGAGATAGCCGCCCAGACCCTCCTGGAGGGCAGGGTCACCTACGTGCCGATAAACTACCGTGCCCGCGTTGGAAAGGAGAAGGCCCCGACTTGGCGGCAGGGATTCAGAGCGCTGTGGACGATATTCCAGTTGGCGCGAGAGTACAACCCGGTGCTGCTTTTCTCGGCCATTGCCTCGCTTGCGCTTGTTCCAGGGTTTGCCATCTTGGCATGGTTTGTGTACCGCTTCCTCCTGTTCGGCGTGGTTCACTCAACGTACCTTCTGCTCTCCGTCTTGCTTATCGTTCTCGGTTCGTTGGGGCTGGCGGTTGGGACGATAGCCATCATGCTTAGGCGACTTGAGCGGAAGATCACGGAGGTCTTGGTGAGGGTCGGTTGAGGACCGTCGTGACGGGAGGAGCGGGCTTCATAGGGTGCCACCTGGTGAAGCGTTTGCTGGATGAGGGCAGGGAGGTTGTTGTGGCGGACGACTTCTCGCGCGGGTGTATGCAGAACCTCCGGGATCTTGGGGTGGGGATGGAATGTGAGCCGATGGATCTTAGGAGCTATGACGTGGCTCTGAAAGCAGTCGAAGGGGCGGAGGTGGTGTTTCACCTAGCGGCGAGGTTGGCAGCGTCGAGTACCTTCACGGCAGCGAGACGGCCGAGCTGAGGGCGCTTCAGGACAACCTCGTGATCGATGCTAACGTCTTCAGGGCGTGCATGGAGACGAAGGTTAGGAAGATCGTATATGCGTCTAGCGTCTCGGTCTATCCCATCGATCTACAGCAGCGGCCCGGTGCGTGTCTAAGCGAGGACGACCTGCGGTACTACAACCCCGAGGGAGGATACGGCTGGGCCAAGCTTCTTGGCGAGATACAGCTGGGCTGGATGAGGGGCATAGACATAGGGATCGCCAGGATCTTCAACATCTACGGCCCATGTGCAGCACTGGGCAAGTCAGCGCAGGTCATACCCGCGCTGATCCAGAAGGCGATCATGTACCCTGAGGTTGATTTCGTTGTCTGGGGCTCTGGGGATCAGACCCGCCCATTCACCTACGTGTCCGACTGCGTCGATGCGCTCTTGAGGTTGGAGGTTTCGGCCTCGAACCCGCCGCTAGTCGTCAACATCGGGTCCGACGATTCGGTGCCTGTCAGGGTTCTGGCCGAGAAGATCGTCGAGATCTCTGGGAAGAACATCACGATGAGGTACGACCCGTCCAAGCCAACAGGTCCCATGGGCAGGACAGCGAACATCTGTAGGGCTAGGTCCCTGCGTGGTTGGAGTCGTAGGGTTGAGCTCGAGGACGGGCTTAGACGGACCTACGCTTGGATTCAAAAAAGGATGGCACCTAAGGAGTGGGTGGTTCTGCCCGATAGCACGTCCCTCTCTGGCAACCCGGAGGGTCGGCTCCAATCTTGGCACCGCCCGATGTATTTTTGAGGGTCTCTTGGTGTCTGGGAAACCTTTGCTCTCTGTCATCGTAACTTCCTATTCCACGGAGAGGCTAAGAGATATCTACGATCTCCTTGAGAGCATAAGAGCCCAGACATATCCGAACATCGAGACCATTTTCGTTGCCGAGCGCTCGACGGAGCTGCGGGATAGAGTCGAGGCTTACATCAGAGAAAACGGTGTCCGCGGCATCAAAGTGATTCTCAATGACGGCGAGCCGGGATTGTCCGCCGCGAGGAACCTGGGTATAAGAGAGGCAACCGGGGACATCATCGCCTTTGTCGATGACGATGTTGTCCTTTATTCGGACTGGGCAGAGGAGATGGTGAAGGCCCATGCTGATGGTTCAATTGTCGGTGTCACCGGTCCTGCCTTTCCTTTGTGGGAAGACAAGTCAATGTCTTGGTTTCCGGAGGAGTTTTACTGGATTATCAGTTGCACCGCTTGGGCCGACTGGAAAGAGGTGAGGGAAGTGAGAAATGCCTGGGGGATGAATATGTCATTCAAGAGAGTGGCTTTCGACCAGTGTGGCCTCTTCTGCAACGAATTCGGCTACCACAAAGGGCCGATGGCGGAAGATAACGAATTTTCCCTAAGGGTCAAAGCCAAGACCGGTAAGCGCATCATCTACTCACCAACGGCCAGGGTATGGCATCGGGTTCATAGGTGCCGTTTGAGCCAGGATTTCATCAAGGCAAGGGCTTACTGGATAGGCTACTCTAGGCGCGCGTTGAAGAAGCTCAATTCTAAAGCTGTTGTAGGGAGAGATTCACTCAGCCAGGAACACGAACTCCTTTGGCGGATCGTCACGAGGTTTTTTGCCAGCCTACCTGGAAGCTTCGTGGCCGATCCCAT
>CAZJVP010000013.1:0-2821 GCA_964549615.1 uncultured Thermococci archaeon | reverse complement strand
TGTCCCACCGCCCCCGGGTTGTAAATCAGCCGCACGTCTTCGTACGAGACCCTCCTGCCCTCGGAAGGGACCATCTCCTCGGCCCGCCCGCGGTCGATGAAAACGAGCGGCACGTGGGTGTGCCCAACGAAGACCACCTGTCCCTTGCACAGATCAAAGCTGGCGCAGGCCTGCGATGCATCGGTCAGGTACTCGGTCGTCGGCTCCCGGGGGCTCCCGTGCACGATGTAGAAGGGCTCGATCCGCCTGGACGTGGGGAGGCTCCTCAGGTAGTCTAGGGAGTCCTTGGTTAACTCCTCCTCCATGGCCCACCGCACGGCGTTGGCAGCGTATGGGTTGAACCACCCAAGCGAAAGGAGGCCGATGCACGCCGCGTCATGGTTTCCAAGAACGCAAGGGATCCTCAGATCCTTCATCTTGTCGATGCACTCGTTAGGATGGGCTCCGTATCCAACGATGTCCCCGAGGCAGATGACTTGGTCGACTCGCCGCAGTTCGTCGAGCACAGTGTCGAGGGCGTGGATGTTGGAATGGATGTCCGATATGATTCCGATTCTCACCAGGGGATTCCTCTCGGCTCCTAGAGCATGTGTGGAGCGGGAAAGAAAAGTGTGCCCGTCGGTTGCCCTCGGCTTCACCTTAAGCTCCCTACAATGTTGGGCATCCGCGCCACACGAAAGCCATGCCTCCATTTCCCCTGATTCAAACCCCTGAAGGGGTAGATCTTTTTTTGCTACGGGCTGCCCGAAAAGAGATTAATCCCGACCGGCCCAGGCGCGGGCGTGCCGGCGGCGGTCAAGACGGAAAAGCTCACGAAACGGTTCGGCAAGATCTTGGCCGTCGATGAGATCTCGATGACGGTTGAGGTGGGCGAGATCTACGGCCTTCTCGGCCCAAACGGCGCTGGCAAGACAACCCTCGTCCGAATGCTCTGCGGCCTCCTCCTCCCGACGAGCGGCACGGCCTTCGTCCTGGATACGCGGATGCCGTGCCCGTCGATCAAGGCCCGGATCGGCTACATGCCCCAGGAATCGGCCCTCTACCACGATCTCACGGTGCACGAGAACCTACACCGCTTCGGCGCGATCTACGACATCCCCGACCACACATTCAAGGCAAACGAGGAGGAGCTGCTTGACTTCATCCAGCTCAAGGATCGCAGGGACGAGCTTGTCGGCAATCTGAGCGGCGGGATGAGGCACAGGCTGTCGTTGGCATGTGCGATGATCCATCGCCCCGAACTCCTGTTCCTCGATGAGCCAACCGTCGGAATAGATCCTGAGCTCAGGGCCGCCTTCTGGAACTTCTTCTCCTCACTCCGCCAGAGGGGCGTCACGATACTCATGACGACCCACTACATGGACGAGGCGAGCCGCTGCACCCGGATCGGCCTTATGCGGCAGGGAAGGCTCATCAGCGAGGGAACCCCGGATGCGGTGATGGCACAGGCAGGCGTGGACTCCATCGAGGAGGCCTTCCTCAAGCTGGCCGCCCAAAGAGGCGCGAACCCATGAACGCCCGCCACCTCGCGGCAATCTCGAGGCGGATCTTGCAGGGGATAAGGCACGACAAGAGGACGATGGCCTTGATAGGGATCGTTCCCGTCGCGTGGATGTGCGTGTTCGGCCTTGCCTTCAGCGGAGACCTCAAGAACATCAAGGTGACGCTCGTCAACCAGGACCAGGGCTACTCGATCATGGGAAAGAACCTCTCCATCTCGGCCGCCATAGTAGAGGCGCTCCGGGACGACGTTCTCAAGATAGTCGAGATGGACAGCGCCGACCAGGCGGTCCAGGAGGTCAGCGAGGGTAGGTCGCGCGGCGTCATCATATTCCCCGCAAACTTCACTCGCCGAGCTCTTGCCAAGCTCACCAACCCTCAGAGCACCGACCAAGCGTCGATAGTTGTCAGAACCGACGATAGCAACGTCAACATCGCCAGCACGATAAGGAAACGGGTTGCTGACTCACTCATGGAGGCGATGAGTGCCTCGGGCTACAGCAGCCCGGTGAGTGCGGACGCAAGCGAACCCATCTACGCGAAGGGCGCAAGGTTCGTCGACGCGTTCGTCCCAGGCGTCCTCGCATTCGCTACATACCTAGTCGCCACGCTTCTAACCTTGATCAGCTTCGTCTCCGAGCGCACGACCGGCACCCTTGAGAGACTGCTCTCGACACCCCTCACCCCGGGCGAGATAGTCGGGGGCTACGGGCTTGCCTTCGGCCTGATCAGCGTCATCCAGGTCACGATCCTTCTTGTCGTTGCCATGGCCGCCTTCAACGTCATGATCGTGGGCGACGTTGCCCTCGCCTTTCTGATACCCGCCCTCCTCGCCATCAGCGGCCAGTCGCTCGGCATCCTCCTCTCCAGCGCCGCGAAAAGGGAGTTGCAGGCCATCCAGTTCTTCCCCTTGATAGTCATACCCGCCTTCCTGTTATCGGGCGTCTTCTGGCCCGTCGAGGCCATACCTGCCTGGCTGCGCCCCGCGTCCTACCTGATCCCGACGACGTACGCGGTGGAGGCCCTACGTTCCGTGATGCCCAGGGGGTGGGGGCTTGGAAAGATTGTCCTTCATCTCATCGCCCTTGTGGCGTTTGCTTGCTTCTTTCTGGCGGCCGCCGTCCTGCACCTGAGCCGCGGGGAGCGATGAGGCCCCTCAGCAGCCAGACGGGTGACATTTATATATCGGTTCCGAACTATTCGTTTTCGTACTATGCCAAGAGTCATGATGCCTCCACCCCCGCCGCCGGTCCCCAAGAGCGGGCTCCTGAGGCTTTTCGTGCTAAGGACGCTCTCGTCCGAGCCCAAGTCGGGCTATGAT
>CAZJVP010000012.1:0-19848 GCA_964549615.1 uncultured Thermococci archaeon | reverse complement strand
CGGTGTCATCCGAAGCTAAGCAGCCGGAGCAACCACCGAAGCCGGAAGAGAAGCCCAAGGAAGAGGCGAAGGCTGAGGCGCCTAAGACGGAGGCGCCCCAACCGAAGAAGAAGCCTTGGTGGAAATTCTGGTAGGATAGGTTCCCTTTCTTGGGCCTCCGCGGCGCTGGCTTGGACCCTAGACCGCCTCGAGGGGCTATCGCACTTCTAAGAGTGCGTGCGCTTCGAGGGAGCCCGCGAAGGTTGGTGCCGAGACCGGGCGGCTTGGCCTTGCTGTCTTGGCCCGGCATAGCATGGCTACTGATCCGTGAATTTGGAGCGCTGCGTTGATCAGGCCGTGAGCGTGCATAAGGCCATCGCGAGGGCATCTCGGGAGGCCCTCAAAACCTAGCTCAGGACGAACTCCAACTTGAGGCTTTTTTCCTCCCTGCTGGATGCCTTTAGGATCTGGAAGTGGCCGAGCTCGGATGTGTTGCCTACGTGCGTTCCGGCACATGCAACCACGTCCACGCCCTGTACCTCCACGATCCTTAGCGTCGTGACAGACCTCGGAAGCAGGTCGATCCTGGTTCTCTGTGGATTGAGCATGCGGAGGGCGTCCTCCCGCGGCATCAAGGTGATCCTCACGGGCAGCGACTTCCCGATCCACAGGTTGATCTGGTCGCTTGCCCTCTTGAGGGAGTCGGGGTCGAGCGAATCCAAGTCCAGGTCGATGGACGCGCCAGCGGTGGAGATCTCGTTCCCCACCGTCCTCGCCTCGTGGTGGTCCAGGAAATAGGCGGACAGAAGGTGCTGGGCGGTGTGGTACCTCATGTGTGCGTACCTCCTGTCCCAATCGATGCTCGCCTCAACCCTGCTGCCCTGCTTTGGGATTGGCCCGTCCAATGAATGGAACACTTCCGCTCCAGCTTTGACGACCTCAACCACGCGTGCAACGCCTTGTTCTCCATAGAGCGTGCCGGTATCACAGGGCTGTCCTCCCCCAGTGGGGTAGAATGCCGTTCGGTCAAGGGCGACTCGGTTGCCATGCACGCGGGTGACGTTTGCACCGAACTCCTTGACGTAGCAGTCTGAGAAGTAGATGAGTTCCGTCATCGTGCTCCCGCGCCTCACGAGGGTGAGGTAAAAAATGGTTGGATCCTTGCCCGTGGGGTGCACGACCCCCATCGTAGTCTGGTTATATTTTTCAAGCTTTGGGCGCGCCGGCTTTCCGAACGCGGCCTAAGCGCGTGGGTGATCCGGGGCCCGCCGGGTGGCGGACGGGAAAGCAGGCCTCGTTCCGCCGAGTTGTCGGTGATCCGATCGTGAGGTTCGACGCATACCTTTGGGTTCCCACGAAGGCAGGGTACGTGAGCAGGGCCGATAAGCCCAAGGTCGATTGCATACTTTGTTCAATCCGGGATAAGGACCCAAGGGTCAGGAGCTTGGAGGTTTGGAGGGACGAGACGAACATCGCAGTTCTGAACCTTTATCCGTACAACCCTGGCCACCTGATGGTCTTTCCCAAGAGGCACGTCTTGGAGCTCTCCGAGTTGGACGAGGAAGAAGCTCTGTGCCTGTTTCGGTCGGTGAACCTGGCCGTGCGCGCCCTGAAATCGTGCTACTCGCCGAAGGGGTACAACATCGGCTTCAACGTCGGTGAAGCCTCGGGGGCAAGCATAGCCCACCTTCACGCTCACGTCGTGCCCCGGTATGGAAACGAGCTTGGGTTCATCGACATCATTGGCGGGGCGAAGGTTCTCGTGGAGGACCCTGCGGATCATGTGGAGAAGATCAGCAAGGCCTTTGGGGAAGCCCAGATGGAGGTTGAGCGATGAGAGCGGTGGGCATCATCGGGTTCAGCGAGGCGGGAAAGACCTCGGTGGTGGAGGATCTGATCAAGCACCTGAGGGAGAGGGGGTATCGGGTGCACACCGCCAAGCACTCGGTTCACGAGATCAACCCGGACAAGGACACAGAGAGGCATTTCGCGATGGGTGCCGAGAAGGTCGTGGGCGTGGATCCGAAGCTCTTCCACATCCTCCAAATGAAGGGGGACCTGTGGAGGGAACTGATGGGCTGCGACTTCGCGGTGCTTGAGGGATTCAAGAAGATGAAGGGCTTCCTCAAGGTGCTCGTGGCCCAGAAGGAGGAGGACCTCAAACTAGTGGATGATTACACCTTCTTGGTCACGGGGAACGAGGAACTTAAGGTCAAGGCGGAGAAGCTGGGCGCGGTGTTCATCAAGGACAGCGAGAAGCTATACGCCAGGATAGAGAGCTGCGCATTCCGGCGCCTGCCGGAGACCAACTGCAAGAGGTGCGGGAGGCAGAAGTGCAGCCAGCTTGCTCGGGAGATCTTCGAGGGGAAGGCCAAGGACCACGAGTGCGCGTACCTCACGGACAAGGTTGCCCTCGAGGTCGACGGCAAGTCGATCACTCTCTCGCCCTTCGTTCAGGATGTCGTGGATAAGACCGTGAGGGGCTTGGTGGGGACCCTTAAGAACGGCCAGGGGAAGGAGATCAAGCTTGAGCTGAGGCAGGTGTAGGAGATGCAGAACGCCAAATGCCTGTTGTTGATCTTTGACGGCATGGGCGACCGACCCGTAGCCGAACTCGGAGGGCTGACGCCGCTGGAGGCGGCCGAGACCCCGAACCTCGATGACCTCGCCAGAAGCGGGGTAAACGGGATAATGGACCCGATCGCACCCGGAATCAGACCTGGTAGCGACACATCCCATCTGTCCTACCTGGGAGCCGACCCGTACCAGTGGTACACGGGAAGGGGGCCTTTCGAGGCGGCCGGCATCGGGCTGGACGTCAAGCCCGGCGACGTGGCCTTCCGGTGCAACTTTGCCACCGTCGATGAGAATATGGTGATCGTGGACAGGAGGGCCGGCAGGATCGTTGAAGGGACCCATGAGCTCGCCCAGGCGATCGATGGCATGGAGATCCGTGGGGTCAAGGTCATATTCAAGGAATCCGTCGCCCATAGAGGCGCCCTCATCCTGCGGGGAAGCGGGCTTGGCCAGAACGTGTCGGATGTAGATCCGCACGAGGTCGGCAGGCCGCTGCGGCCCTGCGTGGCGCTCGAGCCAGGCTCGGACAAGACCGCAAGCGTGATTAACGATTTCGTCAGGATCAGCCACGATCGTTTGGAGAAGCACCCGGTCAACATCGAGCGCAAGAGGAGGGGGCTGCTGCCGGCAAACGTGCTGCTGCCAAGAGGTGCGGGCATTCTCAAGGAGATCCCAGCCTTCAAGGAGAGGTTTGGCCTCTCAGGAGCCGCGATCGCCGAGGTAGGGCTGATATCCGGCGTTGCGAAGGTCCTTGGCTTGGAGGTCATAGAGGTCCCCGGATCCACTGGCGGCCTGGACACGGATACCAAGGCGATGGCGAAGGCGGCGATCGCAGCTCTCGAGGGCCACGACTTCGTTATGATGAACGTGAAGGGCTGCGACATCGCGGGGCATGACGGTGACGCCAAGGCGAAGGTCACCATGATCCAGAGGTTGGACGAGATGGTGGGCGGGATGATGCCTTCCGTCGGCGATGGCACGTACGTGGCGGTGACCGCCGATCATAGCACGCCCGTCTCGGTGAGGAACCACTCCGGCGACCCCGTGCCTCTCGCCATTGCAGGGAGGGGAGTGAGAGCCGACGATGTGACGGAGTTCGGGGAGAGGAGCTGTTCTAGGGGCGGGCTTGGCCGCATAAGGGGAAAGGACTTGATGAACATCCTGCTTGACCTGATGGACAGGGCGGCTATGTTTGGTGCCTAGCTTACCGAGTTGACTTGGGAGGCGGGCCGGAGAGCCTCTACGGAACCGGACAGCTTCCGGATGCCTGGAGCGACGACCTCAAACGGGCGTACCCGTCGTGGCCAGCCTAGGGCCGCGAGGCGCCCGGAAGAAATGTGATGTTGAAGGGGAAGCCTCCTTCCACCTTGTGTTCACCTCGTAGAGCATCAGAACCCCTCTTGCGAGACGGTTCGCCCCCATCCGAGCTGGGCTGAATCGGCTGGGTTGGGTTCCGCATCTGAGGTGGCGCCGCAACCGGAAGGTTCAGCGCTTCCGGAGCGGGATGACGCATATGAAGGAGAGCATGGCCCTTCCGTGGTTTCTGAACTGGTGGGTTTCATTCGGCTCGATGAAGACGAAGTCGCCCGGCGCGATCCTAGCTTCGGAGCCGCCTCGGACGACCAGTCCCCTCCCGCGGATCACGAAGACCTCGTGTTCCCAGGGGTGTGCATGGAGGGGTGTGTGGCCGCCAGGTGCCATCTCGAACAGTCTCATGGCGAAATTAGGCGCGCCGTCCTTCTCAGCGATGAGCCAGCGAATCTTCGTGCCAGCAGCTCCCTCTTCGGCAACGTCCTGGGCCGGGACCCCTTTGTAGTTCATGAGCTTCAAGGACTCATCTCCTTCTCCGAGTCGAACTTCTGATGCACATGAGAGCGAGCATGCGTACGCCCCTAAAGGGTCAGCCGGGTCACCGAGACTTCCCTGTACAGGCTACGCCTGATCATCAGGGTCCAGATGGAGAACCCGGCCACCAGCGAGACCCCGCTCACCGCCAGCCACTCGATGACATAGACCCACATGAGCGCCCGGTCCTTCAGCTTCAGGGACTCCTTTCTGAGGAGGTCGAGGTCGGCGAGGGCTTGGTCCATCGCGATCGAGGACTCTCCGAAGTTCTGATCCAGGTAAAGCTGTTTGGCATCCTCAACCCCCCGGGCAATTTTGGACATTTTCCCCGTCACGGGCGCCGTGTTGGCGCCGAACTTCTCCGCAAAATCGATGATCGCGTAGATGAAACCCTTCAGCGACGAGTATTCCGTGAACTTGACCCGGAGCGCGTGGACGGCCAGAACGTCGTCGGGGAGCTTCCTGCCGGTACTGAAGATCAGCTCGGCCAACACCATGTCGGGGGCGTAGGGGTTGTAGATCGTGTTCCAGTACTGGCCGAACATGTCTTGGTGTGTCCAGGTCGTCCCGTTTCCGAACTTCCAGTACATGCTGTGGGGCAGCCATCCGGGGCTCTGGAACCGCGGGTCTGGGTAGGCCCCCGGGAAGCCGTACTTGTAGGGTCCTACCGAGTAGGATACCACGACCGCCCCCTCCTTCGGTATGGCGATGTTCGTCCCGTAGGCGCCGATGAAGGAGTACTCCACGCCCGGCAGATCCTTATACGGCTTGTAGATCGGAGGCACCATCTCATTGGTGTTTATGACGACCCTCATTGGCTCCTGGTGCGGTGTGTAGGAGGGCAAGCCCACGACCGCGTCGGCATCGTTGGGGAATGCGTCCGAGAGTATCGATTCCGCCCAGGGCTTGGATATGCCGATATGCATGCTCATCACGCTTCGGGTCTGCATCCCGCCAAGGCCGCCCTTGTAGATGGAGTCGTAGAGCATGTACTGTTGCTCGTTCGTGAAGATCCAGATCTCCACCTGCGCCAAGATCATGTACTCATACTCCAGAAGCTTGGCATAAGTCCTCGGGAAGTAGAGACGCACGAACTTGCGCAACTGTTCGGTGGTGAAGGGGCTGTCCTGGCTCCGAGCCGGTATGACCTGGGGATCCGTCAGGGGGTCGATCTCAAGCCAGGCAGCTGCTAGCGCCATCTCGCTGGGCAGACCGGCCACCAGAACCTTTGCCGGCTTGGCATGCTCGCCCAGAGCGGTTGAGAGTGCCGCGAACAGCGAAACCGCCGTCAGCAGCTGGAGGCTCCACCGACGCAATCCTTCCGACCGCACGGCTTTGGGGACGATCTTCCTAATAAATATCGGGGCGGGCTTGCCTCAACTCCAACCCCTCACCACCCGGCCCCAAAAAGCAAGTTAAATAGAGGTGCTGACCGCGCACGGTCATGGGATCGGGTTCGTCCGGGGAATCCAAATGCCAGGAATGCCACAAGGTGCTTTTCAAGCCCGTCAAGTGCCGAAGATGCGGGGGGATCTTCTGTAGCGCGCATGCCTCGCCGAGGAGCCATGCTTGTGTATCGAAGCCGACTGCGGGGCGCGTCGCTTTGCCGAGGCGAAAGCTCCTGGCCGTCGCGATCCTCTGCTCGCTAGCGATCTGTCTGGTCGCGTTGCTGCCATCCTTCCTTGGAGGCCGAACCGGTCCGACACCTTCCGGCCATTGGACCGGCACGATCAGGTTTGAGGACGTCACTCTTGAGGCGGGGCTTGGCGTAACTGCCAGCGGACACGGGCTCGGCGTTGAGGACCTCGACGGCGATCTGGACTATGACCTCTACATAGTCAACAAGGACGGCAACCTGTTCTACAGGAACAACGGTGACGGCACCTTCACGGACGTCACCGCCCTCACCGGGGTCGGGAAGGGCCCGGGAGGCGGGCACGGCGTCGCGATGGGCGACTATGACAATGACGGCGATAGGGACGTGTTCTGCGCCAACTGGCTGGGAACCTCAGGCGGCCGCAACGTGCTGTACCGCAACGAAGGCAACTTCACCTTCAAGGACGTGACGCTGAGCGCCGATATGCAGGTCGGTGGCGCAAGCCAAAGCCACAGCGCATGCATGGGGGACTACAACGGGGACGGGTGGTTGGACATCATCGCCACGAACGTCGGGGGCATGAACTACTACTTCCAGAACAGGAGGGACGGCAGGTTCCTGTACACGACCGATCTTGGGGCCGGCGACGCACCGCACGGCCTCAACAGCGCGGACTACGACCTTGACGGAGACCTCGACGTGTACCTTTCCAACCAGGAGTGGCAGGGAAAGCCGGCAAGCAACGTGTTCTACGAGAACACCGGCAACGGGTTCACCAGGATCGCCAACAGCGCAGGCCTGAGGGGGCAGACCCATTGCAGCTTCTTCGGCGACTTCGACGGGGATGGGGACTACGACTTCTTCGGCGTGGACAAGGATTCGGCCGGGGCCAAGGCGTACTATAGGAACGTGGGAAAGCGCTTCAAGGAGGTTTCCTCGCAGGTCGGAGCGTTCGGTCCCGAGAACCTCGTTCACGGGATGGACTGTGCTGACTTCGACTTCGACGGCGACTTGGACGTTCTTCTGACAGCAGCCGGCAAGACGGTCCTCTTGGCTAACCGGGGAGATGGGACCTTCGAGGACATAACCGCCAAGGTTGGCCTGGACATCGACTTCGGCGACCCCAAGGCGGTCTGCTTTTTTGACTACGATGGGGACGGGGATCTCGACATATACGTCGTCGTGGCGGGGGGTCAGAACAGGCTCTTCCGCTCAACCGGAAACGCCAACAACTGGATTAGGGTTAATCTGCAGGGAACTGAGAGCAACAGGGATGGCATAGGGGCCCGCCTTGAGCTCGTCGCGGGTGATCTGAGGCAGTTCCGCGAGGTTCCCGCCGGGCGAGGCCACATCCACGATCCGATCGAGCAGGCATTCGGCCTGGGCTCTAGGGACAAGGTCGACATGCTCAGGATCACATGGCCGAGCGGGAAGATCCAGGAAGTTGGCCCCCTGCCCGCCAATTCACGGGTACGCGTCGTGGAGGGGGGCGGTTGGAGTATCCTCGAATGATCAAGGATCTCCAGCCTGCTCGCAGAATCTCAAGCGGCGCAACGGCTCGGTCGCCCCATCGTTTCGCCAGGCTTCGATGTCCGACTTGGGCCGAGATCTACCTGCGTGCGTCTAGTAGCTTGATCCCTGGGTGCCGAGAAGCAGCTCCAACTCCGTTATGTGCTCCTGCTCCTCCATCAGGATGTGTCTTAGGTCGTGTTCAAGGAGGTGGTCGTAGTATCCTTGGCCTTTCTCCTTGCGGAGTTCCTCAAGGATCTTCCTGTAAGTGTCGACCGCTTCCTTTTCGTCCTTCAGGTTCACCTCGAGTATCTCCCTCAGGTCCTTCGCAGCGTGGGTGGGAGCGATCTTCATGCTCGGAACGCCGCCCAAGATCCCGATCAGCGTTCTAAACTTGTCCTGGTGGTTCTTCTCGTCTCCAGCGATCTCCTTCAGCCTGGCGATGATGGGTTCTGCGTTCACACCGTCGACCAGTTCGGCGTGGCTCAGGTACTGGATGTAGGCCGCATGCTCCAGTTCCAATCCGTGGTTCAGCAACTCAAGGATCTTATCCTTCGTCACCGTCTCACCGCGCTAGGCATTGCCAGGCGCCTCTTAAGCTTTTGGCATCGTCGCATTCGAGGACGGCGTGTGGCAAAGATGGGCGGGATCATCTAGACCGGGAATCGACCCGGCTCGCCGTGGGGCGTGGCGCAACGGATCTCCCGGGAAAGAAAGGAACCCGGATGTCCGCTCGCAAGCCACATCGTTGGACCGGTTCTCCGGTCGTGGGTATGCACGGGACGCAGGGAGGGGGGATTGTGTTTGGGGGGATTGAGAAAATTAGGATCTCCCTGCGTCGCCTTTGTGCCCCCGCCCGAAGACCAGCTCCGACGGACACTTATCACGCGCAGGCGATTTATAATACTTACGCAGAGAACGCTTTGATTCTGGCAGGCGTCTTAACGCCAGCGCGAAGATGGTTGGATCTTGCCCCGGGCTACTGGAACGGCATCGCGGTGAGGTCTGAGATTGGGTGGCATGGCCCGCCGTCGTCCGAGGCTAAGTCTGGCGTTAGGAACGGGGAGACGCCGATCCGCTCTATGGGTTCCGCCACGGTTATGCCGGGACTAGAGGGGCCGCAGGAGCCCAGGGACGGAAGGATCGCGAAGTTGCCCGCGCATGGAGTACTGAGAGAGGGTGAGCCGGCGTAACAGCTGGTCGCGGAGCGCCTGCTCAAGGTCCTTGTCCTGCCCGATCAGGTTGTGCTGTTCGAAAGGATCCGCCTTGAGGTCGTAGAGCATGTACCCGTCCCCATTCTGGCGCACAGCGTACTTGTGACAGCGGGTGCGAAGACAGAGGCGCCTCTCGCCCGCGTGATGAATCTCGCTTAGCTGGGAGTCTCGGAACGCAACATCGGGTTGGGTGAGAAGCGGGAGCAAGGAACGACCCAGGCAGCGAGAGGGGCGATCGATGTCCAACGCCTCCAGGATCGTCGGGTACACGTCGATGATCTCGACCAGCGCGTCGCTTGTCGCGCCCTCTGCGGAGCGGCCGGGCCAGCGAAGGATTAGCGGCACGCGCATGCTGCTCTCATGGAAGGTACACTTGAAGACGCGCCGGTGGTCGCCCAACATCTCCCCGTGGTCCGACCAGAAGACGATGAGCGTGTCGTCCAGCATGTGCCTTTCCTCGAAGGCATCCAGTATCCGTCCGACCCAGTAGTCGATGAGAGTGATCTTGCCGTAGTAGTTCGCGCGAACCCGCCGTATGTTCTCCGGCGTGGTTCCATTCATGGGAAGGAAGTCGTCCATCGTGCGGATCGCTTCCGGCAGCAGCCGGTTCTCCTCAGGCCACGGAATGGGATCGGGAGTCTCGTCCGGGTCGTACATGGTGGCGTATTCGCCCGGTGCATCCCAGGGCTCGTGCGGTCCGGGGAAGCCGACGAAGAGACATAGCGGTCGATGGTCCCTGTAGTTTAGCACGTAGGACTCCGCGTGTTGGCCAACGTAGCTGTCGAGGTAGAGCTCGACCGGAAGCGGGCTCATCCTCACGAAGAGAGGATTCTCGCGTCGCAGCCGGCCGCGTTCGGCATAGTCCTGCTTGAAGGCATCGTAGAGGCCGTGGGTCTCCCAGCAGTCCGTCATGTAGCTTTGCATTCCCTGCGCGGCGAGGGGCCCCGTGGTCTCGTGGACGTATTCAAGCCCCCTCGCGTGCATGTAGGCCTCATAATCCCGCATATGGCCCTTCACGTGTGAGTAGTAGTGGGACTTGCCTATGTGGGCCGTGCAGTAGCCCGCGGCTTGGAGATGGTGAAAAAACGTGTCATCATGCGGCGGCATGCAGCCCGCGTTGTCCCACATGCCGTGGTTGTGCGGGTACAGCGCGTTCACGAAGGAGGCTCTGGCGGGCATGCACACCGGGCTGACCGTCGCAGCCTGCGTGAAGCGCACCCCCTCGGACGCGATCCTGTCCATGTTTGGAGTCCTGAGCTGCGGGTGGCCGGCACAGGACAGGCAATCGGCCCGCTGCTGGTCCGGCATCAGGATCAGAATGTGGGGCAGCCTGGCCATGGATGGGCGTCAGCCGCTCTTGCTTAAGTAGGCTTTCCAGCGACCGGAGACACGCGCATTCGGCGGAGTACGTTTCATGCTCGGCCCAAGGACGGCTATCCGTGGCACGTCAAAAAGGGCGATCCCCCCACCTCTCCCAGGCCTCCACCGAGAACCTGCCGCTGCCCTGATCACCAGAGGGTAGACCGACGCTCTTCCGAGCGGCCGGATGATGTCCCCGCGCTGCCCGGTCCTACTGTGCAGCCAACATGCTTCCGAGGATCGCTTTGCGGTGGATCGATGTCGATCCAGGCGGAACGGGGTTCTTGGCGCCCGGCTTGCGGTTCCGCTAGAGGACATCTGCGGACGACCGGTGCGCTTAGCACAAACTTGAAAACACCTCCAGGCTTAAGGAAGTTATTCGGCGGGTCTCCGAGGATACCCGTCGAGAACCTCGATGAAGTCGTTGAGAAGAGTCGTGAGCCCGGTGCGGCTGGGTCAGTTGAGTTCGTGTACTTCCCAACCCGAGGAGAGTCGGAGGAAGCCTTTGACCGTGCAGCGTACTTGGCTGTCAGGCCACATGCCCGGCACAAGTACACGCATTACGACGAAATCCTCATGGAAATCGCCCCTGAGACAAGTCTGGGGAAACCTAGATCGTATGTTCGTGGGGCCGTTTCCGGCGACATCGAAGGAATCCTTGATAGGTGGAGAGGGCCCTTGGATCGCGGATGCAAACGATAGAGAAAGGTCACAGTCAGCCACCATTATGCGTGTGGGAAAGGCGGCCAGGGGCTGGGCCAGCCTGGGCAGCTGGCCCGACGCCCGAGGAGAGGTTGATTAGGCGGCTCGTCGAATGTCGCCCTGACATCAATCATTTTCGAAAACCTTTATTTTGAGAAGCCAGTGTCTTGTCACGGTGCAGAAGTACACCTGGCCTTTCCGCGGCGTCCCGGATCTTGACTATCGACAGCCTTACTGCCACGGATGCGGGCGAGGCATAAACTGGGTAGGTATCAAACCCCCGCTAGGCTGGGTTGAGGGAAGGATATGCTCCTTCTGCGGGAGGCGCGAGCTTCGACCCACCGACACATACTGCGGGAGCCGCGGGAGGAATCCGGTTTCGTCCTCCGAGCCAACCTCCGGACCTCTTCAGACTGGCCCGGTTTCCGGCTGGCAGTCGGTTGGTTCAGGGAGGAAAGACCTCGTCGCAGCCCTCGTCGAAGCATTGTCTCTGATCCCTTGGTCTTCTTGGCAGAGGGTCGTGGAGAAGGGGCCCGAATGGGAACAGATAGGGCAGGTGCTCGAGCGTTACGGTTTCGGCCGCTTATGCGTGTGGGCAGTTGCAGCAGGGCTGAACGAGTACCAGCTAAAAGGCAAAGCCGAGGTGTCCTATTGGCCGCCGCTCTACAAGCTGACCCGGGAATCGATATTGCCCGAAACCCTTCAGCAACTCGAAGATATCCTGAGACCGTTCTACTCCAGGGAACGGCTCGCGAAGCGTAAGCTGGAAAGGCTTCACCGCTTCCTTGGCAGCGAACTGGCAGGGCAGATGTGGACATCCGAGCCCGTGGATCTTGCTTCTCGCTTCACTAAGATCTGGACCGAGCTGGCCCGCGTGATGGGCCAGGAACCCCAAGACAAGACCATCAGCTTCGCGTTGAAGTGCCTCGCGATCGCTCTCATAAGAGCGGGGAACCACGATTTCGACTTCTCGGCCATACCCATACCGGTCGACCTGAGGGTGGGTTCCCGGCGACTCAAGTGCATCAGTTGAACGAGATTCCGGCTCAAGGTGCCGGTATGATGCACTGCTTTCGGCAAGGACTGCCGTGGACTATGCAAGATGGGGGCAGGGCCGCGGTCCTCGTTCTCATCCCCGCCGCGACCATAATAGGATCGTTCCCGCGGATGGATGTCTGGAAGCTCCGCTGCCGGGGCTTGCGGTTTCGCGTGCGAGGCCGGCAACAAGGCGCGACCGATGTCTGGAGTCCGATCCCTGACTGCCAGGAATTCCGCTACCAGGGAATGCTCGAGGAGCTTTGGCCGTACCTTGGGAAGCTGTAGATCAGCGCAAAACACGTCACGCTGTTTATAGCGGACCGCGATATGTCCGCCGGTACGGGCACCGGAGCCAAGCGCGGAGAGCGCGTGGAAGGATGTGTCCGCATAGTATGCATACTTGTGGGTTAGTGCTCCGACCGGGATTTGAACCCGGGTCTCGGGCTCGAGTGGCCTCCAGACAGGGGAAAAGGCCCGAATGAAAGGCCTGCGGCATTTGACCCCTACACTATCGGAGCCTGATAACTAGAAGCCGCCGACGCATGATAAATCTTTTTCAGCGACTTGACTTCTTGGGGCTCCGGAAGCGCGCGAGGCACCCGGCCGTTGGAAGGCGCTGGCCACAAGATCTACCCTATCCTAGCTCTTCTCAGCAGGTTCGCGTTCGTGACCACGGTGACCGACGATGACGCCATGGCTGCCTCCGCGATGAGGGGGTGGAGTAGCCCGAAGAAGGCGAGGGGTATGGCAACCACGTTGTATGCAAAGGCCCAGAAGAGGTTCTGCCTGATCTTCCTGAAGGTTTCCCTGGACAGCATGACGGCGGTCACCAGCGAGGACAGGTCGCCCCTCACGAGGGTGATGTCGGAGGACTCGATTGCGATGTCCGTGCCCGTTCCGATGGCAATCCCAACATCGGCCTGTGCCAAGGCGGGCGCGTCGTTGATGCCGTCGCCCACCATCGCCACCGGCCCCGATGCCTTGAGTCTTTCGACCTCGGCCGCCTTGCGGTCCGGGAGCACCTCGGCCAAGACTCGGGTGATGCCCACCCGCCGGGCGATGGCATTGGCCGTGTTCTGGTTGTCGCCGGTTATCATGACGCATTCGATCCCCAGTCGCTGCAGCTCGCGGATCGCGTCCCCTGCGTCCTCCTTGGGGGCGTCCGCGACACCGAGGGCGCCAATGACCCGGCCATCCGCCCCCACGAGAACGGATGTGATCGCCCTGGATTCAAGATCCTTGAGGGCTCGCTCCACGTGCTCCGGCAGCCCATCGGTAAACATCCTTCTGCGGCCCACGAGGATCTCCCTGCCTCCCAGCGAGGCCCGGACGCCCTGCCCGGGTATCGCTTCGAACCGCTCCGGCGGTTGAATGTCGATCCCCTTGTCCCTGGCGGCCCGCACGATGGCTTGGGCGATGGGATGCTCTGAACCCGACTCGGCTGAGGCGGCCAACCGGAGGAGTTCGTCTTGGTCCAGATCCGAGAAGGCCTGGATCTGCACGAGCTCGGGCCTCCCCTTGGTTATGGTGCCCGTCTTGTCAAAAACCATCGTCCTGACGTCCTTGAGCGCTTGGATCGCCGCGCCATCGCGGATCAGGATGCCCTTCTCGGCTCCCATCCCGGTCCCGACCACGAGGGCCGTAGGCGTGGCAAGCCCCAGCGCACAGGGACAGGCTATCACCAGGACCGCTATCGATGCGAACAGGGCAAGCGTCAGCCTGGAAAGGCTTGGGTTCACCCAGGGAAGCAGAGGCCTAGCGGCATCGAGGACCCATTTGAGCTGATCGCCCGCAAGCGTCCATGCAAGGAAGGCGCCAAGGGCGAGGACGATTACCGCTGGGACGAAATAGGCGGTCACCCTGTCTGCAAAGCCCTGTATGGGCACCCTCGTGCCCTGGGCCTTCTGGACCATGTCGATCACCTGTGAGAGGAAGGTGTCCTTGCCGACCTTCGTTGCCCTGGCCTTGATCGATCCCATCTGGTTCATGGTTGCGCCGATCAAAGGGTCGCCCGGCCGCTTCGTGACGGGCATGGACTCCCCCGTCGCCATGGACTCGTCGACGCTCGTTTCCCCCTCCACGACCACCCCGTCGGTCGGTATCTTCTCGCCCGGCCTGATCACCATCACATCGCCCACGGCTAGGTCCTCGATCGGGATTTCGATCTCGTTGCCGTCGCGCACCACACGGGCCGTCCTTGCGCCAAGCTCGAGGAGCTTCCTTATCGCCTGCGATGCCCTGCCCTTGGCCCTCGCCTCAACGTACCGACCGGTGAGGTGGAAGGACATGATCATGCCCGCGATCCCCGAGAAGCTGGAGATAGGCAGCAGCATCGAAAGCGGTCCCGTGGCAAGCGCCGCGGAGCTGCCCATGGCTATGAGGACGTCCATGTTCGGGTAGCCGTGCCGCACGGCCCTGAAGGCGGAAAGGAAAGTCTGCCTGCCCGGGACCGCGAGCACCCCCAAGCTGAGGACCGTCAAGCCTGCGTTGAGCGCGATCATCGATGGCCAGGAAACCCCAAGGATCATCTCGGGGAGCATCCAGATCAGGATTGGGATGGTTAGGCCCCACGCCTGGCGCATCAAGCGACGGGCATGGGCCACCTTTCGCGCTTCCTCCTCCGAAGCCTCCTCGGCCCTACGTTCCTCGGCGCTGAACACGCCAAGGAACCGGTACCCGGCCTCCTCTATCGCCTTTCCAAGGCTTTCGATCGACGCAACGTTGGCATCGTAACTGACCACGGCTCTCTCGGTCGCTAGGTTGACGGTTGCCTCCATGACGCCGGGCGTCGCCTTGAGCCTCCTCTCGACCGCTTGGGCGCAGGACGTGCAGGTCATCCCGCCAATCTTCAGGCTGATCGTTGAAGCTAGCTTGGGCACATCATACCCTGACTCCCTCACCGCCTGGACGAGCCCGGCTCGGTCGATCCTGCGCGGGTCAAAGGTAACCGAGGCCTTCTCGGCGGCGAGGTTCACGTTGGCATCCAGAACGCCTTCCCTACGACGAAGCGACCTCTCAACGGTCTGGGCGCAGGAGGCGCAGGTCATGCCGCTGATGGGGAGAATGATATGTTCCTTTTTGGAAACCTGCTGGGGTGGGCCTTGGCTTCCTTCCTTCATCGCTGGTTCATCACCTCGAGGATTGATATAGACATGCGAATCCTGCGGCGTTTGACGGTCGCCGTTACTGGAAAATCCACATCAGATCCGTAACGGTCATTTCGAGCATGAGGGACCTTACTTCGGTCCGAACCGATCGTCGCTCGACATCCTGCTCCATGGGAGTTCGATCTTTGAAGAGCGATGGATCTCCCGTCTAGCAAGCGCCGATATGGTTGAAAGGGACAGGCTAGGGCAACTGTTCCCGGGGTATGAGTCCCGAGCCTTTCTTGGTGCAGTTCACGCATGTCCTGTAGAGGATGTAGTTCTCTGAGCCGCAGCTTTCGCAAGTCCTCGGCTCGTAGCAGCCGAGCTGGTACCCCTTGATGCTGAAGGAATCGGTGTCGATGATGGAGAAGCTTCCCGTTATGCCGTAGCGGCCCGACTTGGTGACCCGCTCCAAGTGACAGATGTTGGCGAAGAGGGTGTTGCCCATCGTTGCGTGGCGCAAGCCGTCCGAATGGCAGTGCGCGAAGATGTGTATCCTCGGTCCAAACTCATCGACAAGCCTCCTCAGCCCGCGGCTTCCTGCATGGAGCAGGCCACGCCCGTCCCGGTAGGAGCGGATCGGATACGAATGGCCACAGTCCAGTATGCCCAGGGGGGCGTGGTGGGTCACCAGGATCGTCGTAAGAGGGTCCAGCCCATCGGTCCTCCGGCGGAGGTCGTAGTACCTTTCGGGGTCCTTGGGATCATCGGTGAAGTCGGTCCAAGCGTCCTGGCCAACGAAGCTCCAACCGCCGATCCGGACGTTGCGCTCTCCAAGCCACACGAGCCCGCTGATTCCCGCCAGATCGCGGACGCACGCCTCAACCTGGGAGAAAGGGTAGTGGAGTATGTGGTTTCCCCAGACGTACAAAATGGGGCGATCCAGCTCCGAGAGGGCGCGGAATATCCTAACCATGGAACGGGGACCGATGTCGCCGGCCGAGACGAATACGTCCGGCGGGGCATCGAGCAGACCGACGCGTTTCAGGAACGCTTCAACTGCGGCGCCGTTCTCGTGGGAATCCGAGAAGGCAAGGATCCTCATATCTCCGAAGCGATGAACTGCAGCAGATGCCTTCGAGCTATGAGGATGCCGTCGTACCTTCTCTCGGCCAGCCACACCCCGGAGTGGGGTTCGATGTTGATGTCGCGGTCGTATCCGTGATGGTACAGGACGGCCATGATCGAGCCCCAGTCGATCTGATCCATGCCGGCGGGGGGATCCTCGAACCTCTTGCCGCCGATCTTGAGGGCTCCCTTGGCGTGCATGTGGTAGATTCGGTTGCCCCAGTCCACGATCTCCTGAAGATAGTCCCGCCCATCGTAGAACGGATGGGAGGGATCATACTTCAGGCCTAGGTCGGGAAGCTCGCGAAGCAGGATCCTCCACGAATCCGGGCCGAAAGCGAAGTTGCCCCAGTGACAGTTGTAGAGCGCGACCTTGACGTTTCTGTCCTTGGCGAAGTCCATGAGCACGCCGAAGAACTCGATCGCCCTCCGGGCGTTTTCCTCAAGCGTCCTGTTCTCTGGGTGGCCCGCGCCAGTGACGAAGCACGGCGCTCCGATATCCTGGCATAGATCCACCAATGCTTTTGCATCCTGCAGGTTGCGCGCAGCTTCCTTCGGGTCGGATGAGATGTAGTTGCGCCCGAACATCCCGATCGTCGAGAAGCCCACCCCGTACTTTTTCATGTAGCGTTTGACCGCGTCGAATTGCCCGATCGCGTCCAGGTCTTTTGAGAAGTTGTACTCCACGCACGGTATCCTGTTTTCGGCACAGAACCTGAAGTCGGCCTCAGATAGATCGGTTATGAACCCGATCCGCATTCGAGCACCGGCCGTCGCCTTCCAGGCCGAGAAAGAAAAGTATATTGGGAAGCGTGCCCTGAGCCCACCGATGCGCGCGCTGTGTTTTGCCACGATCTTAGTGGCAATCGCGTTGCCGCTTGGGGAGGCAGCCGATATACCCAAGATCTATTACATGGGTGATTGCCTCCCTTCAACCAGTCCGATCGGATACATAAGCGATGATCCCGCCCTGGATGTGACCGCGATCCCTGCCACGGTCCACTCGGGATACTTCACGCAGGATGAGGTCTTGAAGGCCCTCCGGGTATATATGCCTAGGACCTACGCGGAGTTCATCGGGGGCAGCATGATCCTCCTGAGCGATGTGAGGGCCGATACCCTGCCGACGAAGTATCTAGACTGGTTCTCCAAAGCGATCGAGAACGACGGGATGTCGCTGATGATGATCGGCGGAATACTCTCGTTCGGGGGCTACACCGACTCGCCATCGTGGGCCATCACGAGCGTCGGCCCATTGCTGCCCGTTGAACTGGTGGAGAGGAAGACGGTCTCGGTCACGTGGAAGCCCGTTGTCGTGGCTCGAGATGATCCGCTGATGACCGCCTTGCCGTGGGCAACGTGTCCGAACTTCCACGGTTACAATGAGGTCGTAGCGAAGGATGCCGCGAAGCTTTTGGCAAAGACAAACACCAGGCCCGAGAATCCCTTCATGGTCTTCTGGGAGGTGGGATCGGGGAGGACCTTTGCATTCTGCACGGATTGGACCCCTAGCTGGGGCGCTTCATTCATGCTGTGGAACTACTACCCGGACTTCACCGTCTACTCCGTCTACTACACCGTAGGAAGGGAGGTTCCCCAGGACATAGAGCTGATGCACCTCATCCGATCCGAGATGCTCAACTACAAGGTGCAAAGAGACGTCCTGGTGTCCCTGATGAACTTCGTCGAGAGGATCGGCGCCAACATCGGCGGCCTTGAGGAGATGACGCGGGAGGCCGATCTGCGGCGTGCGCGGGCTGGGGAGCTCTATGTGCAGGAGGACTATGAGGGCTGCCTCAGAGCGCTGGAGGCCGGTAGGGAGGAGCTGAGAAAGATCGAGGCGGAATCGGTCAAGGTCAAGTCCAGGGCGATGCTCTGGATCTGGATGGTGGAGTGGATGGTCGTGACATCAACCCTGATGATCGCGGGCTCGCTGCTGTGGGCTCTCATGGTCCGCAGGAGGCTTTACCGCGAGGTCGCAACAACGAGGGCCGCGTAGCTAGGCCGTCGGGCCATCGGCATGGCGGGTGGCAAGCTCGGCCGCCCTCCTGGCCATATCCCTGACCGCCTCCAATGTCGGAGGATGGGCCTCCCAGTTGTGCCACATCTCCCAGATCTGCTCCAGCACCCGGTTGTCCCTTTGCGGGAACAACGAGAGATATTCGTCAAGGCAGCTGTCCATATGGTTTGCATACCGCCCTGCCGCGTTGAGGCAGGCCCTTACGTAGGCCCAGGCTGCGTAGAACAGGTTGTATCCTAGCGCATCGGCGAGGTTCGGAGTATCGTAGTCGAGGTAACCCTGGCTTGCGCGGCGCCAGCTTTCCGCCTCGGCCTCGACGTGTGCTGGCTCTCGGCTTGCGAGGTTGTGCCAGTTCCCAAGGTTGATCTCCCTCGCCATCTCGGGCTCGGGCATTTCTGCCACACGTCCGAGCTGGGCGAGCAGCCTGGCCGCCGCCGCTCTGTCGCGTCGCCCGGGCTCCCTGAGGGTTGAGTCCGCGAGGGCAGCCTTGGATGGATAGAGGTCCTCGCCAACGAACCCCTCCTTCAGAGCCTTCCTGAGGCCGAGCATGAAAGCGTCCATGTGCACCAGCTCAACGTCGCTCGGAAGTCCTCGGAGGTTTTTGGCTAGGTGGTCGTAGACGCCGGGGCTTATCTGGACGAAGGCGAAGATGAATAGGGGCCGCTCCTTCATGGCCTCCGCCATCTTGCGGATCCTCCCGGCGCAGTCCTCGCCGCTGTTGAGGACGATGGCCGAATGGACCTTGGGGGTGCCTGATGGATAGCTTCTGGCGTAGACGGACCCGCCCAGCCCGCAGACAAGCCCGATGGGTTTGAGTAGCCTCTTCTCCCTGTAGATGGCCCACGGCTCCTCGACCTCCCTCCACCAGAAGTTCGTGTCCCAGTTGACCATGTTGACGACGCTTTGGCCGGAAAGGTCGATGTAGTGCTTGGAGTAGTGGAGATACCAGTCGTCGTGGAGGAAGCTGTAGGTGTAGGCGGCTCCGGAGGAAGGGCAGACGAAGTAGTCGTTCTCGGTTGCCGTCTCGTAGTAATACTCCAGCACCCCGGGCATGATCTCGAACATCAGCGGCAGGAGCCCCCAGTTGAAGGGGAAGGTTCCCCTCCTCTTGCTCAGCCAGTTGCCGCTTTGGAGGCTGCCCATGGCCCAGATCGCATCGCCGTCGGTCATGTAAAGCGCGAGATAGACCTTCTTCTCAAGCTGTTTGGGGGGCTGCGGCTTTCTCTGTACGTACCTTCGACGGGAGCGAGGGATCCCGCCGTGGACGGTGAGGTTGGGGGATTGTGGGCTGCAGAGCACGAAGAAGCCTTTTCGCGCCGCCCTCGCCACGTACTCCTTCTCCTGGTCCCTCACGCAGTGCCACCCCATTAGGACGCCCGGGCCTTTCGCCGTCTCCAGTATCGAGTCGAAGAGCTTGCTCTCCTCCCGGTCCCTGCGGGCCGAGGAAAGGTGGAATACGAAGGACCTGTTGGCCACGAGGTAGTCGACGAGCTCCGTCCTGTTCTCAAGCCAGTGGCTCCGGTTGCCCACGCACAGGGAGCCCAAGATCCGCTTGTTGCATCGTGGCAGGAGTTCGGACTTGGCCCATTCGTAGGCGGAGATCCTGTCCTTAAAGCGCCCCCTCAGGTCGTCTTTGACGGTGAGCCCGTGTCTTTGCAGTTCCGCTTGGAGCCTGTCGGTTGCGGGTATGAGGCCTTCGAGGCCGGCGATCGTTGTGGCGAGGTTCCTTGTGTCCGGCACGGCGGGGTCGTAGACTACCGTCCCCTTGGGGATCGCCTTGTGGATCTCGAAAAG
>CAZJVP010000011.1:0-129925 GCA_964549615.1 uncultured Thermococci archaeon | reverse complement strand
ACCCGTCACGCCAAGGAGCGTTTGGTACCGAAGGCCTTCCTCCAGCCCTCGAACCAGCTCGGCTATCGCCTTCGGCTGATCGCCCCTGGGCTTCAGGTCGGATTCCAGCCTGAACAAGCTCAATCCACCCTACCGCGTGCCTTCCCCCTCAGATGCGTCAGAACCGACCTGGCGAGCTGGAGGCCGATTCCCGGGGTTGCGGCAACCTCCTGCTCGCTTGACCTTCTGATCCTGCCCACCCCACCGAACCTTCTCAGCAGCGCGGCCTTCCTCTTTGGCCCGATGCCCGGCACCATGTCAAGCTCCGACCTGGTGATTTCCCGACGCCTGAGGGTCCTGTGATACGATACAGCGAACCTGTGGGCCTCGTCCCGAATCCTACGAAGCAGCAGGAGCGCCGGCGACCCTTGCGCCAGGCGTATCGGTTCCAGGGAACCCGGCCTGTGAAGCTCCTCCAGTCGCTTCGCGAGCCCAACCACAGGTATCGAGACGCCAAGCGACGAGATGGCCTGCTCGGCGGCCGACGCCTGGCCGTGACCGCCGTCGACGAGGATCAAGTCGGGCAAACCGCCCTCTTCCAGCCCCCGTTTGAACCGCCTTGTCACGACCTCCCTCATCATCGCGTAGTCGTCCCTCCCGGGAGATGCCGTTATCCTGAACTTTCTGTAGAGGGCCTTGCATGGCCTGCCCCAGTGAAATCGAACCATCGATCCCACCGCGCACTTGCCTGACATGTTGGAGAGGTCGAATGCCTCTATGGTCCGCGGCAGACACACCATGTCCAAGGCCCTGGCCAGATCCTGCAGTCCCCGCTTTAGCGACCTTCCCATGGCCTGCCGCTCAAACCTCAGCATGAGCTCAGCGTTCCGGCTCGCCATCGATACCAATCGAGCCTCATCCCGACTGGAAGGTGTCGAGATCTCGACGGATCTGGAACATCTGGATCTAAACCACGAGCCGATCAGATCCATATCGTCCATGGCGTGCGGAGCCAGGATCTTGGGGGGAACCGGGTTACAGGAGTAGTACTCCTTGACGAAGCTTGCTAGAAGTTCGCCCCGACTGGACCCGGCCGCCTGGAGGATGAAGTGTTCCTGCTCGATGATCAAGCCGTCCCGCACGAACAGCATCTGGACGCACGCATCGCCCTCTTTCCTGGCAACGCCAAGCACGTCCATGTTGCCCGGCCCGGGGGAGGACAGCCTCTGCTTGACCGTCGTCCTTTCTAGGGCGCTCAGCCTGTCCCGGATCACCGCCGCGCGCTCGTAGTTCTGAGCCTGGGATGCCTCATGCATGGCCTTCTCCAGCTCCTTGAGGACGTCGTCCTTTCGCCCCTGCAGAGCCCCGATCAAGCCCTGAACGTCGCAGGAGTAGTGATCCGGATCGACCTTCCCGGTGCACGGCCCAGCACACCTCTTGATGTGGAAGTCCAGACAAGGCCTGCTTGGGCGGTCCATGCGCCTCTTGCAGCCGCGTATGGGGAAAACCTGCCTCAGCACCCTGATCGACCTGCGAGCCGAGCCAACATCGGCATAGGGTCCGAAATAGACGGATCCGTCGTCCCTCACGACCCTGGAGATGTAGACGCCCGGATACCTCTCGCCGACCGTTATCTTGATGTAAGGATAGCTTTTGTCATCCTTGAGGCGGACGTTGAAGGGCGGCCGCAGGCGTTTGATGAGATTGCACTCAAGTATCAGGGCCTCCAGCTCGGAGCCCGTCAGGATGGATTCCACGCTCTCCACGGTGCCGAGCGGAAACGAGGATCGCCCGGAGAGGTGGGATTTCACCCTCTTCCTTATGTTGGCCGACTTGCCGACGTAGAGTGCATGCCCGAGCCCATCCTTCAGGATGTAGACGCCGGGTTCTTCGGGAAGTTGTTCGAGGAGGGCGCAAGCGTTGAGCGCGGTGAACGACCTCAAGATCTTGCCTCTTCCCCTAAAGTTCCGTCGAGACGTACAATAAAACGCTTTTCAGACGCGGCGCTTGAGGACCGGCAGGTACCCACCAACCCCAGGCCTACAACCAACTCCAGCGCGCCGGACCGCCTACCGCATCCAAGAAGAACACTTAAGTTCAAACTGTGCTGGGAGCTTGGAGGCGAACCGATGTACGTGAGGGCCCACGAGCTCAAACCCAGCGGGGAGGAACGGAACATATCGATCACGACCGTCATGTACTGCCCGTCCGAGGCAAAGGTCTTCCTCGGCATCACAGACCAGAACAACGACCTCCTTTACAGCTTCGACCCGGAGACCATGGAGTTCGGGTCCTGCGGCTTCAGAAGGATCGCTGACAGGTTCGACGTCAAGATCCACCGTTCCTTGGTCCAGGATAGGGATGGCTCCATCCTGGGGGCAACGGCCGGCCTTCACGGTTTGCAGGACAGGGACAAGGCGGAGGGCGGCAAGATATTCCGTTACAGCCCCACGGACGGGAGCATCGAACTCTTGGCAAGGCCCGTCAAGAATGACTACATACAGTCGATCGTCCTTGACCCCCAAAGGCGAACGATCTACGGCTTCACATATCCCATGGCCCATTTCTTCAGATACGACCTCGAGACCGGGGATGCCAAGTCGTTCTACATCAACAGCTTCCCGCACCTGCCCGCATTGGATGAGGAGGGGCGTCTGTGGGGAACCTGGGAATCGGACAACCGCCTGTTCAGGTACGATCCGGACAAGGATGAGATTCTCTGGTCAAACGTGAGGCTACCCCGGATCAGGGTCTCCCACCGTGCCGCCACTGAGGACGACGGACAGGTCGACTGCATGCTGAACGGCCGAGACGGCTACATCTACATAGGATCCGTGTCCGGCGGGCTCTTCAGGTTGGAGCCGAACCGCGTCGAGGTCGACTACCTCGGCAAGCCATGCCCAGGCCTGCGGATGGCCTGTCTGATCATCGGGGATGACGGCCTGCTCTACGGGGTGGCGGGCATGAAGCAAGAGACCCGGCTCTTCTCCTACGATAGATCAAGCGGGACATTCCGTATCCTTGGCACAGTCCATGACACCCAACGCAACGCCCATCCCTACATTTCCCATCACATCTGCAAGAAGGATGGCAAGACCTTCTTCACCTGCGAGACCGATAATCCCGAGAGAAGCGGATACCTCTGGGAGCTTCGCATCGACTAGCGCCGGCTTGCGTCGACCCCGGTTGCAGGCTCGGTTCAGAGCCATGGTATCCGGATTCCGGATTGCCGCGGCTAGAGTTCCTCGGGCCGATAGATGTATTTTTCGATGCTTTCCTTGTCCCCTGCGCCCTTCAACGAGTAGATGGCCATCCCCATTGCCGCAAGCAGCAGGACGACGGATGGCTTTGGCACGGCCAGGTAGTCGCCCTTTCGCTGGAAAACCACGGCGCTCCACCAAAGAAGGCTCAGGGAGAAGAGCGCCAGGCTTGCGGTCATGGATTTTTGCATCAACACCATGTTGTGGTGCCGGCGTAGAAAAAACCCGGCGCTGAGTTCTATGAAATCCTTGCGAATCCCCCAAGAATTGAAGGCTCCTTGGACTTGCCGTGTCGGGGGAAGAAGCAGCCGATTTCTCCACCAGAGGCTGGCCCAAGCAACGGCCAGAACCACAACTCGGAGATCATGTTCAGTCCGCATCGCCGCATCGCAAAAGATAATTCAGGCAGATGGCTCCAGGCGTGTGCGTTGTCGCGCGTGGGATCGACCCTTAGGCGGGGCGCGTTAATTGGGCTCGTCCTGGCAAGCCTTCTTGGCGCAACCGGCGCCGGCGTCGTCCGCGTCCTCATGGTCGGCCAGGTCTTCCCCTACGAGACGCCCGTGGCCGGTTGGCTTGAATCCGACCCCGCCTTCACGTACGTCGTGGTGCCGGTGAGGAGGGATACCGGAGGCTGGGACAGGTACCCCGAGGCTGAGGCGAAGAAGTACGTCAGGATGTATTTTCCCAGGACGTATTCGTGCCTGACCGACTACGACTTCCTATGCTACGTTGACACCTACTTCGGCCACTTCACTCCCCAGCAGGTGGACTTCATGTATCGGGCAATCAGGGACTCCGGCCTGGGCGGGCTGACCACCCTGGGCGGAGGCATATCATGGGTCGCCGAATTCAGACAGTCCTGGGAAAGGTCCAGCGTCGCGTCCGCCTTCCCAACGGAATACATCCAAACATACGACCGGATACTGTACGTTGAGAACTTCAAGATAACGATCGTTAGGCGGCCCGGGATCCCGCCCGTCTTCACGCCGTTCATCGAGCTTGGCGCGGAGGAGCAACCGGGAAGGCAGTGCGCGGAACTGCGTGCCAAGGATGGCTCGACGACCTTCGCCACCTTGCGCGCGGCAAGGGGCACCGGGATGCCATTCACGGTGGCGTGGCAGTACGGAAAGGGAACCACTTGGAGCGTGGCCTCGGATATACAGTCGGACTACAACCTCTGGTGGACGAGGTGGGGAGGAAGCGACGGCTACAAGTACGCGATGGACGTCTTCCTCAATATGGTCCTCTATGCTCTTGGCAGGGACCTCCCCCAGGACATCATGGAGTGGCATCGGCTCGGAGCCTGTTTTCCCTCTACCAGGAAGAGAAGTCCATGCTCTTCGAGCTCTGCGACTTCGTGGAGAGATTTGGCGCAAACCGGCAGTCCATTGACAGTGAGATCGCAAAGGTAGATGCTATCGAGTCCGAGGGGAGAGAGCTATACTTGGAACAGGACATCGAGGGGTCTGCAGAAGCCCTGAGCAAAGCCCTTCGTGGGCTGGCTCGGGTGTCGGATCTAGCGCTCAAGCTCAAGGACAGAGCTCTCCTTTGGGTGTACGCCGTGGAATGGTGCGCGGTGGCGGGCACGCTGATGGCGTCGGGCTCCGTCCTGTGGTCCATCATGGTGAGAAGGAGGCTTTACCGCGCGTCGGGCACGACTAGGATCGCCTAGCGTTCGGCGCGATCAAGGGAAGCATTTCGAGGAAGCAACATGAAGATTTGCTGGCCGCCGATGCGGTGTGCTCGTGGGCCAGACGCAATGGTCGGATTCCTCGCGCTGGCCTTCCTTGGGATAGGGCTGTACGCCTTCCTCGTCGAACCCAATATGGTCCGCACGAGGAAGATCACCGTCTTCATCCCGGACCTGCCACCCTCGGCCGAGGGCCTACGCGTAGCACATATCTCTGACCTTCATCTACGCCGCATCGGGGACCGCGAGCGGGCTGTGCTCAAGATCGTCAAGGAGGATCCGCCCGACCTCATCGCGCTCACCGGTGACCTCGTGTCGGATCGGCGGCATAGGGAGGAATGCCTGACCTACCTATCGAATCTGACCGCCCGTCTGGGTGTCTGGGCCGTTCAGGGAAACTGGGAATACTATACGGGCTGGACGGGGAGCGCGCTGCGTGGTGACCTCGAAGCAGTCGGCATCCGGCTGTTGATCAACGATGCCGAGCCCATCGATCTGGACGGGTCCCGGATATGGATTGCAGGAACCGACGATCCCTCCCTCGGTGCTGATCGAGTCCCGGAAGCGCTGAAAGGGACGGAGGGCGGGTTCATAATTTTGCTCGCGCATTCGCCGGAGATAGTGAATAGGCTGCCGGAAGGCGTCCAACTGGTCCTCTCGGGACATACCCACGGTGGGCAGATACGGCTGCCCTTGGTCGGGGCGCCCTGGGCAAGGTGGGCGGGAGGTGGCTACGTCTCGGGCCTATACCGCCGCGCCGGGACCGCTGTGTACGTGACGAACGGAGTCGGAACGACGGCCGTGCCCGCCAGATTCCTGTGTCCTCCGGAGGTTGCATACATAACCCTTCGACGAGCCAACGCGCAAAGAGGCACATGACAGACCCGCTTCGATAGGGGTTGCTCTCTTGCGTAGACCCCGACGGTCGGCAAGCCGGGGCATGGGCTTGTCAGCTAGAGCTCCTGTCTGGAGAATATCGCCCAGGCCGCAATCAGGATCAGGACGATCAGCACAAGATCTGCAACCACCGGGGCCAGCAGGGTGGGCGACTCGCCTGCCAAGACCGCGTTTCCCAGCCCAACCAGCCCATTCGGCAGCATCGTCCTCAACGCCTTGCTGGCGATGGGCAGCGCGCCGAGCAGGAAGAAGACCACTATCGTGGCTCCGCCCGCCGCCATCTGGCTGCCGAGCACCGTGCTGAAGAACAAGGTGAGGGCAACGACGAAACACAGAAAGAGTCCAACCAACATGGTCGAGATCATGTATGGTCCGATAGGCAGATGGCCGATGAGCAGTCCGGTGTAGTACAGACACGCCACCGATCCCATGAACATCGAAACCAAGGATAGGCAGGCAAGGGCTATGTACTTCGCTGCTATGAAGCAGCTACGCCTAGCGGGCTTGGTGAGCACGATCTGTATCGTGCCCCTGGCCTTCTCCTCGACTACGGCGCCCATCGAGACCAGGATGATCGCGATGGCAGCGAAGCTGGATGCCGATTCGTAGTACTCGCCGGCCGACTGCACCGGCGTCGGCGCAGGCATGGTGAAATTGAGCCCTTGCGACTTGAGTAGCTCCGGAGTCATGTAGAGCAGCACAGGCCCAAGGATTCCGAAGAAGAGGAAGACAGCGGGCAGCACGATGATCCTCTTGGTCCGAACGATCTCCTTGAACTCCTTGCGCAGGAGCACTGCGAAGCTCACTAGCCCACCATCCTGACGAATATCTCCTCCAGAGTCGGGGATGACAGCTCGTACCTAACAAGCCTAGCATCATCCGCAGCGGCGATCTTTGGCAGCAAGTCCTTGGCCTTGTCCAAGTCGCTCACCCTCACCATGAACGACGACGGACCCTCTTCGTCCACCCGTTCCACCCACCCTTGCCCTTCGAGCGCCTCCCGGAAGCGGGTGGGCTTCGTCTCAAACGCGATCCTGAAAACCGGCAATGCATACCTGCGTCTCAGTTCCTCGATTCCCGACTGGGCCACGAGCCGCCCCCTGTTGATGATTGCCACACTGTCGCAGATCCTATCGACATCGGCGAGGATGTGCGTGGACATGAACACGGTGGTTTCCCGTCCCAACCTCCGGATCATGTTGAGAACCTCCATCCTCCCGATAGGATCCAAGGCCGAGCAGGGTTCATCGAGCAAGAGCACACTCGGGTTGTTGATCAGCGCCTGCGCCATACCGAGTCGCTGCTTCATGCCCCTAGAGTAGCCCGAGATCTTCCTCTTTCCGGCCTCATGGAGGCCCACCTCCTTAAGCAGCACATCCACCCGATCCCGAAGCTCGGCTCCTCTCACGCCAAACAGCCTGCCAACGAAGAGGAGCAACTCCTCCCCGCTCATCCAACCGTAGAAGTTGGGGTTCTCGGGAAGGTAGCCCAACCTGTGCCTGGACCGGATCGAGTGATCTCGCGCATCGACGCCCGCAACGATCGCCTTTCCAGCCGTGGGCTCGATGAGCCCGACCAGCATCTTTATCGTAGTCGACTTGCCGGCGCCATTGGGACCCAGAAATCCGAAGATGCTATTCTCCTCCACGCTCAGGTCCAGATGGTCAACCGCAACAATTGGGCCGAAGGTCCTCGTAAGGCCCTCGCACCTGATTGCCTCTGCCATCAGTCCGCACGACCCAGCATGAAGTAGACGAGCGGCCCGAAGATCCCCACGAGGACGATGAACACCGCCCAGAGCCGCTTGCCGAGATACTTCACCTTCTCCTGCTTCCTAAGATCGAGCAGAGCGAGGACGACGAGGACCACCTGGAGAAGGACCAAAGGTGCGACTATCAGCGGTATGTTGGCGTCGGGCACGGAACTATCGGTCTTCGCCTAGGTCGGCTTTCTTAAAACCCTTTCCCGCGCGCCCCGTGCCCGCTCAGTCCTTCACGGTCCTAGAACGCTGCAAGGGACCCCATCCCATGAACCGCCCCGCACCCTCTCATGGGGTTCAGTTGAAGTGGCATCTTGGGGAGCATCCCATCGATCTCGCCACCTCCACCTCCCAGGCGAAAGCTTTATTGATCCGTCAAGCATATGCAGTCGTGGGATTGAGGTTCATTCGCTGGGTCCCATTGTGTTTGGTCCTCACGATATCGGGCTGCCTGTTGCCGGCCAAACCCCCGGATGATGGGCTTGTCTTTGAGGTAGAGGTGAATCTCAACACCACCGCGCCCGCGCTTTCATTCACTGTTATCTGTACGAACAGTGGAAGGATTGCTAAGAACGTGAGTGAGTTCGACCTGATCCTTTCATCAAACCCTCTGTTCTGGGTCGTGACGCCGGACGGCGCCGTCTACGAGGGCATCCGTCTCAGCAACCTGAGCATGTTGGCCGGAGAGGTCCTTCTCCAGGCAGGTGGGTCCATCTCTCAGACCTATGACCTCTTCGGCGAATGGACGGCGTGGAGGAGAGGTGACGGGGTGCGGCTCTCGACGACGGACGTCTTCTCCACGCCCGGAGAGTACAACGTGACGGCATCCTACCGGCCCTTTCTCACCGACTCGGATCGCGGCCGACGCGAGACAACCCTAGTGTCTGGGGACATCTTCGTCATCCCCCCGGACTTCTGGGCGCCATATCGAATGAACGTCAGCTTCACGAGTCTCCGCATTTCCACACACGTCAAGTTCATAGACTACGTTGTTCCCACCAATCAAAGCAACAAAGTGCACGGCATCACGATCTTCGGAACGGCTGTCAACCACGGGGACCCCGGCTGGGCGACGATCATCGCGTATCTGGAATCGGACCGGGGCCACTTCGAGAAAGAGCAAAGGATATACTTCGGCGCTGGTGCATCCAGGACGGTGTTCGAGGAGTTCGAAATCCTTGGCGGGACGACACCCAACATTCTGCAGTACGGATTCACGGCAACGACGGATGGGGCTCCACCGAGCATCTGAGTACGGGGCCGATTCATGAGCCCAGCGCCGGGACTGCTTCAGGTACGGTCTTGCGCTCTCAAGGGCCGATTGTCGAGGGCACAGGGGCTATTGGCCGTGCCGGGGGTGAGTAGCAAACAGGGCAAAAGCTATAGGGGAGGTTCGTGCGCAAGCAAGCCACCGAACAGAGGAGTCAATCCCGATGAGCGGCGAAGATCGGCTTGCGATTGATGGAGGGAAACCGATGATCAGGGGGCCTTTGCCCCCCTGGCCGTGGTTTGACAAGGATACGATCAGGGCGGCGGTTGAGCCCCTGCGATCAGGCAAGGTGAACTACTGGACCGGTACCCTCGGCATGGAGTTTGAGCGCAGGTTTGCCCAGTGGAACGGGTCCAAGTATTGCATAACCACCACTAGCGGAACCAGCGCCCTTCACACCGCTGTCGCAAGCCTCGGGATCGGGCCGGGGGACGAGGTGATAGTTCCGTCGTACACGTTCATCGCGACCTCGTTCTGCGTCCTGCAGGCGGGCGCGATACCGGTCTTCGCAGACGTCAGCAGGAACGACCACTGCATCGATCCCGACGATGTGGAGAGGAAAGTGACCGGACGCACCAGAGCGATCATCCCCGTACACCTATACGGCAACGTCTGCGAGATGGACCGGATCCTTAGGATCGCCAAGGAGTACGATCTGTTCGTCATCGAGGACTGCGCAGAGGCCCACGGGGCCGTCTACAAGGGCAAGAAGGTCGGCACGTTCGGCGATGCCGGATGCTTCAGCTTCTGCCAGAACAAGACCTTCACAACTGGTGGCGAGGGCGGCGCGGTCGTCACCGATGATGAGGAGCTGGCATGGACGTGCCGATCCTTCCGCGACCACGGTTACGACGTGGAGAAGCGGTTGTCACTGCTGGAGGCCGAGGGTACGCTCCCCTACATACACACCAGGGTGGGATACAACTACAGAATGACTGAGATCCAGTCTGCAATCGGCATAAAGGAACTTTCAAAGATGGACACCTGGAATCTTCCCCGCAGGCGAAGGAACGGGGAGATCTTGATCCGAGAGCTGGCTGAGTGCAAGGAAATACTCACCCTTCCCGTCCACACCAGGGATAAGGTGAACGGGTTCTACGTATTCCCGATCGTCCTCAACCTCGAGGCACTGAACGCCGACAAGAAGACCGTTCTCCAAGCCATGGCCGCCGAGGGCCTCCCGGTGTGGAGGGAGTTCTGGCCCCAGTGTTACAAGGAGAGGGCCTTCACAGAGCATAACGGCTTCGGACGAGCCAGGTTCCCATTCAGATCGAAAGAGTACACGGATCCAAGATCCGTCCAGTACGAGAAGGCCCACTGCCCCAACGCTGCATGGCTTGAGGAAAGGACGTTCATAGTCCACTGCTACCCCACTCTTGAGGAGCACCATATGAAGCTGATAGCCAAAGGTATAAAGAAGGTGCTCAGCCATTACAGCAAGGGTTAAGCTAGGGAAGGTGAGCAGCCTGAAGCCAATCGGTTGGGGCATAATCGGAGCCGCGGGAATTGCCGACAGGAGAACGATTCCGGAGGGGATCATCCCCTCGCCCGGATCGAGGTTGGTCGCCCTCATGGGGCCTCACGAGGACAAATTGAGCCCGCTTGCCAAGAAGTACGGCGTCAGCAAATGGTATACCAGGGAGGAAGACCTGCTGCGAGATCCCGAGGTCGATGCGGTCTACATCGCCTCGCCTAACTACCTTCACCGCAGACAGGCGGTCGCAGCTGCTGAGCACGGGAAGCACATCCTGTGCGAGAAGCCCTTCGCCATGAACGTCCGCGAGTGCCGGGACATAATCGCAAGCTGCAGGAGGAACGGCGTGAAGCTGGCGGTCGGTTTCATGATGAGATTCCACTGCTGCCACCAAGAGGCACTCAGGATGGTCAGGGAAGGCGTCCTCGGCAACCTGGTCTCGGCGAGGGTCCAGTTCGGATGCTGGTATCCGGACATGCCAGGAGCTTGGCGGCAGATCCCGGAGCAGAGCGGCGGGGGATCGTTGATGGACCTCGGCATCCATGGGATAGACCTCATGAGGATGTATCTGGGCGATGCCGTCCAGGTCCTCGCCTTCAACGACACCTTTTCCATGCGCTACCCCGTGGAGGACTCATCGCTGGTGGCGATCAAGTTCAAGGCCGGGGCATACGGCATCGTCGATAGCTTCTTCAACATGCCTCGACCGGGGGCCCGGAACGGGCTGGAACTCAACGGTACGAAGGGCTCCATAGTGACCGAGAGGACGATAGGGCAGGAGCCCACCGGCAGGCTTAGGCTCGAGGTCGTGGGCCAGGCGGCAAAGGAGGTTTCACCGCAGCCGGTGAACATCTACAGGGCCGAGGTTGAGGATCTGGTTCGGGCGATCCGTGAGGACTCCGAGCCCCTGAACTCGGGCCAAGAAGCCCTCAAGGATCAGGAGATCGCCATGGCAGCCTACGAATCCTCTAGGACGGGCAGGTCGATCAGGCTCAAGGCTTGACGCGGGTCCGCAACCGGCCAGGCACCGGTGAACGTAGCGGTGAATAATGCCCAGGCTTGCTTCAGCCACCCTACCACCGTGAGTCCGTAGGCGCTGGTTCAAGTAAGCTTTTTCACGAATGCCTCGAAGCCCCCCTGCGGGACGAAAGTTGGCAGAGGAAAAACCACAAGGCCAAACCGCGAAGAAGGAGCTCAGATCCGCTCTAGCCCGTAGGCCGAAGTCGAGGTTGGCCTTCAGGAAGCTTTGCTCGGACCCTGAGGTCACTGCATACTTGTACATGTCCAACTCGATGGCGGTCAAGAGGCTCGGATACAACGACCACGGTCCGGTCCACGCAGCGATCTCGGCAAGGAACTCGGTCCGGATACTGGACCTGATTGCAGCCAAGGTGCCTCCCACGATCGTGAGGGAGGGAGAAGGGGACATCGACGACTCCACGCTGATCACGATCGCCGGTGCCTACCTGCATGATATCGGCAATGCGATCCACCGCACCGACCATCACATACACTCCGTCGCCCTCGCATGCCCCATCGTGAAGCGCCTGACGGAGGCGATCTACGGCAGGACGAAGAAGGCGATCCAGATCGAGTGCGAGATACTCAACTCCATCTACAGCCACGAGGAGAGCATTCGCTGCGTTACGGTCGAGGCCGGGTGCGTCCGCGTTGGAGACGGGACGGACATGGAGAAGGGACGGGCGCGCTACCCTTATGACAGGGGAAATGTGGACATACACTCCCTCTCCGCCCTCTCGATCCAGAAGGTCGAAATCCTCCCCGGGGAGGAGACCCCCGTTCTGATACGGGTACACTCAAGCGGCACCGCCGGCGTTTTCCAGGTCGAGAAGGTCCTGGGGGACAAGATCCGGACATCCAACATCGAACAGTACCTGACGGTCCAGACCCTCGTCGATGGCAAGGATGTAGGGTTCCGGCTCTAGGCCCCCGCTCGCCTGCGTGCACCTCTCTGGACGAGCCTGGCACCCACGGCGCACCAAGCTGAACGAAACATGATCCTAGTCAATTAGGTAGGGCTCGATCTCGACGAAGTTATACATGAGCTCCTGTCCGACCGCCCCTCCAGGTTGATCGTCCGAGGTCCAGTCGGATATGGAGAGCTCTGCCCTCGGCGCACGGGGATAGAAGACAAGACGGATGAAGTTGAAGTAGGTGTTCCGATCGCCGAACCTGGGGATGTGGTGGGAGTAGCAGTTGGGATAGACCGCGTGGAAGCACTTATCGGTTACTAGGTCAACGCCCTCCATTCTTACCCGGACTGAATGCTTCTGGTTCTTGGTCAGTTCCAGGTAGTCGGCGACGTAGAGCTTGAGCGAGTACGGTCGGCCTGGCTGTAGGTTCTTGACGGTTTGCGAGACTACGTTCGGCCTATTGGCGCAACGCCTCATCCAAAGGAACCTATCTCCCTCTCCCTCCCTGGTGAATCTCCCCTGAAGCCATCCCAGCCCCTCCATCGACCTCGTATCGATGCTTCCAGGCTCGGCCGGCATGACCCTCCAGCCCTTTAGGCCGTCCTCGAAGTCAGGGTTCTCGAGGTGGTTGAGGACATAGGGGTCACTGGAGAGGCGAGTCCTCTTGCCCTCTATGCAATAGTGCCTGTAGAGCTTGGCAGCCCACCGCAGATACTCCTCATCCGCATAGGAGCTGAGGTACTCCTCTATCCCATAGATCCCGTCGAAGGCAGGATCACTTGCGATCAGATGGAACTGCATGTCCATGTAAACCTTGTAGCTCGCACCAGGACGGGTGTTCAGGGACTCCGGCGGCCCGCATAGCAGCCCCAGGACCAGTATCAGCCTTTTCTGGAAATCGGGCGCATACGCCTTGTAGCCCTCAAGGTCACGCTTGAGCTCCCGTTCTAGGAACTGCTTTGCCATCTCCTCGGTGGGCTGCTCCTTGAGATACCGCTCGTTCGCAAAGCAGCAGTTCGCCTGCCCCAGCAGCGGTTCGATGAAGGGCCTGAGCCGCGCGGGCTCGCCGCCGATGTAGGCGTAGAACGAACGCCCCCTTCCTTTCCTCGCAAGCCGTTTGACCGCCGTTGCCCAGATGTCCATCTTGCCTTCGGCCGCAGGGAATTCATCCGCGATCACCCCCGACATGCACGGGTGCGTCATGCCCTCGGTGCGCGCCCAATAATCGTACGCCGACTCGACCGTGACTGTTTCTTCCCGGCGAAGTCCAGGAACGCCGACCTGCTGGACGACCTTACCTCCCCGCTTCGCCCACTCCCTTGCCCAATCCCCGAAAGATCCGGTGATGATCGTGTTGACGTTGCCCAGCATCCCAATCCTGCCCAGGTAATCCCAGTCGTAGGAGCCGTACTCCTTGAGGTGCGGGTTCGAGGGGTAGTTTGCATAGAGGATCTCTGGGATCGCCCTGACGACCAACGATGATACCGAGCATTCCCCCTTCTGAGCAAGGCGCAGCCTGTGTCTGCCCTTCCGTAGGTGCCGCATTGCCTCGGAGGTTGATGTGCCTGGCGAACCGTGGCTGGTTAGAGCGATCCTTTTGGATCCTGACTCCAAGTATAGCTTCGCGGTCCCTGTCTTACCAAGTCTGGCAGTGGTTCTGAAGAAGACCCATCCCCGCCTGGGATTTTCGAAGTCGTACACGAGGCGTCGCCGATGCTGGTCCGGCTTGGCGGCGAGCAGTTCCGTGACGAAGCTGTTTAGCCTTCTGTGGGAGTTGCGGATCATCATGCGAGCGAAGGCCGTGACAAGGTTTAATGGTTTCCCTGCGTTCGTGACCCCCCTGCGTCGGCGTCCATGCATCGAGGCAGACCGACCTAGCCGCACGAGGCAGTCTCGATCTATCTCCCGAACCTCATATCGAATTCGTAAGGTTGTCTGGTCTTCGGGTTCGACCAGCCCCCACCATTTAATAGACCAAGCCCGCTTCATGCCCAAGCAACCGAGGAGGGAGAAGATTTTGGCTGGATACCAGCTGCCGAAGATTCCCAAACCCAAGAAGGTGAAGCACAATCAGGTTCTGATGGTCGCAAGCGGCGATCTGCGTCTGAGCGCAAACCAGGTATGCTGGCCCACTCAGGCCGCGATGGAGGAGGAACTGGCCAAGGCAGTCGCCAAGTGTGGCTTCGAACTTGTCAGGGCACACCCCTACAAGCCCGAGCAAGGGCACGGCTTCATCTCATCCCAGAAGGAGGGCATGGCCGTCTTCGCCAACATCGATCCCGAGGCCAAGCTGATCGTGGCCGAGTCCGTCTGGCAGTACTCCCATCACGTGCTTCACGGGCTGATATCCCACAAAGGGCCGATCCTCCTCGTTGCGAACTGGTCCGGGCGATGGCCCGGACTGGTTGGGATGCTCAACCTAGCCGGGTCCCTCACAAAGGCAGGCGTCAAGTACTCGATGCTCTGGAGCGAGGACTTCTCCGACGAGAAGTTTATCGCGAAGCTCTCGACGTGGCTCAAGACGGGCCGCGTGAGACACAAGACCGACCACGTCAAGCCCCTCGACAAGATCAGGGTGCCTGCAAAGGTGAAGGCCCTTGCAGAGGCCCTGGCCGAACAGCTGAGGCGCGAGAAGGCCATCATGGGGGTTTTCGACGAGGGATGCATGGGCATGTTCAACGCCATCATACCCGATCATCTTCTCAACCCAACGGGGGTGTACAAGGAGAGGCTCAGCCAGTCCGCGCTCTACTACGCCACGACCCAGGTGAGCGACCAAGAGGCAAGGGAGGTGTACGCCTGGCTGTTGGACCGCGGCATGAGGTTCAATCTGGGTACCGACGAGGCGACGCAGCTAACCGAAGCCCAGGTGCTGACCCAGTGCAAGATGTACATCGCGGCGCTGCGCATCGCGGACGAGTTCGGTTGCCACACCATAGGCATACAATACCAGCAGGGCCTCAAGGATCTATTGCCGGCGAGCGACCTCGTCGAGGGCTTGCTGAATAACCGCGACAGGCCCCCGGTCAGATCCGCGGACGGAAGCAGGGTGCTGTACGAGGGCGAGCCGCTACCCCACTTCAACGAGGTCGACGAATGCTCGGGCTTGGATGCCCTGATGACATACCGCATACACAAGGCGATGGGGCTCCCGGTGGAGACCACGCTCCACGACATACGCTGGGGCGACTGGGATAGATCCGGCACAACGAAGGAGTACGTCTGGGTCTTCGAGATCAGCGGCGCCGTTCCCCCAGAGCATCTCAAGGGAGGGTTCAGGGGTGCGGTAAGCGAACGCCAGCCCGCCATGTACTTCCGCCTGGGGGGCGGGTCGATAAAGGGCGTCTCGAAGGCGGGGGAGATCGTCTGGAGCCGAATCTACGTTGAGAAGAACTCGCTTTGCATGGACCTCGGGCGCGCAGCCGCAATAGACCTCCCCGAGCAGGAGACGCGAAGGCGATCCGAGTCCACGACGCCGGAATGGCCCATAATGCACGCGGTGCTTTACGGGGTCTCGCGCGATCAGATGATGGCGAAGCACAAGAGCAACCATATCCAGGTCGTCTATGCGAACGACGCAAGGTCCGCGGACGAGGCCATGCTTGCCAAGGCGTGGATGGCCAAAGCCTTGGGGATGAAGGTCAACATCTGCGGAACGCGTAAGAACGGACGCCCATGGTGACGCGCGGTCACGCAAAGGTGCCGATCTTGAGGAAGGTCGTGAAGGTCGCGGCCCACAGGGGCGCGATGCGCCTTGCACCCCAGAACACCATCCCGGCCTTCCAGAAGGCGGTCGAACTGGGGGCGGATATGATTGAGATCGATGTGCACACGACCGCTGATGGCGAGCTGGTCGTCATACACAACTCGACGGTGGATGGCCTAACGAACGGCACGGGCAAGGTAGCCGAGATGACCTTGTCTGAGATCAAGGCCCTCGACGCTGGGGTTCCTCCCTTCGCCAGCTTCAAGGGAACCAGGATTCCCACCTTGGCCGAGGCATTGGAGTTCGTCAAACGAGCCGGCGTCGAGGTGAACGTCGAGATCAAGAACGCCAGCGTTAGCGAGGTTGTCGAGTCCGTCACCGAGCTGGGGCTGCAGCGCGCCACCATGATCTCAAGTCCAAGCCACGACATCCTGAGGCAGGCGAAGGATCTTTGTCCACAGATCAGCACGCTGCTCATGGGGATAACGCCAACCACCATCGGGCGCGCCCTAGACGACCTCCACCCGGATGCCCTCAACTTCAACAGGCACACGCTTAACGAGGAAAGCTATCGCATCGCGCTGGAGGCGGGCGTCACCGTCTACCAATCCATTCTTGGCGAAAACGACAACGAGGGGGGAGCTGCCCTTGCCGTGAGGCTTGGGGCCGACATCCTCGAGACGGACTACCCCGGCGAGATTAGGAAGCTTCTGGAGAGGTGGGGCGTGGCAACTCGGACGAGCCGCTACACCTGACCCCTGGTCACCTTGACCTCCCGGTACAGCGCCCTCCGCACCATCAACAACCAGAGAACCGTCCCGGCGAGAAGGCTCACGCCCGTCACGCTCAGCCACTCGACGACGTAGACCCAGAAGAGGGCATCATTCTTAACCTTGACGGCCAGCTGCTCGATCTCCCCGAGCTTGTCCATAGCCGCCTCGGCGGTCGTCAGGGCCTCGGCCCAGTCGTGGTTCAAGTAGGATTCCTTGGCGCCCGCCACGATCTCATCCAGGGTGAGGATCTCCTCGTCGATTGCCCGGCCGCTCCCGCCGAAGCTCTCAACGAACTCTATAAGGGAGAACAGAGTGCTCCTTCCTATTGCCAGGTCGTGTATGATCCTCCTGTACTCGTGGACCTGGACGGGGTCGTTTGGCAGGGTTCTCCCAGCCAGATAGAGCATGAGGTTGATCGAGTAGTCCCTGTAGTAGTCCCATCTGGACATGATCCATCCGCCGGCCGGCGTCCAGTCATGGCACATTGCGAAGGTCCTCCCCTTCCCTATCGCCCACGTCACGTAGCACGGCGGGTTCTCGTACTGGTTCGTCTTCACGATCCAGCGGGCCAGAAGCTCCGATCCCTCCTTCTGGATGACGTAGTTGCCGTCGGTTCCTATCCTCATGTACTCGGGGAGCGGTTTGTAGGGGAGGCTCTGTATGAACTCGTTCCTGTATCCCTGCTCGGTGACCTCGATCCTTATGCTGCCGCTGACCCAGATGTTGCTTGGGAAACTGACGGGAAGGACCTCCTCAACCGGGGACCCGGTCCAGCTGCCCCCGAAGCTCTCCCATCCTCCAACCATCAAGAGGCCCATCCCCTCCTCTAGGACGCCATCCCTAAACCAGTACGTCTGCTCATTGCTGAAGACGCCCCTGAATGAATCGCTCAGGATCAGGACATCGTACTTGTCGATGTAGTCCTGGTATGTGCGCGCCATGTACGTCCTCATCGACTTCCTTATGTCCTCCGAGCTTATTCCCGCGTAGTGGATGTATGACGCCTGGACGGGGGTCACAACGGTGAAGGCGTCCTCCTTCATGGACAGGTAGGGTGTGACGCCCGGGTAGGGATCGCCCGTGTATAGGACTCCAACCCTTCTCGGGTCCAAACCCTTTGCGCCGACGACGCATGGAACTCCAAGCAGCAAGAAAAGAACAGCCCAGACCACCCTCACAGCCAAGCCTCCCTCTCTACGCACGGACGCTCTCCTTCTCCGGCCACCCCTCGCGCGCAATGCCATCGGTCCGAAAGTCGGCCCGGTAGAGCCTAGCGCCTCTCCTCAGACGCTGCCCATCGGGCATCCTGGTGCTCTCCCGACCACGAGGAGGCAAGGAGCCTCCCTCATAATAAGTTATCCTATCCTCGTACGTCCTGCCAAGGCCGCGGGGCCAAAGATCCTCGAGTGGACTTTGCCCTCCAGCATCTTTGCCGGCGAAGCGTCTCTATGCCGGGAGATGGGCGGTCGAGCGCTCTTGCATTCCGAAACGCGCGCCCGCCTCCCGATCCTTCGAGGGAGCCGATTCGCCGTAGCCCGCACGCCACGGTGCATATCTTCTGATTTGCCAACGCGGCGCAACTTCCGCCGTTATGCTTTTAAGCTGACGGGCAGAGCCTCCCGGGATGAGGAAGGAATTTCTTGCCGTCGCCCTCCTGGTGCTGTTGCCTGCAGGCCGGCTCTGCCACGCGGCCGACACGCCGCGCGTCGATCCCCAGACGGGCCAAGTGAGGGTGCTCTTCATGGGGGACGCCCTGTTCGGCGCCGGGTTCGTCACTCCGATGATAGCGCTCGACCCCATGGTTAAACTGACGCCCGTTCCGGTCGAATTCATCACCTTCCAGTATGCCTCCATCGTCGAGGCTGCGGCCAGCCTCCGCATGTATGTGCCTCGCACCGAACAGCGGATGAGGGAGGAGTATGACGTGGTGATAATCGCGGATGCCCGGGAGCCATTCTTTCCGCCCAACATCCAGACTTGGATCAAGAAGGGCGTGATCGATGGCGGCATGGGCTTCCTGATGGGCGGAGGGCCGCAGTCCTTCAGCGGCCAGGGCGATGCCCATCCCAGCTGGGACCCCTCGCCGGTTGCAGACATCCTTCCCTGCAAGCTCACTGGAGAGGCTTGGGGTTTGGGTTCGCAGTACCGCCTAGTTCCCGAGAGAGGTTATGAGGACCACCCGCTGGTGAGGAACATCCCGTGGCAGCAGTGCCCGCTTTTCGCCCACCAGAGGGTGGGAGAGCGCCCCGGATGCGTGGTCGTGGGAAGAAGCGATCGAAATCCTCCGAACTCGCCGATCCTGCTGTATATGGAGATGGGCGAGGGTAGGACCGAAGCATTCGTCTTCGACTGGGGCGGGAACGGGCCCCAGTTCTTCCACAGGTGGGAGTACGGGCCGTTGTTCATGAGCAACCTCATCTACTACGCTGCCAAGGTGAGCATACCGGAGGATGTGTCGCTGTTCCTCAAGCTCCGGACCAGGTTGACGAGTTTCTACGTGACGAGGTCATTTGCCATATCCGTCATCGACTTCGCCGAGAAGTTCGGCGGCAACCTCAGGAGGGCCGAGGCTGAGCTAGGCAACGCCGATCTATTGAGGAAGGAGGTCGTCAGGCTCTACATCAAGGGCGAGTATGAGGATAGCATGGTTGCCTTGGACAAAGCCTTCGCGAAGATCGGCGAGGTCACGAACATTGCCCTTAAGGCCAAAGATGAGGCCTTGATGTGGGTCTATCTCATAGAGTGGTTCACCGTCAGCGGCACGGCCATGGTGACCGGCTTCATCCTCTGGACTCTCATGGTCAGGAGGGCCGCCTACCGGACAGTCGGCGTCACTAGGTTCCAGCTCTAGTGCCGAGGGTCCGTTCGGGTGCTATCCGATATCTGCCTCGATCCCCGGACAAAGATACTTATTGTCCAAGCGATGGGCCATGACGACGCAAGAAGGAATGTGAGATGGGATCCGACCACCCGAACGTTATCGTCATCCTCAGCGATGACCAAGGATGCTGGGCAATGGGCTGCGCCGGAAACCCGGAGATCCGCACCCCGACCCTGGACCGCCTGGCCAGGGAAGGAATCAGGTTCGAGAACTTTTTCTGCTCGTCGCCCGTTTGCTCGCCCGCGAGGGCAACGCTCCTCACCGGCAGAATCCCTTCGCAGCACGGCGTCCACGACTGGATCAGAAAGGGAAACATGACGGAGAAGGACGAGACGGCCATCGAGTACCTTCGAGGCATCACCGGCTTCACCGAGATCCTCGCCGAACAAGGGTACGTGTGCGGCATCAGCGGCAAGTGGCATCTCGGCAACAGCCTCCGGCCCCAGAAACGCTTCAGCCATTGGTTCGTCCACCAAAGGGGAGGCAGCAACTACCACAACGCACCCATGGTACGCAAAGGCAGAGCCTACAACGATCCGGGCTATGTGACGGACGTGATAACCGACGACGCCCTGCAGTTCATCGACCGCCGCGCCAAGGATGAGCGCCCATTCTACCTTAGCGTCCACTACACTGCCCCGCACAGCCCGTGGGTGGGCCAACACCCCGAGGACCTGGTTGCGTCCTATGACAGCTGCCCTTTTGAATCCTGCCCGGAGGAGCCGCCACACCCTTGGCAGATTGCCACCGCACCGAGGGGCACTGGGCAACAGAGGAGGGAGATCCTGAAAGGCTACTTCGCCGCCGTCACCGCGATGGATGGCAACATCGGCAGGCTCTTGGACAAGCTGCATGAACGGGGCCTCAGGCAGGACACCTTGGTCTTCTTCCTCAGCGACAACGGGATGAATATGGGCCACCACGGCTTCTTCGGCAAGGGGAATGGAACGTTCCCCCTGAACATGTATGATACGTCCGTGAAGGTGCCCGCGATAGCCTCGATGCCAGGAACATGCCCGCGCGGGGTCGTGGACGACGGGCTGCACAGCCAGTACGACTTCCTGCCCACGCTCCTTGACTTCTTGGGATTCCGGAGCCTCATCCCGGCCAATCTGCCGGGGAAGAGCTTCGCCCCGCTGCTGCGCGGCAGGAAGGCAAAAGGGCACAGCCACATCGTCGTCTTCGATGAATACGGGCCCGTCCGGATGATCCGCGACAGGGAGTGGAAGTACGTTCATCGTTATCCGTATGGCCCCAACGAGCTTTACAACATCATACAGGACCCGGGTGAAAGAAACAACCTGATCCAAGAGCCGGGAAGCCGTGACGTCATCGCCTCGATGAAGTCCCAGCTTGAGGAGTTCTTCCTTAGATACGCGGAGCCCGCCCTCGACGGAGTCAAGGAGGCCGTATACGGCACCGGTCAGATAGACCTCGTCGGTCCGGCGGGCAAGGGGAGGAAGGCATTCGTGGAGGAGTTCCAATACATCGACCAGAACGGTCGTCCCAGGGGCGAGGGATTCAAACCGCCTTTCTACCCCAGAACCTAGGCCCTCGGAGAACTGTCTCCGGCTCCATGCGGATTTCTGAAAGGTCTCAGCGCTGATCCGATCAGGACGGCACAAGCCTCCATATGCAACTTGCTTGGTCGGAGGATACCTTTAAGTTTGGCCGAGGAGGCGGCTGGGCGCGTGAAGACGATCCTGTCGTTCTATACCTGGTGGGAGCCCGAGAAAGACCTCGGGCCCGGCATGTTTGCTAGCCTTGACCGCATAAGGTCGCTGGGATTTGACTGCATCTCCTACGACATCCAATACACATGGCTCCGCGCTGCTAGAGAAACCTGGGAGAAGGTCCTCAAAGCGTGCAGGGAAAGGGGCATATCGGTCGTCCCGGTCGTGAGCTACGGCTACCTTCCAGGCGCTCGGGCCCTCTCAGAGCTGACCCAGATGCCCGTCACCACGGCCATCGACTCAGCAGGGTCGCCCACCGACAACATCGACGTCCACGACCTCGCAAACACAGAGCCGATGATTGAGTATCTCAAACTGCTCATCGATGCCTACGAAGACGACATGTTCAAGGTTCGGGGGAGGACTCTTCTGAACTTCTGGGAGCCGTCAATGGTGGACTGGGGTTCGTCGCAGAGGCGCCACCTCGGCTACGGCCCTGAGATGGTTGCAGATTTCCAGAGATGGGCCTCGCGAAGGTCAAGCCTCGCGGAACTGAACCAGCGATGGGGGACCGACTTCCCCTCGGTCGACGAGATAAAGCCCCCGACCGAGGGCCTTTGGGACACGAAAAGGGATATCATCTTCATCCAGCCCAACCTGTTCTGGGACGACTGGTGCGTCTTCCGGGCTGAGGTCTTGGCTCGCTTCTACCGGAAGCTCTTCGCGGAACTCAAGAAAGCAAGGAAGGTCTACATCGCGATAGGTCTCAGCCAGCACGGGGTCGTCACCCAGCACGACTGCTTCCACCAACGCTGCGTCCACCTGCCGCTGTGGCGTGATGTTCCGGCCGACAAGTTCATCGTAAGCGATGACCTTTACTGCAAGTCCGCATCCGAGGTGAAGACCTGCATGGAGGCGGAGCTAGCGCTTTTCAGGCGGTACTTCGGACGAAGGATCTCGGCCTTCGTCACCCCTGTCGAGGGGCGGATCTTGGTTGAGCGGCCGGGGGTCCTTTACTCGTTGTGTGAGGAGTTCGGCGTTGAGCACGCTTACCTGTACGCATGGAACGAGATGGGGGACGGGGCCAACATCCGCGACCATCCGAAGCTATGGCCTGAGATCAAGGACCTGCTCGCGAAAGAGGCGGGCTGACACGGAGCAGGTCTTGGGAGACCGTGCCGGAAAAAGTTCGGGAGCAAGGGAAAGGGAAGCCCCAAGCCCTCCCCAAGCGTACATACATCTATAAGGTTGTGGACGGCTGCGAGATAGGGGCTGACGTCTATCCCGCTGGCGGGCACGAGCCGGCGCCGACCCTGGTCTGGATCCACGGCGGGGCCCTGATCGGTGGCCACCGAGAGAACATAAGGCCGGAGCAGGCCGAGCTCTACCATGGATCGGGCTTCGCACTCATCTCCATCGACTACCGCCTCGCCCCGGAGACCAAGCTACCCGCGATCGTCGAGGACATAATGGACGCCTTTTGCTGGGTGCGCAAACGAGGCGCACGGCTTGCCCGCGGAGACCCGAGCCGGATCGGGGTAATCGGACATTCTGCGGGGGGATACCTCGCCCTGATGGCCGGCTTCCGCGTTGTCCCTCGGCCCAAGGCGCTCGTATCGTTCTATGGCTACGGAGACATAGCTTCCCCATGGTACAGCCGGCCGGATCCATTCTACAGCCAGCGCCCGGTGGTGTCCAGGGAGGAAGCACTCCGATCCGTCGGAACGAAGCCCGTATCCAATGACCAAGGTTCGGCAAACAGATTCCTGTTCTACCGTTACTGCCGGCAGCGAGGACTTTGGCCAAGGGAGGTTGCCGGCCTTGACCCCGATGCGGAGTTCGACGCCTTCGACCCCCTCTGTCCTCTTCGCAACGTCACTCGTCGATACCCTCCTACCATGCTGCTGCATGGCGACGCCGATACCGACGTTCCCTACCAGCGGTCCCTTGAGATGGCGGATGCGCTCCGCCGCGCCGGAGTGGAACATGAGCTCATCGTCATGCCGGGCCGTGGGCACGGATTCGATGGTGTCGGGCTCCGGGACCCGGACGTCGCCGGAGCCTTCGACAGGGTGGTGGGCTTCCTGAGGCGACACCTAACATAGAGATGTTCGACCCCCTGCGACGACGCCGTTCCACCACATTTGCCCTCAAGAAGCCGGCCTTGTCTAGCACCTCTCAAGAACTAGCCAAGCAGACGCTCGCGACTCGGATGAGGGAGCGAACCTGAGCCTCGCCCTCTCGAAACCGGCACGCGACTTAAAGGACCAGAGCTTGTTCCTCGTCACCCGCCCCCGGTGAAGCTCGTTCCATTGGCCCAGTCCGGATGGGTCGACATCGATCTGCACCACGCCCGGCGCTGAGCTCGTCAGATGGAAGGTCTTCGCAGGAAAGCCGACGCATGATACCGCCGGGGTCGATGCACCCATCCCTCCTACGCTTGCCTCGAACATAAGGGGGTAGCTTAGAGCTTTCTGGTCCAAAGGATTGACGAGCTCCGGCCCTACCCTAGCAGCATAGATCCTGTGTTCCGCGTCCGTGCTGGCGCCCAGAACCTCGACGTAGTAGAGGATCATGTCATCCAACAGGAGCCAGGGATGCACGGTGCTCATGTCCTGTTTAACGCTGGGGGACGTCAGGGGGAAGATCGGATTCTCGCGGCTCCGGGCCCACACTGAACAGTCGGGCGAGTACGCCACCCCGAGGTTGTAACGATGTGGGTAGTTGCCGAGGCCCTCGTAGAGCATGACGAAGTGGTCCCCCACGGAGATCAGCTGGTGAACCTCGATTCCAGCGTCCCAGCTTTCGCATGCCGGATCCTTGAACCACCCCCGCTGTCTGAAAACGGGGTTGTTTGGGTGGCGGGTCCAAGTGAACCCATCGCCTGATGTCGCGAGCCCGACCTCCATGGATTGCGGTCCGTAGCCCCCATAGACCATCCTGTATCCCTCGGCGCCGCGGACGACGGCCGGGAAGGCCGCGCCTCTGGACTCCCAAGGATTTCGCGGCTCGTCTCTAGGACCGGGTTTTCCTTGTACTTCTGCTGAGTCCTGAGATCCTCGGATATGGCGAGTCCTATCCTTGCCTTGCCGTCGCCTCCGATCCCGGTGTAGTACAGTCGGTACTGGCCGTCGACCAAGAGGAGGCACCCCCACTCGAACCCCGCTTAATCACATGTGCCCTCCGACGGCCTCATGACGGGGTTTCGTTCGTATTTCTGCCAGCAATTGCCATCCGGGCTTTCGGCGAGCCCGAGGATCCTGGGGCCGTCCCGTTTCGACCATCCCTGATACAGCATGTGGTACCTCGAGTCGTCTTTCCACACGACAGGGGCGGCCGTGCTCTTGCCATCCCAAGGGCCACGAGTCGGCGCAAGGACGACTCCGATCCCTTGGCTCCAGTCGCCGTCAATCCAACCCGCTCCTCGCTGGCGAGCGGAATTGAAATAGGATCCAGCCCACACAGGCGCGACCAAAAAAAGGCAATGGGCGAGATAGCGGCCTCACACCGCTCAGAGGCTAGCCATGCGGCTGACGGCCCGGGCGAGGTGAAGGCGAAGTCCCTCCGTCGGGTAATCTCCGCCGACGCAGAGCGAGATCAGGTTCTCGCCAAGCCTTGCCATCACCACCTTCTTGTTTCGCCGCTCCAGCTCCTCCACGCGAACGCCGTCACCCTCAACCGGCTTCTCCTCGTCCAGCAGCACGGCCTCATCCAGCACCTCGGCCTCCGAGTCCGTCGGAATGTGAGAGAAAAGCACGCGGCCTCCCCGCAACACAACCAGGCCATCCAGTTTGAACGGCTCAAGCTCCCTAAGGCATTCAAGGACCCACCCAGGATGCAGCCCGATCCTGCATGCATTGCCCTCTTCGCGTATATCGATCCACACGGGAGTCTCCGCCGCGGTCTGAAGCATCGCCGCGACAGCCATGGCAGGCGCGCACCTCAGAAAGTGTGCTCTGCTCGTCCTCGTCTCGCACCCATCGAATCCCGGACAGCCCTCGACCTCGATGACCAAGCCTGTGGAATCCGCCCTCGCGCGAACGCATCTGGCCCCCGACATCTTCCTGTGCATCATTGCCAGCTTCCTCGCGACGCAGTGTATCTCCTCTGCTTCGCCCACGAAACCCTCGAGCTGTTCCGCTGCCCACGTCCGGATCTTGTCCGAGAGGTCCCGGCTGGCATCCCAGCAAGCCAAGGACCGTACCCACCGACCACCGAAGGAGTCCTCTAGGTCAGACAACATGCTGGCGATCAGCTTCTCAAGCCTGCCCTCGTTCAGGAGGCCATCCAAATTATGCAACTCGTCCCGCAGCCGCATTACGTTGTCCACGGCTCCCTGCGGCTGGCTCGGCCCAACCGCCGTCCATTCCTCCGACGTCCTGACGAGCTCGAACTGGTGGGCCGCCACTAGATCGGTCGCCCGGCGCTCGTCGCACCGCTCCAAGGGATAACTGCACACGGCGATCATCGGGTGACCGTTGAACAAGCGGTTTGCCTGGTACTCATAATCGGCAAGGCTCTGCCAGTCGACCCTATCGAGCCATGCCATGTTGCCCATCACCCTGATTCCATCGTAGCCGCTTGCCCTGGCTTCATGACAATTCTCAACCCAAGAATCGAGCACCCTTCGCGCGTCGAAGAAACCGCCCCTCAGATACCACTCCTCGGCAGGAATGATCCGCATCTGGCCTCGCTCAAGATACCGGTCCAAGCCGTGGCCGTGCATCTCCTCTTCCACATCGTCTCGGTCTTGGCGATCCCAGGCCACGTAGATGCAGAACTCATGCTTCCTCAGCCCCGCCCCGAAGTACGGGAGCAAGAGATCGAGCAGGTCGTCCTCCGAGTCGTAGAACGCACAAAGGTGGGTGCCCCAGGGCATCTCGCCTAGCTCCTCGATGCCCATCTGTCTGAGATCCTGAACCGTCATTCGCCTCAACCGCCGACCAGATTGCGAGTCGGATCTGCCCGAGCCCGCGGAAACCGGCGGGTCCGGCATCGAATCCAACCGTCAGGCAGGGGCCTTTAATAGCCTTCGGATTCACATCGTTATGCCAAGCGATGCGCAAACCGCAGGGCGGGGCTCCCGAAACGTGCGGGGAAGCAGCAACGCGAGAGGGCCTTCAGGGCATCCTCTCCAACTCTGCCCGGACGATCCACTTCCGCGTTCCGTCCCTGATCAGGCGAATCTCGATCCCGGTTCCGACCTCTAGATCTTGGATCGTCTCCTGAAGGTCCTCCAAGCTCAGGATCCTCTTGCCCCCGAGCATCTGGATCACGTCTCCCACGACGATCCCTGCCTTCTCAGCCGGGCTTCCTGCCAAGACCCTAAGCACGAGCACGCCCCAATCGACGGGGATGCCGTAGTATGCTGCGACGTCCCTGCTCATCGTTATTCCGCTGACTCCGAGCCAGGGCCTGACGGCCGTTCCATGCGCCATGAGCTCCTCGGCACACTTCTTGGCGACATTGATTGGAACTGCAAATCCGATCCCTTGTGCATATGGGATTATCGCCGTGTTGATCCCGATCACCCGCCCATGGAGGTCCACCAGGGGCCCCCCGCTGTTTCCCGGGTTGATGGCGGCGTCCGTCTGCACGAGATTCTCGTAAGTGCCCATCGAGGAGTGTATGGATCTGTTCAGGGCGCTAATAACCCCCGCCGTGACCGTGGGGCCACCCTCCAGTCCGAAGGGGTTCCCTATGGCGTAGACCCTCTGCCCCATCCTGAGCGCATCAGAATCCCCGATCTGCGCCACGGCAAGACCATCGCCCTCCACCTTGACGACGGCCACGTCATGGCTGTGACACGAACCGACCAGCCGCCCTTCCAAGACCCGCCCGTCCGCCATGACGGCGCCGATCCTTTCGCTGCCGTCCACAACATGTGCGTTAGTCAGGATGTAGCCGCCGCCGTCGTAGATGAAGCCGGAACCCATGCCCTTCACCGGCACAACCCTGTAGTAGACATCCTGGAATACGCGGACGGTGTTGATGTTCACCACGCTCCGCGTCGCCTTCTCGACCATGTCGAGAACCTCATCATCCTGCGGCACTCTTCCCCTCTCCTATCGAGCCTACGTCGCCTAGCATGCCGCGCGGCCAAGCCACAACCCTCACGCCCGTCCGAACGCTGACCCGACGCGCGAGGGCGGGCCCACTGGAACCCCCGTTTCCGCCCATCTTTGAAGCGATCGTGTTCGCGGCCTCCACCCGGGCGACGAGATCTCCGGTTAAGCCCCGCTACAGACATCTTATAAAAGATCCCCAGACAGGCTTCCAGAATCGCCGACTGTCACGCTCTCCCACCCCAGCTGGCCAATGATGTTCGGCGCGGGACGGAACCCCCTGAAAAATCCACCGGTAAGCCCTCACGGAGAGCGGAGATCCGACTGTCTTGCGGCATAGCGGCTTCTTGGGACCGGATGAAAGCTTGCAATGGTCGCCTCGAGCCGGACTTGCCGCGCCCCGAGCGTCTGAGCCTATTCATGTCTTTTCGGCTGCCCATACAGCGCACGGATCGCCGTTCGGGAAGTGAGGGCTGGCAGGACGACCCATTCCTTGTCCGGATCCACATCGCTCCATTGCTGTCCGTTGACTGTTACGCTCGATATCCTTGACCTGTGGGGGTGCCGCAGGCGGAGCAGGATCCTCTTCGGCGGGCAACGGGTTGGCGGCTCCACGACCGCATCGATGAACGCCGCATCCTGGGCTACCGCGATCTCGAGGCTCACGGTCCCGAAGTACGTCTCGGCCCTCTTGATCCAGACCTTAGCTCCCGGGCACAGAAGGTAGCGTGGGATGGCCCTCCCAAGGTATAGGTCGCCCCCGGACTCCTGCACGAACATGAGGCGAAGGGACAGAGAGACCATGGACTCGTCGGAGCTCTTGAAGTGGTCCCCAGCCCAGTCGGCAAGGGTGGGGAGGGGATGCTCGGTCATCGAGCGGATCTCCTGCCTCCAGCAGGCTGCGAAGCTGTTGAAGAAGGCCCTCAGGAAATGCTCGATCTGGTCGCGAGCCAGGTATGGAGACGGCGTGTAGACCAGGTTTGGCTGCATGCTGAAACCTCCCCTTCCAAACCACTGCGCATCGAAGTCGTCCAAGGCATAGCCGAACGGTGAGCCCACATAGCGGTTGTCCTCGTAGTCCTTAAGTATCCATGTGCTCCCCTGGTCCTCGGGATCCAACACAGTGGTGATCAGGTTAATCGATCCTTCCAGCACCTCCCTTATCCACCCGATGTCCCTGCCGCGCCAGTAGAGCCTCGAAGGGATGTGTGGCACGTAGGTGCCGTCGCGCAGGCGGACTAGCGGCGACAGGACCATTGATTTCTCGATTCCAGCAAGCAGATCAGCCCGGTATCTCTTGGCCTCTAGGACCAACCGACGACCTTCCGGAAGCCCGGCGCTCCTTAAGACCTCTGCGGCCGCCGCCAGCCCCCTGTAGGTCAGGCAGTTCGTGGATAACCAGTAGCAAAAATCCTTCACGTCCTCAAGCGATCCCGCCGGGAGGAAGCCGTACTCGATGGGACGGATGCCCCCATGCCTGCCCATCGTCGCCCTCCTCTCTCTCGCCACCCAGTCGCAGCCGGCAACCAGCTTGTCCGCGATCCCGGCCAGCCAGGCAGCATCACCCGTCAGGCGATAGTGCTCGGACAGGCCCCAGAGAACCCAGCCGTGGTGCTGGTTGTAGCCGCCTGACTCGTAGCCGCCTGCCCCGTAGAAGACGCCGTCCTTGCCCTTGAAGTTCCCCGGAAGTCCCACGGTTCCCTGGTAGTGAAGGAGGGTAGCCAGGCGTCGCGCGGCTTCATCGTGGTAGCCTCGACGGTCAAGCTCCATGATCTGCATGACGGCTTCGTTCGGGAAGCAGCCGTAGGCGAAGCTACTCACCCGCGGGATGATGCGGTCGGAGCCAATCTCGTTCTCATCGTTGATGAGTATGTGCGTTAGCAACGCCCTGTGGAAGTCGTCCAGGTCCTGCTCTCCCGTGTGGATCTCGGTACCCGATGCCAAGCGGCCCTTCCAGTAGGTTCTGACATCCCGGTGTTCTTGGTCCCATGCCTTTTCCCTCAGGCTGGCAATCTCCTCGCTTGTGACGGGCTCGATGAAGGGGAACTTCACGACAAGCGTGCTCTTGGAATTCGGGGCCAGACGCACCTTGTAGAGTATGATGCCCCTGCGTTCGCACAGCTCGCCGCCGTTGCACAGTTCCAAGGCCAACCTCAGACGATCCCCGCCTGGGCCGCCGTAGACCAGGTTTCCGCGAAGCGCCATCTTCTCAGGGACCAACCGAGTGCCACTCTCGCAGAAGATCTCTTGTTCGACGTCAATCGACTCCTCCCCGCGGTTCTCGAAGGTCAGCCGCGCCATCGCTAGCACCGCATCCTCGCCCCGCGCCCGACCTTGGGCCATCCTGCCGATCAGCCTAGTTGCAAGCACCTCTTCGTGCACGTCCAGAGGGCCTTTGGAGAAGGTGGATAAGATGATCGGCAGGTAACCCTCCTCCAAGTACCTGCCGTTAGGCGTCATTTTGTCCCAGCCGAACCGGACGTAGAGCCTTTTCCCCTCCCAGGCAACCCTGGGCGTGTCAGGGCCCTGGACGCGCCTGATGTAGCCGATGCCAGCGAAGATGTCGCCGTTGGGCTCGACACCGAACTTCTGGCGCGAACCCTCTATGCCCACCACGAAATGCATCGGCCTTTTGGGTGGGCAGCTCTTCAGGGCGGCCTGCAGGGTTTGCTCCGGAAGATCCGCGATCCTGTCGTAGAGGCACTTCTCCTTCACCAGTGAGGCGGCATACTCGGAGGTGTACCTCGCATCGTCCTCCGCGGCCGACACCAGAACGCGCAGGTCGGGCGCCCAGATCGGCTGCCCCCTTGCCACATCGTCAGGTCGGAAGGAGAACGATGCCGCGGCAGACCGTACGGTCACGATGGTGCCGTCGTGGGAGAGCGGAGCAGGCTTCGAGCATAGAAGCCTCAGCACCAGCCGCGGATTCCTTCGACTCGGCTTCACAAATTTCAAGAGAGTGCCGTTGTATACCTCGACGGACCCGTCCCACCGAGGGCGCGGCTTGATGCCGCAACCCAGCTCGATCGCCACCGTCCTCTCGGCGACCTTGCTGGTGGTGAAGACCCGGATCGTGGCCTCGCAGGCGTGCGGCATCTCGATGGACAGCTTTAAGGTGCGCCGATAGGTCACGCTGTACTCCTGCATCTCCGGGAACTCGCGCCGAGCAAGTGGTGCGAATGTGACGATCAGTCGCCTGCCGAGCACGCGAAGCCGGGCATCTGCAGCTCGCCACTGGCCATTGAACCAGTCGTCCTCTCCTTTCCAGGCGGCCCAACAGATCCTGCCAGCGGTCACGTCGGCTTCCGTCCGCCGCAGTTTGGGCCACTTGTCCTGCCAGTACCTCACGATCACCTTCCGCCGCGATGGCGGAAGACGCCCGGGGGCGGGCTCGATCTCCACCCTAAAGATGTCCCTTGGCTCCTCCCAGCGGAGCACGATAGCACCATTATTGACAGCTCGTTGGGCGAAGGGAGCTATGTCGAGCAGCATGTCCAACTGCAGTGCGGCCCAGGTTATTACTATTTGGATGACGCACCCGCCGCACGCCCTCGCCCTCTCCAGAGTCTTGAGGTGGCTAAGACGAGATGCTCTCTCGCCCCACATTCCCCAAGCTCGATTAAACTCAACCGCTCGCTTGCCTGACGCGGACATGGCAGGCAGGCGGGCGTTTGCCCCGCTCGCAGGGCGCCTTGGCTATGTCGACCTTCGGGTCGCCCATCGATGGGGGTCCAAAACGAGACGGACCCGCTTAGCCCGGCAGTGACTTATGGGCGATTCCGATCACATATTTCAGTCGGCTTCGGCTTGCGGGGCACCCGAGGAAAATGCGCCATCTTTTCTTGCTCGCCACCAGCATGCTTCTCCTCGGAACCGCGTTGTGCCGGCCGACGGTAACGGACCTCGGCATCCCTATCAGGTCCATGTCGATCCGCGGCAGCCTTTTGGTCAGAGATCCGGTCAGCGGACGCCCGGTCTTTTACTCGGGGATGTACACAAGTACCGGGACCGGAAAGCTCATCAGGTTCGACTATGCGGAGAACCGAGTGGAGTACTTCGAGCTTCCCGGCACGAAGGGTGCGTACGGGCTATGCGAAGGAAATGATGGCAAGATCTACATCGGCACCATAATCCCCGCCCGCCTCTTCAGCTTCGATCCCGTCTCCAGAGAGGTGGTTGATCTGGGAAGTGCAGCAGGCGAGGAGTACGTATTCGAGCTCACGACCGGGCCCGACGGCCGAGTGTATGCGGCAACCTATCCCGGCGCAAAGGTCGTGCTCTACGATCCCGCCAAGGGCAGGATAGAGAGCCTTGGGCGAATGCACCCCACCGAGCAGTACTGCAGCTCCGTCGCCGTCGCAGACAACGGCAGGGTCTTCGCCGGCATAGGGACGCACGCTGACCTGATCGCCTACGACCCTGCAACCGGCCAGAAGAAAGCGATACTGCCGGATCAATATAAGGGAGATTCCTTCTGCGACGTTGGGGCCGAGGGAGATCTCGTTTACGCTCAGACGGCCAACGTCGTCCTGATCATCGACGCCAACACGTACGCCTTGGTTAGGGAGGTCAGGCATCCGAGCGGCGGCTTCGTCGGGTTCCACAGGCAGATGTCTGGTGGACCCATCCTCATCAACGGGCTCCCAGGCGGCAACGTTCGCTTCAACCGGTCCACTGGACAACTGGAGCCCTGCTTCACCCCGCCCTACTCCTCCTACGACGCCAAGACCGGCATCGCATACGGGAGGACAGACGGACGACAGATCTTCGAGGCATACAACGTCACGAGCGGCCAGCTTCTGAGCCGGGTGGACGTGAGCAAGGACGGGGATGGAATGGAGGTCTTCAGCCTGGGCACGGGGCCGGATGGCTGCATCTATGGCGGCGTCGTGAGCGTGCTGAAGTTGTTCAAGTACGACCCAGCAACGGGCATATTGCAGGACATGGGGTTCCCGATCGTCGGGCAGAGCGGGGAGCTCTACAGCCTTCACGCGCACAAGGACAAGCTATACCTTGCATCCTACTCGGACGCGATGCTTGCCGTTTACGACCCATCCAAACCTTGGAGTCCGGGAAAAACCCATGACTCCAACCCCCGTACCATCGGCCCCGTGGGAGACGAGCAGAACAGGCCGCTAGCGCTGACGTCCGATGCGGCGGGAAGAATTTACATCGGGACTGTGCCCACCTATGGGAAGATGGGAGGCGCCCTCTCCATCTACGATCCCCAGACCGATCGCTTCGAAGTTCACAGGCACATCATACCTAACCAAAGCATCGTGTCCCTGACCTGCGGCCTCGATGGTTGGACGATCTACGGTGGATCAAGCATAAGCAATGGCGAGGGTACGACCCCGGTTGAAACGCGTGCTCACTTCTTCGCATGGGATGCAAAGGAGGGCAAGCTGATCTTGGACATCACCTTCCCACAAGGGACAAGCGAGATCAAGTCGCTTGCCACCGCGCCTGACGGCCGGATCTACGGTTGTGCGGGATCCACCCTCTTCATCTTCGACCCCGCCGCGGGAGAGATCGTACACAAGCAGAGCGCCGGGGCGGGCGAGATCAGGCAGATGGTCGCCTGGACGGATGGCCTGATATACGGCATCACCGACAGCGCCGTCTTCAGGATGAAGCCGATATCGAAGCCCGGAGAGACGGTCGGGTTCGAACGTCTCCATACCGGGGGGCGCAACGTCGCCCTTGATTCGCAGGGGAGGATCTACTTCGGCAAGGGGCCCAACCTTTTCATGCTGAGCAACCTCCCGGGCTTCGAGGCGCCCAGCGCAGATCTCGTCATATACGACGACGCATTGGCGCCGGGCTGGACCATCCAAGCGTCTCGGGCCGAAGTAGACCTTTTCTCGACCGACATGGTTTCCCACGGCGCCTGCCAGAGGATAAGCTTCGACAGATTCTTCACACTGGAGTACGTCCCACCGGACCCCTGGGCCATCACCCTGTGGGAGTACGATCGCCTCGCGCTCTCGGTGAACCCGGGAAATGGTACTCTAACGGACATCCAGATAACCAAGACCGGCTCGGGCGCTACCGAGTCGATCCGCATCCTCAGGGCGTACAACATCACGCTCGCCCCCGGGAAATGGACCGATGTGGAGATACCGACATCCCACTTCGGGTGGATCTTCGGTGCCCGCCTGGAATCGCTCAAGATCATAGCCCAGGGCTCCGGCACGATCTACCTTGACTCCATCACACTTCGGATCGTGGAGAATGTACTGACCACCGGTGCCCTGATCATCCTCCTCAGCCTACCCCCGCTGGCAGGGCGGTCTTTCCTGCGCATAGGTTCCGGACACCGCCAACGGCTCTTCTGTCGTTTCAGCTTCGCGGACGCAAAACGCAAGAATTCGACCAGCCAAGGCTACTGATCTGCGAGCCCCATTTTCCACACAACGGACTCCAAGCAAAGCGAAGATTTATCAGTTGCCATATCCATTCCCGTTGGGGAACGAAATTGGCCATCGCCACCTACCATTCAGGAAAGCTCTACCTGCCGAAGAGCATTAGAGACGAACTCAGGCTGTCTGATGGAGATCGTATGGAAGTGACGGCAAGGGGCGGCAATATTGTGGCAAGCCCCATCAAGACCCAGAACCCCGATGAACTTCTCCTCCGGTGGCTGCAGGAGTCGCTGCCAAGAACCCGAGGCCCCTCAAACCCCGTGAAACCGCCATGGAGAAGGAGGGACATATATGCCAAGCGAGGCTGAACCCTTCCTGCTGGACACCAACATACTCGTGTACGCCTACGCGTGCACCCAAGAAGATGCAGGCACCCCAGCGGAAGCCCGTAAGCTCACGTCCAAGATGAAGAAATGTAGGAGTCTGCTGTCCGCAGCACTGAAGGGAGAGTTGTCGGCCTGCGTGGCATCGCAGAACATCGCCGAATTCTACGCGGTGGCCACCTCCCAGGTTGCGCGGCCCATCGAGACGGCACAGGCCGCAATGATAGCTCGAGCACTGGCGACATCATCCGCCCTTCGCATGATCCTTGAGACGGACGAGTCCTTCAGAGAGGTATTCGCCTGGATAGAGGCAGGCAAGCGGGAGCCAGATAGGGGAGCTTGGATACACGACTGCCGCCTCGCCTTCAGCGCCAAGGCAAATGGCATCAGGACGATCCTCAGCGAAAACGTGGGCGACTTTGCGGATTTCGACTTCATCAAAGTGATCAACCCCCTCGATCCTGCATTCGAGATTCCCAAGCCGGAACGGAAGACCTGTTGAGCCTGAGCCTGGTCTTGGTCCCAGACCCCGTTGAACTATGAAGCCCATGGCCTATCTCCTTGATCGAGCAACCAAGCACCAGCCAGTCCGGCCGGAAGTCGTCTTGTCGACCGCGCAAGCCCGCTCTCTCCGGAAATCCGCACTTCCGCATCAGCTCGCTCTACGACGAGCACGACCCGCACCAGCTGCAAAGATCGCACAACACCCCCATGACGCATCCAAGCGTCATTGACCCGCGCAACAGATAATAGCCCGAACCGCCTACGAGGTGCGGGCCCTAGCCTTGGTCAAACTCACCTTTCACGGCGGCGTGGGAGAGATCGGCGGCAACAAGATCCTCGTGGAGGACCATGACACAAGGATCTTCCTCGATTTCGGCATGCCCTTCGGGGCCAAGCGAAGATACTACGCCGACCCCTTCCTTTCGCCCAGGTGCCACGAAGCGCTTTTCGAGTTCGGGCTTGTGCCGGACCTCCAGGGGCTGTACGCCTTCGACGAGTCCGAGCCCTCGGTGGATGCAATATTCCTGTCCCACTCCCACATGGACCACGCCTCCTACATAACCTTCGTGAAGAGATCCGTGCCGATCCACTGCGGCGAAACCACGGCGACCATCCTTGAGTCCCTGGCCGAGATGAGCCCCAAGACCTTCGAGTTCGATTTGAAGGACATCAGGTTCAGCACCTTCAGGACCGGGGACAAGGTGAAGGTCGGATCGATCGAGGTTGAGCCGATACACGTGGACCACAGCGTGCCGGGTGCGTACGGCTTCGTGGTACACACCACCGAGGGGGCGATCGTGTATACCGGGGACTTCAGGGCCCATGGCACCAAGCCCGAGATGACCGATGAGTTCGTGCAAGCCGCCCGCGACGCTCATCCGGTCGCGATGATCACCGAAGCCACCAACGTAACCGGGGCAACCCCGTTCTCCGAGCCCATGGTCGAGCAGAAGCTCGCCGAGGTCGTGGGGCAGGCAAGGGGGCTGGTCGTCGCGGACTTCGCCAGGGCCGATGTGGACAGGATCAGGTCCTTCTACAACGCATCCAGGGCTAACGGGCGAAAGTTGGGGATTAGCCTCAAACAGGCACACCTCCTGGCCCGCCTATGCAGGGATCCCCACCTCTGCATACCGGGGCCGGATGACGAGGGCATACTGATCTTCAAACGGACCAAGAAGACCTACTACAACTGGGAGAAGGAGATCCTTGAGTACCCCAACGTGGTCGATTCCGCCCAGATATCGCAGCTGCAGGACAAGACGGTGTTGGCCTGTTCCCTCTACGACATGGAGGAGATGGTCAGGATAAAGCCCGTCGGCGAGAGCTGCTACATCCTTTCCGGATCCGAGCCCTTCAGCGAGGAGATGGAGATCGACTTCGAGAAGCTCCTGAACTGGCTTCGCCACTACGGGCTGCCCCAGTACCACATCCACGTCTCGGGGCACATCATGCCCCTTGAGCTTAGGAACGCCATAGAGACCATAGAGCCCAAGAAGGTCTTCCCGATACACACGGAGGACCCCGAGCTCTTCGCCAGGTTCTGCCGCACCCTGGAAACGCAGACCATCGTCCCAGAAAGGGGAACGGGATACGAGCTTGGCACGCAACCCTAATCAGCTCGCGCCGCTTGGGCCGACTGGGTGCAGAAAGGTTGGAGGCAGGAAGATTCGAAAACACAGCTACCTGGGTCGTAAGGATCGACCCGGGAGAGGATGTCCTTGCGTCGCTCAAGAGATTCATCGCGGAGAAGGGGATCCGGCAGGGCGCCGTCGTCTGGGGATACGGCACGCTCTCCAAGGCGTGCCTGCACTGGGTTACCCACAACCGTTTCCCGCCTGAAAACAAATTCGGTGAGCGGGAAGGGGGCATCGAGATCCTGAGCATGAACGGCTCGATCGTCGACGGCCAGCCACACGTACATTTCACCGCATCCACGCCGGATGGGGCCTTCGGCGGCCACCTGGAAGAGGGGTGCACCTGCTACATCCTCTGCGAGGTCGGCATAGCGGAGCTTCGAGGGCCTGAGATGAGAAGGGAGATGACCACGGTCGCACACGACGAACGTGGCCACGCCATCGAACTGCCGCAGCTGCGCTTCTCAGGACAGCACTAACGAGGTGAGGAGCGATGACGACTCTTCACAACAAGATCTTCGGCTGCATAGCCGCGTCCCACATAGGATCGGCGATGGGTGCGCCCGTGGAGGGTTGGGACAAAGAGCGGATAGAAAAGGAATACGGCGTGCTTGACAGGCTCCTTCCTTACGAACACTACCGCAACGGTTGGATGCGTCCGCCCGGCACCACCGAGGACGGGATAGAGCGACAGAAGCTCATGCTGACGGCGATCATCGAGAAGCAGGACCGCATCACGGCCGAGGATGTAGTGAGGATATGGCTTAGGGACATCAAGCCCGAATCCGAGGGCATGGTATCCGAGCCCTTCGAGAGCACCCTGCTGGCCATGGCCCGCGCGGGCATACCTGCACAGCACATCGGGCGATACTGCCCGTGGGACGGCCTAGTGACCATGTCCCGGTCCTGCCACGGACTGGGCATCATCAATGCATGCGACCCCCGATCGGCAGTGAGGGATGTCTACGACGTTGGGCTACTATATAACACGCCCGTCGGCGATGGGCTGAAATGGGCAGCCGTCGTGGCCGCCGGCATATCCACTGCACTCTGTCCCGGATCCAGCATTGAGTCGGTGATCGCATCCGCCCTCGGCGCGGCCCATGAACGAATCCGCCAAGAACTTGCGCGGGCGCTGGAGATGGCCGATCGCTTCACGGAACCCTTTGCCCTGAGGGACGCCTTCCACGACATCTACAATGGAAAGGGAGTCCCATACGCCCATTCGTGGGCAAACGAAGTTGTGTCCAAGGCCTTCGCCGTCTTCAAGGTCACCAAGGGCGACCCCCAGGAGTCCATCATCGCGTCGGTGAACTTCGGCCGCGACACGGACTGTCTCGCAGCGATCTCGGGCGGACTCTCCGGCGCCCTCTCTGGTGCGGAGACACTCAGGCCTGAATGGATTCACCAAGTCGATGAAGCCACAAAGAGAAACATCTACACCAACTCGCAGCGCACGCTCAAGGAGACGGCCGACGGGCTTTACATGGCCTTGCTTGCGCGCGTGGAGAAGACGAAAGGCTGGATCAACGCGCTCACCCAACAGCTGGCGTGACTCGGCCACGGGCCCCGGCGTCGGCACCCAAATGCTCCCGTCATCCATCCCACTCACATTTGCCTCACCCCGATTCCCCTCGCTCTTGCGGGAAGGGAAGCAGATCGAACCTTCTACCGCTCTCGGGCGTCTTGCGGAAGAACACCCGGTCCGCGAAGTCCAAGAGCGCCCTTAAGTCATCCGGCCCCTGGGCATGCCCTCCCTGGCGGAAGTGGATAGCATTATTGCCGCCAACCCCCAGCCAGTCGAAGACGGGCTGGGCCGCGACGAACATGTATTGGGTGCCAAGCGGGTTGGCCCACTGGTCGCCTAGGGCATCGGTGGATAGGACTGCCCGCGGAGCAACCAGAGCCCTGAGGAAGTGCTGATCGAAGGGCATCCTGTTTTCTCGGCCCACGAAGCCGGCGAGCCGGGGCACGAACCAGTACGGGAAGTTTTTCAAGATGTCCTTCAGCGTCTCGGCCCCCTTGCCCTGTATCCTGTACGAGCCCGCGCCCCCCGTGCCCGACCCGTTCGGCGAAACCAGGGCTATCCTCTCATCGAGTGCACCTGCGAGCAGCGCGGCCTTGCCTCCCCTCGAGTGACCAGTGAAGGCGATCTTCCCCTCATCCACGACGTCCAACGTCAGCAGGTAGTCCACCACCCGCATGCCGCCCCACGCCCAAGCCGCCAAGGTGCCCCAGTCGAACCCAAGGTAGAAGGGATGGACACCATCGTTCCTGTCGGGGCCGTCCGGGTCAACGTCATGCCGGTTGTACTCCGCGAGAATATACCCACGCCTGATGATCTCCTCCGCTATCGCCGTCGTTCCCAAGTCCCGGTCGTTCCTCAGGATGACCGGGAAGGGACCTTCGCCGGCCGGGATGACCATGCGCAGCCGGACCGACACGCCACGCTCAGGTCCCATGCGCAGCGTGATGTGCTTCTCGGTTGCGGCGCCGTCGTACGCAGGCCTAGAGGATGTCTCGCGTGCAATAAAGCTGACGGGCCTCGGCGGCATCCGTCCGTACTGATAATGAAGCATCATCGCCTCGATCTCCCGGCGCCGTCGAGCCCAGTCCCTTCGACTTCGCACACTCGTGCCGTCATTCATTCTGAGAATCTCTGGCAGACCCTCGATTACCGGGAGCTGCCCTGCCGGAAGATACATCGCGCAGTCGCGAGTAGTCCGGTCCTCGATCGTCTCTCTCGGCACGGTTATTCCTCAGGATCACGTCTGTGCGACGTGAAAACCATCGCTTCCCTCGCAGCAATTCGCCTGATATAAAGCCATCGAACATTTTCCAGAGCTCCCTTCGGCGCGTCAAGGCACATTCGGCACTGGGAAATGAGCAAGCTACACCAACTCCGGGGGCACACGGGTCGGCTCGTATGCCGTTAGGGGCTGTACCTTAGCCGCCCTCAAGCGCCTGACGACGTGCGGATACAGGAACACGAACTCCTTCTCCAGTTCCTCGACCAAGGTGGGCTGGATCTCCCTCAGTCTCTCACGCAGTCCCTCGAGCCCACCCTCCGTGCTGAACGACAGCATGACCGCCGGATGGCAGGGAACTCCGGCGTCCAAGAGATTCCGCAGCGCCTGGAGTTGAAGCTCGAATGACTCGGGCAATGCCCCCGTCAGTCTCGAGAACTCCTGAGCGTTGGTGCCCTTGATCGAGACCCTGGCATGCACGCGCTCGAACCTCGACAGCTCCTTGGCATAGCTGCGATCATGGCCGAGCAGGATGCCGTTGGTCTCCAAGATGAAACTGTACCTAGTCCCATCCAGAAGCTCGAGCAGCCGAAGAAGGTGATCCCTGCCTATGGTCGGCTCATTCCCGCTCACCCTCAGCTGCGCGTAGCCGAACCTTTTTGCGCAGCCCGTGAGGCTCTCGAATATCTGTTGAGGCGAGTAGAACCTTCCCACGTTGGCGGGCGAATCTCGGGGAACGCCGCTCCAGCAGAACACGCACCTCAGGTTGCACCCGCAGCAGTCGGAGCTCGCTATGCCGCCGTACCATCGTCCTGGCCTGGCGACCCGGTAGTACTTCCTGAGCTCGCCCTTCACGACCACTGCCTCCGTGCTCTTGGTCAGGTCCAGGGGGTCAAACGACATGGCCACACGACTGAGATCCGGCGTATGCCCACGCTGCTCTTGAATGTGATCCGACGAAATGAGCCTAGGTTGCCGGGGAGGAAAGCCTTTCCACAGCACGCGGAAGTTCGGAAGGAAATAGCCGCCGGGGACGCATGGACGCGCCCCCGTGCGCTGTCCAGGAGTTATACATGGAGGTGGAAGCGAGTAGTCCCTCCTTTCGCCTGTTCTCCTGAAATGGATAGGCTCGCCGACGAAGGGCCTTGCAATGACCCGGCCAACAGTATGCTTTCCTTGCCAAGATGCTTTCTTGCCTGTTCACACATCCAGTAGAGTTCCTCAAGGGTGTACAACGTCCTTGTGTGCCGCCATCTGGCTTTCCGTCATTTGCCTGCGGGAGATGTGTGCCATTTCCAAAAGAGCCCACAGGCGGCCGGCCATGCATCGGTCTGCAATCATCGCGCGGTCTACAGGCTGTTACGCAACTGGCAGAGGTATCTGGCCAAGGTTCGCTTCCGCGCCGTCGCGCGGAGCCTCCTTGGGAAGAGACGGTGGCCGGCGTGTCATCAGCCGTGCGGCTCTAGTGTGAGGTAGTCAAGGGTGATCCGGTTCCGCTCGCGCCAGTGGGAGCATGAGAAAAACGAGGATCTGGACCAGTGCAGCGGCCATAAACGGCTCGCGGATCTGTTGCGATAGCTGAAGAGGATAGGAGGCCAAGGTGACTGCGGATTCGAACAACCCTTCCTGCAGGGAGATCTTGGCCCTAGAGAGGAAGATTTCATATCGGGATGTGTCGATCCCAAGCGTTTTCGCAGATTCGATGGCCTGTTCCGCGGCGCGTACATAGGTCTCGGCCTTAAGCCTTTCCAAGGAGTATCTCAGCCCCCACACCTCGTGCACCAGCGACGAGAGGTTTGTGTTGCTGTCTTCCAGCCATGTCCTGTTCAACTTTGCTAGGTGGCGCCTTTCCTCGGACACATCCACACCGAAACTGACCAGCTCGTCCAGCAGTTGGTTCTGTTCTTGGATTTCTTCCTTTAGGCCTTCCAAGGCGGTTGTGTAGAAGAGGGGCAGCACGTAGTAGTCGATCAGGTATTTCCTGAACTGGGCTGGTGTCTGGGGGTCATGGTACATCGGCCTGAACAGCTTCCAACAGGAATCTGTCAGTGACCTTAGAAGCCTCTGGCCTGCCCTGGCGGCTTCATAGGCCTCTGCGTACCTTTGACGGGAAATGAGCTCGCCGCTCTGGGCATGCATTTCCTCGGCATGCCTGAAAAGGTCGTCCAAGCCGGGGGGATTTATGCCAAGCCGCCTAAGCTCGGACCAGATCTGGCCCACCTTCTCGATCTGGGCATCCAGGGCCTCTACCGCGAAGCGTGCTGCATCAGGAAGCAGGCAGAGAAGCTGGTTCTCGATTCTCAGGATCTTGTCGGGTGAAGAGGTCAGAAGTACCAAGTCCGTTAGCTCCACCCGCGGGATGATAAGGATGGAGGAAGCCGCCGTTTCAGGAATGAGCTTGAGAGGGGTCACTCTTGGAAAGCTTATCGAATACGCGGATATCCCTTCCGCCGAGAACGGAAGGTATATGGACACGTTCTCCACCAGCCCCTCGTCTATGCTGTAGGAGTAGTAAGGCCTCATCATCGCAAGGACGAGCAACACGTCACCGTCGTATTCGAACGATGAGACCTGTAGGTCTTTAGAATCCGTGGGAAGGTTTGTCGACAGGCGGCCGGCTGCCAGGTATGGTCCGACGATCTCGATCTCAGCACCTATCACGCCGACCTCCGCGAACCTGTCGCGTCCGTACCAGTCGTCCCAGAAGAACTTATAGGTGTAATAGATTATGCCCCTGACGCCATGCGATATGGCCGTGTAGGTCAGGATTCTGATATGGGAGGGATCGGGAAACCTGCTGGGCCTGTGCGCCGCCGGCGGTCCGCCCAAGAGGTTGTGGGTGTACCAATACTGCGTGTGTGCCTGAAGCCAGGTCCAGAAGTACCGGCCCTGCCCCTGGGAAGATCTGGCCCTGTCTAGATAGTCTCCGTACACCTCTAGGTTGTCCTCGTTGCCTCTTAGCCCCGGCATTCCCGGGGTATAGTTCCCCTTGAGAAGCGGGTAGTTGTACGTGCAGTACATATCGACAAAGCTCCAGTTGCCCTCCATCGGCCCATCGAGCATCACTGGCCTCTGGGGATCGATGGACTTGACGAGCTCATAGACCTCCTTGGCGAGAGGGACATCGGCCGTGCCGAAGTCGTCGCCGATGTTCCACGCAAGGATCTGGGTCTCGTTCTCAAGCTCCAAGACGAACCGCGCCACGTCCTCCATGGTGAGTTTGCCGCTGTAGAGGTGTGGGGAGTGTATGTAGGGAACTAGCATTAGCCCTAGCGCCTTCGCCTGATCTATTGCGCTCCGCAGGTAGCTTGACGTCCAGAAGAAAACCGTGTTGAGATGGCGTTCAGCGATTGGCTCTAGGCTCTGGTTGCCCCAGATTGTTGCCAGCATGAAGAATGGTTTTCCGTCAACCATCAAGGTTTGATTCACAAAGGAGACCCTGCAACCAACTTGGTCCTCTCCCAGGGCGCAATGGGCACCATTTACGACTAACAGTACGAGGCTCGCTATAATCAGGGAACGCCCCACAATTCCGTGGCACTTGACTGCAAAGAGAATTCCGTGCAACTCTTCCCAGAAACCTTTGATCCTCTCCGCAACGGCTCTAATAAATCTCAACCACCAGACCAACTGAGCGCATACGATCGTGGGGCCTTATTCCGGCCCATCTTTAGGTCCTGCTGCCGGAGACTCCTATGTGGTGGTTCCGATGTTCCCAATTAGCTTGGGCGCAATGTGGGATGGACGGATTGTCCATATGATCTGCTACTTCTCGTTTCGTGCAAGCCGCATTGGGGTCTCGTTGTCACATTCATTAGCTTGACGGGCGGACAACCAGGCAGCGCGATACAGCGCCGATCACCCAGTCCAGCACGAGCGAGGCGAAAAAATGTTGAGTTCGGACGCAGCGTTCAGGAAGAACGTGGAACGCCTTCTGCGCGAGGCCACCAAGCTTGAGAAGGAAAGCAAAGAGAGATTGGAATCCGCAAGGATTCGACTTGATGCATCCCGCAATTTCGAGAAGCCCGATAGGATCCCCGTCACAGTCGACCTCAGCCCCGTCTGGTCGAACTGGTACTTCAGGAGGAGGTACCACATAGCGATCGGCAGGTACTGGAAGGATCCCCGGCTTCTCGTCGAGTACCAGCTCAGGACCCAAATCGACTCCTTCAGGGAGTTCGATGACGACCGTCCGTGGGTGACCTCGGGCGAGGTCGGCCCGCTGGGAGGCGTGGTGCTGCACCCCTCGATAGTGGGCTGTAGGTGCGTCTTCCCCGAGGATGATTTCGCCTGGCTCGACTTGAGCCACAGGGTTCTTGATTCCAAGGAGAAGATAGACGACTTCGTCACCCCCGACATACCCAAGGCAGGCCTCATGCCACAGACCCTGCAGATGATGGAGGTGATCGAGAAGCTGGTCGGCGATCTGATCAGCGTGAGGATCCAGGGTGGCGATGGCGGGCCACTTCAGATGGCGGCCTACGCCCGGGGCATAAGGCAACTCATCAGGGACATGTACACCGACCCCCCGATCGTCCACAAACTCATGAACAAGATGCTGGACGTCTACGACGCGATCAGGCGCTACTACCGCCAGATGTGGGGCATCGAATACGAGGGCGACAGTTCTCAAGGACACTTCTACGACAATCCGCTTGCCTACTTCTCCCCCGCGTTGGTGGAGCGGTACGTCCTGCCCTGCTACCAGGCCTACGCACGAAAATGCGGATGGACGAGGTGGAGCTTCGAGACCCAGGACGTGATGGATGAATTCATCGACCTCTTCCAGAGGATCCCGGTGGGCCATTTCAGTAGCTTGGTTAGCTCGTCCAACCTCTCGAGGTTCAAGTCGGTCTTCGGCCCCAAGCGGGTGAGGTTCTCCGTCTTCATTGCCCCCGGCAGGCTGGTCAGCGAGGCAACCATTAGAGCGGAGGTCAGCAGGGTCATCGATGCCATGGGGCGTGAGGGAGGATGGACCTTGAGCAGCGGGGTCATTGACGCTGCAGTGCCCGAGACACACATCCAGACCTTCCTGAAAGCGGCAAAAGAGTCCGCTAACTGCCAATGATATGAAACTCCTCGTACGCCCGCCGTGACGACCGCAAAGGGCCAGAGACTACCGCTTTGAGAGGACCCAAGTCGCCGGAAAAGGCGATCACGAGGCAGTAGAACAAGACGCTCCCGACCATCGGCGCATGCAGTTCCCTAGGGCTTGCCAATGGATGAACGAACCTTCTTCCGTGCTTTCCCGGGCCGTCCGTCACGATTTCCTTTCTCTCGTCAAACAAGGGCGCCTGCCGCGATGCCGAGGAAGAGCAGGACCGTCGAGACCACCTCGACGGTCAGTATGCGGATCCTTCTACCGATGTCAAACGGGTTCCTGGCCAGGTCGTAGGATGTCTTGCATTTCGCAAGGAATACGGCCCCGAAGATGGGCAAGAAGAGCGGACTTAGATCGAAGAGCCAGTAGAAGGGAAGTAGAAGCAGGCACGACCCAAGGTAAGCGGGTATCGTCACCCGCACGGCCTTCTGAAGGCCCAGCGCAACGGGAAGGGATCGCACGCCCATCCGGGAGTCTCCCTCGATGTCCTTGAACTCCTTCACCATGCATGATCCAGATCCATACCCGAAGACGAGGATGGCGCCCGTTATCGAGGCGCCGCTCGGATCACCGCCCCAGAACAGGTGGGCCACCAAGAAGGACAGCGAGGCCGAGGTCGCTATGGTGAAGTAGGGTGCCAAGAAGAACCTCCTCAGGCGGATGGGAGGCGCAGAGTAAACGAACACGAATGCGCAGAGGGCCAGCGCCATCGAAAGCGATGCGAGCGATCCCCACACCAAGACGATCATGAAGCCGGCAACCAAGAGCATCGATGCAACGCAAACGACTTCGCGCGATGAGAGCCTGCCCGAAGGCAGCGGGCGGGCAGGATTGCTTATCCTATCGACCTCGAGGTCGAAGAGATCGTTGAACATGTAGGCAGAGAACGAGAGCGCCGTCATCGCGCCGACGGGAACAAGAGTTCCCCAAAGCCCTCCCGGAGGGGCAGGCGAGAGGAGCGACCCCGCAAGGGCCATCGAGGGCGAGACAAGGCCGGTCGGGAGCCTCAACATCCTGACCCAGGCGAGTAACCGACTCGCTGACAATGACCCCTGCCCTTCGGTCCGGTTACCCATCGCACCGCTGGGTGCTCGGGCGCTGAAAAGTATGCTGCCCGTAACCCCAACCCGCTCCAGAAGTGAAGCGCTCCGCCAACGCCCAGCAAGTTTCGACAACCCGCCGCCCGTACTACGGGAGGGGAACATTCCCCACCGCGCACAAGCGCGCCTAGTTTCTGCATTTTTCCATTTTTCTCGAGCTTTTTGCAGCAGCATTTATAACTTTGCAACCACCAAATTAGATTGGGCGCCGTGTTGTGAGGTGGGCAAAACGCGGCCGAGAATATATCCAAGCATATTGATAACTCTGCTTGTCCTGGCCATCTCGATTGCGCTGGCATCACGGACCACTACCCTAGGCCTAGCAGTCGTCGTGCTGAGCGTCCTCTCGATCGGCGTCTTCTTCTACAACCTCATATGGCAGTACCGAAGAATTGACAGGCTGATGGGGGGGATGCCGGAGGCCTCGATCTTGTACACGTTCGCCTTCGCCCTCCTCCTCCCTGGATACGCATGCGTTGCGATATCATTCCTCGTCAAGGCAAACGGTGTGGGTCTGTTGGGCGCCTTCCTGATAGTGCTAGGCATCCTGTTCGCCCAAGGATCTAATGCCTTGCTGCTTGACCACTTCATCTACGGCAGGAGGTGGAGGCTTGCTGAGCCCCCTAGCAGCGTCGGGTGAGGTCTTAGCGATAACTGTGCTGGCCATAGGGGTAGCCGGGTTCCTCCAATCCTACGCCAGGACGAGGTACCCCTGCCACCTCGCCATGCTGCCACCGGTCGTCCTAGTTCTCGGCTCATCTCTCATCCTCTTCTCCGGCTACCCTGACGGAGACCCCGGAAGAGCGGCTTCCTTCCTCCTCATACAGTCATTCGGATTCCCATTCTTCCTCTACTGGGGAGAAAAAAACCGGAGGAGGATGGAGGAGATCGCCACCACAGGAGATTTCGATCCCGGGTTCCCGCTGCCCTCCGAGAATCACATCATGATAAGCTTCTTCGGTCAGATATACGAGGATCTGGCCAAGCCCATCGTCGCCATCGAGGGAGAACAGAAGCTCAACAGCGTGCTCGATCGCGTCTCGCTCACGAACCCCGTCCTAGCCCGCGCCCACTTCACAAAACGCGGAGAGCTTAAACTTGACATGGAAACGATCCTGAGAATAGGCGGGTCTAGGTTGGACCCAGAGCCGCTGGTTCGTTTTCTGGATGGCTTGGTCGAGCACTTCGCCTCTGCAGGAAACGTGCAGCACCGCAAGGACCTCGCAACTGCACTTAGGGCAAGGTGCGGAGGTACCGTCAACAGGTACAGGGACTTCCTCATAGACGAGGGCCTCTTCTTCCGACTGGCCGGAGGGCTACTCACCGATAGAACTTCAACCGGATTGGTGAGCTTGGACAAGGCCCTGGGAGGAGGGCTGCCTAACGGGGTAGCGGTCCTTGTCCTCGGCAGTCCGATCGGCGAACGTGAGCGCATGGCCCTAGCCTTCATAAGGGCTGGCATGCGGAACGGCGATGGATGCCTGGTCGTCTCGGCAACCCGCTCCCCGGACCAGATAGCGACGGATCTTAAGGTGAAGGGAATGCCGGGTGAACTCAAGCTTGTGGACTGCTACACGGCCCGGTTCAAGGAGATCCCGGCCCTGGAGACGCGCGGAGACACGATCATTTCCCCCGTGGATCCGTCGGTCGTAAACGTGGCGATCTCCAGGGCGTTGGACTCGATGGGGACCGAAAGGAAAAGGGCGCTGGTGGACGTCCTCTCCGCCTACACCGCGTCGTCCCCAACGGAGAAGATATACCCCTTCATGCTCGAGATGATACACCTTCTGAGGAGCCGAGATTGCACCTCGCTTTTCGTATTCAACCCTCCGGAATCCGAGGGCCAGACGGGCCCGCTCATCTTTGAGGAGCTCTTCGACTGCGTCCTCAAGATGAGGAAGGAGCGGAACGAGCAGGTGGTCCTAGACTTCGAGAAGCTGGGAGCAAGGTTGACCCCGAAGGCGGAGGCGCCGGGGGAAAGCTTCTTAATCATCGACCAGTCATCGAGAATGGGCATATCCATTAGGATCGCGGGCGAGGTGTTGTAGTGAAGAAGGCGCGATGCCCGGTCTGCGGCGAGATACAGATGAAGTACGACCCCTCAGAAAACAACTACAGGTGCAGCTGCGGTCACGTGTCCGACCATCACCCAGACCTATGTCCGACCTATCACCAGAGGCTTGGATGCATGTATTCGAGGTCGCAACGCCGCTCCGGCAACGTTGATCAGATGAACGCCGACAAGGAGACGCGGCGATAGCCTACTCATGAAACCCTCCTATGGGGGCGACCTTGCAGGGCCGCGCCATCGCGCTCCCGCATGCCCCTACGAGCTTTCAGCCCCAAACACCCTGCGGGCATTCTCGCGGAGGACATGCCTTCCAACGTCCAAGGCCAGGTCCAGGTCCATGTGCTCGGAGCAGACCTTCTCGCCGAGCACCTCTGCAAGGCACTCCCTATTGTACTTCGCGGCAAAGTACAGCCACTCGTAGCTTCCATCGCTGCCCGTGACGATCTTGTCCATGGGCACGATGTCGATCCACTCGTGAAGCGCGTGCTTGAGAACCGTCCAGGACTCCGGACACAGACATGTGAAGTCGAGATACACGTTCGAGAAGGTCCCGGCGATGTAGCCCATCTTGCTCAGGAAGGGGTAGCCGCCGTGGAAGAGCACGAACTTGGTCTTTCGGTAGCCTGCGTCCTCCAAGATCGGCAGCAGGTTCTCCGGATCGGCCTCGGACAGCCTGAGAGGCCGGTCGTGAATTGCCCAGCCGAAGCCCGTATGGATTTCGACCGGCATGGACCAGTCCGCAGCCTTGCTGAAGAAATGGCGATAGAGGTAGTCCTCGGCCAGCTTCTGTTCATCCGGCGATCTATGTGCGGGATCCTTGAGCGCCGCGCTCGCTGCCTCCTCGTAACCCGCCTCTTCGATGCACAGCGACCGATCATAGGCCATTGCGACCTTCAGGCAGCCCATCGACCCCGCATTGCGGCCCCTCTCGATCTCGGCCTCAAGTCCATCAACCACCGAGGCAAGGTCGCATGCCCGGTGAAGGATCACCCTCGCGTTGAGATGGTAGGTCGAGATGATGCGGTTGTCCCTCGAGGCAAGCTGTGGGTTGGAGTCCACGACGATGACCTCGACGTTGGCCTTGCGTCGCATCCAGTCGATAGCGGCCAGGAGGCCGCCATTCCTGACCCCGTTCATCGCCCTGCAGATCTCAAACGCGTTTTCAGTGCCGTAGAGCTCACCAAGCGCGGCTCGGAATGCACGGCTCATCCAGAGCGATCTCTTCATGGGCCACCGCTCCATCCGCCATGCTCCCATTCCCCGATCCTCGACCTCCGGTGGCCGGGTCTCCGGCTGGGTCCAGTTTGCGATGTAGGAGTCGACGCTTTCCACTGGGCCGGACTCCGAGCAAAAGTGGCTGTGCACGTCGAAAAGGGGTATCCTCCAGAACTCTTCCAGAATCCTTTTCACAATCGCTTTTGCTTCCATGCCCTTCCGCCAGCCCACGACCTTTCCAAAAAATCCGTCGACATCTGCCTCCCTGTTGCGACGACGACACACCCAACCCCGGAAATCGCGCACAGTGCCTAGATGAACTCCAGGCCCTCCGCGTCCATGGCGGCCTTGAGCCTTTCAAGGACCTCGTCGGTTATCCGGTCGATCTTGGAAGGCTCACTGACCCAGACATAAGCCGTGAAGGAGTAGAACCCGGCCGTGATCCCGCGCAGGAAGAGGCTAGGATTGTTGACTCCCCTGTAAGTGAAGTACTTCACGAGCGTGTCCTTGAGGATCTTCTTCACCTCCGGAAGATCCTTCGCCCCCCTTTTCACGTTGAAGTTCACGGCTACCCTTACGTTCGCTTTCTTGGCCTTCGTGTAGTTGATCACCGGGCTTGTGACGAACTGTAGGTTGGGTATGATCATGTTCTTGCCGTCCTCGGTCACTATCGTGGTAGTCCTGATGCTCACCTTCTCAACGCGACCCCTGTCTGCGCCGACCTGTATGACGTCCCCGGTCTCGAAGGTCTTTCCTGTGACTATGAAGATGCCTGAGACGAGGTTGTTTATTATCTGTCCGGTGGCGAAGACTATGGCCGCGGTGACGAGCCCGCCGGCGGTCACCAATCCGCCCAGGTTGATTTTGAAGATCGCGAAGACTATCACCAGTGCGACGAGGTAGATGACCGTCGTCAGAACCCTGTTCGCGGTCCGGCGGACGGTAAGCTCGACGCCGAGTCGGCTGGCCGATTTCTCCAAGGCCGTCGTGAGCACCTTGGCGAGGATCGTTGCCCCCAGGACGACCAAGCCCGCCTGGGCGGGAGAGGAATACGGCGAGGAGAATAGGAAAGCCTTCAGATCGAAATGAAAGAGCTCCAGTATCACGTCCAGGGCCACGATGTACACTGCGATGGTAAGCGCCCAGTTGCCCGCGCGGACCCATTCGTCACCCAAGCCCACGCGCGCTAGGGATCTTCGCAGCAGCCTCGTCAGGAGCAGAAGGACGATGGTAGCTACTAGGAGGATAGACACGAGTTCGACGGCGACCGTCACCATATCCATTGGGGTCGAGGAGAACAACAAGCCTCCCTCGAAGAAATGCTTCAGGCGAGCTCCCGCCGCCTGCTCTTATGGGTTTCCCCCTTGGCCCCCGGGGCACGACGATCGATTCGCACGCTAGATGAGAAGCTTCGTAGTTTGGACTTCCCTGTAAAACCTCCGGCGTATCATGAGCGACCACAGGACGACGCCGCAGACCAGGGATGTGCCGGTCACGGCCATCCACTCAATCGCGTAGACCCAGGTCAAGGTTCGGTTCTTCAGCCGGACGGCCTCCTCTTCGATCTGCAAAAGCATCGCCCCAACCTTCTCGTAGGCTTCCAAGACCTCCTCGAAGCGAAGCTCAAGGTAGCTCGGGATTGCCGCCGATATCAGATCCTGCGCCTCGTCCATCTTCGATACGATCCTGTCTGTGTTCGCGCCAAATGAGTCGCAGAACTCCAGGAGCCCGACCAGAAGCGTCCTCCTCGTGCTCGTATCGAACATGATTGACCTCACCGCATGCACGAGCTCCACATCCTGGGGCACAGGGCGACGATCTAGGTAGATCATGAGATTGCATCCGAAGTCGATGGCGTACTTCCAGGGCCCTCCGCGGTAACACATGGTGTGGACCTGGCCTGGCTCGGATCCTGGACCGATGATCTCACCCGTTATGGCGAAGGTCCTTACCCCGCCCTCGATCTCCCACGTAACCATGCCCGGGTGATCCTTGAAGAAGGTGCTCTCCACATGTGCCAGGACGTTTGCCCCCTCCTTTGCCGTCACGATGTTGTGTTCGAAGTTCGTCATGAAGGGTTGGGTTGGGTCCCAGGGAATGCTCTTGATGAACTCGTTGTCGGGCTTGTCTATGATGAGACGCAGGTCGCCGGCGGGCTGCAGCACGTAGGTTCCGGGCACATCGTTTGTGGGCAAGAGTGCCCCTATGGATGTGTCTCCCCACGAGGGACGGGAGAACGCGCCGCCGAAGCTCTCCCACCCGCCGCACATGACGAACCCCATACCCCCCTCTCGAACTCCCCGGGCAAGCATCTCCGTGTTGTGCGGGGTCACCGCCTCCCTGTTGGCGTTGGCCATGATCAGGACATCGAAACGCGATGTCAGGTCGTGGTAGGAACGGGGCATGTACAGCCTGATCATCCTGAAGACCTGCAGCTCCGAGATCGCCTGCTGGGTTGGACCCCAATTCGCCCAGTCTCGCAGGGTCGCTTGAACGAAGTACATGGAGAAGAGGGGATCGGACCTCATCCACCAGAACGGGGTGGAACGCGCAAGGCAACCAACATAGAGCACACCGATCCTTCCGTCGTCCAAGCCCTGCACGTTGGCAAGCTGGAATCCAACAAGGGCAATTCCCAGTAGGAAACCGAGGGCGTTGAGCTGGGCATGACGGGCTTCGCGCAAGGGCAGTCACCCACGATCGCGAATCGTCCAGCCCTTAACACTCTTACGATCGACGATCGATGATCAAGGTGCAGGAGCAGCCATCCTGGTCAAGAGCAAAAACGTCGCAGGGCATCGGATGCGGCAGGGTCCTCAGCGAGGTTGTCCTATCATGGCCAGAAAGTCGAAGAGCAGGCACAAGCCGATAACCGATTTGCGAGGCCAAAGCGTATGCACAATATTTTTGTCACCAATAAAATGGAAGGGATGTCCTGTTGGCGGCGATTCGGCTTATTGCCAAGCCGCGTATGGCGGGTGACGGCCTAGGCGGGTAACTCCCCTGATCCGCTGCAGAGCAGGAAACAGCGCGTAAAGGAATGGAGTGATCAGGGCCGCAAGAGCTAACATTCCTCTTGGAGGAAGCTCGCTGGGAAGATGCGGGATCCATGAAACGGCGTTCCTGGCCCAGCACGCATGCGGCGGGCCCAATAAGAGTGGCTGGACCGGACATAGAAATGGACCAGCGGCACCCATCTCTCGCGAGCATCTTCCTTTACTTCTTCAGACTTTCTTGGGCAGCTTTCGGCGGCCCGCTAGCATACATTTCGATGATGGAGGACGACTGCGTCGAAAGGAGGAAGTGGCTGAGCAAGGAGGAGTTTGCCGAGATGCTTGGAGTCACGAACATGCTCCCGGGCCCCAATGCGACGGAGATGGCAATCCACATAGGGCATGCCAAGGCTGGAAAGCTCGGAGGAATCCTGGCCGGCTTGGGTTTCATAATCCCGTCCTTCATCATGATCCTAGGCCTAAGCTGGTTCTACTTTCGATACGGGAAAATGCCGGGCGTGGACGGATTCTTCTACGGCGTCAACCCCGTCGTGGTCGCAATCATACTCCTCACAGTTCTCAGGCTGGGCAGGTCGACCATAACTGATTCCAAGCTCGCGTGTCTGTTCTTGATCACACTGCTCTCATACTGGTTTCCTCCGGATTGGCGGGGATCTTCCTCTACGCCCCCTCCCCGAAGAAAACCTCAAACGCGTTCTTTTTCACGCCCCTGGTGGTTACAACGATGGTCATTACCATCCGGAAGCTCCCTCTCATTCTGCAGCTGTTCCTAGAGTTCCTGAAAGCAAGCTGCCTGATGTTCGGAACGGGGCTTGTGATCATTCCTTTGACCGGCCCTGACGTCGTGGAATTTTTCGGCTGGATGAGTTACAAGGAGTTCTTCGATGGTGTCACTCTGGGCCAGATAAGCCCTGGGCCTGTGATGAAAACGGCAGGTTTTGTCGGCTACAAGGTTGCAGGGATACCGGGCGCGACAGCTGCATTCTGGGCGGTATTCTTTCCACCGTTCCTCACAATCATCCTTCTTGCGCCCTTCTTCAGACGCATGCGGAGTGATCCTTGGCTGAAGGGCTTCCTGAAGGGCGTCAAGGTCGGGGCCGTCGCGATCATTCTTGGCACCGGGGCATCGATGGCCCAGACGGCCTTCCCCGACCTTCTGACAGTCGCGATCGGGGCAGCAGCTTTTCTGGCCACCTTGAAACCGAAGGTCAACATGTCGGTGGTAGTAGTTACGGCGGGCGTGTTGGGCACGATGGCAAAGCTCCTATAGGATGTCGGCTGGTTGGAGAAGCCCTCGCAACCGGGCGTCGGCCCAGGGTCCGCCGTCGGTTGACAAAAGAGGATGAAACCCAGGAACGGGGGTGGGCCCATCCCTCAGGGGCTCCGCGTCAGGGGGATGAACACCCGTCTTGAGGCCCTTATCAACACAGGGCCGAGGAGGCCGGAGACCGGCAGGGGCTCGTATCCGATGAGCATGCGCGAGCTTGAGGTCCTTGCCCTGGGATCCCCTCCGTAGCGAGCCCTCAGATGCTCGGGTACCGGCGGCAGCTCCTTTAGCCCGGACACCCGGTTGATCAGGGTGTTGGTCACATCGATGACGAGCACGTTTCGCCCGACAGCCACCATGCCCGTGATATCCAGGGTCCTTCCCCGCATCCAGACCACGCCAATATGGCGCCCGTTCAGCTCCACCTCGGCGATGTTGCCCACCACCCCCAGATCCAGCTCAAGCTGTAGCCCTTCCTCCAGGTAGACCTGGGGAATGTCGAACTCGATCCGATACCTTCCGGTGCCGCTGAAATGCCTGGTTCGCGGATCCTCTGTCCAGGAGGTGAGCCTGGGCAAGCTCAGCGAGAGGCGTGGGGAGCCCGTTCCTTCCAGTTCGAGATGCCACTCCCCATCCACCGCAAGGGGCGCCGGGATTCCCTCCACGAATTTGCGGAGCAAAGTCCCATCGTCGAGCCTCACCATCTGTAAGCCGTTGCGGGTGGCCAGAACTTCGACCCCCTCCTCATCGACGTCCAAAACCCTGCTGAAACTTATATCCACCGCGTGGCGGTATGGCTCAACCTCTTCGTCAAAGACGATGAAGGTGGAATCGTACGGCTTCATGCGCAGGGGAATCCAAGTCAGGCCATCCTTCTCCTCGTACTCAAGGACGCGCCTCACTTCTCCGGTGTGGGGATTCCACTCCGTTGGGGCCTTCCCCCTTACGCGGAATGACACGCGCATCTCGATGGCCCGGTCCTGGATGTTTGCCACGAAGTAGATCTCCTTGCCCGGCAGGCGCCTGTGGATGAAACAGAGGCCCTCGTTCTCCCGGATCCCCTCCCTCACGAAGTCTATTCCCATGTCGGGCTGGATGTGGCGCCGCAGAACGTTGAGGAACGGATCGAGCGCGCTGGCGTGCCATTCCAAAACGTCATAGCGGTCGATGACGTTGCGGATGTGGTATGTCCTGCCCCTGCCATAATCCCTCGGCGCGGTCTCGTTGACGCGCCAAGAAGGGGTGTCGAACATCTCACGGACGATGGCACGAACTGCCGCATCCTTGCGTTCGTAATCCTCCAAGCCAACCGACGAGTCAGGGACGCGCTCCAGCGCCACCACCACTCCACCTCCTTTGACCCAGTCCCGGATGCGCTCCAAGCTCTCCAAGGGCATGGCCTGGATGTTCGGCAGGAGCAGAACCCGGTACTCCAAGTCGCGGACCCGTATCACGCCATCCTCGATCCTTGCGTGGTTCAGAAGAACGTCATCGTTCACAAGGTCGAAGTCATACCCGTTGGCCCAGAGCAGCTTTCCAAGACTGCCCCAGTCGAATCCCCGCGTCCACTTGCGCGGGTTGCGGACATCCAGGGTCCACTGGTTGGCCAGCGGCAGGTACACGGCCACGTCGGCCACCGTGCGGCCTTGCCGTAAAAGGTAGCAGCATCGCGCGACGTAGTCGCTAAGAAGCGGGTAGTACCTCCACCAGATATTCTGATGGTTGATGAGGACCTCGGCCTCGAAGCGCCGCGACGGCGCGATGTCCCGCTCGGGCGAGCACGTGTAGCCGTGGTTGTAGAACTTGTTGGCGCCGTTGCGGAGGAAGTCGTCGCTCGCGATCTTTAGCTCCTCGAGGGTTGCCCGGTAGGTCTCCCAGTGGATGTAGGTGTAGGCCTCCACGCTCACGATGTTGCGACCGTACAGGTGCGCGCCCGAGGCGACGTACTTCTTGGGGCCAATCCTGGTGTCAAACCAGGGAACGGCATCCTTCTCGCCCGCAGTGACCTCCATCTCCGGGATATGCGCCATGCCGGCACCCTGTAGTATGTCGGTCGCGAAGCCGTAGGGCTGTATCCTCCCCTTCACGCCGTTTCTCTCGCACCAGCCCAAGAACGTCTTGAAGAAGGCATCCAGCCCAACATGGTGCAGATACTCGTTCACGTCGTAGCGAATCTTGGGCGTGATCGCCCCAACGTCCCACCAGATGGCGGGCAGGTACCGGGTCAAGTCATAGCCCTTGAACTCCTTGAATCCGGCCAGCAGGCCGTCGCTCCAGTATATGCCGTTGTGCAGAAGGTCGACCTCGAAGCTGTCGATGAAGAAGGATTCCACGGTCCTCCCGAACTCCTCTCCGAAGGCCTTCCTGAACTTGCCGCCAAGGAACTCGCAGTACCGCTCCATCGCCTGCTTGTTGAAGTGATCGACAGCATGCCCTTGCCCGGTGTACATCAACCAGAACGCCATCAGCTTCCATTCGCCCTCAGGGACACGCCATCGGATGGAACGACCCCTGACCTTGGAGGTCAGATCCACGAGGGACGATTCCTCCAGACGCCCATCAACCACCCTGCCAGCCACGACCGCCACAAGCCTATCCCTAGGCCCCACGTCCCTAGCAGCCCGATCGCCGGTCCTCGGCACCTCCCCCACCTTGGTCGGCAGCTTGCCCGAGAAAAGCCGCCCACCCGAAAGGCGCATGGCGGTCGGCACCATGTTCTTGCTGCGGTCGGAGGGCTTCACCCAAGCGCCGCCGATAACCCAACCGGGGCCGCCAAAATTCAGCGAAAACTCCATGCACAGCCTCTTGGCCTCGCGTATCGCATGGACCAGGAGGTCCAGATGCTCGTCGGAAAGGTAGGGTACATTGCCCTTTTCGTAGACCGGCTCTATGGTCACCTGTTCGACCCCGCCTATGCCCTTCTCGTGCATCTGTTCAAGCTGCCATGTGAGGTCCTCCTTCGTGATCGCATTGCCCATCCACCACCATCGCGTGTGGGGCCGACATGAGACCGGCGGGTCCGCGAAGCCCCTCCTGATCTCCTCGGTGGAGCGGGCCATCTCCCTTCCGGATTCATCGTTGATGTCGATGCCGTGATTCGAGGGCTTCATGCCCGGTGCCTCCGGCGCCTCCTTCTAAGAGCTTTCCTTTTTGCCGGCGACCAGCACTCTCCGTCAAACATAAAGGCATATGGCCGCTGACGGGTTGCCGTCACACCCGGGGCTTCCCGGGGGAGGTGCGTTTGTGAACCCGCCCGCGCTTTCCAACCGGCCAAGGCTGTTCGTCGACTACGAGGACGTCGAGCTCATGCAGAATGTTACCAGGGTTTTCCATCAGGCGTCAAGACATGGAACCCGCCCCGTCTTGAAGCAGGAGATGCCTTGGGAAAGACATCCAGGCATGACCGCCTCCATCATCTACGACGATGAGGAACGGATCTTCAAGGCCTGGTACCTTGCCGGCTTCTACGCTCCAGGAGAGGAGCACGTTCAATGCTATGCGATCTCCAGAGATGGAGTGCACTGGGAGCGACCGGCGCTCGGGCTGCACGAGGCGCTGGGGTCAAGGGATAACAACATCGTGATCCCAGCCAGCCATCACGCGGGCAAGGACCACTGGGAGACCATGCTCAAGGACCCCATGGATCCGGACCCGCAGAGAAGGTACAAGGCAATCGGATGGTCAAGCTACGACTGGGACGGACCGATGTCGGGCATCTACACCGCCACCTCGCCGGACGGACTGAACTGGACTCACACCGCCGAGCCGGTCTTCCACCACCACCCGCGCCCCGGAAGGCGTGACCTTGGCCCAGTGGGAGATGCGCAGTCCATGATGGTCGATACTCTCAAGGGGCGCTACGTGGCCTTCTTGAGGGGAGGAGTTGACAGGCTGATCAGCTTCAGCAAGGATTTCGTACACTGGACGCCACCCAAGCCTTTCTTGAGGGCATTGAACGAGGAGGAGAGCCTTTACAACAACACGGGGTTCGTGTACAGCGAACAGTATCTCGGCTTCCTCACCCACTTCGACAAACGCCCCAAGCAGCAGACGCAGACCCTCAGGCTGATCACCAGCCGGGACGGCGAGAACTGGGCGCGCGTTCCGGGGGAACCGCTCATTCCCCTTAGCGATGTCGGCGAGTGGGACAGGTTCCAGATACTGCTCACCGGCGCGCCGCCTGTAAGGGTGGGCGATAGGCTTTACGTCTACTACAGGGGCACCTCGCGTAGACACGCCAAGGTGCCGAAGGAGTACGACCCATCGATCGTGCCTGACCAAGACCCGCGGACGATGTCGATAGGCCTTGCAACCCTCAGACTGGACGGCTTTGCCTCGGTGAACGCAAGCTACGACGGGGGGACCCTTACGACGCGGCCGTACAGGCTTGCGGGGAACCAGCTTGTTCTCAATGTGAAGTCCGACTACGGCAGGATCCTCGTCGAGCTCCTGGACGAAGGCGACAAGCCGGTCAAAGGCTTCGGAAGAGACGACTGCCGCCCAATCCAGACCGACTCGTGCCGCGCTAGGGTAACTTGGCGAAGGCATTCGCTGGCCGAGGTCCGGGAGGCGCCCGTCAAGCTGAAGTTCTACCTCTACAATGCAAGGCTCTACTCCTACAGGGTTGTATGACGGAGCGCAGTCGAACTGAAGGCTATCTGGGGAGCTTGGATGAGGCATTTGCCCTCCTTGCCCACAGCGGGCCTTCAGCTTTCCACGCGCCCTTCAAGTTCGGGCCGGTCCCAAGGCACGCGAAGCCCCAGGGCATCCGGCGTCTCCTCGATGAAGTAGAGGTAGAACCTTACCCAGTGCGCTCCCCCGGGAACGTCGTTAAGGTAGACCTTTGCGGTATAGCCGTTCTCCTTTCTGGGCTGCTGCAGGACGAACGGATGCATGGGCTCCGACTCGATATCCTCGATGACGACCGAGCCGACCTTTGACGGCAGGGGCTGCACGAAGCTGTGGCTGTGCATGTAGATGGGGTCCCACCGCAAGTGCTCGATCTCTAGATCGCTTCCCCTCACGGAGATGATGTCCTGTCCGTCGACCCTTCCCTCCCAGTAGAGAATCCTCTGTGCCCTGTCTCTGTGCTTGTCCAGGATCTCCCTGTAGCGCCGTTGTTGCTCCGCCACCTCTCTCTCGATCTCCTCCGTCGTAGGCGCGCTAGCCAGCGCCTGTTCCGCGCGGCGACGATCCTTCAGGATCTCTGACACGTTGATCGCAAGCTGTTTTGGACCGAAGAGCTCGAAGATGCACCCGGGCGTGTCGCAAAACTGCTCCATCGAGGCCTTCAGTTTGCGATGCAGCGTACGCAATAGCTTGCGATTGGCTTCGGTGGGCGACTCCCTGTACCGGAAATACGCAAACGAGGTCTTGACGTAGAAGTTGTTAGTCTGGATGAGAAGGCGCATCAACCTCAGGGAATTCCCGACTCTGGCGGCAAGGGTGTGGTCCCGGAACGTCCGTCTGGCGGGGGAGAATGCCCGCTCCATAGCTCTTGCGGTCAGGAGGCCGTGGTCAAGGTACATGATGGTCTCGCGGATCCACGGCTTACATCGCAGATAGATCGACTTCAGGAACTCGATGTGTGCCCGGCCCTTGTCGATGCTCGGATAGCCCTCGGCCACGAAGCTTCCCGTCCGTATGTGCGGAAGGGAGCTGAACGCGCCGTACGCAACGGGTTCGATGTACAGGCCGTACTTGTAGGCCACGGGGGAAAGCAGCAAGATGTGGGCCATCCTGTTGGCCGGTCTCCTGCCGAACTGGATGGCGCAGAAGTCCCGCGCTATATCGCGAGGATCCTCCTTGTGATTCCACATCAGCCGGGAAACGGTGTAGGCCGTCAGGCTCCGTGTATCCCAGCCTTCCTCAGCTGGCATGTCCAGGCTTGCGCCCTTCAGATTGCTCCGGCCTCTTCCCAGCATGTGCTCAAAGCCCGCCGCGAAGTAGAGCCCGGGGAAAGTTGGAAAGAAGCTGGCGCCATCGTGGTAGTCCATCGTCTCGCACACGACGAGCATGTCGTGTGGGGTTTGGTTGATGGTGGGGTTGAAGGGCTGGAACCACCACCGGTCGTTCTGGGTGAAGCTCGGAACCAGGTAAAGGTTCCTGGTAGGCACCTCCTCGGTAAAGATGCGGCGGTAGACATCGGGTTGGGAGTGCTGCTCGTAGGCGTTCGTGACCCAAGTTCGTTGGAAGAGGATCTTGCCGAACTCGCCGACGACCACATCCCACACGGCCTTCACGAAGGTGCGGTAGCGCTTTTCTAGAGACCAGTCACACGCCTCGTCTCCGTGGATGGGGTCGAACGTCCGGTAAGCGCCCCAGTAGGCCTGCTCCTCGCCAAGGAATGTCTCTACGCCGTCGAGCTCGGGAACGGCCTCCAAGAGCCTCCTGAACTTGGCCCGCACGGCATCCCAAAGCTTGGGGTCTTCAACCGAAAGGCTTGCACCGAACTCCCGCAACAGGGACGGGTGGTAGGTAAACTCGGTGCCAAACGCAAGGTACCTCATGTGCAGCGAATGCGCATACCTGGCCAGCTTCCTCGTCTCCTCGCGGTGTCTTGCGTTCTCCTCGGCCTCAGGGTGCGAATCCCATGGCACGAGGTTGAGTGGATTTTCCCCGAAGACGAGGTTCAACCTGTAGCGAAGCGCCCTCCTGATGTCGTCCTCGTTCCTCACCGGGATGCGGGTGTAGCGAATGGCAAGCTCGGGCTGCTCTCTCAGGTTCAATGTCGGGAGACAGCCAAAGATGCGCATCGCGTCCCAGATCCTATAGAGGCCGTACACGTCGCCGATGATCGATCCTCCCGCCACCACGATCGTCTTTCTGCCACCCCGTCTGAGAGTGACGATCTCGTATCCTTCCTCACCGACCGCCCCATGTAACCTCAAGACTCCCCGCTCATGCAATTGCCTGGTGACTTGATTCCTGGAATGATCCCCTACGATGATCGCGTTTGACGAGGGCAGCTCAAGATCGGTTGTGACCTTGATCGTCAGCCCACAACGCTTGCCAACCATCTTCAGATCTGCAAGGCAGACCCTCACTGCCTCGTCCCGCAGCGACGGCTTCGGCACAGTTACGGCCCATACCGGCGCCGCTTCGCCCTTGCGCTTTGGAACTCCTCTAGACATATGCTCACCTCGACCATACGGATTGGGGCTACATGCATCTTCAGCCAGGAAACTGACATGGCGCTTGAAGCTGTTGCGTCCCACTGGCCGATCGCTAGATTGCTTCCAATCGGCCTTCGGTGTAGAAACTCGGGCCGACAACCCGCTTTGTGATCGTCCCCTGGAGGCTGATGGTTGGGGGAGGCCTGCCGGGGTCCTAGCCACAAGGCTTCGTTAATGCGGGATCGATGGAAGATCCGAGTTTGGCCTGCCAAGAGCATCCTAACCGGCCGGCATATCAAAGCGACGGAAAGACTGAATAGCCCTTGCACCGCCCGTGCTCCGACCTAAAGGCGGCGTCGATCGTCAAGATGCTGGAAGGATGAATATGGACACGGGACTTGGCGGAAAGATAGCCTTGGTCACTGGGGGCGGGAGCGGCATCGGGCGCGCGATAGCACTTGCCCTGGCCGCGGAGGGGGTCCACATAGCGGTGGCTAGCCGGAACCCGGACCCAAAGACGCTGCGCGAGATTGAATCCGCTGGGGTCCGTGCCCTGCGGCTGTGTACGGACGTGAGCAAAGAGGAACAAGTAACATCCATGGTCAAGGAGACGATCAGGGGGCTCGGGGGTTTGGACATGTACGTCAACAACGCCGGCGCCCACTGGGACCAGCCCGTCTCCAAGGTCACGACCGAGGCATGGGTGAACACCATGCACACCAACCTCTCCGCCTGCGTCTGGGCATGCCGCGAGGCGTCCAAGCATTTCATCTCCCAGGGCCGGGGCAGCATACTCATCGTGGGCTCCACCTGCACGCATGCACCGCTGTACAGGGAGGCTGCCTATCGGGCCTCGAAGGCCGGCCTGAAAGCCTACATGGAGGTGCTGGCGGTTGAGCTTGCCCCCTTCGGCATCCGGGTCAACATGCTGACCCCGGGGTACTTCCCAACCAGGCTGTCCGCCCATCTTGCCCGGGACAGGGAGAAGGAGAAAACGGTCCTGGATACGATTCCGCTGAGACGTCCCGGTCGCCTGGAGACCGACATCGGCCCCGCGGCCGTCTTCTTGCTGTCCGATAAGCTAAGCGGCTACACCACGGGAGCCGAGCTCGTCGTGGACGGCGGGTTCAGCCTTCGTCCGCCGCCGTACTACACGGATGATGAGATCCGAGAGATGAACCTGCCCTAGGCATCCACCTTGATCCAAGGGCATCAGGGATCCCGCGGCCCCAATTCCCGGGATCCGGATGCGGTCGCGCCCTCGACGATCGCCATGAACAGCGTCATGGCCACAACGAAGGCTGTGACCAAGATGGGGGTGATGACCTTCCAAAACATGGACCCCATGCCTCCGAGGCGCTTCCCGCAACGGACACTGTGCTTGGATCGCGGCTGAAGCCTTTGCCCCGCGGCCACCCGACTCCCGATCTAGAGGGCTCGGCAAACCTCATAAATTTGCCGTCGGCTCGGTATCGGTATTTAGCTCGTCCGAGGGTTCCGATCGCATGCGCAGACCTTGCACCTGACCTGTGATTTGTTCACCGCTGTCAGGCATCCTGGTCTGGAGTCGACCAACAATGCTAGCCCAGGGACCGACTGCCATACACGCACGCGTACCTGAACCTGCAGAAACGGCATGCGCCAAGGTCGCGAGGGATGGGATCCTCCAGTCCTTTCTCCACGGAATCAAAGCGCCTCGCAATTGCCTTGAGCCTGCGCTCGAGTTCCGCTGTATATGGCATCCCGACCTGCGTCTGCCTGCCGGAACGATCCCTGTAGATGATCTCAGCATAGGCGTCCGCGAAGCCGAGCTCGATGACTCCTGCTAGGTAGGCAGCCGCCTGGATCTCGTCGGCCGCCCGCGTTCGGGCGGGCAAGCGAGACGAAACATACTTGGCCTCGACAATTACCGGGATGGTCCCGTTCCGGCAGTCGAGTGCATCGGGATAGCCATAGCATCCCCTTCCGGGCACGAGCTGGGGCACGATCGTGCAGAAGGTGCGTATGTCCGCCGAGTTCGCCAATATGATTCGCTTTCGAAGCGCTTCGTGGATCGTGATTCTTAGCAAGTCCATTGCCTCACCCACTGTCCAGACCACGACAGGCTCAGGCTGACCAGAGATCTGGATCTGTTCTTTCGCATGGACCTCGTGGCTCACGCACCCTCGGAATGCCGCGCGGGTAGGCCAGAGGTCGATCCCAACTGCCTGCCTTTCCAGCATGGCCGCCAACTCGCAATAGCAGAAGAGGCGGAGCCTGGACGGGCAAATGGCCGACCGCCGAAACTCAGCAAGGTCATCATCCCGAACCGCCATGCGAGGCCATTGCTCGCACCATCTGAAAAACGGCCTTTTGACGGGGGTCCTCTGCCTTTGCCAGCCAATACCTGCCAAGTCTCCCTGACCTTGCGGAGGTCCTCCCCGAGCCTTTGCGGCGGGGGAAAGTCCGAGACGTTCCTGGAGCCCGGCCCGGGGCGAAAGTTATATCCGCGGCTGTCCTCCCTGCAGGGGAGGGATGAACACGGCTTCCTGCGAGAAATGCGGAACGCAGCTGCCCGAAGACGCCCTGTTCTGTCCCAAGTGCGGGGTCCGAACTCCCAAGGGCAGGAAGGAGAACGTCAGGCCTCCCTGGGAAGACGTACTTGCGGACGTCAGGGAGGAGATCGACAGGGCTGTATCTGCCGCGTTCAAGGAGATCGAGAAGGGCTTGGAGATTGCCAAGAAGGAGATCGGCAGAGCCACCTCAAAGAGGATGGTCGTCTGCCAAGCATGTGGCGAGGCTAGTTCGCCAGGCGCTCGATTTTGCCGCGGCTGCGGAAAGAAGCTTTGATCCTCGGCTGCCTCGCGCACGCGGGGCTCCGAAGAGCGTCCCAGTAAGGGCCCCGCCGTCGGATGCCCTATTGTCAAGCGATCGCGAAGACTGCCAGGAGTTCATTTAAATGCCTCGCGATTCACCGAAGGCAAACCCCCGTTCAGGTTGCGCCGACGTGAGATGCCCAGGATGCAGAGCCGAATTGGAAGGTGATCCCGCCACCTGCCCTTCTTGCGGCAAGGGGTTGGGCGCCCATGGTGGAAGATTCAGAGTGGCAGCATTGGTCTTGGGCATAGTACTCCTAGTCGTGTCTGTCCTCTTGATCGCCGGGGGAATCTTCTTGATGTGGCAGGGCGGCAACCCACGCGACTCCGACGGCTACCTCGTCAGCAAGACGAGCAGGATGTCCGCGGAGAGTTACGCGGTGCTCGTGGACCTCGTTCCCCTTGACATGAACGACTATGTCCCGCCGTTCCTCAGAGGATTCGGCATGGGGAAACTGGTGGAGATCAGACTCAAGGCCAATGGAACCTCGCCGGCCAAGGAGCTCTTCGTCGGCATCGCCAAGGACGGTGACGCGAAGGCCTACCTAGGCAACATCCAGCACGACTATGCCGTGGACTATCATTGGAGGGTCAGCCCATGGAACGTGAGGCTGGAGCTCGACGGCACCGTGCTCCAGCATGGAACGGCACCGTCACAGCTTCCCACCGTACCCACTTTCTGGCTCGCCTCCGGCCTCGGAGCCCCGACCGCCGCCATGAGCTGGATCCCCCGATCGGGAGACTACTCGATCGTCATCATGAACGCCGATGGGTCAAGAGGAGTGGATGCGACACTCCAACTGGGAGCCAGATTCCCCATACTCGCCTGGTTGCCCAGGTTATTGTTGGCCATGGGAGGCCTGCTCGGAGCCGGAGGCACGTTGCTAATCTACTTTGGCTATGCGCGCAGGGGGCCTCGAGCCGGCGCATCCCCGACTTGAGCTCCGAGACCATCTGCCAATGCGCGAAGTTGGGCGGGGCCAGAATATGTCGCCCGCTTGCGGTGAGGCCCACAAGACGTTCGAAATAAGTTGCCCGAGGGAAAGCACGGCCAGGAGGAAGGATCGGAATGAGGATCCGGAAAAGACAACGGCGCACAGCCCTGTACATGACGGGCACCGCCTGCTCCCTCGGCTCGAATCCCCTGCTGGCCCCCGCGCGGGCGCGACGACCACTCCGGACGACGGAACGTTCTAGGCGTTCACCAAGCAAGCTTACCTACATGGTGACGACCAACTTCAAAGCCTCGCGACGGGCCAACCTCTCGAAGGCGGATCCGATCTCGTCCAGAGGAACGGTCCCATCGCACATCCCTGGCCTGTCGAAGAATCCCTTCCTCCACAGGCAAATCCACTTCTCGGTCGCCGACACTTCGTCGGCCGATAGCTCCAAGACCTTGTGGCGGCTCCTGATCTGATCGGCCAATGGGCCTATCCGATCGAACTCGTGCAGCCCGTATCGCCCGAAGACGCTTTGGGGTCCCAAAACCCTCTGGGCAAGCCCCATTGACCGCTGGGTCCCCACGGCATCTATGACGTAGTCGGGCTTGCCTCCCAGCAATCGTTCGATATCCCTCGCGGAGTGCTCCTGTTTGTAGTCCAAAAAGAGGTCCGCCTCGAACGTCTTGCGGGCCAAGCTCTCGCGTCCCGCACTCCCCGTCAACAGCACGCAGCCTGCTCCAGCCGTCTTGAGAAAGAGCGAGAACAGCAAACCGTTATAGCCCGATCCAAGGACGACGACTCGCGATTGCGGGCCGACCCTGAGCTTCTCCACAACGGACAGTATCTCCCTTTGATTGACAGACAAGGCAGCTGATACTGGGTCCACGTCGCTGGGAAGCGACCGTCGGCTGCTCTCGATCATTCCCGAGCAGGTAAGCCCGGCCGCCTTCGCCGCGTCCGTGTCCACGACCAGGCCCCACTCTGCAAACCCTCCCCAGTTGCTTCCGATGCCGTCGCGCCTCTCGCCGGGGAGGATTCCGGCGGGGCGGGTGACGCGGTCTCCGACCCTAAAGTTGCGTACCTTTTCGCCGACCTTGACCACCAGCCCCGTGGATTCATGGCCCAGCACGAACGGGGTCTCAACCAGCCATGGGAAGTTCCCGCTGATTATGTTCGAGTCAGTCCCGGTGCAGATCGCGCAGGCATCAATCTTGACCAGGCACTGGTACGGGCCCGGCTGCGGGTCGGAGATGTTCATGACTTGCAGCTTTCGATCTTTCGTGACAACGGCAGCCTTCATTCGGACCAGCTCCCTCCGCCGATCAGCGTAGCCATCCCGGGCCGCGGTACGACGGATTGGCCAGGGCGCAGGACATGGGCTCCTCGCAGGGTCGGTAAGGAGCCATTTGGTATATCCTGTCGAGCTCCCTTAGCACACTCTTGGGGAGCGGACCCCGCTCCGCTGCCTGCACGTTCATATCCACCTCCTCCACGGACCGAGCCCCCATCAACACGGTGTCGATGAGGGGATTGGAAAGGACGAACCTGAGGGCCAGTTCGGCAATCGGCATATCCAGTTCGTCGCAGAGGTCGTAAAGCCGCAGCAGCTGCCGTTTTCTGACGGGGGAAAGCCAAGGCGGGGGATGTCGCAGAACATCGTCGTAGCGCCGCGAGAGCCATCCTTGCTGCAGCGGCGACCCTGCTATGATGCCCATCCTTTTCCTTTCCGCAGCCGGGATTGGGCCCTCCGCCGCCTCCCTCCACAGCAGGCTGTAGTTGAATGCAGTCAGCAGGACGTCGAACTCCCCGTGCTTGACGAGGTACGCCATCTCGTGGACGGTCGTGCCGCCAAGGCCGGTGTAGTGGATGGTGCCTTCCTCCTTGCACTCCTTAAGGAACTCGCATACGGGTCCCGCCACCGGGTTCCAGCTCTCGAACCAGTCATACTGGCCGGGCCGGTCCGGCTCATGTATCATGAGGATGTCGACGCTGTCACGTTTGAGAAGCTCCAAGCTCTTCAGCAGGCTTGCTCTCAGGTGGTCCTTGTTACGCGGATCAAAAGGGCTCGGGCGGCCGCCAAGCTTCGTTGACAGGTAATAGTGAGACTCTACCCCCTCCATGGCCCTTCCTATGACCTCTTCGCTGTCCGCGTAGTTTGGCGCGGTGTCGAAATAGTTGACCCCAAGCTCTAGGCCCCTTCTCAGGGCGGCACGGGCTTGATCGTAGTTCCCCCCGACCCTCGAGACGAAAAGCCCTCCGAAGGAAAGGCGAGATACGCGCATGCCGGTCTTACCAAGTCTGCGGCTCTGCATGGACCAACGCGCGGTGCGACTGCTCTAATATCTTTGGACCCTGAGGTTTGCTTTGGTGAATGGCTTGAGTGCAAGATCGCCGTCCCGCAGGAATCGGCCGGGTCTGGGCTTCTCTGCCGGCCGAGATTCTCACCTTTCAAGAAGCTTCAAACCAAGCGACCTCAACGGCACGAAATGCTTGTTGTTGAGGGTGTGGAGGTGTGCGCTCGTGCAAGGGCCTCCGCCTTTTCAGCGGCCTGCTGGCATCGAGGCGGCTGCATCCATCCAAGCCAACAAGCGGGCCGATGGCAAGCGCAGCCGTGCAATGCAGCACCGGCATCTTTTTAAACCCCGAACTCAATTCGGGCGGGCCGCGATCGAGTCTTGCGGCCAAGGAATGGTCTTAGCGATGAGAGGCGCAGTGATATTTGTCTTGGCATTCCTCTTGTTCCTTTTCGTGACTCTCGCTTACCGCGAGCTGCCGCCCGGAAGGGCGATCTATGGGCTTTTGGGCGTACCGGAAATCGAGGAACCGGTTCTCGGCATTCCAGCTACCACGTTGGTCGTGGCCGTCTTCAACGGCGTCGTCTACGGATTCATCGTCTGGCTTGTCTTCGATATCCTAGGCAAGGTCCTCAAGTCCGAAGGCAAGAGGAAGGAGAGCAGGCAGGAGCAGCGGTAGGGACCGCGACGCTGAACGGCGGTGAGGTCGGCCTGGGCTTGGGACGGTCTGCAGGGGCGGGAGTGCACCTCGGACGTCTTGGCTTTGAGATGAGTGCGGCTGATCGGAATCCCTGAGCTTCAAGAGACTAGGCATCCATGGTTGCTCTCAATCCCCGATGCGTTTGGGATTTGGGGCCAGCAACGCCCGGATGCTCAGGGCACTACTTCCACGCGCAAGTTCTTCAGATAAACGCCTTTCTCGTCCACGTCCTTGGCCAGGCACCGGAGTCTGAGATAGCACATCCCTTCGGCGCAAACGTACTGATGCAGACGGGCTACCTCGCCGCCATCTCGGAAAAGGATCGCCTCAGCGGAGGCGCAGCTCCATTCCAGACGTATGTCGTGAAACCGACCGGGCGTGAGATCTCCCGGGGTGGCAAGCCAGCTGCTCCCGCTTCCGACGATCTGTATTCGACCCGACTTGAGGACCCTGAATGGAAAACTTCCGTCCCGTGGAAGCCCTGGAAGATCGTAGTGATCGGTCAGCGTGAAGTGCACCGCCTCGAGGCCCTGCTCGATCCGAAGCCTAGCAGAAAGCTGCCCTGATCGTCCAAACGGGAAGTTCAGACAGGCTCCCGACGGCATCGACGCGTCGGGCTTGGCCATCCATAGGGCCGCACCTCCGCTTCCTTCAGGATCTGCCACGACCTTGGCACCTTTCGTGCCCAGAGTGGACCACCGGCCGAGGCCATGGGAGAAGTCCTCAACTAGGCTCGTGTTCAGCAAAAAGTCGGGGTCTATCCGCATGAAGGACTGGACCGCGGAAAGGAGTATGTGCCCGCTTCGGGTTTCGGTGAGTTAGGGGTAGGAGACCTGACCGTTGTCCGTGACCCTGGCCACCTCGCGGTAACCTCTCCATGTCCTGCCCTCATCTTGGCTCAAAGCGGCAGCCATGACGGCCCGCTCAGCGTTTCCCCAGTGCACCTTCCCCATCCCCTCCGCCCCGCAGTTGTTCCATACAAGCATGAGACGACCGTCCTTGAGCCGCAGGATGGCCATCGGCGACTGATTGCTGACGAAGCGCGTGTGCCTCGGAGGACTCCAGTGAATCCCGCCGTCTTCGGAGAATGTCTCCCACTGGTAGCCGTCCTGCCATCGAAGCAGCAGCCATACCCTGCCGTCAGTAAGCTCGATGCCGGCCGGCTCGACGGCCCCGGATTCGTACCAGTCAGGAGCCCCCGTGGCTATCGTTATCTGCTCGGCGGGCCGGTTCCATGTCTTGCCGTCGTCGTCCGAGAAGGGCGCCAGGCTCACGAACGCCCCGACCCTTCGGTCCGACAGCCCACTGACGGGCACGATTATGCGCCCTGACCTGAGTTGGAAGGCACAATTGCTCGCCCCGGTATATGCCAGCCGGAAGTCCACGTACCGAAGCGGCTCCCAGCTCTGCGCCCCGTCAAGGGACCTGGCATGCCACAGGAGGCTCTTGGATTCACGCCTGTTGTGGAAATCGAAGTTGTAGTAGTCGAGGCCAAAGAGGTGAATTGTCCCCCCTGCGATACGAGGGATGCGCCTCCGCCGAACCGACCTCCGTTCTGGGGAAAGACGAACAGCACGCGCGGCTCGCTCCATGTGTTGTCGTCATCACGAGAGAACCTAGCAAGGGCATACTGCGCATCCCCTCTTCTCGCAGTGTGCCAAAGCATGATCCTCCCGTCAGGGAGGCTCAGAGCGGTCCCAATTGGCGACGGCAGGGGGATGCGGACTACGTCGCCCGGTCCATCGCCGACAAAAGGCTGTTCGGAGGCCCTGTTTTCGCCAGGGGATGCCGGCGCACCCTGCAGGCTCTTGGTACCCATGGGAACATCTCCGTTCATTTCGAGAAGCCAATTTCGCCCGGGATCGCTCCTTACCAAAGCGGCTTATAATGGACATGGGCTGCAATCGCGGCGGGTGATTCGGCACAGAGACCCAACCGTTTAGCAAAGGTGATGACACATCAGCCTAGACCCACAGTAAGATGCACGCCCGGGTGTCGGTGCCCATTCGGAGGATCGTTGCCTTTTTCAGGGCCCGGTTGATTGACGGGAGCACCCTGAGACGGTTGATGTCTGTTAAGAGAGCCCCGCCAATCCGCGGCATGGCCCGAACCAGAGCTTGGAGGGAAGTATCGTGGCCGGACTCCTTTACCGTGAAGATATGGATGAGGTCCGCGAAAGGCTGACCGTCTGGTGGAGAGGTGGAGACATCGGCCGCCCCGTCATGCTGCTGCGTGCTCCTCGCCGCAGGCCGCTTGAGAACATCAAGGCGATGCGCGAACCCGATGGATGGGTCACGAACTACTCCACCACCAACTTCGAGTACCGCGTCAACCTCTCCGCGCGGGCACTTGTTAACACCCTCTTCATGGGGGAAGCCGTCCCAACGGTTGCGCCAGACCTGGCCCCGAACTGCCTCGCGCTCTACCTGGGGTGCCGCGGAGTGGAAGGCCCCGGCACCGTCTGGTGCGAGCCCGTCATCGATCGACCCGAGGACGCCAGGTTTGACTTCGACCCTGAGAATTTCTACTGGAACTTCACGCTGAGGCTGGCCAACGCACAACTGGCCTTGGCCAAGGGCAAGTTCTTGGTCGCTTTCCCCGACCTCATCGAGGGGCTGGACACGCTGGCCGCACTGCGCGGCACGAAGAACCTGCTGCTGGATATGAGGCAACGGCCGGATTGGGTGAAGGGCTGCCTTCGCCAGATCACCGATCGCTACTTTCGCTACTACGATGTTCTCTACGATATGCTCCGGGACGAGGTCGGGGGCTCGCACTTCTGGGCCTGGGCCCCGGGCCGAATGGCCAAGTTCCAGTGCGATTTCTCCGCCATGATCTCGCCCGCGATGTTCGCTGAGTTCATGGTCCCCGTTCTTGAAGAGATGTGCGAGCGCGTCTCGTACTGCATGTACCACTGGGACGGTCCGGGAGCTCTTCCGCACCACGACCACATCCTTTCCATACCCAGGCTCAAAGTCCTTCAGTGGACCCCCGGATGGGGCAGGGAGCCACCGAGCCACCCCAGATGGTGGCCGATCTATCACAAGACCATCGATGCAGGCAAGGCCGTATACATCGCCTGCGATACCGTGGAGAACCTGAAGGCATTGAAGGAGGAGTTCGGCGAGGGTCTCAAACGTTTCATGATCTCGATGGAGGCCAAGTCAAGGAGGCAGGGTCAGGAAATCCTAAGGCTGGCCAGCGACTGATCCTCTTGGCCCCACTTCCTCCCAGTCCGACCCTTCTTCTTTCGCCCAGTCCATCCCTTTGCAAGCATCCTGCGCTTACCTGGCTAGTCGTCCGGAAACGAAGGCCGGTATTCCTGCCAACGAGCCGAGCTGACGATCCTACCAACGAGGCCATGACCACGACCCGACCGTGAACGGGATCCCGACTGCCATGAGCCCTTTCGCATCGGAGCGCTACCCGATACTGCTCTTCCGGCTGGCTTTCCCGGCGCAGACACGAACGCCGCCAGCAGCAGGCACCCCGGCGGCACCGATGAACACAAGCAGAAGCGAGCTGAACTCAGGCACGGGATACTCCCTCAGACAGTACCAGATCAGGTTCTCGAACAGCTTCTTCGCTGCGTGTACCGGGAGGCTTCCATGCAGATGGTGGCATATTCAGTATGGGCGGGGTCCTTGGCAAGGATGCTGACGTTTCCGGGAAGGCATGGAATCCAAGGAACCACAGCAGGCACGCCCGAAAGGTGGACCGTGACGACGGCATCAGGGGGATAGCGATGGCATTGGGAGAGGCGTAAAGCAGGCTGGTGGGATCCGGCACGTAAACCTGGCTGAGATCAAAATTGACGCCCGAGGCGAGCCAGCCGATTGACAGATTGGCTCCCCAGTGGAAATAGCTGCTCCCCTTCCCTATGGCGAGGACGGGCCTGCCTGGATCCCTGACCGACCTGACGTCGATGACATCCCTCCATGCAGAGGCGGTGTCGTTGCCCACGATTATGAGGTCCGGTTCATGGGACGCTATGAGGTCCGCATCATGGGCCTAGTACTTCTCCACCGAGAATCCCCTAGAGGTCAGGAAATCCACCCATTCGTCCGCACCTGCCACGTCGGCTTCCCAAAGGAAATGGACTCGGGGGCCACGCTGCCGCAGGTTTCCGCCGCATCGGCGCAGATGGGGACTAGCAAGAAAATCCAAACAGCCGTCGGGGCTTTCCACCGAACGTCTGCGCAATAAAGGCAGGAACGGACGTTCATCTTCAGCGTCGGCCGCCGACGTCTTGGGGCGCAGATAAAGCTCTTGCTTTCCCGATCCTTCACAGTCTGCGAATCTGCCGGGCAAACGCCATCGGCAAGAGTTATCGCCAAGAACGCGAGGGTCCCAAATACGATGCGATCTGCAGAGAGCGCGCCCCCAGGCCCTTTGCGCCCTTGAGCATCCATAGTCCGTCGGCTTCCCTTTCCGCGGACGCGATCGCCGGCGCAGACCCCGGGGTAGGCTGGTGGCGCGATTCATCGCCCGGGAGCATCACTTCCAGTATGATTCTGCCGTATTCTTCAGCAAGACTTTGTCCCCGACGGAAGCAACGTCGCCAACACCGATCGCGATCTTCCTGCCGAGCTTGATTCTCCTTTTCCGAATCACGAGCTCGCTGACCTGCCAACTACCCGGATCCAGCGCGAGATCGTGAAGCCGTCCAACGTTGTTCCCGTCGGAACCCACCACTTCCTTTCCAAGCAGCTTACGCACCCTCGTCGCGCCCTTGCTGCGCTGCGCCTCAATCCTCGTCGGCATCTCCGCCAATGTCTCAACCCTCTTCCCAGTTTTGTCGAGAGGGAGTTCCACTCGTCTTGGTGGAACCCAGCTCGCCGCTTGTCCGGATTCGCGGTCCTATATAGGTTTCACGATGCAAGCGGGGTTTGTGCAGCGGAGAGCCGTCTCCCCATCCACGACGAGCAAGACGCGGCGTCTCTTGGAGTCCTCGTTTCTAGGCACCAATCTGCCGGGCGTCGACGGCGATCGTGTCCCCCTACGCTCCGCCTGAACCGCGAGGCTGACCAAGTGCTCCCGTTGGACGCCACCCCCGAAATACATAAGGGCAAGACCCCATCAGCGGCCCGCGTGGAGTCCCGTTGGACTGCCTTAGCAGCCCTCACCGTCCTCCTCTCGGGATCCTCTGTCGCATGTGGAAGGCGGGTCATCAACATACTTGCCATGGGGCAGGTCGACCCCAGCTATAGCCCGATATCCGACTTCCTCAGGGCCGAGCCCTCCCTGGAGGGCACGCTCGTGGTCTCAAGGTCCATCCATGCCGGTATCTACACCACCGAGGAGCTACGCAGATTCATCCGGATCTATATGCCCCGATCGTACGAAGCCTTGCTCTCGTACGACTTCTTCGTCTACGACCAGCCGTATCTGCAACACCATGACCCCGCGCAGATCGAGTGGATGTACAGAGCTTTGGAGAAGGAGGGAACTGGAGCACTCGGCTTCACACAGAGCGCGTATCCCGAGATGTACGTCCCCTGGATGAGCTCCGACCTGCCCAAGGCCTTTCCGCACGACCAGGAGAAGTTCATCGCCACGGCGTTCGACAACATAGAGGCCTACAACCTGGAGATCGTGGACGATCCGTCCCTCCCGCCGGTGATCAGGCCGTACAAGGCCCTTGGCATCGAGAGCGTCAAGCCCTTCGGCTACACCCGGCTGCTGTTCCCCAAGGAAGGTACCACGGAGTGGGCCAGGGCAAAGGACATACCCTTCAAGCTCGGCAAGACCAGCTGTCCGCTCCTTCTTTCATGGGAGTTCGGCGACAGGGCTTCTAGGATCTGGGCTACCGGCGACCAGTTCGTCAGCCCCATGTGGGGATACTGGTGGGGAGGAGATGGCAAGGAGAGGTATGCTCTGGACATATTCACCAACATCGTCTGGTACTCGCTCCGCAGGGAACTGCCATCGGACCCCATGTTGGTCCACATCCTCAGAGGTAGGTTCAAGGACTACGTTCTCAGGACTGGGGTCCTGTACTCCCTGCTGGACTTCGTCGAGAAGTTCGGCGCCAGCAGTCGGAGCCTGCAGGAGCAGATAACGGAGGCCGACGTGCTCGTCGAGCGTGCCGGGGAGGAATATCTTTCACAGGACTTCGAGTCGTCCCAAGCCCTTCTGCGGGAGGCCTTCGACCTCACCAATAGGGTCGAGCAGAGGGCCATCATCCTCAAGGCACGCGCCATGTTCTGGGTCTACGCGGTGGAGTGGTCGGCAGTCACCGGGACAATTTGCGCCGTAGCGTTCCTCTCCTGGACGTTGATGGTCAGGAGGCGGTTGTATAGGGAGGCGGGGGTGACAAGACGGGCATGAGACCCTCGAAGACGCTCAACCCGTTGCCTGTCCCGGCCCCTGGACGCCGACCCAAGCGACAAAGCGGGGCACACACGGGACCGCGACGAGGAAGTTGGGTGCGCATGTCTGAGCATCAACACCGAGGTGCCACATGGCATGCCTGACAACAAGATCGCTCGACTCATTGATGGTATCGATGCCTCCCGCCTCTCCGCTGACCTGTTTTACCTCTCCAAACACCCGCTACCATTTCGCAAGCTTAATTGCACCCTTCCCGGGCACAAGGAGAGCACCCTCGACGAGGCTGATGACTACATTCAGGCGCAGTTGGAGGGATGGGGCTACGCGGTCGAAAGGGAGGGCGTGCGCGTCCAGGCATACCGCCGTGACCCTTCCAAACCGAAGGCCCACCAGTACGGCAAGCCCGATCCAAAGGACCCCTGGTACACGGCCCACAACCTGTATGCAAGGAAGGCCGGCACGGAGCGGCCGGAGGAAATCATCGTAATCTGTGCCCACAAGGACTCACAAAGCTGGCTGGACTCGCCGGGCGCATACGACAACGCGGTGGGGACGGTCGCGCTCATAGAGATGGCCCGCATCCTATCCCACGAGGCGACCCGTCGTTCGGTCGTGTTCCTCTTCTGCAACGAGGAGCACACTCCGTGGACCAGCGTGACGGCCGCACAGGCTGCCGGGGCGCGAGGAGACAACATCATCGCGGTCTTCAACACGGACTCCTTGGGTGGGAAGCCACAGGCCGACGTTGATGCCGGGCGAAAGACGAATGCCACGCTCTACACGATGCCCGAGGGGCGGCCACTGGCCGAGCTGATGAGCGAGGTGAACGAGGAGTACGGCATCGGGCTGGAACAGTCAATCCACAAGCGACTGCAGCCCGGGGACGACGACGGCTCCTTCGTGAATGCGGGCTTCCCAGCTGCCATCGCCAATGTCGGGTCCCATCCCTACGCCGATCCGAACTACCACCTTGAGACCGATGTGCCGGAATCGGTCGATATCCCGAACGTCGCGATGGCCACACAGTCGATTCTGGCCGCCCTCCTCACAGTGGACCGAGAGGGTCTATGACGGGGAGGAAGCGCTGAGCACGAACAGGTTTGATGCTGGGAAGCAGTTAGCAGGCTCGAACCCACCCGGTCCGAATCCATCCTCGGGAGTCAAGGCTTCGGACGGTGCCTGGGATGCGATTTATGTACTAGGCTGCTTTCGGGACACCCCGTGCCGAGAAAGCATCTGCCCGTCCTTCTCTTGCTGCTCTCAATTCCGTGCATCGGCGGGCTTGGAGGGACCGATGGCAAGAAAAAGGTCCTGTGGGTCGGCGAGGTCGTCGCGAACAACCACATGTTCATCGACATGCTGGGGACGGACCCAAGGTTCCAGCTCGTCGGGACGGTCCCCTGCACCATCTTGGTTCTGGGATACGACGAGGCGGTGAGGTTCGCCAGGGCCTACCTCCCTAGGAGGTACAGCGACCTCGTCTCGGGCACAGACGTCATGATCTTCCACGACTTCTCGCCCAAGGTGCTCACGGACACTTACCTGGAATGGTTCAGAAAGGGGGTGTACGAGGGCATCGGGCTGCTACTGGTCGAGTTCGCCCAACGCGTCTCGATGTGCGGGATGGAGTACTGGCAGGAGACCACCCTATACGATGCGTTCCCGGCGGAGCTTTATCCCAACTGCATCGAAGCCATTAAGGGAAGGCAGCGCTACGAGATAGTCACACATGGACCCTTGGTGGACTTCCCCGACATGGAGAAGATCATCATCAACTGGGGCCATCACGGTGACCTGATCCCAAAGGAGGGCACAACGATATGGGCTGTCTGGAGCGGGAGGAAGACGCCCGCCTTCGTCACGCGGGCCTATGGGAATGGTATGGTCTTGCACTACGACCACGGTTGGGACACCATGCCGGACGAGGTCAAGAGGTTCTGGAGGTACCTTCCCGACTACGTGTTCAACCATCTCTGCTTTGCCACAGGCCTCCCCTTCCCGGATGACCTGGAGCTTGTCCATGAGGCGCGCGCGCTTTTCGCCGCGTTGGACGAACAGGTGAGGGTGGCGATCAGCGTCATAGAGTTCGTCGACCGCTTCGGCGCCAACCTTCGACCATTCGAAGTCAAGCTTGGCGAGACGAGGGGGAGGCGATTGCTCGCCGAAGAGGCCTTCGTCGACGGCGACATGGCAAAGGCGACCGAGATACTGGCCGACGCCAACGACGACATGCGGCAGCTGAGCAATGACATGATGAGGGCCAAGAACAGGGCGCTGCTCTGGGTCTTCGTCATCGAGTGGCTATCGGTGACGGCAACGGGCATGGTCTGCGGATTCATCCTCTGGACCGTGATGATCCGAAGGAGGCTATATCGGGAGGTCGCGGTCACGCGTCTCGGCGAGAGGTAGCGGCACATCCAGTCACAAGGAGGAGCCCGAAGGAGCGCCAAATCCTAGCCGAGCCTCACCTTCTCAGGACGTTGATCAGGGGGTCTAGGTACTCCCCATCAACTTCGAGGCGTATGATCTGCATGAAGGCCGCATCTCCGGGCACGGCCGCGCCGTTCACCCTGAAGCTTACGAATATGCGGTCGTCCCTCCTAAGGTCGTCGAAGGAGACCTTTCCCACCATCTCGCGGGTCATGCTGATCGGCAGGCGGCCCTCGGCCATGTTCTGCTCATTGGCGTACCTCGTGATCTTCTCGTTAAGCTGGATGGCGATCTCCGGCACGCTCGCCGCGCAGGCCTCGAAGAAATCCCAGAAGCCGGAGTAGAGCTGCGAAAGGTTCCCTGATCCGTCGAAGACGAGGGCAAAGAGATAGGGTGCCTCCAGCGGCCAGCCCGGATCCACCAGGGCCTCAAGGCAAGGATAGTAATCGATCACAAGCACCCTCCGCCGAGCACCGCCGAATGTGGCATCGACCTCGTGCTCGATTGGCTTCACATCCATGTGAAGGGCTAAATCCCTGGCCCGAGAGTCCAGAAATGAAAGTTCCGTGACCCTTGAGGCGATCTCCCTAGCCGATAGCCCCTGCAGGCCGGTGTAGTTGAGGCTGAAGGACTGGTTTCTCAGCACGCCGAACCTTATCGAGACCCGGCCCAACGGCTTCCGCGCGACGACCCCGAGGGTATAGGGAACCGCACCCTCGGCCAAAGGCAGGTGCCACCACCCGCCCACCGTCGGAGTTTCCCAGTGGTTTTTGAGAACCTCTATCCTCTCTTCATCCACCCTGCTGAAGACAAGGATGGAGAGGGTGGTCGAGACTATCGCAGCGATTGCCAGTACGCCCACGAGTCTCGTGTCGACCAAGAACCGACCCCTCCCGCTGCCCATGCTTTTCTTATAACTACTTCTACACCTCGAGCAATCGGGTGGGGCCGATGATCTCCGCCGGAGTTGGGTTGAAAGACTTATCAGGACCCAGGCACGACTGGGCCTGCATGCCCAGGCGAATTGCCCTCCTGTTGGTGCTCGTTCTCTCACAATCCCTCGTCGCCTGGGCCGAAAGCTCCGTTGCGCCCGTGATACTCATTTACTGCCCCGCCGCACCGCTTTACGGCCAGGCCCTGCGAACCGTGATCGAGGAGGATGGCAGATTCGCCGAGGCGAGAGTGCAGGTCTGTCAACGGTTGGACGAGTTCAGGGCCGCGGCGTTCTTCCCGGACGTGAAAGCCATCGTGGTGAGCCTCGCGCGGGACGTCGGGCAAGATCTCAACTCGACCCTAGAGTGGTTCTTCAACAAGGGGGGTGGCATCGTGGGAATGGGCTTCGCCACCATGTGGTCGGCAAGCCGCAACGCCTCGGAGGACGTCCTGCCCATATTCGGCAACTCGTATGGTTCCGGCACCTACGACCCCGTCTCCAGGAAATCCTTCATCAGCTTCATCAAGGCCGAGGAGGACGAGATCTCCGAGGGAATCTCGAGCTTCAGTGCGGCCCATCACAGGTTCATCCTTCACCGGAACCTCTCATCGGGCCTCTTCGAGGAGAAACGGCCCAAGTCGGGCGAGTACAAGGTGCTGTTCACGGAACAGAGCACCGGGGCGCCACTTCTCGTGAGGTACCGCGACGAGGGCGTCTCCGTGACCTTCGCAACCTTCGGCGGGGACGACATCGAAAGGAGTCAAGGCTACTTCGGCCTCTTCATCAACGAACCGGCATTCAGGACACTCTTCACGAACTCGCTGTACTGGGTCTGGACGAACGAGCAGAAGTTCCAGGATAGCGTATCGAAGGCCGAGCAGTTCTACCAGCATACGGCGCGGACGATCGATTCGTTGAGAAGGGCGGCCGAGGACAGGGAGAGGGCGGCAAATCTTTCCTGCCTGCTCAGGAACGTATTCGCAATCGTGGGCGGGTCGCTTGGATCCATAGCGGTCTACTGGCTTACCTTCGTGCGCAAATCCCCCTCCAAGCGCATCTAGTTTGCGCGAAAGCCCAGGGTTGGCATCTGAGCGCGCTAGGGATAGTCCAGGCAAGGTAGCAGCACCGAAGATGCCGAAAACGTTAGACGTCCGGCGACCGGGGCGGTGTACGATGGTAATCTTCAAGAGCCGCCGATCCACTCGCGCTCTCCATGAGCTCCTACGAGACCTGCATAAGTGGCATAAGGATTCTGCCCGGCTGTTGGCGCCCCCACTACCCGTTCGAACAGATCGCGTGGATCAGCCCGCCATGGCCCAGCCAGGACTATCTATGGTTCGATTTCCCCGAGGCGATCTTCACGAACCTCGGGCTCCTGTACCTGAGTCACGTGAATCCAGCGTTTCCTTGCCTCTTCCCGGACCTTCCGCAAGTCCCGTGGGAGCGGCTTTCGGATGGAATCGCGTTCGAGAGGAGACTCCCCAACGGCATAACGTTCGGGGGAAGGCTCGTGAGGCAAAATGACCAAGCCGTGGGCACTGAGCTGTACATCTTCAACGGAAGCCAGAATACGTTGGCTGACATCAAGCTGCAGACCTGCGTCTTCCTCCGGGCAATAAAGGAGTTTTCCGACTACACGGCCGAGAACAAGTTCGTCCACATCCCGGAGATGGGCTGGGTTCCCTTCCCGAAGGCGCGCAGGATAGAGCGGGAGGCGGGCAGGTACAGGCTGGGCTGGAGGGGCGGCCGCGCGCTGGCCGATCTTCCGGTGATCGCGACGGTCTCCCGGGATGGCAGCCGCCTTGTGGCGATGACGTGGTTTGAGGACACCTACTCACTCGTCAATAACCCCGACCATCCCTGCATGCACGCGGACCCTTTCTTTCCCACCATGGAGCCCGGCATGCGCGCTCGAGTTCGCGGCGAGCTGATCTTCTTTGAGGGAAATCTGGACGATTTCTCCCAGAAACTCGAACCCCGCCTCTCGTCTTCGCTCCCGTAAATGGCTGGACCTCGACCGCAAGAAGCCAGGGAGACCTAGCCCGCAACCGGGACGGATCTCATCCCCCTGCCCCAATTCCACTGCCTCCAGCAGGTGCGCTTTCCGTGACCGCCCCCAACCGTCAGGCGGGAAAAGATATGCCCACGGTTCGCTTGAACCCGAAGCCTACATCGCGAACCTCGTGATCCGGACCTCGCGGTATAGCTTTCGGCGGACCATCAGGGACCACAGCAGGAAGCCGCAGACCATCGCCGTGCCGGTCACGGTCAACCACTCTATCACGTAGACCCAGAGCAGGGTGCGGTTCTTTAGCCTCACCGCCTCCTCCTCCGCCCTGGCCAGCATCTCGCCCGCAACGCGGTAGCTCTCCAGCATCTCCTCGAACTGGAGCTGAAGGTACTGCGGCAGGGCCTCGGCGATCACCGAATCTATCTCCTCGAAGCTGGATGAGATGCTACGGGTGCTCGCTCCAAATGACTCGCAGAACTCCAGGAGCGCGACGAGCAGCGATCTCCTGGTCTCAACCTCGAACATCTTGGCCCTGGCGGCGTGCACGAGCCCGACGTCCTGCGGCACGGGGCGGTTGTCCAGGTAGATCATGAGGTTACAACCGTAGTCGTAAGCGTACCTCCACACGTTGCGGTACTCCCCGCCCTGCCAGAAGAAGCGATGGATCTCGCTCGTCAGGGCGAAGACCCTGGCGCCGTTGTCCAAGGTCCAGACGACCATGAGAGGATCGTCCCGGCCCATGTACGTTGCATGCGCGAGCTGCTCGGCGCCCGGCTTAAGGGTCACGAGATTGTGGTCCCACTTCACCTCGTTTGTCAGGTCAAGGTCGGTCAGATCCCAGGGGAGACTGCTGATCAGCTCGTGGCGCGGCTCGTCGATCCCTAGGCGCCCAGAGGGAACCCAGGTGCCGACCACATCCTCCGTTGGGAGAAGCTCGCCGACGGCCGTCCCGCCCCAGGGCGGATACGACGACCCCGTCCCCCCGAAGGACTCCCACCCGCCCGACATCAGCAGACCGAGTCCCCCCTCTGAGACCCCGCGGGCCATCTTCTGGATGTGGGGCGAGACGGCGAGAACGTTGGCGTTGTGAAGAGCCACGACGTCGTACCGCTCCACCAGATCGTCATACGTGCGGGGCATCTGCATCCTCACCATCCTGTGAACCTGGGCCTCGCTCATCGCAGGCATGGGGCCGACGGCCGCCCAGTCCCGAAGCGTCGCCTGCACGAAGCCCATGCGGAACAGGGGATCCGACCTCATGAGCCAGAAGGGCCGCGATCGGGCTATGCAGCCGACGTACAGCACCCCTATTCGGCCGTCCTCCAAGCCATGGCCGATCTCCGCGAGGACGAGCAGGACTGATGCAACGGTTGCGACGCAGATGGCGCGGTGCCTCTGATGTGCACTTCTCTTGCCCGACTCAGCATTGCGCAGGCATCCCACCCTCATGGCACGCCCTCCGCCCGCCAGGCGCTTGCGGCTCTCATTCGAGACTGCCCATCATAGGTCGTGGAAAACTTATAGACTTTCTGGTCAGTCCGTGGCCGTTGCCCATCATCCCTACACGGGAGGATTTCGTCCTTTCCTGCCGGCGGGCGTAGCCAAATCTATTGACCCGACCCAAAGAAAGCCATCGGCTAGTCCGCCTAAGAGAGTGCGGGCAACCCAACCCGGACCATCCGGGGCAAGAAGGCTCGACCCGGCGGGAACGGTCGATATGAAGAGGACTGGCATCACGGGAAACGAAATGCCCAACGTCCTGTCCGTGTTTTGTCGACCAGTGGAGGCTCCGGGGAGCTGGCTAGGCAGGTGACCCGAACGTCAAGACGCCCAACCTCGATGCGCTGGCCAGCTGAAACATCTCCTTCACGAACGCGGCCATAGGTTGCCCGGTCTACAGCCGGCTAGGGCCTGCATGGTTACCAGCAGGTACCCCTGACACAGGGGGTCTTCATGAACGACCTTCACCTCAACCACGACGCAGTCTCCATCGCTTATGCCTTTGCCGGAGCCGGCTCTGATACCGCCTACATACAGGCCCGATTCCCTCGTCCTGAGGCCCAACGTTCCCGACGATTGCGAGGATCTTGCTAAGCGGCGTCTCGCCGGCCACTACGCCCACATAACCGCTATGGTCGGCTGCACCGCTATGGTCGGCTGCATCGGCATGCTTGATCAGGCACTCAAGCAGAACGGCCTCGAAAGGGACACCATACTTGTCTTCACCTCAGACCACGGTGACATGCTGGGGCCGCACGGTTTCTGGCGCAAGCAGACACTGGGTGGTGGAAAGGATCGACTTGACGGCGTTGGGGTGCAGTCTCACCCTATGGCTCATCGAGATCCACGTGCTCCGACTCAGGCGTCCTCTCTTGCTCCGGTGTTCTCCTTGTTTTCTCCTCCACATCGTAGTCCTCTTCCAGCATGTGTCTGATCAACTCCACTTCTCTCCGAAGCCCGACGATGTCCTTACGGAGGCGCTTGATGGCCACATTGCTGGTAAGGGACGGTGATCCGTCGGAGCGAAGGGCCGGCTTGGTCATCTCCGTCCGGAACCTCAAACACAGCACATTGGCCGGGCCCGTGGAGAGCCCTTTCTCACATCAAGAGCGGATGAGGCCAGAGCCGACGACGGAGCCCATAGAATGATGACCGCGCAATGCATGCCAGGAACGGATGCGCATCCGGGCCTATGCTCGTCCGCTAGCCAGTCTGCGACTTACCCAGATGAGCCCTTATCACGCTCACGACGAACCTGGCATCTCAACCGAACCCCCCGCCTTCTCCAGCGTGAAGTACTTCATGGGCGAGATCCACTGGCCCGCGATCTTGAGGGGGTAGCGGGAGAATACCACCTCCCTCTCGATCTTCCTACCTCTCGCGATGAGCTGTCTGTACCTCTCCTCTTTGAGAAGTTCCGGCCTAGCCCGTCTCATCACCACGGCGAGCGCGCTTATCGCCTTGTGGTTCTTCGCCTCCGTTCCCCCAAGTTGCAGGATCATGGCGTGTGCCGCGCTCTCGGCAGCCATCGATGCGTGGAACACCGCAGCATCGTACTCCCCGTCACGCAGGCGTTTCTCGGCCCTAAGCAGGTTGGCCTCGGCAACCTCAAGCAACACATCTACTCTGCCCTCACCCACAGCCTCTCCTCCTCCAAGAAGACATGGCTTCGCCTGATCTCGCGGGTCCTTTCCAGGAGGACTCTGCCAAGCCCACCGGTCTTGTCCACGAGGACCTGGAACCCTTCCGCCAACCCGTACGCAATGCCCGCCCCCGACGAGCGGAGGTTATCCAAGAGATCCGCCCCCGAAAGGATCACAGGCTCGATCGCCATATGGTACAAGATCTCCAACCTTGCGACATCGGCCAGGATAGCCTCCCTCGCCTCCCCGTCGCTGATTACGATGATCAGATCCAGATCACTGTACTCCTCGGCCTCATTTCTGGCCACGCTCCCAAAAAGCACCACGCTGAGGACGGCGGGGAACCTGGCCAGCTCGTCCGCAACCCGCCTGGCCTGCCATGAAAAGGCTCTGCTCGTAGGCCGAGGGATTGGGCCCGCCCTTCAGCCCGTAGTAGGCCCCTCTCTTGTCTAGAAAGCCCGCGCGCTGCATCTGCCGCAGCTTGGCCGTAAGCCACCTATCGCTGAGTCCGGTCTCCCGCCTAAGCTCAGTGTAGGTGTGCATACCGTGCTCCAGAGTCAGCAGGATGCTTTCCTGCGGCGTCAAGGAGACCAGTTTCATTGGGGCCCTTTTCTTGTCGTCCATCCACCCCTGCTGTGCCGCGAGCTGCTATTAACTTTACCTGGTAAAGCACCGTCCCCTTGCGGGCCTGAAGACGCGATCACTCGCGGGCAAGGCGAACCGACGCGGATCCCTAGTGTTCAAAGGCCGCTTCGTCGCGGTCCAAGTAACGCTCAGTAGCCGAGATGGACAATTTCCCCGCCCATCCCTTATGCGCCAAGACGCAGCGCAAGCTGGAGAGGGCCTTGGGAGAAAGACTCAAAGAGACCAGAGACACATTTCTTCCCTCGGAGACCTTGATCACCAGCTCCAGCATTTGACGAGACGGGCACTGTGCCCCACCAGTGCCGAGAACCGATTGGCCATCGTCAACCTTAAGTATGGTACGAACTAAATCTCTAGGCATGACGAAACCATTGAAATCTGCCCGTGCCTACAGCAAGGCGCAGGTCTCCGGTGGCCTCCTGCTCTGCCTGCTCCTCGTGGCTATTCCGGCGACATGGTGCCTAGAGGATGGCAGGATCGGCGTGCTCTACGTGGGGTGCGTCGCGCGGTCCATGCCGTACTGGTTGATGAGGTCCGATCCCCTCTTCCGGCCCACCTTCGTCCAGGCCACGATCCGGGACTTCATGCTCTTCGGACCGATGCCCGCCCCGACAATTGAGGACCTGAACAGGCTCGTCAGGCTTTACATGCCCAGGACCCTCCAAGACGTGGTTTCGAACTACGATGTGATCGTCTTCTTCGAGGCCAACGTCCATGCGGTCGGGCAGCACATAGACAAGCTGGCCCGCGCCGTCTCCGAAGGCGGGCTGGGCATGGTCATGACCGGCGGTTGGCAGTCGTTCGGCGGCTACGCTGGCTATCCCGCGTGGGGTGAGACACCGATCGGGCCGCTGCTTCCGACCGAGGACGTCCCCGGCGGTTGGCACGACTCCCCACAGCATCGAATAGTCGTACTGAAGCCCGAACACGAGCTCATGAGAAGCATCCCCTGGGACCCAGATGACCCTGCCCTGCGCGGTGGTCCATGGGACCACAACTACCTGACCGTTAGGCCCGGGGCCGAGGAGCTTGCACGGGTCGTCTCGCCCGGATGCGATGCTCCCCTGATGGTAACATGGAGGCTTGAGGGCGGGCCGAGGACGTTCTCGATTGCCAGCGAGGGCGGATGGTACCTCTATTCCGTGAGATGGAAGTATGTCTATGACTTCTGCGCCAACCTCCTCATCTACCTTGATGATAGGACTGTACCCCAGGATTTGGCGCTGGTGGAGGCCACGAGGTCGAAGATATTTGAGGTCGCGACAAGGCGGTCCATGCTCCTAGCCTTGCTGGAGTTCTGCGAGTCGTTCGGGGCAAACACCCAAAGGATCGTGGACAGGCTGACCGAGATCGACCGGGTGGTTGCCGGTGCTCTTCCCCAGTACCTCAACCTGCGCTTCGAGGATGCGCTTGAGAGCTACCGGACCGCGGGCCAGATGATGGAGAACCTCGAGGGCGAGGCGATGAGGCTCAAGCACAGGGCTCTCGTCTGGGTCTACGTGATCGACTGGTTGGCCGTTACCGGAACGGCGCTCGTGTGTGGGCTGTTGCTCTGGTCACTAATGGTCCGACGAAGGCTCTACAGGCAGGTCCGATACACGAGGCTTGCGCCCCGGTGAAGCCTCTGATCGAATCGGCTGGAGATCAGTTGATCGCATCATGCAGGAGAACGATTCGCACTCAGATGCACTGCAACCTTGGTCCCTAAGACAGCTCACGGAAAGAGCAGCATCCGCTAGGCCTTGCGTAAGAAGTTCATCCCTACTCTAGGGTTGTGGCTCCCCAAAATCGACAAGGTACGTATCTAGCCAGCTGTGAGTCAGGAGGAGAGGCTGGGGAAGGGGGAGCGGAAGGGCAACGCACGGGTTCACATTGCCATCGGCAGGGCCGAGGAGCGGCTTATCGCTCGGACTAGAAGTCCTCCATGTTCAGAACAACCCTAAGGACTCCGCCAGCTCGGGTGTCGGCAAGCTCATATCCCCTCTGCACCTCGGAGAAAGAAAGGCGGTGGGTTATCATCCTCTCCATGTCGATATCGCCATTGCTCATCATTCGGAGGGCCCGGAGAAAGTCGGGACGCTCAGGATATTCGCTGGTGGTCAAGTGGAGCTGCTTCCCGAAGAATGATCGCGGCGCCAGGGTCGTCCCGAAATCGGGGATGCCGAAAAACAGGACCATGCCCTTCTCGCGCGCCAGCATTGGCGCGAGGTTGACCGTCTCCTGATCCCCGACCGCTTCCACGACGACGTCGAACATCCTATTGCCGGCATTCTAAGCGAATCGCCAACGGCCTTGTGGTATTCGTACATACGGGCATACGGGATGCAGGATACAGGAAAACCCATAATAAGGCACAGACACACAACGCACGTCGCCAAGGGAACCTGGGGCACGTCCATGCCTGTCCATAGGATGACGGTTGTGATCGAGAAGGACGCAGGACCACATGCTTGAGCTCGACATGGTAATTCTTGGAGATGACAGTGGAGGCTACGTGTCACTCGCTCCAGCCTTCCTTGGATGTCACACGCAGGGAGATACGCTGCAAGTGCTTATGGACAACGCGAAAGAAGCCTAGAGCCATATACTTGGAGACCATGAGTGAAGAGGGAATTGAGGAAACATCTGCGAAACGGAGTCCTTGGGATACGGAGAGTGAAAACCCTTGCCCAGTATCCGGCCCATGCGCCCTCGGGATGTCATCAAGCTACTCGAAGGAAACGGCTTCAGGGGAATGCGACTAGGTCAGGTAAGCCAGGATCACGACGGGACTTGGCCTAGAGGCCACCGCATGCCGAGGGTGCTGGACGCCCTCCTGGCGACCTGTCTCCTCCTGCCAACCTGCCTTCCGGCTACTGCTTCAACAATTGGTCTTCTCGCCATGGTGAACCCTGAGTTCACCGAGGTCGTAGGTGGATGGATGCTGGCCGATCCTGCCATCCGAGGGACGATCGTCCCCCTCAGAGAGCCCACAACCGGTGGAATCGAGGTGGGGTTCATCGAGAGGATGATGCGGATCTACTTCCCGAGGAAGTTCGAGGATCTAGTCTCGTATGATTTCATGCTTTACCAGGGGGTGGACATGGCGTTCTTTTTGCCACAGCAGGTTCAGTGGATGTACGAAGCCATTACGGTTCACGGGCTGGGGGCGGCAAACACCCGGAGTTCCATCAGCGTGCACCTACACTTGGCCGAGCGCTGGGCCACCAGCACGCTTTCGGAGGCCTTTCCCAACGATGCGATGGCGGCGATCAGGGACCCGGGATACGCGTCTGGGTTGCAGGGGAGGCTCGTGGTGAACGATGATCCTACTATCCCCCCCGTGGTGAGGCCTTTCAAGAAGGAGATCGAGACGGCGATCCAGACCTACAGCGGGCTTCTCACCATTCCGAAGCCAGGTAGCAAGATACTCAGCTGGATCAAGACCGACCGCCTCGAGTATGCCTATCCGTTGCCCGGGGATGTGGCCCACATCTTCGAGTGGGAATATGAGGCTGCAACCACCTTCACATTCATGGGGTTCACAAGAAGCGATCCGTTCTTGGATGTGAATGTGAACCCGTTCTCGGTCGATGTCGTACTTAACATCATCTGGCACGGATCTCACCGGGAGCTTCCCGAGGACCCCATCAAGGTCCATGTGCTGAGAGACATGCTGTGGGCATTCCGTCGTGACAGATCCCTAGTCATCTCGGTTTTCGAATTCGCCGAGATGTTCGGGGCAAACACCCGAGGCTTGAGCGTGGAGCTGGCCGAGTTGGAGGACCGCAAGTCCACGGCGGACTCCATGTACCTAGAAGGACGATTCGACGAGGCCTACGCCCTGATGAATGAGTTGATGGAGGAATTGAACAGGCTGACGGACAAGTCAATCCGGCTCAAGGATGAGGCGCTGGCCTGGGTGTACACAGTGGAATGGATGGCCGTGGCCGGCGTCTCGGTTCTGTCCGGGGCCCTGATCTGGATACTGATGGTCAGGCGGGAATTGTATGGCAAAGCAGGGGCGACCCGCTTGGGCACTAGCGAGAGAGTAACCTAACATGGGCACAGCTGCCCCGCCTAGGTGACGGCCCGGCTGTAGTTCACCGGCGGGACCTCTGCCTAGTAGAAGGGGCCGCATATGTAGTCAGCCGCAGATGAGGCAGCCCGCCGTACACATCGTCCGGCTGGCTTCGAGTACGACAGGATAGTCCCCCTGATGCTCCAGTACCCGGTGGACGAGCTTGATTCTAGAAGCTCGACAGCGATGGACCTGCCTCTCGCCCCTAGCCCCGTCAGTCAGGGCCTCGCGCATCTAGCTGGCAAGATAGTGAGGCCGAGGTCGCTATGTCTTCCATAGGCCTCCCGGACTCCGGCAAGAACTATCGAGGTATGGTGCGGGGGACGGGGTTCGAACCCGCGCAGACCTACGTCACAGGCTCCTCAAGCCTGCGCCTTTGTCCAAGCTCGGCCACCCCCGCGCCTGGCTCAAATCTTCTCCGAGAACTCCTCGGCCTTGGATTTTAATGCTTCGACTGCTTTGAAGAATATTGCGTCGGCAGGCAGGCTCCCGTTGGACTCTATCCTGAAGACGAACCTGTCGCTTCGGGTTGAGATCTTGATGTCGGGGCAGAGCTTGCGGCAGATGCCGCACAGGTTGCAGCGGGTCGTGTCCTTCACGGCCACCCGGCCATCCTCGAGTCCGAACACGCCCCTCGTGCACTTCTCGACAACCGCGGCATCACAGCCGTCCGGCACCTCGACTTGGTGGACCATCTTGTAGGACACAACGCCGGGCTGCCACTTGGCGTGCACTAGCCCCTTGCCCAGAACGGCCGTGCACTGCATCCTTATACGCTCGCCCTCGGCCAGCTTGACGATCGGGATGTCGTCGCTGACCGGGAATATCCTCGGGTCCTCGGACTGGAGGTCCCCGCTGTGAACGGTGCCGGGGCCCTCGCGGTCCAGTATGAAGGTCAGCGAACACGAGCTGCAGCCCCTGCCCTCGCACCTGCACTCCTCGGGCAGGACGTAGTTCTCAAGGTCGGTCTTTAGCGGTATCAGCCCCAGCCTGTGGGCCAGAATCTCGTCATACAGCGAGGAGGAGTTCTCGAAGACCTCTATGTCGTCGATGCACATGGTGGGGACCTCGGTCATCATCGCCCGCCTCAAGGCGTTAGCCAGGGCAGGGGAGATCCCCTCCACCAGCATCTCGATCTCCATCTCGCTGCGGCTCAGGATCTGGAACTTCAAGCAAAGCACCGGGCCCTAGACCCTTCTTCCCCGCTTGCCGCCTTTGCCCTTCGTCCCATCATGTGGAATGGGCGTCACGTCCTCTATCCTGCCCGGGATGAGGCCGGCCCGTGCGAGCGCCCTTATGGCGGCCTGCGCCCCCGGGCCGGGAGTCTTGGCCTTCGAGCCGCCCTGGGCCCGGACCTTGATGTGTATCCTCGTTATCCCCTTTTCCTTGGCTTCCTCGGCTGCCCCCATGGCAGCCTTCATCGCTGCGTACGGCGTCGCCTCCATCCTGTCCTGCTTCACCACCCTCCCGCCGGACCAGAAGCTGATCGTCTCGGCCCCGGTGAGGTCGGTTATGTGGATGATCGTGTTGTTGTAGCTGGAGTAGATGTGCGCCACGCCCTCTTTGTCCTTAGCCATCGACTAGCCCTCCTTCTTCTCCGGCCCGCCCGGCTCCGGGGACCGCGCCACAACTATCTGCTGAACCGTCGAGCCCTTCCGGTGGCCAATGAAGCCCTCCTCGTTCGCAAGGACCATGTAGCTTGGAACCGTGACCACCCGGTTCTTGATCACGATGTGGCCGTGCCTTATGAACTGTCTAGCCTGCCTAGGAGTGGACGCAAGCCCCTTGGAATAGACCACTGCATCAAGCCTGCGGTTCAGCACATCCTCCAAGCTGAGCCTCAGCACGTCATCCAGGGTCCCGCCCTCCTTGACCAGGTTCAGGGACATGAGCCTCCTGATCAGCTCGGCCTTCTGCTTCTCCGCGGCTGGGCCTTTCAGCGCCTGAAGCTGCCGGGCCTGGCGCCTAAAGCCTCGCAGGATGGTCTCCGCCCTCCAGATCTCCCTCTTGGTCTTGAGGCCGTACTTCTTCCGGATGGCGGCTTCCCTCTCCAGGTTAGCGCTGTCCCAGGGATGTCTGGGCTTCTCGTACTTCTTGTGAAGCTTCCTCGGGCCGCCCAAGCCACCACCTACTCGCTGGCCTTCTCCTTGCCCTTTTCGGACGGGGCCTCCTTGGCCTTCTGGCCCTTCTCGGCGGGCGCCTCCCTCAGCAATCCGCCGCCCTTCTTCTTCTTGACGCCGACGACCAGGCCCTTGCGGCCCGTGGAACGGGTCCGCTGCCCTCGAACCTTCAGCCCGCGCTCGTGCCTGACGCCCTTGTAGCAGCGGATCTTCTTCATCCGCGTGATGTCGTCGCGCACGGCCATGATGAGATCTGAGGTATTCAGGTGTAGATCCTTCCCGGTTTCAAAGTCCTTCTGCCTGTTCACCATCCAGTGCGGCACGCCGAAGGACACCGGGTCCTCCAGAGCCTTGGTGAGCCTCGATACCTCCTCGTCGGAGAGATCTCCCATCTTCCTACTCAAGTCCAGCCCAAGGGACCTAGCGATGGAGAAGGCCATGTGGAACCCAATGCCCTTTATGCTGGTCAGCCCGAGCATGATGGGCTTATTGCCGTCGACATCGGTGCCGAACATGCGGACGATGTACTTGAAGCTGGATGACACTAACAGCCCTCAGTTTGACTCAGGTCTGAGCTGGGTTTCTTAACTCTTTTCTGGGGGCTTTCTCGGTCCCGGTTGCCGGGACCCAACTGGGGGTCCGGGGTGCACCACGTCCGATTTAATAACCCTGCAGCGCGCCCGGCCTTCGTGACCGCCCTCCTCGGACAGGCCCCCGATCCTTCCGATAGGGGGATCCGAACTATCGATTTCTCGTCGTGCAGCCAGCTTACCTCACAACACCAAAAAGGGGGCCAAGGATGCCTAAGACGAGCTACGTCTCGGACATGATGGGGCTGCGGGAGTCAAGCCTTCACAGGGACCTCAAGTCATACTACGCTTACTGCCGCGGCGGTCTCATCGAGCAAGAGGCCTGCGGATACAAGGTCGACGTGCTCGCCGGCACGCAGGCATACGAGATCCAGACGAAGGCTTTCTACAGGATAAGGCCCAAGATCCAAGGCCTGCTTGAAGGCGGATACTCGGTGTGCGTGGTCTACCCCATGCAGGCAATCCTTGAGGTGAGGCTTCCGCTGGGAAGGACTAGGAAGCTAAGAAGAAGGTTTTCGCCCATCAGGGCATTTGATGAGCTTGTATACATCGCACCGCTCATACCGCACGGCAGGGTCAGCATCGAGATACTTAGGCTCCACGAGAGGGGAGAGATGTCTAGGAGGAATAGGGCCCGCAACACCAGGCTGGTCGCGGTTCTTGGGCGATGGGTCATCAGAGGCCCTGCGGACCTTGCCGCGTTGCTTCCCCACGACCTTCCGTCTCCCTTCACGACGGCCGATATTGCGGAGAAGGCGGGGATCGGAAGGAACCTGGCGGATAAGGTGGCCTACACCCTGCGCGTCTCCGGCTCCGCAGCGAAGGTGGGCAGCAGAAACCGCTTTGCGCTCTACGAGCTCATGGCCCCTCCCTGATGCTCCCACCCTCCCCCTTGGGCGTCGGTGATCTCGCACAACCGGGCGCAACATATCCGGCGGCGGACGGCGGCTTGCCTGGCAGACCAGCGCCTTTCATGGCGGACCCGATGCTTTGGCTCCCATCCACAGATTGACCAGAGGATCTACCTCGTCCGACCTCACGTGATGGGACTCGCCGGGCTCTATCAGGATGACATCACCTGTCCGAAACTCGTAATCTACGCCCTCGACCTCGACGACCCCCTTGCCCTGCACGTTCACGAAGATCTCGTAGTGATCCGCATGCACGTGCCTCGCCTCGCTGGCATGCGCCCTCTCTCCCGGCTTGTAGAAGTGCAGCCCGCCCACGAAGACGGTCCCGATAGGCAGGAGCGCATCCAAGATATTGGCCTTGCCCTGAGGCAAACCGTAGATGGAAAGCTTGCGCATCGTCATCCCACCCCACTGGGCGCCCGCGGCGGCTTGTAAAGGCTTCCCCGGCCCGGCCCAACTTGCGGAGATCCTCAACCAGCCCTCGTGGTGGCCACTGTCTTGTACAGCCTCCGCCTAACCATCAACGCCCAGAGGACGGAGCTTGAGATCATGATCGCCCCCGTCGTCGCCATCCACTCTATGGCGTAAACCCACAGCAGGGCCCTTCTCCTTAGCTCAATCGCCACATCCTCCGCCTCAGAGAACCCGGCGATGGCCGACTCCATCAGCCTACTGCAGGTCTCAAAGTCCTGTGACAGGTAGCTCTCCCTCGCGGCTCCCGCCAGCTTCTCAAGCTCCGCAGCCTTGCGCTGGATGGGATCCGGGTTGGCGCCGAACCTGTCGATGAACTCCATCAAGGCGGCGAGCAGCCCCATCCTCGTGCGGAAGTCCACAAAGGTGGTCCTCATGTTGTGGAAGGCCAGGACGTCGGCCGGAAGTTCCCGCCGGGTGCAGTAGAATATCATGTTCATGAGCATGTCCAGGGCGTAGATGTTGTCGGTGATCCTTCCTCCGCGGTAGGAGCTCCAGAACGTGTGGCCGAATGCATCGCCCGTCGTGATCGTCCTTCCGAGCTGGTAGTCCCAGACCACGATGTACGGCACCTCGCCAAGGGCAGGGAAGTTTCCGACCTGCCATGCCAGCGTCGACGAGCCCTCGCGAGCTATGATGATCCGCGAGTCATAGCCATTGAAGGTCTCCACCCCAAGCGGGATGAAGGGCGTAAGCACCGGCTGCGGGAACTCGCGGTTGACCCGGATGCGGAACGCGCCTATCGGGCTCGTTGCTCCCTTGTATCTCGCGACCACGGCGGGCGCATCGTTGGGGAATGCCGTCTGCAGGATCGAGGCGGCCCACGCCCCGTGGATGCTTGCGTCCTGGCTCATGACGCTTGCCGTGTTCAGCCCGCCGGTTCCATCGACGATCGCTTCGTACATCCAAGCCAGCTGCTCGGAGGTGAAGAGGTACACGACGGGCGAGTTGAGCAGGATGAAGTCGAAGGCCTTGATGTCCCTCAGGGTGCGGGGGAAGTAGAGACGGATGAACCTCTTCATTGCCTCGTCCCCACCCAGGTTGCCCGCAAGGTCCCGCGATGGAACCGGCAGATAGTCAACCAGGGGCTCGGAGGCAAACCACATCTGCAGCGGCTCTATCGCGTTGTCGATCTGGCCGGTGAGAAGCACCTTGATCCTTTTCGCCCCGCAACCGGGGTAGCACGACGAAAGCACCACTATGGCCATCAAGGCCAGGCGGGCCCGCGCCACGCCACGGCCGACAGCAGCGTAAAGATAAATGTGGGTGCATGTCCGGGCGATTCGCGCAAGACGAGGAAAGGCCAAGAAGCGGCGGGGATCCGGCATGGGCTGAGTTACTTTGACAGCCTCATGGCGGCCTCGTCGTCGGTTCTTGGTCGCACCGCAGTCTCTCACGATGCGGCCTATGGCCGTGTCCCCGACCTTGAGAGAGTGCCTCCGTCCAAAGGAAGATGAAACCCCCCATGCGCCTTCCTGGTCCCGAGCTCGGTCAACTCCATCGTCTCCGTCACCCACTACGATGCCTGCAGCCACAAGATCATCCCTAGCTTCCACCTGCGCGATCACCGCGCTCGCCTGCAATGTGCATCCTCCTCAACCCGAGGCGGCGGTCGAACCCGTCATCCGGGGCGGGCAACTACGCCCCCGATACGGTCTGCAAGGTCAAGGAAGCCTCCCACACCCCGAGCGATGCGTGGTCGCACGCGCGCTAGAAGTATCCCAGGCCCATCGGAAAGTGGCCCGCCTTGAAATTTTTAAAGACATTGAACTGACAAGCTCGGATACTAGGCGCACCACGAGGGAGATGGCTTGGGGCCAGGCGCCAGAACCGCGGGCCAAGGCAATCCGAACGAGCAGGCCGTCAAGAGAAAGGCGAAACCTACGAAGAGATACAAGCCGAAGCCGAGCAAAGGGCCCCTGAGCATGCCTTCCTTGGCCGCCCGTGATCCGGCTTTCGAGGCGGTGCCCACGTCACCCAGACCGGGGTGAGGAGCAGCATGGCAAAGGACACGTGGCGCTCAAGCTACCCCTTCCACTACCGGGAGGCGGCCAAAATCCTAGAGCAGATCCTCGGAGAGATAGGCCTACCCTTCGTTCACTCCCAGGTGGAGAACGGAGATGACTTCGATATAGAAGGGGGCGTCTATACGATCAGGGTCTACCACGACAGGTACAGGATGAGAGCCGGGCTCGGCTTTCCAGGCTGGCTCAAGCCCGAGGACATCAGCGACATCATGATCTCCCCGATCGATAAGTCGGTGCAAGCCAAGATCGCTCTGGTCCTGAAAAAGTTCGTCGACAGGGCGCCCGTCAAGCCTTGGGACTTCGGCCTAAAGGTCAGGGCCTACAGCGTTGGCATCGCCGGGAGGACGAGGAAGAGTTGGGAGAGGCTTATGGAGCAGGGCGAGTTCCATGTCTGAGTCGGAACCGGTGGTTGCAGCGCACAACCTCACCAAGAGATTCCGGTGGCTCACGGCCGTGGACGGAATATCCTTCCAGGTCAGGGAGGGTGAGGTCTTCGGCCTTCTTGGTCCCAACGGGGCGGGCAAGACAACGACGATTCGGATGATGTGCGGCCTCATCCCACCCACGTCCGGAACAGCCACCGTTCTGGGAAGGGATGTCGTCAAGGAACCCGTCACAGTCAAGAGCAGCATAGGCCTCCTCCCGGAGACGCCGTCGGTCTACGAGAGCCTCTCGGCCGAGGAGAACCTCAGGTTCTACTGCGAGATGTACCAGGTCCCTAGAGCGGAGTGGGCGCGGAGGATAGACGAGCTCCTGAGCGCCTTCGGGCTTCAGACCCGCCGCACTTCAAAGGTCAGGACATTCTCCAAGGGGATGAAGCAGAAACTGGCTCTGGCTCGGACCTTGGTACATGACCCTCCCGTGATCTTCCTGGACGAACCGACTGCGGGCCTTGACCCCGAATCGGCCAAGATGGTGCGCGACAAGATCGCGCAGATGAGCCGAGATGCTGGGAAGACCATCTTCCTCTGCACCCACAACCTCGTTGAGGCAGAATCGCTCTGTTCCCGGGTCGCCATCATCAAATCCGGTAGAATAATCATGATCGGTTCGACAAAGGATCTTCGGGGCGAAGCCACGGAGGCGGGCACCTACGTCGTGGTTCTCAAGGAAGTTGAAGCGTCGTTGGTAGAGGCGCTCCGCAGCCTGGATTACGTGCAAGCCGCGGAGCCAAGTGATGGATCGGTTCGGGTCCGCATCGCGTCGCCGTTCGACAATGCCCACAAGCTTGTGGAGGCGATCCTAAGGTTCGGCGGGAGGATCATGGAGTTCCGCCGGGAAGCAAGGACCTTGGAGGACATATATCTGGAGGCGGTCAGGTCTTGAGGGCTCTGGCAATCGCGCGAAAGGATTTCAGGGAGCTGCCTGGGTACTTCAAGTTCAGCATCGTGCTTGTTCCCGCAGTGCTGATCTTCATCGTCTCCATGATGATCTTGGCCTCAGCGTCCGAGGACGCGGCGACCGAGTTGCCGAATCTCCCCGACTCGGTGTTTCCCCCTGGCCTGACCGATATGCAGAAATCCATCTACTTTGCCGTCAACTTCATGGCCCCGCCCTTCTTCCTGATGTTGGCGACGATGCTCCCCGTGACCATCGCGGCCGACGCCTTCGCGGGCGAGCGGGAGAGGAAGACGCTGGAGGCCCTCCTAGCCCTTCCCTTGAGCAACATGGATCTGTTCTTCGGCAAGTGTCTGCTGCCCTTGGCCTATGGCTTCGGCGCGTCCCTTGCCGCCTTCGCGGTCATATCGGCGGTCGTGAGTCTCTCCTTCCCAGGCGGATCCGTGTCGGTGCTGAACGCAAGCTGGATCGTGCTAGTATTTCTAGCCGTCCCGGCCTTTTCCCTGCTGGGCATCTTGGTCGAGCTGATGATCTCCACGAGGGTTGACCGGACATACTACGCCATGCAGATGGGATCCCTCATAATTCTCCCCATGCTGATCTTCGTGATCGGAGGGGTCACGGGCACACTCATCATGGGGCCAATGCTGCTCCTCGCGTTGTCCGGGGGGATCTTCCTCTTGGACTTCATCCTCATCCAGATCGGATCCGATCTGCTCTCAAGAGGCCTATGAATCTCAATGGGCCTATACATCCCAATGGGCGCGCAAACACCCCCTCTCCCCGGGATGAATGTACATGATCACAGTCAAGCTCTGGGCGGGCCTAGGCTTTGTGTCCGGAGAACCGGGTCAGACTTGGCCAGCGCGGCACTTGTGTGGAGCCGTTGCGAGACCCAAAACGCGACGGCCTCTTGGGCGAAGTTCCAGACCACAGAATGAGCCTCGGTTCGTTCGGAAAGGACGGGCCATCCTTAGCCCTGCACTCAAACATAAATGCCTGGCTCCGCTCACGCAGACCGGAGGAATCATGTGAGGAAATGCCTTAACACGATTACCCTGGGTTCCGGGGTGCCCTTCGAGCGCTGCCTGACGGCCGCATCGAAGGCCGGCTTCGAATCGGTGGAGATCTTCCACATGGACAAGGCCCAAGCGTATGCGAAGGAGAAGTCGATGGAGGACCTGAAAAGGATCCTGGAATCGTCGTCGCTGGACGTAGCGGGGTTCCTCCTGGGCGGCTTCCTTTACGAGCCTTCCGCCGAGTTCTCGGCCAAGGAACGGCAGCGCAGAGAGGCGATGGCATTCGCCCAAGAGATCGGGGCAACCGATGCCCTGCTCTTCATACCGTCCAAGGGCAAGCTCACCCCCGCTCAGGCAACCGAGATGGCCGTCCAGAGGGCGGGCGAGACGGCGGACATGGCAGCCGACTACGGCATCAGAATCGGGCTCGAGCCCATAGGTAAGTGCGACTTCTTCAACACGCCGTCAAGCGTCCTACCCCTGATAAGGAAGGTTGGCTCGCCCAACCTGGGGCTCACGATAGACCTTTTCCACTTCTTCACGGGGGGCTGCAAGACCCGCGACCTCAGGCGCATACCGGTCGACAGGATATTCCTGATCCACATGGATGATGCACCGGGGCTGCCGGTAGCCGAGCTCGAAGACTCAAAGAGGGTGCTGCCGGGGCAGGGTAGCATGGACGTCGTCGAATTCATTAGGACGCTCGATGAGATGGGCTACGACGGCGACCTTTCGGTGGAGCTCTTCAACAAGGATCTCTGGTCCAAGGATCCCGACCTAGTGGCAGAGGCGGCCAAGAAGGCGCTTGACTCGGTCATGGCCAAGGCAGGGGCTGTCTGATGGAGGAATTCGTTCTCGGGGTCTCCGGGAGTCCCAGGGTCGATGGCAACACAGACCTAGCCGTACGCGCGGCGCTGGACGAAGTCCAGAAATCCGGAGTGAAGACCCGGTTTCTCCGCATATACGAACACAGGATCGAGAGCTGTCGGGGCTGCCGGGAGTGCATGAGGCTTGGCAGGTGCGCCATACAGGATGACGACGTGGAACAACTGCTCAAGCTACTGGCCCAGTCCAAGGGCGCAATCATAGGGGCGCCTGTGTACTGGGATGGGCCTCCCGGCAGGATGAAGGACTTCATAGATCGAAGCCACGGCTACTACGCGTCCAAAGCGGGAAGTCTTCTATCAAGCCTAGACTTCGCGCTCATCAGCGTCGCCGCATCCTCCGGCTTTGAGCCCCACGAGGATATCATGCTGAGCTGGCTCGAGTACTACGGCGCAAGGCCGGTAGCCAGGGAGAGAGTGCTCGCACGAAACAAGGGAGATATCCTCAAGAAGCCCTCGGAGCTTGAGAAGGCAAGGAATGCCGGCAGAGCCCTTCTTCGGGCGATCCGTGCCCGCGGCTCGTCGGCCGAAAGCCAATAGATGAAACGAGGTTGTACAGGAGCCTGTGGTCCGCGAGCTCAAGCGACTGAACCACCCCCGCCGCAGAAGGCCGAGGCGAGATATGCGCCAGGGGTGGATTCTCCAAGTTTCAACAGCCATGCCGTCTGGACGAGAAGCGTAAGACCCGGCGCATGCAAGGAAGCAGCACATCCTACCCTCAGCTTCTGGGGGCCCAACCATGCGCCCGCTTCGGTCACGGTTCAGACTAGCGCGCGGCGCAGAGCCGCCCAGATCTCGGCGGGGGCGCGACCGATCGTGAGATGCCGTCCGTCACCCTGCCATGATTGCCCCGCCAGCGAATGAGTCAAGGCCTGCCCCCGATGTATGATGCGAAAGATATTACAGGCCTATCATGAGCGCTAGGAAGATTGCTCCCGCGTTTGATCCTGCATAGGCAGACTTGGCAACGCATATGTCTGGCGCTGGTAACGATCTCTCTTGCCTCGCCATCCGCCCTCGGTGAGGGACGGCTTCGCGTCCTGGCCATAGGACAGGTCCTGCCGGGAGAGTCGCCCATACCCCTGTGGCTTGGCGCCGACCCCCTCACGGACTTCGTGCTCATCCCAACGGACGCAGATAGCGTGGGGAGGTTCGGCATCACGGATGCTCAGAGATACGTCCGGATATACTTTCCCAGGACCAGGGAGTCCTTGGTCAAGGAGATCGACTTCTTCGTTTTCCCCGACGGAAACCTCGACCCGTTCACCCCATCCCAGATATCCGACATGAGGTATGCTTTGGAGAGCGGTCTGGGAGGTCTTGTGACGATGGGAGGCGACCTATCGAGCTCCTCCGGGTCGGCCTACCCCGGTTGGGCAAACTCGGCTCTCAGGGAGATACTGCCCGTCGAGCTCAACGCCGGAATGAAGCAGGACAGATCAGTCTTCAGCATAAGGGTCGTCAACCACGACCCTCCGGTGCTATCGATGTTCGTCCCCCTCGGCATAGAGAGGGTTAAGGGATCCACCGCCTTTACCTACCTCACGACGCGGATCGGGGCGACCGTGTGGGCCAAATTGAGGGTGGTGGGACTTCCATCGAAGGGCATCACGCTAGGCCTTGGCAAGGAGAGCGACTGGCTCGTTTCATGGAGGGTGGGGCCGGCTGGCGGGATCTTCTGGGTCGTCGCCGACGACCTCGATTCCTCCTGGTGGTCACCGATCTTCTTGCGAAGCGAGTTTGAGAACGAGTACGCGGGCGATCTTTTCATCAACATCCTCCTTCACTCGGCGGGTGCCCCGTTGCCCGAGAACGCGTTCGAGCTACACAACCTGCGCATGCTCTATTCCTTCTACAACGTGGAGAGATGGCTGCTCATCAGCCTGCTTGACTTCGCCGATAGTTTCGGGGCCAACACGCAGGGCGTATACCTGCGGATGCAGGAGACGGACAAGCTCAGGTTGGAATCGTATGGGAGGTACCGGGCCTACGAATTTGCAGATGCAGCAGAGATCATGGAATCGGCGATGTCGGCGTTAGCAAGCCTGAAGGACGACGCCATGAGACTGAAGGACAGGGCGCTCTTCTGGATCTACGTGACGGAATGGCTGGCCGTCAGCGGCACGCTTCTCACGTGCGGCCTTGTGATCTGGGCCTTGATGGTGAGCCGCAGGCTCTACCGCGAGGTAGCCACAACGCGGCTTGGCCTATGACCTTCGTGGCTTGTCGTAGGGGACTGCAGCAGCCCCCACGCTTCCATGGACGGGCCGATAATCTGGCCCGCCATTCGATTCGTAAGATTCGTACTTCTTCAGGATCTCCGTTCCCCAGCCCACGGCCGCCCTCGCCCGGCGTTGGGATTGGGCTGGGCGGCTCGGACAAAGGGATCGCGACGACGAACCGAAACCACAGTTCTTGGGCAAAAGAAGTTGGTAGGAAGAAAAAAAGAGAAGGTAGATCCTGGCAGCACGGCGGAACCGACGCTTCCGTGCGCAATGGACGGCCGGATCGGAGTCCAGCCGTGCAAGCTGCTACACCCGCGTCCTCCCGACGAGATTGCCCGACAAGCCACGTCGCGAAGGGGGGGGTGCAGGTCCTTGCGGCGACAATCAGCTAGGCCTGCTTGATCAGGTAGTACCCAGCAGCTTTCTCCCTGACCTTCCTCTTGACCAGTCCCTTGTTCACCAGGCTCATCAGTGCGGCGTTGATCTGTCCCTTTGGCTTGTCCGACTTCTTCTCTACCTCTTCGGCGGTCTTCATCTTTGACTCGTCCGTGGCACCGAGGTTCTGAAGCGTCTTGATGACTACCTGTTCGATCGGCGTCAGTTCCACCATTCTTCACACCTCCTTGAATGCGTTCGGAATAGGTTTTCTTACGTCACGTAGTGAGTTGGGCGCACCGCGCCCTCGAAGAACAGCGTCAGGGATGGGGGCCGACCCGCTTCGGCCGCCCATCCTATTTACTTGCGCGAGGTCGGATGTACTCTCCGGTGGTCTTGCGTTCCTCCCTACCGGTCACCGACTCCTGTCCGCCGCGGATGAACTTGAACCTGACCGGTCCGCCGCAGTTGGGGCACCGATCCTTCTTCGGATCGATCTTCAGGCTGCACTTGAAACAGTACGGCACGGCAACCATCGCATCAGCTCCGCCACTCCGCGGAGGGCCAAGAAGATAATGCTTTCCATTGCGCCGTGCGACCGGTGGCCGAGCGAAGCCCGCCCGCCTCGCCTCCGACGCTGGCGGTCTGACCCTTCGTGGATCTTCACGAAAAGCTTTCAGGACCGTCCTTGACCACCCAGCCGTGCTCAAAGCAAATCTTCAGGGACCAACCCTTCCGGATGCCCAAGATCGCGACTCGCTCGTCGCACTTCTGAGGAAGTGTTTCCCCGGCGATAGAGATCTTGCCCCGCCAACCTTCAATGGCCCATACTGCGACCGGGTATTGAAAGGCTCCCTCGTCGTCAAGGACGGGTCGAGGGTGGTTAGCCATCTGGCTTCGGTCGACCGGGCGATCATGGTCGGCAGGCGCACGATTCGCAGTGCAGGGATAGGCTGGGTTGCCACCGATCCTGAATACCGGGGCGGCGGGCTCATGACCCGGCTCATGCACCTGTGCATCGATCGGGCGAAACGCGAGGGCTATGCGCTGTCGGACCTTGAGGGGGACAGGCAGCGATACGGTCGTTTAGGGTATGAGCTCGCGGGGAGGACTTGGCAGTTCAACATCACTCCCCGGTCCCTGCAGCCCTCACCGAGGCCATCCGGATTCGAGGTCGAGCCGTGCGCGGGCTCGTCCGACGAGATCGAAGCCACCCTCCGTCTCCACAACCGCCACCGGATCGGGTTGAAGCGGGACCGTGACCTTCACGCCATCCTGCTCAACAGATCGGGAAAGGAGGCGTGGATTGCGAGAAGGGACGGCTCGATACGATCCTACGCGGTCGTGTTCAGGCAGGAGAATGGGCTGCGGGTGGACGAACTGGCGGGCGATGCGGACGGCTTTCACGCCATCCTCGACCATCTGGTCCGCTTGCTCTGCCTAGGATCGGTGAATGTCTCCATGCCGTGGTTCCATCCCCTGAACGCCAGGCTGCGCCAGCTCAGCCAAAGTTGGAGCCTCGGCTGTCTTAGGATGATCAAGATACTCGATCTGTATCGAGCGCTGGACGCCTTCTCTTACCAGCTTGCCTCGGCGTACGAGGGCCTGGGCCTCGGGCTTGAGACGAGCATAGTCCTTGCGCTTGAAGGGGCGGAGACGGGCGTCGAGCTGGCCTTCTCAAGCGATGGCATCTCCCTTGATCGCGTCAGGACCAGCGGGAGGGCAGTTCCCATCCCCGAAAGGAAGATGGTTCGCCTCCTTTTCGGCCCCGTTTCGCCGGCGGACGTTGGATCGCTTCCCCGGCCGGCTCGCTTCATCAAGCCACTGCTACCGGTCAGCTTCCACCTGTGGCGCAACGAGGGAGTCTAGCCTCAGCACGTTTCATCCGGCCATCTCCTAGGGCCATGCCAACCATTTTTTCCACAGCCCAAGGCGTCATGGGACCTGCCCCTGCCCGACCATCGTGTAGAGGCACCTTTGCAAATCCAGTTGCCCGCTGTGGAACCCTCGGATCTACAACGCTGCAAGGGCCCAGGATAAACGAGAACACTTAAGCATAGTGCCGTGGCCGCCCGAGAGGCGGCGAGCGTCGATGAAAGCTCCCAACATCCTCTACCTACACTCGCATGATACCGGCCGATTCGTCGAGCCCTACGGCCACGCAGTGGCGTCGCCCAATATCCAGCGCCTGGCCGAGGAAGGAATCCTTTTCCGCCAAGCATTCTGCGCCGCTCCAACCTGTTCACCAAGCCGCGCGGCCATGTTGACGGGCCAGTCCGCCCACGGAAGCGGAATGATCGGCCTCGCACATAGGGGATTCCGCCTGAAGGACTATGGCCGGCACATCGTCCACGTTTTGAGGGAGGCTGGATACAGCTCGACGTTGATCGGCGTGCAACACATCGCCAGGGATCCATCCATCATCGGCTACGATCGCATCGTTGAGGTTAGATCCAAACGCGCCGAGCACGTCGCACCGGCGGCGGCCGAGTACATCCTGGGAAAACCTCCCCAGCCCTTCTTCCTCTCGGTCGGGTTCTCCGAGACGCACCGCCCGTTCCCCGCGCCTGCCGCCGGGGACGAGCGTTGGGTCCTTCCGCCTCACCCCCTGCCGGATGCTCCGGAGGTCCGCTTGGACGTGGCCGGGCTTAGGGCAAGCGTTCGGGACCTTGACCAGGGGGTAGGCCAGGTCCTCGACAGCCTCGAGGATTCGGGCCTTGCCGACGACACCCTAGTCATATGTACCACCGACCACGGGATCGCCTTCCCTGGCATGAAATGCAACCTGACCGATCAAGGGATCGGGGTGATGCTCATCATGCGCGGGCCCGGCGCGTTCGGGGGAGGGAGGGTGATCGACGCCATGGTCTCGCAGATCGACCTCTTCCCGACGATCTGCGACTTGGTGGGAATTCGGCATCCCGCATGGCTCGAAGGCCGGTCGATCTTGCCCCTGCTTCGGGGGGAGGTGAAGGAGATAAACGAGCAGGTCTTCGCCGAGATCACGTACCATGCTGCCTACGAGCCCCAGCGGGCGGTACGCACGCGGCGTTGGAAGTACATCCGCAGGTTCGACCGACGGAACAGGCCGGTGCTTCCCAACTGCGATCACTCGCCGACCAAGGATTTTCTGCTGCAGCACGGGTGGCGCCAGCGCTATGTCGCCACCGAACAGCTCTATGACCTAATCTTCGACCCTGACGAGACCAACAACCTGGCCCGCGACCCGGAAGCGGAGCCGATCCTGAATGAGATGCGTGGCCGACTGGAAAATTGGATGGGTCGAACGGACGACCCGCTTCTCAAGGGGCCGGTTCCGGCCCCGTCAGGGGCCTTTGTCAATGACCCCGACGGCGTTTCTCCCAAGGAACCAGCGATCGCGGTTCCATGAGTCAGTCCACCAAAAGAATTTGAAATCAAGATCTGATGCTAAAGTATTTAGATCCAGCCCGTGGCCGGCTGCGCCTCGCCCCGATACCTGCAATCACCGCGTCCCATTTCTACCCCTGGATCAGTCGAGAGGCTTTATATCTGGCGGTCGCGGTTCCCAGGGGGAGATGCTAGCATGTTGCGGACCCCCCTTGCCAGCGAAAGGATACAGAGGGTCGATCCGAAGACCGGCGTGAAGGTCATCCAACTCACGAGCTATCCGCTTCCGTCCGCCCCCTTTCTCTACGACTGGCCCTCCATCACGCCGGATAACCGGCGGGTCGTCTTCTTCTGCCAACGATTTGCAGCGCGGGACGCGCCTTGGGACATATTCCGGGCCGACACCGACGGCCTGAATCTCTTCCAGCTCACCGAGCGCGGTGATCGGATGGAGGCGGGCGGTTACTACGGTCGTCCTGCCGCCCGGCTTACCTTGGACGGCCGGACCATCTACTGCGTCTGGGAACAGGAGCTTTGCACGGTGGATGTCGAGACGGGTGAAACCGAGGAATTGTCTTCGCTCGATGGGCATTGGCCGCAAAGGGCCGTTGCGAACAACCTTCACATCTCCGCAGATGGCAGGCGGCTCTTCATCCCTTACAGCGCGCCAACGAGGCAGGGCGTCTTGCGCGTCGACCTCGAGGCGTCTGGAATCGAAGACATCGCGATCGACGGACACCTTTTCGCATGCGACCCGACGGGCCCTAGGCTGGTCGTGACCAAAGGGAAGGTCGAGTGGGGGACGGTCGTGCGGAGCGACGGTTCCCGCTTTGTGACGAACCTGGGGCAGCTAGCAGGGAAGTGGATTACCGACGAGGACGGCAAGGAGCTTGAGTATCTCTGCCCCGAGATGTATGCCCATGCCACGCTGCTGGGCAGGCATCTGGAGGTCCAAGGGTGCGGCAAGCCACCCGAAAGATGCATCTGGATTGCAGAGAAGGGCAGCGAACCGAAAAGATTGGTCCAGGGCCCATACTTCTGGCATTCCGCCGCGTCGTGGGACGGCGAGTGGATCGTTGCCGACACGAACTGGCCCGACCAGGGCCTGCAGCTTATCCACGTCCCGTCCGCCCATTTCGCGCCGCTTTGCCATCCCGGGGCGACCCAGGACCATTACGAGTTCGGCCACCCGCATCCGGCCCTCTCGCAGGATGGAAGCCTTTGCGTCTTCCGCTCGGATCGCACCGGGGTCCCCCAGATATACGTCGCGCACATCACGGAGGACTTCCGCAAGATGGTGATCGCAGGCGAGCTAGATCCTAGGAGCAAATGGCTGCTCTAGGTTGCCTGCGTCTGCTAGGTTAGAAGCGTCTTGGCCGCATCGCAACACGGGGATCCATCAATCCGACGCGCGGGAAAGGCGGCTGGTCAACATCCGAAAGGGCTGCCGGATCCAGAGCGCTCAACAAGAGAAGCCGCTCCCATGCCAGCCGCTTGTGACTTGAACCCCCAATCCAGCAGAGCTGAAGGGCCCCGGCTCGCGCGCGCCGCATCCTTTGAGTCGCGCCACTCGCTTTCCACGGATAGTCAAGATTCGCCTTTCCAGACATCATCTCGAGCCTGCACCTAGATGCTCAAAGGCTACGCTGGGCCGATCGGCGGTCATGGAATGGCACTCAGCCCTCGCCAAACGCAGCGTTGTACAACACCGCTGCCTTCTCTCCCAACATATGCGGGGTCTGCTCGCCATGAGGTCCTGAAGTACCGCGCTCAACGCAGCGACGAACTTGGACATCTTGTGGGCCAGACCCGAGAGCGCCGGGGGAAGGACTTGAACCCTCGAGCCCCACGAGGGGCACCGGCTCTCAAGGCTCACCCCTCAAGGAGAGGTCCAGCGCATTAGCCGCTCTGCCACCCCGGCGCAGGTTGGGCGGCCAGCAAGCAAAGAAATGTGTTGTGTAGGAGCAATCAGACCTCGATGAGCTCGATCTCGATGCTTACCTCGCTCTCCGGCACCTTGACCCGCATGATCTGGCGCATTACCCTCTCATCCGCGTCGATGTCGATCAGCCTGCGGTGCACCCGCATGGACCACGTCTCCCACGTCGCCGTCCCCCTGCCGTCGGGCGACTTCCTAACCGGCACGGTGAGGTGCCTCGTTGGGAGGGGTATGGGCCCCGATATGTTGACGCCCGTGCGCTCGGCGATCAGCTTCACCTGGCCGCAGACGTCCTCCAGCTTGGTGGGAGATGTGCCTATGAGCTTTATCCTTGCCTTCTGCATCGCTTCTCCTCGGCGAAAGGCCAAAAGCTCCTAGGCCTTCTGCGTGATCTCGGTACAGATGCCCGCCCCGATGGTCTGTCCCTGGTCCCGGATGGCGAACCGGCTCAACTGGGGGATGTCGGCAGCCGTCTCTATGACGAGCGGCCTCGTCGGAGTAAATCTGCAGATCGCGACGTCGCCCTTCTTCAGCGTGGCCGGGTTCTTCTCTTTGACCGCGCCGGTCTTGGGATCCATGGTCTGTATGAGCTCCGTGAAGGTCACAGCGACCTGCGCTGTGTGGCAGTGGAAAACTGGCGTATATCCGACCGTTATGGCGGTCGGGTACTCCAGGATGACGACCTTGCCGATGAACTCCTTGGCCACCGTCGGGGGACTGTCCAGGTGCCCCGCCACATCCCCTCTGCGGATATCGTTGCGCCCGACTCCCCTGACGTTGAACCCGATGTTGTCGCCTGGCTCGGCCTTCGGGATGCCAACGTGGTGCATCTCTATGGACTTGACCTCGCCCTTCACACCGGAGGGCTGGAATATGACGGTATCGCCGGCCTTCAGGATTCCTGACTCAACCCTGCCCACGGGCACGGTTCCCACGCCCGTGATCGTGTATACATCCTGGACCGGGATCCTCAGCGGCTTGTCGATCGCCTTCTTCGGCGGCTCCAAGTCATCCAAGGCCTCTAGGATGATCTTTCCGGTGTACCACTTCATCTGGTCCGAACGCTTGCTTAGGTTGTGGCCGTAAAAGGCCGAGATCGGGATGAAGGGGAACTGGTCGGCCCTAGCCCCGTAGCCGATGCTCTTTAGCAGCTTGATCACATCCGCCTTGACCGCCTCATAGACCGACTGCTTGAAGTCAACCCTGTCCATCTTGTTGATGGCGACGATGATCTGCTGTATCCCAAGGGTGAAGGCCAGCGCCGCGTGCTCCCTCGTCTGCACGTTGACGCCTTCGTCCGCCGCAACGACCAACAACGCCGCGTCGGCCTGGCTTGCCCCTGTGATCATGTTCTTGACGAAGTCCCTGTGCCCGGGGGCATCGATCACGGTGAAGTAGTTCTTGTTGGATTCGAACTTCCGGTGCATCAGGTCGATAGTCAGGCCCCTCTCGCGTTCCTCCTTGAGCCTGTCCATGACCCACGCATACTTGAAGCTCTTGCCCTTTTCGCCCATGGCCTCGAACTTCTTGATCTCCGACTCGGGAACGTCCCCGTGTTCAACCAACAGGCGGCCCACGAGAGTGGACTTGCCATGGTCAACATGACCGATCGTCACGAGGTTCAAATGCGGCTTCTCTGGCATCTACACACCTCAAGTTCCGAGCATGTGCCCGCATTTCTCTATTAATATCTTTTCTCAAAACAAACCTAGCCCGCGCCTCCGCACCGCGGCCAGCTGCGTTGGCCCTAGCCCACGAAGTCGCTGACCTTTGGCAGGGCTTCCTTCAAGCCCTTCCTCGCGCGGATCGCCCTCACGACCTCAGGCTGCAGATCCCTAGGAACCCTCTCGAAGCCGGCAAACTCGGTGGTCCACAACGCCCTTCCCTCCGTAGCCGACCTTATGGCGCCCGAGAACCCAAAGAGCTCGGCCACAGGTGCCTTTGATTGTATCATCACAGTTCCGTTCTCCTGCCTTATGTCCAGGATCTGGCCCCTCCGGGACTGCATCTCCTTGGTAGCCTCGCCCATGAACTCTTGGGGAACGGATATGAAGACGTGCTGCACCGGTTCCAGGATCACCGCGCCGCCTGTCAGCATGCAGGCGAAGATCGCGCTCCTCACGGCCGGTATCACCTGCGCGGGGCCCCTGTGTACTGGGTCCTCGTGTATCTGGGCGTCCAACAGCTTCACTTTCAGCTTTATGACCTTCTCCCTGGACGTAGGACCGCCCGCGACAGCTTCCTCGAAGGCCTGGATCACGAGCTCTATGACCTCAGGCAGGTAGGTTATGCCCCTGGTCATATCGATGAGGATGTTGCCCTGGTAGATGTCGAGGACCCTCCTCGCCTCATACTTGTCCATGCCCAGTTCCTGGAGCTGGCTTGCAAGCTCCTTGCCGCGGACTCTCCCCTCGGCCAGCTTGCCCTCCTTGATCGCGTTGTAGATGTTGTCCTCCAGAGGCTCGACCGAGATCAGGAACTTGTTGTGTTTGTTGGGGGACTTCCCCTCTATGGGCGGGGAGGGCTTGTCGATGGTCTCCCTGTAAATCACGATCGGCCTCGATGTCTCAACGTCCACTCCCTTGTCCTTCCTTATCCTGTAGATCAGGATCTCGAGGTGAAGCTCGCCTTGACCGGAGAGCAGGTGCTCGCCGGTCTCCTCGGAGATCTCCACGGCGATCTCGGGGTACTCCTTGGCCATCTCGCGCAGAACCTCGATGAGCTTGGGCAGATCCTTCGTGCTCTTGGCCTCGATCGCCACCGTTACGACGGGCTCCGAGTAGTGCTTTATCCGCTCGAAGGTCGTGATCGGAGCCTCTCCTCCGCAGATGGTTTCGCCCGCTATGGCATCCCTCAGCCCGGTCAGCGCGACTATGTTCCCGGCGCTGACCACCGGCACATTCACCCTCTCGGGCCCCATGTAAAGGGCCACCTGCTGGACCCTAGCCTTCCGGTTGATGCCGCAGATCCATACCTCCTGCCCCTGCACTATCGATCCGCTGAACATCCTTCCCACCGCGATCTCCCCGGCATGCTTGTCCACAAGTATCCTTGTGACAACCATCGTTGCGATCCCGTCTGGGTTGCACTCCATCATGTCCTTCCCGACCTGGCTCTGCACATCCCCCTTCCAGATGTGGGGTATCCTGTATTTCTGTGCCTCGACGGGGCTGGGGAGGTTCCTGATCACGGAGTTGAGCAGGACGGCATGGAGGGGGGCTTTCTTGGCAAGCTCCTTCTGTCCGTCGGTCTGGCAGGCCTCGATAACGTCCTTGAAACTGATCCCGGTCTTCTGCATATAGGGCAGGCTTATGGCCCACTTGCTGACGGCTGAGCCGAAGCATACCGACCCGTTGCTCACGCTGACCTGCCAGGAATCCTTAAACTCCGGCGGGCCGAACTGGGAGATTAGCTTGTTCACCTTCGTGATAATCTTGATGAACCTCGCCTGCATATCGTCGGGACTCAGCTTGATCTCGCGAACCAAGCGGTCGACCTTGTTGATGAAGAGTATCGGCTTGACCTTCTCCTTCATGGCCTGCCTTATCACGGTCTCGGTCTGAGGCATAACCCCCTCGACCGCGCAGACGACGATTATGGCGCCGTCGATCGCCCTCATCGCCCTAGTCACGTCCCCGCCGAAGTCGACATGGCCGGGCGTGTCTATGAGGTTGACGAGGTACTCCTTTCCTTCCAGTTCGTGTACCATGGAGACGTTTGCTGCATCGATCGTTATGCCCCTGGCCTGTTCCTGTTCGTCAAAGTCAAGCCACAGCTGCGTCCCGGCAAGCTCGGGCGAGATCATGCCGGCGCCCGCTATCAGGTTATCGCTTAGCGTTGTCTTGCCGTGGTCTATGTGAGCAGCCGTCCCGATGTTGCGGATGAGCTCCCTCTGGCGCATGAGCTCCCCGATCTTCCGCATCATTTCCTCTCTCTTGCCCATGCGATCTACCTCGCCGACATCGCAACCCTTTCTGTCTCCTCCTTCCTTGCGACCGCATGGCTCTTGGGATCGCCGTTTGCGGCCAGGATGAGCTCATCCGCCAAGGCCTCGACGAACGTCTTCTTCGACTTGAAGGATGATGACAGTGCTCCCCTCGCTATGTTGCGAAGCGCTAAGTCCACCCTCCTCTGGGGAGAGACATCCACCGACTTGGCATAGGATATACCCCCATAGGATATCTTGGTCGTCTCCTCGCGGGGAGCACAGTTCCCGATGGCCATCACGAGGATCTGGATGGGGTTCTGGTTGGTCCTCTTTTCCACGATCTCGAAGGCCTCCCTGATCTGCCTGATGGCCTTCTCCTTCTTGCCGCAGCCGTACTTGTTCCGGATGAACCTTCCCCCGATCTTTTCCCCGGCGCCGGAGCGCATGACCTTGTTGACCAGCCTCTCAACGATGTTCATCCCCGACTTGCCGAAGGGCTTGTTGCCGAGCTTCCCAGCCGTGTGTGGAATTATGATCGGGTTAAGATTCACGTAGCCCCTGATACCGGGGTCGGGGATCGTGATGTTGGAGAAACTCCACCTGCCGAAGAGCTTCATCGGCTCCTCGGTCGGCTTGGCCTCAGCCACCGGCTCGGGGACAACCTCGGGCTTCGCCTCGACCTGGGCGGCTTCCACGACGGCGGGCCTGACCTCCTCCTGCACCTCGGGTTTCGGCCTTGCCTTCTTCTTCCCCTTCGCCTTCCGCTTCTTCTTGGCCATGGAATCAACCCGAGACCCGCTACCGCACCGGCTTCTCCTTCCGTCCCCTCACAAGCTCGTTCAGGGAGACGCCGTTGACCTTGACCACCTTCCAGCGCACCCCGGGAAGATCCCCGTAGGAGCCCCCTCTTGAGCCTCCGATCCCCTCGATGATGACCTCGTCGTGCTCATCCACGTACTTCTGCGCGCCATCGCCCGGACAGAAGGCGGTGACCTGCCTGCCGTTCTTGATCAACTGTACCCTAACGACCTTTCTCCAGGCTGAGTTGGGCTGCTTGGCCTCGACCTTGTCCCTGAACAGGACTATGCCCCTCGCCTGCGGCGCACCCTCCAGCGGGTCGGCCTTCTCATCGAGCCTGAGCACCCTCCTCATGTAGTAGCGGTCTCTCCAGCGGAATCTCGACCTATCCTTTTTGAGCTTCCGCGATGCGTAGATTCCCCTTCCCCCCTTGCTCAAACTGGCACCTCCGGCAGGTATTTCTCGCGCTTCAGCCAGCGAACCTGATCCTGGGTGTAGCGGTAGCTGATGTCGCCCTTCGCATGGCTCTGGACGTCGTCAAGCTCCACCAACACCACATCGCCCTCCCTGATCCAGACCCTCTTGCGCATCCTGCCCGGTATGCGGCAGAGCCGCAGGTTACCATCCATGCACCTTACGCGGAGCCTCCCGGTGCCCAGCATCTGCTGGACAAGCCCGATGACCTCGTTTCGTTTCGGGATTCTTACCTTTAGCTCCTCTTCATCCGCGGACAAGGACGTGCCTCGAGAACGGCCCAGATCAGCAAAGGACCCAAGGTCTTGCCCAACCTGGACCTTGTGTGGAGTCTCCTCTTAAAGAAGACTTATAACTTTATCCTAGCTGCGTCGCTCGCTCCACCAGAGGAACCGCGGGGCGGTAACGCCGGCGGCGACGATCGCCTTGTCCCGGCTAACCACGCTCACACGATGATGACGTCGTCAATGGAGTGGTGCCGCTTTGAGAGCAACTTTACCTTCTGGATGGTGGCCCCGTCGCGCCCGATCGCGATGCCCCTGTCGTGGGGGTGGACGCTGACGTAGGCGGTTTTCTTGCCGTTGCCCTCCACGATCCGAACTCCCTGAATCCTTGCGGGCAGAACCATCTTGCTGATGAACTCCTTCGGGTCATCGACGTACTCGACCACCTCTATGTCCCGGTGGAGCAAGCTGCTGGCCTTCTTTACGTTGAACCCGCCGCGGCCGATGGCCATGCTAATGTCCCCCCTCTTCACAACGAAAACCGCCCTGTTGCCCTTCTCCGGCACCACGCAGTCCACGACCGTTGCGCCGGTCAGGTTCTCAAACATGGCTATGTACTGGATCTGCTCAGCGCTGAGTTTGAATCCCAACCTACCCACCCTTGACGGCGGACAGGATGTTGGAGGACCCCGGATCTATGACGGCGAGCGACGCCACCTGAAAGGGCTTCCTGCACACCCTGCCCAGCTCCGCGCTGTCGCCCTTGAACTCCAAGACCGGCACCTTGGACATCGACGCGTAACGTTGAAGGTCCTGGCGCGCATCTGGCGGGAATCTGCTGGAGACGATGACCAACCTAGCCCTGCCTGTCTTGGCAGCCTTCATGGTCGAGTCCATCCCGAGTTCGACCTTGCCGCTCTCGATGGCCTGCCGAAGTGCCTTCTCGAGGTCCAACCCTCAACCCTCCTTCATGGTCAGCTTGACCATCCCGGTTCCGAGCGGGATTGGCTGCCCTATGATCACGTTCTCTATGATCCCTTCTAGGCGATCCACCTCGCCCCTAGCGCTGGACTCCAGAAGATGCTTGGTGGTTATCTCGAAGCTGGCCCTCGCAAGCACGCTTGCCTTGGACCCGCTCACGCCGTGCCTGCCGATCTGTTTGACCCTCGCGTCGCAGGTCATCATGTCGGCAACGAGCATCACATGGCGAAGATCCACCTCAAGCCCTCCCCTCTCCAGGGTCTTGGCCATCTCCTGCACTATCGCGGCCCTTGCCGCCTCTAGGCCGAGAACCTCCTCTATCTCGACGATGGAGTTCGTCGTCGTTCGTCTGAAGTCGACCTCGGGTATGACCAACACGTCCATGAGGTTGGAGCCCTCGGTGTATATCACGTATTCATCCCCCTCTTTCTTGACGACGACCCTGCTGATGTTCTTAAGGCCCCGAAGCCTCTTCTTCCGGATCCTGTCCGCGACGCGCCGGATGTCCTTGAAAGTCACGTCCTTGAACTTGTAGGTGAGCACGTTATTCTCGAAGGAAACCGACTCCACCTTGGAGATGCCCTTGGTCGTCGCCACGATCTCCTCCGGAGTCAGGCCAAGTTCCGTCATCCTGGCCCTGTCCAACTCAACCGTCATGGAGTTCTCCAGAACGTCCAAGTCTACCTTGCGCGACACGTCGTCAAGATTGACCCTTCCAATCGACCTAGCGACGCGCGTCGCGACCGCCTCATCCGACGCCCACTCCTTTCTCAGATAGACGGTCATCATGGGCGTCGATGGCTCCCTCCTCGCGTCGACGATCTCGATCATCCGGGGCAAGCCCAATGTGACGTTGACCTCGCTGACCCCAGCGTAGTGGAAGGTATTGAGCGTCATCTGGGTGCCCGGCTCACCTATGGACTGGGCGGCCACCGTTCCAACGGCCTCGCCCGGGTCAACCTGCACCTCCTCGAACGCGGACAAGACCCGGGACATGATCTTCCTGGCGCTGGCGACGGTCAACCTCGTGGACCGATCCATCAGCGCCTTGCGAAGACGCTCCAGGATGCTCTCAGGCAGCACCCCGGCTTGTTCTTCAACGATCTTGTCTATGCTCTTCTGCGACAGCATCCTCACACCCCCAATACATCCTGGGCTATGGACTCGGGGTCCACGCCGAGCTCTCCCTTCTTTCGAGCTGGGTCTACGCCGTCCTCACCATAGCGGAACTGCACGATGATCCCCCTCGTGTCCCTAACGGTGCCATCGTACTCAACCCTCAGGTCCTGCAGTGCGTTGATGAGCCTGCGTTGCATGTAGCCGCTCTGGGCAGTGCGTATCGCGGTGTCAACCAAGCCCTCCCGGCCGCTCATGGCGTGGAAGAAAAACTCCAGCGGATCGAGTCCGTCCTTGTAGCTTGATTTGACGAAGCCCCTGGCGCGCGCTCCCACGTCGTGCACCTTGAAGTGTGAAAGCGTGCGGTTGCTGTACCCGCGGCTCAACCTCTTGCCGCGCACTGCCTGCGGCCCTATGCAGGCTGTGATCTGGGTCAGATCCAGCATGTTCGCCCTCGCGCCGGTCTTAGCCATCGCGACGGTGTTGCGCTCCATTCCAAGATACCTCTCAGCGATCTCCCCAGCCCGGTTCCTGGCCTTGCTCAATATCTCCATCACGCGCATCTCAAGGGTCTCCTCCAGGGTCTTCCCTGGCAGGTGCTCCAGCATGCCCTCGCTGTAGGCATCGATCAGCCGCGCGACGTCCTCCTCGCCTTTCTCGAGGACCTCCGCGATGGCCTCCCTCGCCTCCTCGGGAATGTCGTAGTCATCGATGCTGATGGTGAATCCCTTCTTGGACACCACCCAGACGGCCAGGCGGGTCACCGCGTCCAGGAACTGCCGGGACGCGCCAGCCCCATACCTCCTAGTGATTTCGTCAAGAATCTTCCCCTCGAAGTAGGCGCCTATCGCCGCCGCATCTATGACGCCGCTCACGAGCTCGCCGTCCTTGATGATGACGTAACCCTCCTGCTCGCACTCGGCCTTCTTGCACACATCGCACTTCGTGCAGACCTTCGCCTTGAACTCCATGTTCAGATCCTTGGGAAGACACTTGCTGAAGATCTGCTTGCCGCTCCAGTACTCAACCCCGTCGACCTTCTTGGCAGCCTTCGGCAACCTTGTGTCCAGTCCAGCGAACTTAAGGATCTGCTGGGCGGCCTCCCGGGTGAAGAACGAATCGTTCCTCGTCAGGTAGTAGCAGCCAGAAATATGATCGTGAATGCATCCGATTATGGGGCCACCCACCCTAGGCGAGAGTATGTGTTCCTGCACCTCCATCAAGATCCTAGCCTCGGCCCTCGCCTCCTCCGTCTGGATTACGTGCAGGTTCATCTCATCCCCGTCGAAGTCAGCGTTGTAGGGCGGGCAGACGCAAAGGTTGAGCCTGAAGGTCCTGAAGGGCATCACCCTCACCCTGTGGGCCATTATGGACATCCTGTGCAGCGAGGGTTGGCGATTCAGCAGCACGATGTCGCCGTCCCTGAGGTGCCGTTCCACTATGTATCCCGGCTCCAGCTCCTGTGACAGCTCGGCCTTGTTCTCCTCCGTTATCTTCTTCCTGCTGCCGTCAGGCCTGAGCACGTAGTTGGCCCCGGGATGAACGTTGCTGCCCGCCGCAACAAGCTTCCTCATGCTCTCGATGTTCATGTCCGTGACGCGTTCGGGCACGGTGAGCTCCTTGGCTATCTCCTCCGGCACGCCTCCCTCGTTGATGCTCAGGCATGGGTCTGGGGAGATCACGGTCCTTGCCGAGAAGTCAACCCTCTTGCCCGACAGGTTGCTCCTGAACCGGCCCTCCTTGCCCTTGAGGCGCTGTGAGAGCGTCTTCAGCGGTCTGCCTGACCTGTGACGGGCCGGAGGCACCCCCGAGATCTCGTTGTCGAAGTACGTCGTGACGTGGTATTGAAGCAGGTCCCAAAGGTCGTCCACGATCAACTGCGGGGCGCCCGCCGACATGTTCTCCTGCAGGCGCTGGTTGATCCTCACTATGTCAACAAGCTTGTGGGTCAGGTCATCCTCAGAGCGATCGCCGGACTCAAGGGTGATAGAGGGCCTCACCGTGACGGGGGGAACGGGCAGGACCGTTAGCACGGTCCACTCGGGCCTGGCCACCTTAGGATCCATCTCCAGCAGGACCACATCCTCATCCGGGATCATCTCGAATCTTTCCCTGATGTCGGTCGGGGTGAGCCGCTGGCCGTCCTCGTAGAAATGCGTTGGCTTCTCAAACGCTATGGAGCGCTTCGGCTCGCCGCAGTACGGGCAGACCTTCGCCTTGTCCGCTATCTTGAACGACTGCTCATATATGGCGGCCCTGCGCTCGGGATTCTTCACCCGGGCGAGATCCGCCCTCATCTTCTCGGCGGTCTCGGCCTCTATGGTGACCCTGCCGCACTTCGGGCAGATGCACCTCAGGATCCTGTAGACGAGCTTGGCATGCCCCACATGGATGACCGGCCTCGCGAGCTGGATGTATCCGAAGTGCCCGTGGCACTCCTTGCTCTTCCCGCCGCATGTCCTGCACTTTATGCCCGGATCTATGACGCCCAAGTGCGGATCCATGAGGCCGCCGTTTATCGGGTACCCGTCCTTGTCGTAGGTATCGGCAGTGGTAATCTTGACCACGCCCATCTTGAGGATCTCCTGCGGGGAGAGCAGGCCGAACTTAATTTCGCCGATCATCTTGGGGATTCTCAAGCCATCACCTATGCCTTGTCCTTCAGCCCGAACCTCGGGTTCACGCCCAGGGATTTCAGCTCGTCGACGAGTAGCTTGAACGCGTAGGAGATCTCCACCTCTTCAAGGAGGCTTGCCTCCGCACACATCGGGCAGTACTGGGTATCCGTGATCCTATCGTAGACACCTATGCTTCCGCAGGTCGTGCAAACCAGCACCACGCACTTGTCGGACTCATCGAGCAACCTCTCCTTCAACAGCAGCGCGGCCCCGTGGCCGACCAAGCAGTCCCTCTCCATCTCGCCGAACCGCAGGCCGCCTTCGCGGGCGCGCCCCTCGGTGGGCTGGCGGGTCAGCATCTGGATCGGACCCCGGGACCTGGCATGGATCTTGTCGGAGACCATGTGGTGCAACTTCCAGTAGTAGGTCACGCCGATGAACATGTCCATCTGCATCTTCTCGCCCGTGATTCCGTCGTAGAGGACCTCTTTACCGGCATAGTCGAAACACCTCTCCTCGAGCGCGCTCCTGATCTCGTCCTCGGTCATGCCGAAGAAAGGCGTGGTGTCGACCGGCTCCCCGCGCAAAGCGCCTACCTTTCCAGCCAGCGTCTCAAGAATCTGGCCGACGGTCTTCCTTCCCGGAATCGCGTGGGGATTAATGATCAGGTCCGGCACGACGCCGTCCTCAGTGAACGGCATGTCCTCATGGGGAACGATGAGGCCGATCACGCCTTTCTGGCCGTGCCGGGAGGCGAACTTGTCCCCGATCTCCGGGCATCTCAAGTCGCGGACCTTGACCTTGCAGAGCTTGTTCCCTTCGGAGGTCTCCGAGAGCATAACGACGTCAGCTATCCCCTCCTCGCGGTGCCTCACATAGACGGAGGTCTCCCTCCTCCTCTCGACCCTGGTGCCGAACCGGTCCATCTCCTCCAGAAACCTCGGGGGGCTCGTCCTGCCTATCAGCACATCCCCACTGAGAACCTGGGACTCCGGCCAGATCACTCCGTCGGAGTCCAACCACCTGTACTTCTCATCCCCCCTGAAGCCCCTAGCCTCCTCCTCCGGAAGCTCGAAGATGTCCACCTGTCCTCCCGGGTACCTCTTCTCCTCCGCGTCGTAGGACCTGAAGAAGGTCGACCTCGAGAGGCCCCGCTCGATTGACGACTGGTTGATGACCAACGCATCCTCGATGTTGAAGCCGTAGAAGCAGCCGACGGCGACGACGAAGTTCTGGCCGGACGGCCGCCTGTTGAGGCCTATCGCATCCATGACCCCAGTCTCAGCTATGGGCTTCTGCGGGTAGTGAAGAAGGTGGGCCCTGGTGTCCATTCTGAGCTGGTAGTTTGACGCGTAGAATCCGAGCGCCTGCTTGGCCATCCCTGCCCCGTAGGTGTTCCTGGGGGATGCATTGTGCTCCGGGTACGGGATGAGTGAGGCACAGATCCCCAACGTCGCAGAGGGGTCGATCTCCAGGTGGGTGTGCTCTGGGCCAAGCTGGTCCTCACTGATCGCGATGAGACAGTTCTCCTCCTCCTCAGCATCCAGGTACTCGATCACGCCCTCGGCGATCAGGTCGCTCCACTTGATCTCCCCGCTCTGGATCTGGCGTATGTGCTCGTCCGTGACCAGCGGAACGCCGTTCTCCACGACTATCAACGGGCGCCTAACCCTGCCCGCGTCGCAGTAGACGAGCACCTCATTCGTGGTCTTCATCAGCCTGACATTTACCTCCTCGGATATCATCCCCTTCCTTCGCAGGCTCCTGATCCTGTCCGTGAGGGCCGAGCCGTCGTCGACCACGCCGACCAGCCTGCCATTGAGGTAGACCGCCGCCCCCGCTTCCTTCTTGCCGGGAACGAGCTTTCGTACGCCCAGGTCATAGAGGGTGTTCTCCACGACCTCGACATCGGCGTTTGTGGAGATTATCGCCATGAGCGAAAGGTTCTTGACGAGGCCGCAGTTGGGCCCTTCCGGCGTCTCAGACGGACAGAGACGCCCGTAATGCGTTGCATGGAGGTCCCTTGCCTCAAAGTGCGACTGGGACCTGCTGAGCGTGGAGATGACCCTTCGAAGATGCGACAAAGCGGTCGTGAAGTTCTCGCGAGCAAGGAGCTGGCTGACGCCAGTCCTTCCTCCGGGCCAGTTCCCTGTGGCGAGGGCGTGCTTCATCTTCTCCGAGAGCTGGTCTGCTCGCACCGCAATGCCGATCTTCAGCCTCTTCCCCCTGCTGATGCTCCTCTCGAGCTGGTACTTTATGTCTTTGCCCAGCGCCGTGAAGGAGACCCTGAATAGGTTCTTTAACAAGTCGCCGGCCAAGCTAAGCCGCTTGTTGCCATAGTGATCCTTGTCGTCCTCGTCCCTCTTTCCCAGCGCAAGCTCTATGGTTCTCTCCGCCATCCTCCCGAGGTAATAGGCCTTCTTCATCCTGTCCGCCGGCTCATTTCCAAGATGCGGCAGGAGCGAGCGATCGATGACCTGCTCGGCCCTCTCGATCCTGCGCTCAAGAACCTGGCCCGCCGCCACCCTTCTGCCGATGAAGTCCAGTGCCTCCTGCTGGGTCGAAATCTCCCTAGCATCCTCCAGGTTCGGGTACAGCTCGTTCAGAATGTCCGGGTCCTTGGAGACCGCGTCCGCGATGTCCCGGTCCATCTCCATCCCTAGGGCCCGCATCAGAACCACGAGCGGGACATACCCCGGAACCCTGGGAAACGAGACCCTCAATGCCCCGTCCCTTTTCCTCTCGACCATTATCTTGGCCCGGTAACCGTGGCGGGTCGAAAAAAGACGCGTCCTCTGCGACTGCGTCCTCTCATCCCTCTCGGTTATCATCCGGTCCTCGGCGAGCTCCTCTATCGAGACGATGACCCTCTCGGTCCCGTTGATGATGAAGTATCCGCCAGGGTCCGCGGGGTCCTCGCCCGCCTGCACGAGCTCATCCTCGGACATGCCGTGCAGCGCGCAGAGATCGGACTTGAGCATCACGGGAAGTTCGCCGACGTAGACCTCTTCGCTCTCGACCTCAAGGTCGGCGTTCATGAGGGTCATGTGAAGGTAGATCGGGGCTGAATAGGTGAGGCTCCTGAGGCGCGCTTCCATGGGCGTGATCGCCCTGCGCGCGCCGTCCGCCTCCTTGATCGACGGTGCCCGGATGGTAACCCTCCCGAGCTTGACGCGATAATCCTCAACGTCCAAGCTTATCTCGCCGATCTCATCAATGACCTCTTGGATTCCGACGCTAACGAAGTAGTTGTAGGAATCCAAGTGCTGTCTAACGAGGCCTTTCTCTTCGAAGAAGGCCTTCATCAATGGCCATCTAGGTCCCACCATGATACAAACCCCCTAGCCAAGCGGGCCCGCGGGGAATCGAACCCCGGACACCTGGCTTAAAAGGCCAGTGCTCTGCCAGACTGAGCTACGGGCCCGGAGGCCAGGCCCAAGGGAGCAAGAGCATGCCGAGTTAATCTCGTCCAAGCTAGAGGAGAAGCGGCCGGGCAAGCAGAGTTCCCTCGGAGAAGACCGTCGACACCTCCGGAACCGCGTTTATAAATTTTACTTCTTGCTATGTAGAGACGGAGTTTTCTATATAATGCTCTATCCGAGGATCCTGAACCTTCCTTTCCAGCAGACCACATCCTCTTCCCATCTCACCCCGTACCTGTTCGGGTAGTACAGGCCCGGCTCGACGGTGAATACCATCCCGTCCCTCAGCACCTCCTGGCTGCTTGGGCAGAGGGATGGGGGCTCGTGCACGTCAAGGCCGATCCCGTGGCCTAGGCGGTGTGTGAAGAAGGCGGCATATCTTCCCATGAACCTCCTCGCAAGAAGGTCGGCCTGCGAAACCGGCATCCCGGGCTCCAGATGGTCCACGACGTCGCGGAGCGTCGACCTCACGACCTCCAGAGTTCGCTCGGCCGGACCTGGCGCCCTCACGACGGTCCGCGTGATGTCGCTGCAGTATCCCTCGACCCTGGCGCCCATATCGACCATCACCGGCGACGACGAGGAGAGCCTCTTTCTGCCTGGCGTCGAGTGCGGAAAGGCGGACCTTGCCCCGAAGGCCACGATTGGCTCGAACGCGCAGGTTGCGCCCCTAGCGGCCATGGCAGAGTGGATCCTTGCCGCCACCTCAAGCTCCGTGGGGTTTCCCTCAAGCTCCGAGGAGACATCAAGGTAGGCTTCGCCCGCGAGCTTGCAGGCCCGAGATATGATCGCGATCTCCTCCGTGGACTTGACCATCCTCATCCCTTCCAACAGGGGTGACCGGGTGGGACAGTAGCGAGAAAGCCGTAAGAAGGTCTTTTCATCGAGGGAATCAAATCGAAGCGTCGTTATCCCTAACTCGTCGAGTGCGTTTGTCAGGGCATCTACGGGGGGGAGGAAGATGCACTTCTCGCCCTTTCTCAGAGGAACGGGGCCGGCCTCGTACTCCCTCACGTCGCCCACCCAGGACTCGGATCTCGCCCTGTCCCCCTCCAACCTGGGAACGAGGAGAATGGGGTCGCCGTCCGAGGGAACGAGCATGAAGGTCGCAGCGTCTGTGCCGGAGAGGTAGAGCATATTCTTCTTGCCCGCCACCAGGAAGGGCCCCTCCTCTGCGACCTTACGAGTCCTCTGTCTGAAGGCTTTCCATGCCGTCATCCGAGGCGCGCTTGCGACTGCGCGTTATATGTTTTGTTCCCACTACTTCCAGACGGGAGCGGCGAATCGTCCAGCCGAAATGGCTGCGTCTGGCAGCCCGCCCGATGTGACCCTGAGAGCCTTGTGACGCGCTTGCCGCTTCGAGAAAACTTATTTCTCGCGAGCGTGGGGAAGATGGACGATGGCCCTGAGGCATCTTCTTTCAAAGCTGAAGTGGGATCCCCGTGAAGATTTCGAGAACGCGACCATATCTTACCTAGATCGTGCCAAAGACCTCCACGGGGCAACCGTTGCCAGGCTCAAATCGTTCAAAGGAAAGGACGTCCTGGAGATCGGCGGTGGAACGATCACCATCAGAAAGGGCGACGAGATCTCACACATACCGTTCCACAGGGTCAGAGAGGTCAGGTCCTCCGACGGCAGGGTGCGGTGGTCGCGTGAGCGGTGAAGCGCCCGTCACGTTTAGGATAGACCTCGTCAACATCGAGGAGCTGATCGAGAGATCGTTCCTGCTAGGGTCCGAGGCGGCCGAGAAGGTGGACGTCTCCGGGCTCAAGCCCATCGCGAAGGCGAGAATCAAGGAGACGGCCAGGCTGAGGGGCGCAGCGAAGCACCTGAATCGGTCGCTGTCTAAGATCGAGCAGTCGATCCCTCCGCGGTCGAAGCTTGAACCTTTCTATCAAGAACTCCTCAGCATCCTAGGTGGGGAAGATCTTGAGGAGGCACGGATCCAGATAGGCCGCGTCCGGGCGGAGATAGAAGCGCTTGCCTCCAGGGCTACCTCCAAGATCCTCAGGGCCCGAAGCCCAGCTGCGATGCAGTCGATCAGGAAGATGGCCTACGGCAGGATGTCTGCAAGGGCAAGATCCCTTGCCCCATATCTGAGCTACTTAGCCGAGCTCGCGCCGAGATTGAAGGAGATCCCGTCCATCAAGTTCGGCATCCCAACGGTCGTCGTTGCTGGATACCCGAACGTCGGGAAAACTACCCTGTTGAAGGCGCTAACGGGCTCGGCGCCAGAGATTAGGCCTTTCCCCTTCACCACGAAGGCCATTCAGCTCGGATACTACGAGTGGCGCTGGAGGGAGGTCCAAGTGATAGACACGCCCGGGCTGCTTGACCGTCCCATGGAGAAGAAGAACCCCATAGAACTGAAGGCGATCGAGGCCATCAAGCATCTGGCGGACGTAGTGGTGTTCATGGTGGATCCCACCACGACCTGCGGCTTTCTCCTCGACGAACAAGTCGCCCTGTTGCGGCAGACCAAGCAGATGTTCTCGGCTGCGATCGTGGTCGCCATCAACAAGGTCGACATCGCAAGCCCACAGGAGGTGGATGCGGCGAGGCGAGCCCTCAGCGGAATGTCACCCGTGGTCGAGCTGAGCGCTAGCCGCGAGCAAGGCATCCAGGAGCTTCGCGAGGCGATCTCGTCATATTTAATAGAAACTGCGGAAAAGATCAAGGTTTGAACGCTGGAAGGCAGGGCGGGACCTCTTGAAGATCGACGAGATGGTTCGACAGATACAGGAACGGTACCAGATTGTGGGCCGGACCGATGAGCTGCGGAAGGCTTTGGCGGCCAAGCTAGCAAAGCGCAACCTCATGATCGAGGGCAACATCGGCACGGGAAAGACCATCATGGCCAAGAGCATCGCGGCCTACTTTGACCAGGAGTTCATGCGGGTGGACGGGGACGAAAGGTTCACCGAGCACAAGCTCGTGGGATATTTTGACCCGCCCATGGTCATGAAGGAGGGCTATACGTGGAACTCCTTCATCGAGGGGCCGCTAATCCGGGCCATGAAGGCCGGCGGGGTGCTCCTCATCAACGAGATAAACAGGCTTATGGAAACCACCCAGAACGTGCTGCTCACGGCCATGGACGAGCACCAGATAATCGTCCCCAAGCTGGGAACGGTCACGGCCAACGACGGCTTCATGGTTATCGCGACGCAGAACCCTTCGGAGTACGTCGGCACGACCGCCCTCAGCGAAGCCCTCCGCGACCGTTTCGTCTGGATATGGCTCGACTACCAGAGCGAGGAGGAGGAAATGAAGATAGCCTCGATCTGGTCGGAGAACCCCGATCCAAGGCAGATAGCGACCTCGGTCAAGATAGCGAGGAAGACGAGAGATCATCCGGACATCAGGAGGGGTTCATCCGTCCGGGGTGCGATCGACATCGCGAGCATCATGGCAAGCTTTCCACCGACGCCGGAAAACTGGGTCTTGGCGTCGGTCATGGCCCTCGCGACCAAGATCGAACTCATGGACGGCTGCGGGAGGACGGTTTCCGAGGTCATAGAGGATTGCGTGAAAGAGGTCCTTTCCCCGGGTTTTCGGTGATCGAGGGGGAGATATCCCCCGATGAGGCCGCCGTAAGGTTCGGTCGAATGGACCGGGACCAGATCCTCCAAGAGGAGATCGTGCACGCAACGGACGCACACGATGTCTACCAGAAGACCAAGGGGCTTGATAGGAACAAGATATCCCAGCTCGCTGATCTGGCGATCCAGGCCGACAACCTCCCCGCGCTCCTGGGTCTGGCCAGGCGCAACAGGTACGCCGTCGCGGATGTGCTCGAGCACAATGAGATGTCATCCGAGTTCATCGTGGGGAAATCCGACAGAGAGGATTGGGAGCTTCTGGAACTCTACTACATGCTCAGGGACAAGCTGCCCCAGTCGTATAGGCGCTTCTTCCTATCGATGGCCTGCAAGGTCATACTGCGATCCGCCCTCAGGGTCGCTGGGCGCGGCGTCAGGAAGGACCTCGTAAGGACTGCGGAGTATGCGCCCGGGATGGAGGAGTTCGATCTCGAACAGACCATAGAGAACCTGCTTGAGTATGGGGCCCTGGGCGCTAGGGAAATCGTTGCACAGGAGAGGCTTGAGAGGAAGAAGGCAGGCATGCTCATACTTGACGTATCGGGATCGATGTACAGGGAGAAACTCGCCATCGCCGCGGTGACGATAGCGGTTCTGGCATACAGCATGAAGTACGATGACTACTCCGTTGTTCTGTTCGAAAGTGACCCAACCGTGCTCAAGCCCTTCAGCAAGACGGTGCCGATCGAGGAGATGATCGACACCATCTTCGGTCTCAAGCCGTCAGGCTACACCAACATCGAGGCCGCCCTGCGGAAAGCCTACGAGGAGATGGCCAAGATCCGGCGGCCGGACAAGTGGGCGGTCCTCGTGACCGACGGCGACTACAACCAAGGCGGCGATCCGCGGGAATTTGCCCCAGCCTTCAGGCGGCTCAACGTGATCAGGGTGGGGCGCATAAGGAAGGGGGATGAGGTTTGCAGGAGCCTCGCTAGGCTGGGCCACGGCAAGTACGAGAGCCTCTCCACCTATCGCAACCTGCCGCTTGCGCTCCTAAGGATAATGAGATGATCTCACCTCGTGCGCGTCAGATGTGGACTGCCGGGAAGCATGAACGTTAAACGGCCATGTTGTGCGGCCCTGCCGCGCCCGGTCCCCAAGAGGCCTGACGGTGATACATATAAGAACGCGATGGCCGAGCGAATTCGCAACAGACCACCGGAAGGTTTAGCCTTGCCACTTGCGGAAGAGGAGATGCTTAGAAGGACGATCCAGAAGTTCGAGGACGATGGCTATTCCATCGTCCGGAGCGGCAAGGAGCTCATCGGCACGTACGAAGACGAGAAGATCATCATCAAGGTCATCACGAGCGAGAAGTCAATCGGGGTATCGGAGATAAGGTCCCTACTCAAGCGAGCGGAGAAGGAGAAGGCCAACGAGGTCCACATCGTCTCCGACGCGCCTCTCACCCCCCAGGCCAAGAAGGTCGTGGCTGAGGAGGGCATAAGGTACATGAGCATGCGCAACGTGCTCATCGACATACTACAGCACGAGTTGGTGCCGAAGCACGAGATCCTCAGCGAGGATGAGAAGGCGAGGCTCGCCAACGAGCTGAAGATCGAGCTCTCCCAGCTTCCGAAGATCAGGCGGACCGATCCGGTCATCAAGATCCTCGGAGGAAAGCCCGGGGACGTGGTGCGGATCTACAGACGCAGCCCAACCGCCGGAACGTCGATCTACTACAGGCTCGTAGTCGGGGCGTGACCTGCCCGGGGGTCAGCTGATTGGACAAGTCTACGCTAGAGAAGCACAGGCTCAAGAAGACCCTGAGCCAGCTCAGATCCTATCGCGGCAGGCACACGGAACTGATCTCCATCTACATCCCGGACGGATACGACATCAATCTGGTGGCCCAGAGGGTTAGGGACGAATACTCCACGGCCTCCAACATCAAGTCCAAAACGACGAGGAAGAACGTGCTCGCGGCACTGGAGAAGATCTCACAGTTTCTCAAGCTCTACCGCACCACCCCGAAGGGCGGGCTCGTCATCTTCTGCGGCAACGTCAGCGACAAGGAGGGCGTCGCGGACATAAGGCTCTACGCGCTCAACCCCCCCGAGCCCGTCACGGTCAGCCTCTACAGATGCCTCCAGGAGTTCGTGTTGGATCCCCTTGAGGAGGTGCTGAAGGAGAAGGAGATCTTCGGCATCCTGGTCCTTGACCGCCGAGAGGCCACCCTGGGCCTCCTTAACGGGAAGAGGATCGAGAAACTCAGGAAGCTGACGTCGGGCGTGCCAGGCAAGTTCAAGGCCGGAGGGCAGTCCTCCAGGAGGTTCGAGAGGCTAAGGGAGGCGGCGGCGGTGGAGTTCTTCAACAGGATCGGGGAGGCGGCCAACACGGCTTTCTCGCAGATACAAGGACTGAAGGGGATCCTGGTTGGAGGGCCGTCCCCGACGAAGGAAGACTTCATGAAGGGCCCCTATATGTCCAACGAGCTGAAGCAGAAGGTGGTGGACCTTTTCGACGTCGCCTACACGGACGAGGATGGGCTCAGGGAGATCGTGAACGTCGCCCGCGATGCGCTCTCAGATCTCTCCGTCATGGCCGAGAAGAAAGTGGTTGCCCGATTCCTGGAGGAGGTCGCCAAGGACGGCCTCGCAGCCTACGGCATCAACGAGATCATGCGGATGCTTGACATGGGCGCCGTGCAGACCCTGCTCGTCTCGGAGGGAGTGAAGAAGTGGCTCGCCACATACCGCTGCTCCGCATGCGGCCAGAAGCTTGAGAGGGTTTTGGACGGCCCGAACAACGCCGAGCTTCCTCCGGAGCAGGCACGCTGCCCTGCCTGCCAGACGGGCCAGATGGCCCTGGATGCGGTCAAGGACCTCGATGACGCCCTCATCGAGAAGGCGGAGCAATCCAAGGCCGATGCTCAGCTGATCTCAACGGATACCGAGGAGGGACGGCAACTCCTGATGGCCTTCGGAGGAATCGGCGCCATCTTGAGGTACAAGCCCAGCTAGGTGCGAATATGGATCCTCTGACGCAAGTCAAGAAGGCTCTGGCCGATTCGATCTCGCATGCCCTTGCCAGGCAAGGAATCGAGGTCGAACCGAGTTCCCTCGAGATCTCTGACCGCACGCAGAAGGCCTTTGGTGATCTTTCGACAACAATCGTGATGAAGGCAGCGTCCTCCGCGGGCAAGGATCCGGTGCGAACCGCCGAGGGCGTGGCTGCCTCCCTCCCCAAGCACGAGATGATCCGCAGGGTCGAGGCGGTGAGGGGTTACCTGAACTTCTTCATCGAGTGGGACCGCTTCGCCCCCAGCGTCGTATCCGAGATACTGCAAAGAGGACGCGACTTTGGACGCCCAGAGACCTCGCCGGGCACACTGGTGCTCGAACACACGAGCGTCAACCCAACGGGTCCCATCAACATCGCCAGGTCCAGGAACTCCCTGCTCGGTGATTCGCTCTCCCGGATCTATGCCTACATGGGCTGGAAGGTGCGCCGGCTCTACCTGCTGAACGACATGGGGCATCAGATCGTCGTCCTCTACTGGGGGCAGAGAAAAGGCATATCTTCCGAGAGGCTGCGCAAGAGATACGCGAAGTACTCGTCGAAGAAGGACTTCCAGACGCTCTTCACCTACGTTCCGGCGATGGCGAAGGTGGCGGAAGATCCCAACGCCCGGGCCGAGGTGGGAGAGCTTGAGTCGGCAGCCCACAAGGACCCCAAGATCCTGGGCGCGCTTCGCTCGCTGTCGAAGGGATGCCTTGAAGGCCAGCTCCAGACCCTCTCTAGGCTGGGGATAGAGTTTGACGAGATAACGCCCGAGAGCCAGTTCGTCGAGGACGGTTCGTTGCCAGGGATACTGAGCCGGCTGAGGTCCAAGGGGCTTTTATTGGAAAACCCCGATGGATCCGTGGGGCTGGACCTCACCTCGCTCGGACTCCCCAGGAGGAAGTCTCGACAGGTCACGCTGATCAAGAGCGACGGCTCGTCCACATACACTCTCAGGGACATAGCCTACCACGAGTGGAAGTTCAGGGATGGGAGCCTTTTCGTCAACGTACTGGGCGAGGACCACAAACGCGAGTTTGCCGAGCTTGATGCGATCCTGAGGATGCTCGGCCACTCCAAGGACCTACGCGCGGCATTCTACTCCTTCGTCACATACGAGGGAGGCAAGAAGATGTCGACGAGGCGGGGCCAAACCGTGCCCCTAGATGAGGTCATGGACGAGGCGATCAGGAGGTCCGAGAAGGAGGTCCTTGACAGGCGCACCGGCCTTCCGCCGGACAAGATAGCGTCGATTGCCGCGCAGGTGGGACTTGGGGCCGTGAAGTTTAACATCCTGAAGGTCGACCCAAACAAGAGCATATCGTTTCGGTGGGAGGAGGCCATAAACTTCGTTGGGGACTCCTCGGCCTACGTCCAGTACGCGTGCGCCAGGGCCTCCAGCATCCTGCGCAACGCGGAGGGATTCAAGCCAGAACGGATCGACCTGCTCTCGACCGCTGAGGAGCGAAACCTGATCTGGTCGCTGGCCCGCACCCCCGGGATCATCGCAAGAAGCGCCAACGATATGAAGCCCAACTACCTGGCAGAACATGCCCTGGAGGTTTCCTCGCTCTTCAGCAAGTTCTACATGCAGCACAGGGTCCTTCAGGAAGCCGAACCGCTGAGAAGCGCACGGCTCGCCCTGGTGAAATCCGTGCGGACGGTCCTATCGCAACTTCTTGATCTACTGGGTATAGCCGCACCCGACGAGATATGACGGTCCCCGGTGGCACGGCAAACGAGGCCCTATTTCTCCCTAGAGATGTAGGCGTAGACTATCAGGGCTGCCATGGCTGCGAACAACACGAACAAGATTATGGGCTGCTTGAAGTCCGGAAAGAGCTTTCCCCTTCCAGCTTGGAGCAAGAGGTAAGATAGGAACCCTGCCACCGCGATCACTTCAATCTTTTTAAGCCCGGTGCCTGCAATATAAATGAAATGGTCCTGGAGCTCGGTCGACCCCAGCCCGCCAATCCGGATTCGGCGGAGCAGGGGCGGCCGGTCCATCAGCGGAGCCGGTCCTGGAACCGCCTGCCAAGCCTCCTTGAGCCCTTCAGGGCCGAGCAAAGCAGGATCCTGAAGGAGAGGGCGAGGCTGTCCTACGTGGCGCAACGAAGATCCGCGACCACGCAGTACGAGACCTTCCTTTATCAGTCAAGGTTGGACGATCTTCGCATCAGGTTGGAGGAACTCGAGTGCTCCGTGGCAGAGGCGCTGTATGCAAACCTGGACGCAATGGTCGACGACTGCCTCGAGCAATCCGTGATGCGGCACCTCGCCAGGAGCCGCGAACTGGCCTTTGACCTGCCGGGAAATCCCATCTCCAGGAAGGAAGCCAGGACTGTTCTCTACAGGATGTATAGAGGTGGCCCGTTTCACCCTCTGGTTTTCCCGCGCGATGTCGCAAACGAGTTCTACAGAGCGCTGTCCAGCAGGATCGACCGCGAGGGCATGAGGGGGGATGAGATAGCCGCGCAGGTGAGGCGGCTGGTGCTACGGCTTCGCTACGACCTTGACCGGGCCGTGCAGATCCGTCTTGAGGCGTCCGAGTACCTCGAGCCCCTGGGCTACGTTAGATGGACGTGGAGGAGGGGCAAGGTCGTGAGACGCCTTGCCTACGCGCCCAAAGGCCTGGTGGACGAGGCGACGAAGGTGAGTAATGCGCTGGACGCTGCCATCAGGGCAACCACGCCGATCCCAGGGCCCCCAAGGCCAAGGCGCTAGGTCTTTCTCGACCTTACCCTGCTGGCCGTCCTCGCCTCGAGCCCCCAAAGGTCGATGAATCCGACGGCGGATCTGTGGTCGAAGGTGTCCTTCTCCCTCTCGTAGGTTGCCATCCCGATGTCGTAGAGAGCGTTCTCCGAGGATCTCCCGACGACCGAGGCGTGGCCCTTGTAGAGCTTCATCCTGACCTCGCCGCTAACCGGCTCGTTCAGCCTCTCGCACAGCCACTGCAAGGATTCCCTAAGCGGCTCAGTCCACAACCCGCCGTAGACCAGGTTAGTCCACTCGCGATCGGCCGTCTCCTTGAAGCTGCGCTCGCGCCGTGTCAGGACGTACTTCTCAAGGTCCGAATGCGCCGCAAGTATGACTGTTGCGGCCGGGCATTCGTAGATCTCGCGCGACTTCAGCCCGACGACTCGGTTCTCAATGTGGTCGATCCGGCCCACCCCGTGCCTGCCCGCAACTGAGGCGACCGCCTGGACGAGCTCAACCCCTCCCATCGATTTTCCGTTCAGCTTCACGGGCACGCCCTTCTCGAAGGCGAGCGTCATGTACTCCGGCTCGTCGGGCGCCTTCCTCGGGTCAGCCGTCAGCGCGTAGGCATCCGCCGGAGGCTCCTTGTCTGGCTGCTCCAAGATGCCGCACTCGACCGACCTTCCCCACAGGTTCTCGTCCGTGCTGTAGGGGCTCTTGGCGCGGACCGGGACCGGTATCCCCTTCTTTCTCGCGTACTCTATCTCTTCAATTCTCCCGAAGGACCATTCCCTTGCCGGAGCGATTATCTTGAGGTCGGGGTCCAACGACCTGATCGTCACATCCATCCTGACCTGGTCGTTTCCCTTCCCCGTGCACCCGTGTGAGACGGCCTGTGCCCCGAACTTGTGGGCGGTCTCGACCAGGTGCTGTGCGATGAGCGGGCGCGTCAGGGCGGTGCTGACCGGATAGGCACCCTCGTACAGGGCGTTCGCCCTTATTGCAGGAGTAATGTAACCCGAGAAAAACTCATCCTTCGCGTCAAGGCAGATCGCGTCCACCGCGCCAAGCCGCAAGGCCTTCTGCCTCGCAGCCTCTAGGTCCACGTCCCTCTGTCCGACATCCAACGTCAGGGTGACGACCTCGGCCGAGTACTTTTCTTGCAACCACTTCACGGCCACGCTCGTGTCGAGTCCGCCCGAATAGGCCAACACGATCCTGTCTATCTTGCTAGGAGTTTCCACCATTCCGATCCCTCAGGCAACGAACTCGTGCTTGGTCTCGCTTGAGCTTCCGTCCACCGTCACCTGCCGGGTGAGCACTCCCTTCCTCTTCGCTAGAAGCCTTACCATCGAAGCTGGCTTGCCGGCAAGCTCCTGCGGAACGAGGATGTCGTCGATCCTGATCACGTGCCTGACGGAGAGAGAACTGAAAGCCCTCGGCTCAAAGCTAGGAACGATTGATCGGAAAGCGGCTTTCAGATTGTCCTCGGTCGCCGGCATCGTCAGGCTGCAGAAGGAGGGGTCGCTGTAGTCGTTGGGCTTCGGAATGTTCTGCGCAGCGCTCAAGAGGAACCCGGGGCATTTTGCCTTCAGCAGGATGGCCGCCTCCCAGAGGTCCTCATACAGCCTACGAAGCTGCGATCCGGAAAGCCCTCCCTCTACCCTGTACTTGAAGCCGCCCTTCTTCTTAACCTCCACCACACGCAGGCCGTGCGCCTTCAGCTGGGCCTCCATGTCGGCCTTCGAGATGACTGTCCCCTGAATCGCAAGGTCGGCCTCGCATCGGTCGGCCAGAAGTTGGCCGAGGACGGGGACGTAGAGGTAGCTGGCCGTTATCTTGAGCCTGCCTCCGGAAACGTTGGCGTCCGCAGCCGGGCCTTGGAAGGTCCCCCGCCCATAGCGCGCGATCACGGAATGCGTAGCATCGTCGGCGTGGCCGGAAAGGAGGCCGACAAGAAAGTTCATGCAGAGCCGCGGGGCTCGGATTACGATTAAAAATCTTATCTAACTCCCACGGCCCCAAAATCGCCTGCCCCGGCGCCGCCTGGCTCCCCCCAGCCTCCCTGGGCTCGCACCCGGGTCTGCGGCACAAGGACTTTGAATCAGCGTATGATCAGGTGATCTACGCCCCGCATCTCCCTGATCTTCGTCAACAGATCACCGGGGAGGGGTTCGTCGGTGATTATGGTGAGCACGGCCGGGTCGGAGAACCTGGGATCGTCGGCCACCACCTGCCTTATGGATATTCCCCTTCGCGAGATCTCGGTGGTGACCTCGGATACTATGCCCGGGGCTGACGGGTCCTCGACCACGATCTCGATGACGCCATAACCCATCTTGGGGCCCGCCTTCGCGAGAAACAGCCTAGGCTCCAGATTCTCGAACACCCCCCTGATGAACTCGTCACGCTCGATGTACTCCACCGTCGCGGCCACCACGCGCCTGTCAACCCCACAGGCCCTCGCGACGCTAGCGGCCGGTATCTCGACATCCCCGCTTCGGATGGTGCCCCCCTTCACAGAGAGGCCCTGGCGGATGAACTGCAGGGCCACCTTCCACCGGCCCGGGTACGGCCTGAAGTACTCCTCGATCCGGCTCCACATCCTCTTCCAAGAAGTCTTCTGAACAATAAAAGTTATCTCGCTTTCGCCTCGGCCGCGCCCCCCGGCACAAACGGTAATATTTTTGTGAAGGCCCACCCGCTCGGCCCACAGGGCCCGTGGTCTAGTTGGCTATGACGCTGCCTTTTGCCCGACTCTCAGGGCGGGTAGACGGGGCGGAAGTCCGGGGTTCAAGTCCCTGCGGGCCCATTCACCCAGCCCGGCGGATACTGCCAGATCCGTCACCGCTCTCTTCGTCAAGAAACACAACGTCCACGACCTCGGTCGACCAACCGGCACCTAGCTGCCCAGAGGGCTACGCAACCTCCTTGTACCCGGGCCACACACCAATCCCAACATGCCGGACAGAGACCTCAAACAGCCCTTGAGCCTCCTGTTGGAAAGACCCAGATACTGCTGGGCCAAGATGGCCTTGGCCAGGTCAGCTGCCCCATCAAGTCTCCTAGGCCTACTAGGCTTGGGACGGTTCAGACACTCCGCCAGATTCCGGGTCGACAGATTGAGATCCGTCTTCTTATTTCTTACACTGGTTGCGCGTTGCTGTGGAGCGTAATGCTTCATCATCACTCGCCCCGCATCCTCGTTGTCCGGGCCTCACGGTAGAGTCGCCGCTTCACCATGAGCGTCCACACAACGAAGCCGGATACGATCAAGACGGCGGATGTCAGAGTCCATTCTATCATGTAGACCCAGAAAAGCGATTGCTGCTTCAGCCTTGCCGCCTGCATGTTCACCTCGATCCACATGGCGTGGACCTCTTCGAACACCTCCGCAGCGCCATCGTAATCATCCTCGACGTAGAGTTGCTCGGCCTGCTTCTCCACCTTCTCTATCGCGTCCAGGTCTCGGTAGAGCCTTGCGGTGTTCGCGCCAAAGCGCTCGACGAACTCCAGAAGCGAGATCAGCATCGAGGCCTTTGCGATGTGGGTGTTTATCTCCTCCCTG
>CAZJVP010000010.1:0-8269 GCA_964549615.1 uncultured Thermococci archaeon | reverse complement strand
GTGGCTTTCTTGAGAGTGTTCGAAGGAACGAAACCGGGCAAGGGTGATGCTGAACGGGGCTTGAAAGCTGCAGGCCCTTGAGAACTCCTCGGCCAGTTCATCAAACTGGGATCTCGGCCGAAATGGAAACAGGAGCGTGATATGGGGCATCCATCTCCGGATCTGCCTATCGTGCGCCGACCGAATCAGCTGTATCGGCTGCCATACTGCCTCGGGTGGGATGATAACCACTGCCGTCTTGTGGGTCTTGTGGATCTTGCGGATCAACGGCATTGTGTCTACGTTCGGGAAAGAAAAAGCAACACCCGTTGCGCCGGAAGCGAAAATATTTCTCTCTCGCCGTTAATCTCTGAGCAAACTTTTATCTTGCACAGTCGCGAGCTCCCAAGCGGAGCGGTCGATGCCGAAGCCTGCCGCACGCTTGACGGACCTTACGGCGCATGGAGGGTTAATCGTGGGCGGCATGCCCACGGTCCTCATAGGAGGCCTGCCCGCCGCCCGGTCCGGCGACTTCCACCAGTGCCCACAGGTGAACCCCGCCACTCCGTTTAACCCCCATGTCGGAGGACCGGTCATCGCAAGCAGCCCGGCTGTGCTGATCGGTGGAATCCCCGCTGCGAGGATGGGCGACTTTGCGGTGTGTACGGGCCCGCCGGACAGGATCGTGACAGGGTGTCCAACGGTCCTCATTGGCGAGGGGCCCGGAGCCGGGGCCGCTTCTGGGGCGACCGGTGCACAGGACGCCAAGCTGGGTGCCGAGACAGCTTCCAAGGGCAAGGAGACGCAGGGACCCAAGCCTGACAGTCCGCACTGGATAGAGTACCAGTTCCTGGACGCTGCGGGGATCCCGGTCTACGGCGCCAACTACACCTTCACCGACCCAACCGGGGCCGAATCGACGGGGGCCTTGCCCGGCGACGGCAGGATCCGCAGGGAGGGCATCGATCCCGGGAGTTGCCGGGTCAGCCTGTTCAGGATCAGCAACGCGCGCTGGTCGGCCAGCAAGGCCAAGGTTGGGGAGGAGGTGAAGCTGCAGGCCGATGTGAGTGGGGTGGCGGCCGGCACGCCAGCGAAGTTCGAAATCTGGATCCGGGATCTGAGGAGGCCCGACCGGCTGCTGGCAACCATCGAGTCACGAACCCAGGCCGACCGGGTTGAGGCGGATTGGACGTACCGGCATGAAGAGCAGCGAGGCATTGCCCGCGGCTATTCGTTCCCGGAGCTATACTTCATCGTTGAGGTCCGGGGCTGCCGGGCACGCTCGGGGTTATTGGAGCTTACTGACTTCGTCGAGATCGAACTCAAGGACGGCGAGGGCAATCCCGTCAGGGGCGCGAAGTACATCCTCTATCTGCCAAACGGCGAGATACGGCAAGGCGAGCTGGATGAGAACGGGTTCAAGAGGGAGGAGGACGTCCCTCCTGGGAATGGCAAGATCGCCTTCCCCGGATGCAAGTTCGAGGCCGACCAGACGGGGCAGTAGGGGCACATGAGCGAACAGAAACTGGATTACTCGCCCGGAACCAAGAACGCTTTCGTAAAGCTTGACCTTCGGACGGTCAGAGGCAGGCTCGCCTATGACCGAACTTGGGACTACGAGACGGGGGACAACATTGAGCCGATCACCATGTATCTGTCAGGCTGCAGGGTGGAATACTACGCCGCTACGAAGAAGGACGGCAGCGTTGAGCTGCGGGCCTCTTCCTTCACCGAGGAGGATGGAAGCTTCGAGTTCAGCGACGTCCCGATACGCAACGCTTACATCATCATCCGCCTGGAGCACAAAGACGGAAGGGTTACCTCGGTCATCGGGCTCACCAACGAGGCATCCGAGACCCACTTCGAGGTCAAGGCGCAACAGGTGGTATGGGGAAGGGTGGACCTGGATCAGTCGAGCCTATCCGCCTCTGGGGATGTCGTTGACCTGGGCGATGTCAAGGTGAATCACCCCGATTTCGCCGCGCTGTGCGACACCTACAGCTCGGTATGCGAGGCGCATCGTCGACTCGAGGCCTTGGTCGGAGAGGACATGCCCCTTGTCAAGGTATTCTTTCCGGGATCGGGCGCCGCGTCCTTCTACAAACACGGGGTGGGCATATTCATTTTGAAGGGGGATGTGAAGGACCGGGCGGTCATCCTCCACGAGTACGGCCACTTCATCGTCTACCACAAGCTGGGCCCGCTGAACCTTCCAGGCAAGCTCTACGACTACAACGACGACTCGGCCAACCAACATACCCCGGACTCCAAGGAATACCTGGAGACCGCTTGGAACGAAGCCATAGCAACCTTTCTTTGTTGCTCGATCATGGATAGCCCAGTCTACCACGACGGCTACGACACCGATCTGACCATGAACCTTGAAACCGACAGGATAAGGGTCGGCGCCCATTGCGAGGGTTCGATCCAGGGAGCGCTCTGGCAACTTTACAAGCAACACCGGGCATCCTTGAAGGACCAGATATGGAAGGCGCTGACGGACACGACGAGCAGAACCGTGCGCACGATATGGGAGTTCTGCGACAACTGGATGGAACTTCGACTGAGCGACGGTACGGATCTGCAGTCCGCCCTCGCATCCCACGGGATGGAATACAGATACGACTACCTCGAGGGCAGCAGTATGTACGAGTGCGTCTCTCCCCCGGATGGGCTGGACCACGCGAAGAAACAGTTTCAGGGGGTGGATGAACTCTACGCAAGCTTCGGCACCATCGGACGCGGGACCCCTGAAGAGTACAACGAGGAATTTTACAATCGGAACAAGAAGTTCAACCCCGGCATGCTGGATCCCGCTGCAACCCCATCGGACCCCAAGTGTGTCCCGAACAACAAGTACATCGTGCCCGTCCGTCACAGGTATGTGCCGCATCCCCCGAGGGGCTGAACATGGTAGGTTTAATCAAGGCAGGTTCGGCAATCAAATGTGACCGTGTTGGAAGGAGGAATCCGCCTTGGAGAAGAAACGGCCATCGCTGCCCTATAACCTAGCAAGCATGGACCAGGTCAGGTTCTTGTACGGCGTCTACTCTTCGAAGGTGGGCGCAGGTAAGGAGGAGATCCACATATCCGGGGACGGAGAGGTCAAGCTCCTCTACACCGTCAGCTACAATTCTCCGCCCGTGGTCCGCAGCGGCATGGCACCCGTCGACCTGGTCATCCGTCTCCTCGAGCTCTTCGAATCGGAGGGGTTCACCAAGCTGCAGAGCGAGTACGTGGATCCGAGTGCACCCGACACCACAAGGATCATCGGGCTGACGTTGACGCGTGGGCAGTCCACGGTCTCGGTCGTCGGTTCCGTCGTCCCCCAGTTCGAACGCCTCGCTGGTGCAATCAAGATGGTGGCGGCGATCGTCCATCCGGAGGTATCGCGAGGTACCTTCTTCCCGCACTTGTGAATTCGGAGTCGTGCTGACCACAATGCTTGATTACCTAAAATCCACGGACGCCGTCCACAGGATCAAGCTTCCCTCCGCGATCGAGCAGGCCTGTTGGGGTTCAAGCCGGGCATCGGTGGGGGATGAGGTCTTGATCGAAGTGTTCACGGCCTTCGTCGGCGACGGATCAGAGATCAAGATCCGAATCAACGATCGATCGGGAAGGTTCCTCGGTGAAAGCGTGGGCAAGGTGTACGCAAACCGCTTCAGGGGCACCTATGTGGTGACGGAGAATGCCAGGGACGCAATCTACTTCGAGGCCGAGCTTCCCAAGCACAACCTCAAGAAGAGGTCCGAAGATTTGACGATCGTCCCGCCTGTCAGGATCACCAATGCGAAATGGAGCCAAGAAAGAGCGCAGAGGGGCGAGATCATTGGCATCAGTGCCGATGTGGAGGGTGCGCCAACGGGCACGGAAGCTCTCATCGAGATCTACGAGTACGACGCGGACGGAGCCCACGACTTCGTAACGAAGATGGGGGCCATCGTCAAGAACCAGAGGATCCAGGCGCAGTGGCAGTTCCAGTACTTTGACGACACGGACGACATCCCCACGGCGGAGGAAAGCGAGAGAGGTTACAATCCCCCCGAGTACTTCTTCAAGGTTACAGTCGGTTCCGCACACGCAACGTCCGGACTCTTGCAGTTCAGGGACTGGGCAGAGATCGAGCTGAAGGACGAAAACGGCAAGCCGCTTGCCGGCCAGGAATACGTGCTCAAACTACCGGACGGAAGCGAAAGGAAGGGCAGGCTCGATGCACGGGGCCAGGCTGTGGAGCGTGACCTTCCCCCAGGAAAATACCGCATAGAATTCCCGAAGGCCAAGGGCCTCCTTGGGCGCGGGAAGGAGCCAAAGACATGACCGAGACGGACGCAGCAACCGGAAGCTGGGCTTCGCTGCGCTTGACTGAGTCTATCGTGATCCTATTGCCGGCCCTTGGCTGCCCTGGGATCCTCAAAGACGGAGAGCTTGGGGTGGTGGCCCTGCTCAAGGATGCGAGGCTTGCAACGAGCGAGTACCTGGCCGATCGGTTGCGCTACCTTCCGTGGGAGGATAGGGACTCTGATCCGGAGGGCGGAGCGAGCATCCCTCCGCGCGGCATCAAGATTCGCAACTACGCCCTAGAATTTGAGCCGCTCAATTACCTCTCCCCCACCGTGTTAAACGCCTACCGTAATCTTGACTTCAGTTACCCCGTCTACGCCACATGCAAGATTCAGGAGCCCGAGGGGCTGTATGACCTCGCCACTCCGTACCACGAAAGCGCCGTGGCTTGCAGCGCCATCCGCGCCCTCCCGAGGCCCTACGACGGCTGTCCGGTGATGCCGGATCGAGGCATCAACCAGCTTGACGGAACGCCTCTCAGGCTGCACCACCCTTTCCTCGTCCCCCGTGAGCGTCCCCTCGGCGTAGGCCACATGACGGACACGCATATCGACTGCCGATGGGAGCTTCTGGACCTCAGGGCAAAGGGAAAGATCGTGGGCTTCAACAACTACAACACAAGGTTCGTCGAATCTCTAAAGGCACTCAACGACGATGACAGGGTGGACATCATCATAATCACGGGGGACCTCATAGACTACAACCGGGGCCACAACGGAGGCCAAAGCAACGATCTTTTCACCGACTACGAGTACAACCGTAACTGGGTCCTCTTCCACGACCTGCTTCTGAAGAACTACCGGAAACCGGTTTTCACCGTGCTCGGCAACCACGACTACCGCTTAAACCCGTACTCCCCAATGCCCCGGATCCTGAACATAGAGCTCTACTCGATCTCGTACGACATGAACCTCCTCCGATCCGAGGTGGAACAGATCCACGAAAACGTGCACGACATAGAGACGGGAAGGGATGGAAACCTGTACACCACCTACGAGTCGATCACGTGGTACTCCCTCGTCATAAATCCCCTCCTTGACTACAGCTTCTCCTACAGAAACTACGCGTTCCTCATGCTGGATTGGAACAAGGAGGAGGACATCGAGGATAACCTTCCCTGGGCCGAGGAAGCTCTGTCCGACAAACAGCAGCAGATACTGGACCGTTGGCTTGAGGCGAACCGAGGCAAGGTGAAGATCGTGGGCATGCACGCCCCGGTCTACAACCCGTTCCCCGAGATAGGTAACGAGCTCCTCAAGGATGGACTGATAGACGACAGCTCGATCTGGGCCACCCGGACCGTTCCCATCAAGATCTTCAAGGGTTGGGCCGATAGGCGAAACGAGCTCGTGGACGGGACATTCCGCCAAGGGAGAAACGAGTTCATTAGGAAGGTGCTTGACAACCCGGAGTATTCGGAGGAGGGAAGCCACCTGATCGGCCCCAACGCAGTAAGCCTCGTCCTCGGCGGACATGCACATCGGAACGGCGTTTACCAGGTGGTCGGGGACCGCGTCAAGCTGACCCAGTGGAGAAAGAACGACTCATGGAACCCCGAGCTTCCCATATTCGCCAACACCGTTTCTGCCGGGCCGCTCGGCTTTGACAACGAATCCGGGCGGTCGGTGCGAAGCGGCGGCCTGGGCCATCGGTATCTAGTGAGGCCGGGCTACAGGGTGATCCTGTTCGACGGATCGGGAAAAGTGAGCGCTTTGCAGAGGGTTGAGTGTGATGCCGTCACGATCCGGGCTACCGTGAATGCCGAGTTCAAAGGATAGCGGAGGGAAGGCGGTGTCTGGAAAGGAAACGCGGTCATATCGTGGGAATGGCTTTGCAATAGACCTGCCCGAAGGCTGGAAGGACACGACCGTCCACACCCTGGAAGGGCCGGTGGAGGACGGAATCCAGCATAACGTCCTCATCACCACTGAAAGGGATCTCCCCTTCGAGTCCGCCGCCCAGTATGCACAGTCACAGCTGGCCGGCCTGGAAACCGAACTGAAGAGCTACCGTCTCCTTGAGAGGGGACCTGTCACGCTGCAGAACGGGCTGCCCGCATACCGCCTCATATTTAGCTGGCAGCCCACGGACGGCGTCCTCATCTACCAGCACCAACTTTATGTCATGGTGGATGGGACCGGCTACAAGCTGACGGCAACGTTTTCCAAGAAGACCCACAAGACGCTTGGACCCAAGGTCCAGGGAATCCTTTTTAGCTTCCGCCCCGAATAGCCTTCCGCCAGGCTAGCCGGCGCGGTTCAGCCGGGGCCTGCCTTGGTTGGCTGCTGCTTTGCACCGCACTCGCTACAGAACCCGGCCGTGAACGGAAGGACCGCCCCGCAGTGGCACGTCTTGGTCTCCAAGCCACCGAAGTGGGAAGGAGACGCGCCGCACTTCTGGCACACGGTGTCCTTCACGGACATCCTGCTCCCGCATCCCATGCAGAACCTCGGCTTCTCCTTGAAGACAACCTTCGAACTCCCGGCCTCCAGCCCAGCTGCCTCGGCGGAAACCGAGAGGCTCCCGAACTCGGTCGAGGACACGAGCACCGCAGTCCCCGAGTTCTGACCTCTCGGAATGCGGACCGTCGGGCTCACCAACCTGCCCGAGGTCGCGGACAGCCTTACCTCGAGGTCCGCCTGCGCGCCAGCCGGCCTCCCCTTCTTATCCAACAGCTCGACCGTGATCGTGCACGAAGACTTCCCGTCCGCGACGATCTCGGCGGGCTCGGCCTTGACGTTCAGCTTCACAGGAGCAGGAGGCTTCTTTGGCCGCTTGCTCAGCCAGTATAGGAACAAGCCGACCAAGATCGCGATGATGACGATGATCAGCACGAACTCCTCCAGATAGCCGGGGCCACCCAGAGGACTCGTGTTCACGACGAAGCTCAGGGCATACACCGCGGATCGTCCGGCCTTGTCCAGTGCCTTGACCTCCAAGGTATGTCTGCCATCGCGAAGATCGCCGAGGATGTACGTCGTCGATGAGCCCGTGTCGATCCATGTGCCGCCGTCGACCCGCACCTCATAACGGTCAACGCCGAGCCCGGCATCCTGCCCAGTCCAGTTCACGGTGAACGTTTTTGCCTTGGTCTTCGTTCCGTTAGCGACGGCGAACGAGACCGAGGGCGGCAGAGTATCCAAGATGATCGAATCATACTTGCTATCGGATGCCAGCCCCGCCACGTCCTTGAACTGCACGTACACGTTCCTAGTTCCATCGCTGCCCGTCAGCTCCCAGGACTTCGTCGTCGCGAAAGGCTCCCATGCGCTCCAGGTCCCGTTGTCCGTGTTGAAACGCATCATTGCCACCCCTGAGATGGCGTCGGATGCCGTCAGCGTGAGCGTGACGGTGCGGCTCTTCGTGTGCTGGGCACCGCCCTCGATGACGATCGAGCCTTCAGGCTTAGTCTTGTCGATGTAGACGCTCTTCGCTTTGGTCTCCTCAGAGTTGCCCGCCTTGTCGACCGACCAGTATTTCACCGCCCACTTCCCCTCGTTGTTGAGCGCAAAGGGATTCTTGTACTCCAGCATGATCACCAGACCGTCCGTGCCCTCCCTCACCACGAAGTACTTGGTCTTGTCAACGCCCCAGCCGACGTCCGATGCCGAAAGGGTGACGGTCACGCTCGAGGTGTACCACTCGTTTTCTCCCAAGGTTCCCGCGAGCGAGATGTTGGTGACCGGGGGAGTGAAGTCGAATATGGGAGTGATGTTCACCTCGGGAAGATAGGGCACGAAGGGTTCTGCGCACAGTACGGTCAGCCCAGATATGGCAAGGACGATCCATAACCAGATGCTCGCGAGGACAGCAAGATCGGCATAAGATATTCTAGTTGGCAGCGTCATTATTCAAGCCTCTCTCGGCACGATTTCTATCCGACAACGAAGGATTTGCTCATATAAATTTCACATTCCAAACCGGCGTTTTGCCTCGAAACCCGCCA
>CAZJVP010000009.1:0-13425 GCA_964549615.1 uncultured Thermococci archaeon | reverse complement strand
CCCTCGCCAAGGCACGGGACGCGCTCCTGCCAGCTGCCAATCTATTGAAGCGCTATACAATCTACGTCGTGCCACATTCCCATGTTGACCTAGCGTGGGGATGGACCTACGAGGAGACGGCGTTGAAGAAGATGAAGGAATTGAAGATCTGGTAGGCCTTTCTGTACGGCTCGAAGGGATGCAGCGGGGCGTCGTAGTCCCACAGGTAGATCCAGAAGGCCCCGTTGTCTCGGGTCGCGGCCTCCATTTCGGTGAGGACCATCCATGGGTCGTACAGCCCCCAGATGGCGGGGAGGAAGATGCCGTTCAGCTGGTGCTGGGTCCAGAGCTTGCGGAAGTACTCGGGCGATGCGTTGGGCTCGACCATGTAGTAGCCCCCGTAGGTCTCCTCGCACCACCCGGTGACGAGCGCGGTGGACGAGTTGAAGGCTTCTAGGACGGTCCACGGGAACCAGTCATTCGTAAAACCCAACAGCCCTAGGACAGGCTGGGGTTGATGGAGTGGATCTTGGTCTCGGTGCGCTTGGCCATCAGGTAAAGCTTGTGCTCCTGCCATGCCTGGAACTCCTCGACCAGCCCCTGTCCCTCCAGCCACGAGTACCTCTCCGCGGGCGGCACGTAGGGGATGGTTCTGTTCGTGTCCCGGGCGAAGGCCTGTACGGCAGCCTCGTCGTAGCTATAATCCTCGCGCTCGAAGTAGCGACCTTCGATGTAGCGCTCCCAGTCCCAGACTATCCCCCAGATCGGGTAGTACAGGGAGAGGTTGGCTATCACAACCCCGGGCTCCTCGACGTAGTATCTCCACCAGGTCTCATCAACCGGCGAAGGCACCACCTGCTCGGGCGACCTGCCCTTGCCAACGGCGCGGGAATAGTTACCAACGTCCGGGGCCGGCGGGACGCAGTAGTACAGGCCCGCGATGACCTTCATTCCAAGCGGGGCAAGCTCGAGGATTCGCTGCCTTAGCCTCTCCTCAAGCCATCCGCGGACCGTGTCCCAGGTCATGCTTCCCCAGCTCAGCGGGATGAAGACGGCGTCGAAGCCCGTCCCGTTCAGGTTCGCAGGGGACTGGTAGTTGTACGCGACGCGGCGGAAGCGAACCCGTCGCCGCCGAACGCAATTGAAAATGAAGAAACTGCTACCACCCAGACTGCGGCCAGCCTACGCGGCCACATGTGCACACCTCTGAGCTGCCCGAGTCTTGGGTGATGGTGTACGTTTTCATTGCTCTCAGGATCCTTGAAGAGTGCCCGTGTCGACGGGTTCCTTCAATGGCCTCTCCGCGTGAAGGGGAGTGGTCCGCCGTGAGGCCGCCGTCGAGCTTTCGGTTGTTGGGCGTGGTGGAAGCCTTCCGACATGGGAGCGCCGAGGGATCTGTATCCTAGGGCGGTCAGTGCCGGTAGACATTTTTATGCCTACAGACGGGTAGTATCGCTGGCGATTATGACGGCTTACGTTACGGTTTCGGTCAAGGTTTCGGCTGAGTTCAGGAGGAGGATGAGGGAACTCGGCATCCAGCCATCCGAAGTGATCAGAAAGGCCTTGGAGGAGGAGGTGAGGAGGAGGGAGGTGGAAAGCCTGAAAGCCCGGATCGAGGAGCTTAAGGGCGTCGTCGACAGGCTGTCCGTGGAGGATGTTGTCAGGGGCATCCGCGAGGATAGGGAGAGCAGATGAGCTACGTCCTGGATTCATCATCGATCTTCAAAGCCATCAAACAGAACAAGGTGGACGGAATCGCCGGAGCCCAGACGCTCGAGCTTGCCAGATACGAGCTTGGAAATGCGCTGTGGAAGGAGTGCACCAAACGCCGGAGCGTGACCCCGCAGGAACTGGTTGAACTGGCCGGCGTGGTGAAGAGTGCTCTTAACCTAATGGAGGAATCGACGGTTCGCTGCTCAGAGCGCGAGGTGCTGGACCTTGCCCGCGAACTGAAACTCACCTACTACGATGCATCGTATGTCTACTGCGCGGCGAGCAGAGGGTCCATCCTTGTGACGGAGGACGATGAGATCCTGAAAAGGGCCGGCCACCGGGTCAGGACCATGAGGCTGGACGATATGCCGTCCTCGAAGTGAGGGTAAGCTTGGCGTGGGATCCACGTTTTGGGATTTCCGCGCGGTTCAGCCCCTCGAGGCGGAGGCTGCGGTGTCTGACGGGACAAGCGTCAAAATCATTCTGGCGACGTCTTCCATTTGGAAGAGGCCAAGACCACTAAGCAGAGGCGATCGCGCGACCGAGGGGTGACGGATTTGGCACCCAAAGGTTCTTTGGCCTCATCTCACTTCGCATTGCCGAGAACAAGGTCCAGCGCTGGAGCATACGCATAAGGCACGCGGCGCAAACGACTCCATCCGGGTGCCCATGTCCTCCGCCCCAGGAGACGCTGCATTAACGTTGGCTGAGACGGTTCGGTGCCCAGACGCCCCGCATGGCACCCGTACAAGGCTCAAGTTCTCGACACGCGAACCGAACGGGCTGGTTGCGCCGCCATGAGGCTGCGTCCCAGGTGGGGAGCAGCGGGATCGTAACGATCCGAACTCGCGCGATCAAGGGGGGCAGCGCTCAAGGCCGGCCATGGGGAAACCAACCCAAAAACTTAAATCCTGGCCTAGCCGACTTGGTGCGTTCGCAAAGGGGATGATTGCTACGAGGACGCAGCCTAAGCTTTTGGCAGCGCTTGTAGGTTGGATGCTCGTTGTGTCGGCGCTTCCCGCCGTGCTTTCACCGCCCGCCTCGCGCGAGGTGAGGGTGATAATCGGATTCAGGGAAAGGATCGACCTCTCGGTCCCGGCCGCCGAAGGGGCGAGGGTGATCCGTCAGCTTGCGTCGATCAAGGCAGTGGCGGCGTATATTTCGGAGGAAAGGCTTGAAAGGCTCAGGTCCAGGCCCGGCGTCGCCTACGTCGAGCTCGACGCGATCGTCCAGGCGCTCGGCGAAACCGTCCCGTGGGGGGTGGAGAGGATAGGCGCACGGCTCGTCCATCCATACCAGACCGGCGACGGGGTCAAAGTAGCCGTAATCGACACTGGGATCGACTACAACCACCCCGACCTTGCTGGCAAGGTCGTGGGGGGAGTGGACTTCGTGCAGGACGACGACGACCCCATGGACGATAACGGGCACGGGACGCACTGCGCCGGCATAATAGCGGCGGTCGACAACGATATTGGGGTGATCGGGGTGGCCCCGGGTGCGGGGCTCTACGCCGTGAAGGTCCTGGACAGCACCGGAAGCGGTTATGTGAGCGATGTCGCAGCCGGGATAGAATGGGCCGTGAAGCAGGGCGCCAAGGTTATCTCGATGAGCCTTGGGAGCGACTCGGACAGCACCACGCTGCGCAACGCCTGCGATGCCGCCTATGCGGCCGGGGTTCTTTTGGTTGCGGCGGCCGGGAACGACTACCGCAAATGGGGGTCGATCGAGTTTGACACCGTGGACTACCCGGCTAGGTACAGCTCGGTCATCGCGGTGGGCGCAACCGACCAAAGCGATGGTAAGGCGAGCTGGTCAAGCACGGGCTCGGCCCTGGAGCTGGCCGCGCCCGGGGTGAGCATCAACTCAACCTACAAGGGCGGGACATACGCCACGATGAGCGGAACGTCGATGGCCTGCCCGCACGTGGCGGGCACGGCGGCGCTTGTGTGGGCGAACGAGCCAGGCCTGACCAACGCGGAGGTGCGGGCAAGGCTCCAGCAGACCGCGGATGATCTGGGCAGCGTCGGCTGGGACAAATGGTATGGCTACGGCCTGGTCGACGCGGACGAGGCAGCGCCGCTTCTAGTACCTCAGCCGCCAGTCGCCGTTGCAGGGCCGGACCGGGTTCTGGCCGATGCGGACGGTACAGGACGGGAGGCTGCGACTCTGGACGGATCCGGCTCCTATGATCCCGACGGGGGGAGCATCGTCTCTTACGACTGGAGCGAGGGAGGAACGCTTCTTGGAAGCGGGGCCGTTATCGTGTATGAGTTCGCTGTGGGAATCCACACGGTGACCCTTAAGGTCACGGACGACGAGGGCGCAACCGGCACGGACGAAGTTGTCATAACGGTGAATCCGAACCAGCCCCCCGTGGCGGACGCGGGCCCGGACAAGTCGGCCTATGTCGGAGACTCGGTGACGTTTGACGGCTCAGGGTCCTACGACCCGGATGGAACGATCGTCTCCTACGGGTGGAGCTTCGGCGACGGCGGGATTGGGACGGGTGTGACGGTAAGCCACGTCTACGGGTTGGCGGGCACCTACACGGTGACGCTTACGGTCGCGGACAACGGAGGCCTGATCGGTACCGATACCTGCACCGTGACTGTGACCGAAAAGCCCGCACAGCCGACCATGCACGTGGAAAGCATCGACATGTCGGTGCAGACCTCCCTGTCGCGGAAGCGTGCCGTGGCGACGGTGACGATCCTTGATTCCGGCGGCAATCCGGTTCAGGGGGCGACCGTGTACGGCTCTTGGAGCGGTTTGACGAGCAAGTCCGTCTCGGGGACCACCGGCTCCGATGGGAAGGTCACCTTCTACACAAGCTGGATCAGGGGCAAGACCGGGACCTGCACGTTCGCCGTAACCGACGTTAGGAAGGATGGCTGGGTCTACGACCCCTCGCAGAACAAGGAGACGTCCGACAGCATAACGATCTAGCCCTAAGGCAGGCCCCGTGACAATCGATCCCGTACAAGGGATCGTCCGATGGCCCCTGGGCAGGTCCTGGGCCGATGCTGGCATCGAAGAGGAATCCCGAGAACGTTCGTGGCGCGGGAAGGATGCTTGGTTAGGCACGCATAACCCCGGCGTCACTTCCTCCTAGGGGCAAGGCGGCCCCATGCTTTCGGCCGGTCGTGAGCGGAAGAAAGGAAGAAAGGTTGAAGGGGAAAGTGGAAAACGGATCCCGTCGTGGATGCATAACATCGCGATGCCCTCTGGGCACGCCGCGCGCCGGTGGATTTGGCTTAAGTCGGCGTCCCTGCACTCCGGGGTGAGACCGGGCGCATACGTCGGGCTCCTTGCAGGTTGCTCATCGCGCCAATCCGTTGGTCCTCGGAACCGAGAGAGTTTTCAAGGAAACAGCACAGGGGAAACTTCGAAGGCAGTGCGGCGTCACATGCTCAGAGCGGAGGAAATCTCCGACCCTGCCCTTGTGAAATGGACCCGAACTAGAAAAAAGGGGTCCTCGCTGGATGAGATGCGGCAAATGTGTTGCCTGCACGCCCTCCCAGAGCGTGGGTTCGAGGCGCAGCATCAGCACCAGTTGCCTGATGAGGGGCAAGAGAGGATTGCTTTAGGGTTCTGTCAAGATGAACGAACACTTCTTTGCGTCCGGGGTTGCGTGAGCATGAAGAGGATACCGCTCCCGCAAGAGGTACTGGCCGAGTTCTGCCGGAGACATCACATTCGGCGGCTGGCCCTGTTTGGCTCCGCGCTGCGGGAGGACTTTGGACCGGAAAGCGATATTGACCTGCTCGTGGAGTTCGAGCCGGGCCATATTCCGGGTCTTTTCGGCATCGCCCGAATGGAGCGCGAGCTATCGGCGCTCTTGGGCGGACGGAAAGTGGATCTGCGCACGCCGGAGGACCTGAGCCGCTACTTCCGGGATGAGGTGCTGAGACAAGCCGAGGTGCAGTATGCGCAAGGATGACAGGATCCGCCTGCAGCGTATGCTCGACGCCGCCCGCGAAGCCATCGAGTTTGCCGCCTCCAGCCGCCGCGAGGATCTGGAACGGGACCGCAAACTGACGCTGGCGCTGGTCAAGGAGATCGAGATCATCGGCGAAGCGGCTTACCAGGTTTCCGAGTCGACGCGCCGGGCATTGCCCGAGATCCCCTGGCAAGATATCGTGGGCATGCGCCACAGGCTGGTCCATGGCTAGTTTGACATCAACCTAGACATTCTCTGGAGCACCGTGCGGCAGGACCTTCCGCCGATCATCGCCGTTCTGCAGCAAGCACTGGAGAGCGCGTAGGGTGTTCCTGATGGCCTTGGGCAGTGCGCCAAACTGGAAATCCGTCTGGTCCCTTGGCCTGGCTCAATGGCCCTTTGGCCATGAAGCCAGAGAGACTGCTCGCAACTTGGCGGATCTCGCGCAGGGAGGGCATTCCGACCGAGTCTTGTCGCATGGCGGCGTTCATTGGCTATTGGTTCTGTTCGCAAGGCGCTACAATAACGATGGTGCCGTCGTGACATCGCTACCAACAGCTTGGCAAGATTTAGCCTGGCACCGTGGTGGCGGCGGGTAAAGGGACCTCACCTGTCCAATGGTGGAGACGGGCATGCCGAGGGTTGCAGGATTCTCTCGCACATGCGCGACATCCCGATGCCTCGTGGGCACGGAGGGCGTCGGTCGGCTTGGCTAGTGTCGCCCGTTCTCCAGTGAGGCGATCCGCCGCCCCGTCAGCACGCGTGCCCGTAGGTGCGCGGCCTGCACACTAGAATGACGAGCGCGGCGAGAAAGAGAATTCTGAGTGGCTCGGGCACGGCTGCGGACCACTGCCTGCAGGCCGCGAAAAGGTAGGCCTCGCCTTCCCTGGCCTTTCCGTCCTCGAACATCCTCTTGGCGTCGGAGACGGAGCGAAGGACGGCTATGGGAACCTTGCTCATCCTGGGGGAGGCCAGGCCTTCCTGGGCCATTGGCCAGATGTCTGCAAGGAGCTTCCCATAGAACGATCCCCTGTTCTCCAGCAGTAGCGATCTTGCTTGGAGGTGTCTTCCGGCCCGGAAATCCTCGAGTGCCTTCGAGAGCAGGTTTTCTGCGCCGGGAAGATCGCCGGCCAGGATGGACCGGTAAAGCTTTGCAAGGTTGTCAAGCTCCTGTATCATGGCCCAGACCTCGGTGCGCAGGAGATCTTCCTGGGAGAGGTCCGAGACGATGCAGGGTATCTCGGCGGACTCAAGGGTCGGGTTGAGACCAAGCCGTGTAACGGTCATGTTCTGCCCGACGTACCATAACCCTGAGTCGCAGAGGATCGTGAAGTCGCTGGGGACGACGTCGACGTAGGGATGCAGGACGACCGAGGCATTGCCTGCCGGCCCAAGATACGGCATGGCCTGGACGCCGGGGTGTAGGTCGAAGCTCGGAAGCGGGTTGGGGGAGGAGGCGTTGAAGAAGATGAAGGAGTTAAACACCTGGTAGGTCTTTCCGCGCGTCTGGAACGGGAAGTCGGACGAGTTGTAGTTCCACTCGTAGACCCAGAAGGCGCCGTTGTCCCTGGTCGCGGCTTCCATCTCGATGAGCACGCTCCACGGATCGCCGGCATGTCCGTACCCGGGGGCCAGCCCCCAAAGCCCGGGGAGAAACAGCCCGTAGAGCTTGTGCTCCTTCCACAGCTCGCGCATCTCGGCGGGCGATGGCCACGGATGGATCTTCTTGTATCCCTGGTAGGTCCCTTCGTACCATGCTGTGACCGGCGCCGTTGAACAGTTGAAGGCCTCGAGGATGGCCCAGTGGAACCAGCTGTCCTGCATGCCCAGCAGCCCAAGGGAGATGTTTGGGTTTATGGCGTGGATCTTTTCTGCCGTTCGCTTGGCCATCCTGTACAGCTTCTCCTCCTGCCAGGCGTGGAACTCCTCGACGAGGCCGTGCTCTTGAAGCCAGCCGTACCTTTGGTCGGGGGGAACGTAGGGGATTGACCTTCCAGTGTCCCGGGCGAACTCCTGAACGGCAGCCTCGTCATAGCTGTAATCTGCGTATTCGAAGTACCGCCCGTCGATGTACCGCTCGGAGTCCCAGACTATCCCCCAGATCGGGTAGTGCACGGAAAGGTTGGCTATGAACACCCCGAACTGGTCCACGAAGTAGTTCCACCAGGTCTCGTCAACCGGCGAGGGCACCACAGTCTCGGGCCCCCTGTTCTGGCCCACCGCGCGCGAGTAGTTACCGACATCCGGGGATGGGGGGACGCAGTAGTACGGCCCCGCTATGGCCTTTATGCCCAGGGCCGAGAGCTCAAGGCACCGCTGCACCAGCGTCTGCTCCATCCAGGCCTTGGCCTTCTCCCACCTCATGGTGGGGATGGGCACGAGCACGGCGTCAAAGCCGGTTCCCTCAAGTTGGCTGAGGGTTCGATAGCTGTATGCCGCGCGCCGAAAAGGAAACTCATCCTCCGCCGCGGCGGCGGCCGCTGAGAAGGCAAGGATCGCCGCGATGAACGCAGGTCCCAGCCGGGCCCTCTTCACGGGGGCGGGGTGGCCGCCTGGGCCTAAAATTCTTTCCCGACCTTGAAGAGCCCGTACGCGCGCCGCCGTCCGGGAACAGCCAGCGCCCCGTCGAAAAATTTTGGAGTTCCTGCAAGCCACTAGATCTTGAGGCGTAGAGAAACCAGATGTCGCGTCACAGTGGCGCTGGTGGCATTTGCCTGCCATCCCTCTTGGACGGAGGGATTGTGCATGCGCAGCTCAGGGGTTGCGGTCCTCATCGCACTGGGCACGCTATCCTCGCTAGGGGGAGGGTTACTGGGCCCTGTCTATCCGATATTCCTCGTTAACCGCCTTTCAGCGTCGCTGGTTGATGTTGGAGCGCTAACCGCCATTTTCGGGCTGGTCGCTGCCCTTCTGAAGGTTCCTGCGGGAAGGCTGGTTGACCAGTGGGGCAAGGAAAGGGTCTACTGCCTCGGGATCTCGATGGCCGCGGCATGCTCACTTTCCTACATCTTCGTCTCGGCCCTACCGCACCTTTACATCATAGAGACGCTCTACGGGATCGCGTACGCCTTCCAGGGACCCGCGCTTCTCGCCATAACCATGGAGATGAGCGAGCGGGGCAGGAGAGGATTCCTTCTGGGCACCTTTGAATCGTTCTACGACATTTCCGCCTCGGTCGCGGCCCTGGTTGCCGTGATCATAGTCAGCAGGTTTGGGTTCGAATGGCTGTTTGCGATGTGTTCGGGTTGCCAGGCCTCGGCGGGCTTGTTCGTTGTGAGATTCGGCCGGTCCCGCAGCGCATAGTCGAGCCTTCCAGGCTAAGGCCGGGCTGCTTCAGAAGAAATTGGCAGGCCGAGGGCTGGGTACCCGGACTCCAGGGCGGCGAGCTGTACAAAGTCAGGGCGGGCTTTCTGGATCCCTCTTCAGAATCGCCCCGCTCCCCCTAAAAACGTCCCCGGGAGTTCCCTCAACTTGCCTTCATGCGGCCCGGCCAGCTGGTGGTTCTGCGAATTTAGACCAACCAAGCCCGGGCGGGCTTCAAGGCGGTCGCCCACTTCCCCATGACGGCCGGATCAAACTTCATGAAAGATCGACAGGCGAAGCGCCGAACGACGTCTCTAGTTCGGGCTTCGGCCCGAGCTCCATGCTGATGCTCCGCGAGAAAGCTCCGTCTCCGACATCTGCACTCGCAGTTCACGTGGAAGCGTCATAAGCCGCCGCGCCTACCTCTAGGAGCAGGCATCGCACCCACAGGGATTCTTGGTGATATGTTTCAGTCCATCGGTAACTAGGCCACCGAAGCTTTCAGGGAGTGTCTTGGCGATCTATGCCAGAGATTCAACACTATGCTATGCTACTCAGACTGGACCTATTGGCTCTCGAAGCCGAAGCTGCGAGTCCGTTGCGGGCTTTCGAAGGTTAGCTCCTTCGCCCTTACGAGTTCGGCTAGGTTCTGGTTGAAGTCACGCGAATCATGTGCATGGTGTGCATGGCCGTTCGATCATCGATTGGGGGGTCGGGTTCCACGTCGTGGTCCACATAGAGGTATCCGATATGGTTGAGTCTACAGAGCATCTTAATCTCGCTTAGGACATTCGTGGCGTTCTCGCCCTTTGGCCTCGGTGTTGCGAGATACAGCTGGGGGATAGTCTTTAGATATCGGGCTAGCTGATCGGTCAACAAGCCGTATACCTGTTTGGCGTACTTGATTTCCCCCTTGCATTCAACTCCAAGGGCATGGATGTAGTGGGGGTCATCACCTTTTTCCCACCTGAAGCCAATCAGATCCACCCTGCCCCCGGAGAAAGCGAACTCGTTGCTGACGAGTTCGTATGCCTCCTTCAGGTATTCGCCGACTCGCTTAGCTACCTCCTCTTCTCTCATTCAGACCCCTCCGTTTCCTCTTGTTGCACCTCCACTCTGCATAAACCCCTTAAACATTTGCCTCGTCTCGTCCCGCCTGGCCTGACTAACCACAGAGCGCGGGTTAAAGCGATCGTTTAGATTTGCGATGAGACGCGGAGTCACGCTGCGTCCTTGAGCTTGGTCATCATCCTCGGCTTGCAGTCCGACCTATGAGCAGTCGGGGTGGTGATCGCATCGTACAGTGGCATCCTGCAATTCGGCAGCTTTGGCTGCATCTGCGCTACCTTGGCCTGTTCATTGTACCTTGCCAACTTGAGGCCTCGGATCGCTGATCGTAGAGTTCTTCTGGCTTACGGTGAAGAGATTGAGCCGGACTGGGGCATGCATGAGGCTGCCCGGATAGGGTTTAAACCATTTTCCTTTGCCGCCTTTCTGCCTTGGCGCAACTGGCCCCGAGCCGACTGTTGAATTTCTCATCCTCTTTTTGAACAGCCCGAAGTCTTTATTAGAATCTAGGCGGGTAGCATGGCGGGGTGAGATGATGGCTGCCTCCAGGCGGTTGCTTGATTGCTGTCCCGTTCGCAAGGAGCAGTTGAGCGGCCTTCGCGTTTCCTCCCTTGCGGTTGATCTGGACGCGATTGTCAGCGGGATGCACAAGACGCTTTACGATGATCCGAAGACCTTCTTCGAGATGACGTATCCCACGGCGGCTTTCTCCACGGTGGCCGCGCAGGTGTTCGGAAGGATATCTGGACGGATGCCCAACGCGCCGGGAGTATTCCTTCTCGGCACGACTCTTGGGGGAGGGAAGTCCCATCTGCTGGCATGCCTGTACCATCTGGCCAAGCACGGATCGGGGGTGCTGCCGAAGGAGACAAGTAGGGCCCTGGGCGATCTGGAGATACCGAGATGCCGCGTGGCGGTTCTGACACAGAACTCCCCCGCGGGCGAGAGAGGTCCGCCGAGGACGATGTGGGGGCATCTTGCCCAGCAGCTTGGGGCCTACGAGGTCATGGCGGATGCAGACCGGGAGCTAAGGGCGCCCTCTAAGGATTCGCTGCTTTCACTGTTGTCGGATGAGCCCACCGTGATCCTGGTGGACGAGGTCACAAACTATCTGATTCGTGCTGCGGCGATCCCGGTCGGCGAGGGGACGCTGGCCGAGCAGACCAGGGTATTCCTGCAGATCCTCGAGGAGGTCGTGGACCTGTGCACCAACACATCGCTTGTCGTGTCGCAGCTCCCCCAGGAGTTCGACCCAACCGATGAAGAGCAGGCCCAGATCCTAAGGAAGGCTGCCACGGGCAGGAGCGGGGCTGAGACAGAGGAGATTAGGACGCGTGCGATGAAGGAGAGCCGGATATCGCAGAGCCTGCTCATGCGCAAGGCCGAGACCTATAACCCGGTCCGCGACGATCTTGAGCTTGTGAACATCCTGAGGCGATGGCTTTTCAGCAAAGTCGATGTCGAGTCGGCGGAAGCCGTTGCACGGGCATACCAGGATTACTACGAGTCGCCGGGCCCCAGGGGGCTGCTTCCGCCCGATGCGGTCGGGGAGAGGGCCAAGGAGAGCATGGTCAGGGACTATCCCTTCCACCCCAGGACGATCTCGATCATCAGGGACAAGCTCGGCCAGGCTCCCAGGTTCATGCAGACCCGTGGAGCGCTCATGTTGATGGTTCAGGCGGTCAGGCTGATGATGGAGAATAATTCCTCGTCCATGCTCATCCATCCGACCCATATCGATCCTCGCGATGCGCAGGTCCGCGAGTTCCTCTCAAAACGGGTCTTCGACGACCCCAGGCTTGAGAACGCCATCCACACGGAACTGGTGGGGAAGGGGGGCGAGGCAAGGGCGTCTAGGGTGGATGACGTGTTCAAGGGTGACCTGGGGACGCGGCTCACCACGGCCGCCCTGTTGGAGAGTGCCATGGTTGTTTCGAAGGGGGAGAGGGATGCCCTCGTCGGGGCAAGCAAGAGCGAGATCCTCCACGACGTCCTTGAGCCGGGCGAGGATGAGACCCGAGCCGAGCAGGCCTTGCAGGCCGTGTTGGACACCAGCTATCACATTGTGGAGGTCGGGAAGAAGCTGGTTTTCAGGGGCGATGTGAACATCAACAAGGTCATAGACGAACGGATGAAGGATGTCAAGCACTACCAGGTCACGAACGAGATACAGCGCCGCTTGGCTGGATACGTGCTTCGCGGCGGGGAGGCGTTTCGGAGATACACCTGGCCCACCGCGCCTGAAGATATCCCGGACACAGCCAGCCTGAAGCTCGTGCTGATGGCTCCCGAGAGCCCCTGGTGGCTCGCCGGAACCAGGCCGAGCCCCGATCTGGAACGCCTCTTTCTCTACAAGAGTCAGTCCAGGGAGCCGAGGATATACCGCAACTCGCTCGTATTCCTAGCGCCCAGCTCCGACCAGAAGGATAGAGTGGAGGAGGTTGTGAGGCACTACCTAGCCGTCAAGGAGATCTCCGAGGATGAGGAGTTCAAGAAGAATCTGTCCGATGAGCAGAAAAGGGTGCTGGAGCGGGAGAAGGCCAAGTCCGAGGCCATGTCCATCCTTAGGATCGGCATGGCCTACAACCTGCTGTTCTACCCGAGCGCCCAGGGACCGTACGACAGTCCGATCCTGGTCGGGGCCAAGCTGAGCCCAACTGAAAGCGAGCTCGGCGTGGACTTCACGGACTGGAAGGTCGGTACAAGCAGGTTTATGGAGATGCTGCTAACCCGCCTGAAGGATGAGGAGAAGTGGCGAGGCGAGCCCTATAGCCCAGACTTCTTGGTCGACAAGGTTTTCACACCCGCAACGGGCAGCCCGCCCGACTCCAAGAAGTTCGGTGACCTGGAGGCCGCCTTCTACAAGAACCCGAAGCTCGCGTTCCTAGAGAACAGGAACCTCATAGTTCAGAGCGTGGCCACAGGAATCCGGGAAGGAAGCTTCCTGGTGGTTAGCGGCGGGAGGATTCACACCTCGCATACTATCCAAGCATCTGGAGAGCCCATCATCCATGAGGACTCGGAGGTCGTTAGGAAGGGGACGGAGCGTTGGTCAAGGATCGCGGAGCAGTTCTGCCTGAAGTGTGGTTACAGCAAGCCGGAATGCAGATGCAGGGTCCCGCCCCCGGAGATCTGCTCCAGGTGTGGGTACCCGAGATCGGAATGTAGATGCCAGGTTGAACCTCCTGAGAACGAGATTGTCCTGAGGGATATACTTCTCCGGGATATCGTGGAGCAGGTTCCGCACAGACTTGAGAAGCAGAAAGCGAAGGCGGATTCGGTCTCCGTCTTCGTCAACAAGCCTGGGGATGTCTCCTTCATCCTTAGGCTTGTCGGTGCTCTAAGCGGCAGGAACGTCGCGGTGGGCCTTGAGTCGCTGAGCCTGAACATCACAAGGCATGGCGATGAGCCGGTCGATG
>CAZJVP010000008.1:0-13882 GCA_964549615.1 uncultured Thermococci archaeon | reverse complement strand
GTAGGTCCGAGGCATGTAGACCCGGATGGCCCTTCTGATGTCATCCGAGGAGATTCCCGCATAGTGTAGCGTGGATGCTTGAACCGGGGTGACCTCGAGCAGCGGCTCGACCTTCATGTGTATGTAGGGAGTAACGCCAGGATAGGGATCTCCGGTGTACAGGACTCGGATCTTTGAGGCCATCACAGCCGGGTTGAGAATCCAGCCGAGAAGAAGGGAAATGGTGAGCAGGTTGTATGTGCTCGCCGCCGTGGGCATTCCGCCGTCCGATCCCGGCATACTTCGGACCCGCTTTTCTAATTTTCACATTCTTAACTATCATTCCATCCGAGGGCCGGATAGCCAACTCAGAGTTCGTGTGTCAAGCTTCGTCGGCACTCTTTCCGCACAGCTTTTTCCGCTTCAAATCTCGTACTGCGCTAGATGCCTTCGATTGCTTTGTGAGGACCTGTCAAGGGATTGCTCGAGCTCGGCATCGTGCATGCCTTGGCCTTCATAGGCCCTGAGGGCTCGGCCTGCCCTCGCCGCTTGGGCTCCGCTGCCTCTGGCACTTCGCCGTCATGAAGTGGGGTCGTTGGCGAGGCACCTGGTGCCCGGAAACCGCTTACCCTTTCTGCAACTCATCGTAGAGCTGAATGGCATCGTCGAGGCTGGCCAGCTCGCAGCACGCCAACCATGCCCGGCACGACACCTCCTGTCCCTGCTTGACATCTTGGGCAATGAGGGAGAAGTCGTGGGCGTTCCAGCGACGGTTCGCGGAGAGGCTGGAGCAGTGCTGGGGCTCGACCACGGTCACGATGCTCGATCTGGTATTCCTAACCGGGGTGATCATGATCGGGTAGTCGTAATAGTCCGGGTCGATGGCCAGCTCAATGCTGTCTGCCGGCGTCAACTCCTTCGGGTAGACCGCCCTGATGTTGTCCGCCTGGTCAGGCCCCTTCGCCCAGAAGCGATGCTCGCCATCGCCTAGGCGTGGTCGCTTCCAAGCGCCCCCGAGGTGTATGTAGGGCTCGGTGGGATCGAGGAAGTAGTTGCTGACGAGGGCCTCAAACCCAGCAAAGGGTGCTAGGAAGCGGAATCTGTAGTGGGCCTCAACGGCTGGCATGTCCAGAACCATGAAGGTGATCTCCGTCCGCACCTCCCAGGCGTCATGGGGATCTATGGTCACTACAACGGCGTCCCCAACGCACGTGGAGGTCACCTTCGCCCTGCTGCGCGGGACGAAGCGCCCGTTGTGGCATGACCTTGAATAGTAGTGTTCTAGGTTCAGGCACATGGGGCGCGTCCCCGGCAGCCCGTCCCCGGCGTCCGTGATCTCGACACCATGCTCCCCTCCGCCGGCTATGTAGCCTTGGATCCTGGCTCGCTTGAACCGCCAGCTCGGGGCGAGGCCTTCTCGCAACCGATTCGCCAACATCCAGTGGGAACTCCTCTTGAAAGCTTTTTCACCGCTTGCTCTTGCTCGGGGCGAGCTCGGATGCAATGCGGTTGAGATCCGATCCCCATCCCAGCAGTGGTTCGGCGTGCATTGGCGGGCAGGAAGGGGGGATGGAGTCTGTGTTCGCAACGCCTACATGTTGGTGGGGAGGGGGCGGTGACCCTAGCAGCCCGTTATCGTAGAAGACCGATCGGCACCCGTGCGCCTCAAGCCATTCGAGCGAGGCGACCACCTTCAGCTGTACGTCGGGCTGGAAGTACTCAAGCTCGGGACGGAAGCGCTGTTCGTGAGCCATATCTTCCGTCACCTCGCTTCTGTCGGGAGGATGAGAGCGAGTCGAGGTGATGGCGTTCAGGGTCGCTGCGTTGGCTGCCGGGGCATGTTTCACAAAGAAGAGGTGCTCATCTGGATCATGCCAGTGGTCCCGCCCGTTCAGGTGGAGCGTCGTCTCTTTGTCTAGGCAGTAGGATATGGTCGGCTTCCCGGCATCTGCGTCAAGTTCGAAGTGACCAGCGAGCTCCTTGATGTCGTCGTCCCTGAGAGCCTGGTATGCCTCCGGCGGTGCCTCGCCCCGGTGGATCGTTGTGAAGGGGCTCGAGCAGCGGCTCGATTTTCATGTGTGTGTGGATAGTCACGCCGGGGTAGGGATCCCCAGTGTACAGGACTCGAACCTTCGAGGCCATCACATCGGGATCGGGGAGACAGTGCAACCGAACGAAAGGACAACGGCGAGAAGTCTGGACATTACCGCTGAGTGGGCATTCCGTCATCCGATCTCGGCATATCTGGATGCATTCCACTTGGTCTTCGCAATCTCAACTATCACTGGGCGACGTCAGGTCCGGATCGCCTCCTCGGAGTTCGAGCCTTAAGCTTCGCTGGCTTCATTCCCCGTTGCTTTGTGCCCTAGGTTCTGCCAGGCCACGGGCGGCCTTGACTCTGCAAACTATATCAACGGGTAGAATAATGCTCACGTGAGGAAACTATTGACGTGGTCATAGCAGATCCTCCAAGGACTACTCCCCGCCGCGATCCGGGCTCGATTCGGAGGCATGTCGTCAGCGCCTCATTGATCATGTGTCTACTGGGCCCCTCGTTCGTGCGCGCGGCAGCCGAGATCCCCAAGGTATACTACCTGGGGGACTGCAAGCCCGCCACTAGCCCGATCAACATCGTGGCCGATGATCCGGCTCTGGACGTTGTGGCGGTGCCGGCGGTGGTGGGCAGCGTCTGGTGGACAGCAAAGGAGGTTGCCCGTGCCTTAAGGCTGTACATGCCCAAAAACTATGAGCAACTGGTTCGGAAAAAGGTGCTGATCCTGCTCAGCGACGTGAAAGCCGAGAACCTGCCTGGCTGGTACATCGACTGGTTCTCGAAGGCGGTCAGGGACAAGGGCAATTCGCTGATGATGTTCGGGGGTGTGTCATCCTTCGGTGGCCAGGCCGGATCCCCATCGGCTTGGGGCCAGACCAGCGTGGGCGAGATCCTTCCCGTGGACTTGATCCGGGAGGCAACGGGACCCGGCCCCTGGAGGCCGGTGGTCACCTCGCCCGATGATCCTCTGATGTCGGCGTTCCCCTGGGGAAATTGTCCAGCGTTCTACGGCTACAACAAGGTGACGGTAAAGGACGGCGCCCAACTCCTCGCCAAGACAAGCAACACTGGCGACCCCTTCATGGTCGTCTGGGACGTTGGCCTGGGCCGCAGCTTCGCCTTCTGCACGGACTGGACGCCCGACTGGGGCAAGTCATTCCAACTCTGGGATCACTACATCGACTTCTGCGTCTACTCCATATACTACACCATGGGCAGGAGCATACCGGAGAACCTTGAGCTCGTCCATGTCATCAGATCCGAGATGTTGGAGAACCGTGTGCGAACCGACATCCTGATTTCGCTGCTTGCTTTCATCGATGACATGGGCGGCAGGGTCCTGCCATTGGAGAACCGGATGAGGGAGGCAGGGGATATCCGTCGGGAGGCCGATGACCAGTACGTGCTCCAGGACTATGAAGCTTGCTTGAACACGATCAAGGACGCAAACCTCGAGCTTGAGGACATAGAGCGCGCGGCCGTCAAGGCCAAGGCAACGGCAATGATCTGGGTCTGGGCGGTGGAGTGGATGGTGGTGACAGCGACCCTGATGATTGCCGGGATGGTTGTCTGGACACTGATGGTGAGGAGGGGCCTGTACCGGGAGGCCGCCACAACAAGAACTCTGTGAAGTCCGGGTCAAGATTCGGTGGTTGGTGGACCTGCATGCGCCGTTGCGGCCCCTTGGCTCAACAACTCGTCAGTTGTGTGACGTGACTATGCCCAGGGCGCGGCAAACTGACGACTAGCATCACGATCGTGTAGATGACTGGCCGCATGACGCCGCAGATGGCCAAGCGTCTGCCTGGCCAATAATGCCATAGTCACCAGTAGCCTTCGCCCGCCCCTCTGAATCAACCGCTCCCTTCTGCTGCAAGACGTACCGGGGATCAGCTCATCGAAGGAATTCTACGTTCTCCAGACCCCTGAAGGCTTTGTCCCCTGTAAGGAACTTGACGTTGTGCTTGAGCGACATGTAGTATCCCAGGGCGTCCGCGTACGATGTTGCCACGCCTTCGGCCCTTAGCTTCAACCTCAGCTTCAACGCGTTCCGGACATCATCGTCGTCGAAGCCAACCGCGAAGACCCGAAAGGTCAGGTAGACCTTGTCAGCGACGTCCTCCCCGTGCTCAGCAAGCACTCTGTAGTAGAGCTCCATGAGGTTTAGGACGGTGGTGATTCCTCCGCCTTCCACCCTTTCCTTGTATAGGGCGTTTCCCTTAAGGTATTCCACCAGGGCGTAGGTGTCGAAGAAGTAGCCCTTCAGTCCCCCCACTCCCCTCTCATCTCGTCCTTGATCTCCTGGGACGACTTGCTGAACTTCACCGCGCCGAACATCTCGGGCAGGTTGGCCTTCCTGGTTAGCTGTATCTCCACGGAATCCCCCTCCCTTATGCCTGTCCTTTCGACCACTTCCTTTGGGATCAGGACCCCGAGGGAATTGCCGATCCTCTTGACAACGGCATGAAGGGCGACCATGGTGCCCACCATGGAGTTATACTGTCCGTAATACATAAATCTTCCTCCACCAGCCTCCCGCGGCGGCAAGGCTTCAGCCGCTAGACGCATAGTCGGGTGCCGTATGGACCAATGCGCAGCCATCCGCTGAAAGCGCACAAGAGACTTTCCTCCAACAGCGGGAGAGGGTTGAAAATGCGTGATCGATCTAATCTCACCGTCAGGATTGTGTGAGCTTCACGGACACGCGGGGCCCCACGACCAGGTTTGAGGGTGGGCGGACAGCGTCACTCTCTTGGCTACCGGTGTCCTGTCGATCCGGTGTCGCGAAAGAACCAGGGTCCCATGATCAAGGTCCACATAACCCCCTTGAAAGCGTGGTAGCACGGTTACGACCAGCCGCTCGAACTGGTCTGCCCATGCGAGTGTCCTGCATCTGACCAACCCTTGTCGGCTCATCCGCATTCAGCGCAGGGAGACTTCTAGGCCCTGGTCATCGATGATCACGTTCACGCTCTCCCGGAATTTCCTCGGATCGCGCACGAACTCTAGGTAGTCTGCCAGCTGGGCTGCATGATTGAGGGAATTGTGTGCGAGCACGATCGTCCCGGTGTGGATTGAGTGCCACGCCGCTTGGACAAGATCCAAGTACACCGATTTGCCTCTCCCACCACGCCCGTCCGCATCGAGGTAGAGGAGGTCGACCGACCCGTCATGGCGGCGCAGCCATGCCACCCCGTCCTCTGCAATGACCTCAGCGAGACCGCGGAGGTCGATTCTCGCGATGTTGCGGCGTGCACGCTCCGCTTCCTCTTGGCGGATCTCTAGGCCGACGAGCCGACGCGCCCGGTAACATGCCCCCGGGCCTATCGCTGCGCCCGCATTCGAAATGAAGGTGTAACCGCAGAAGATGCCGACGGCGACCATAGTCTGCGGTTGGGTGATGGCGTTGATGGCGTAGAGAAGGCGCTGCATTCGTGGGCTGATGGCCGTCCACGGGATCTCGAAGCTCTCCCACACGGCCTTGCGATGAGCGAGCATCTTGGTCTCGTCGTACCTGCAATGGGCGAGGACGCCGGCGTCAACGAGCGCCGAAAGGGCGCCGCCCACGACTTCGATCTCACGCTCGATTGGCTCGACCATTCGGCGAGCATCCCGCCAGTTGGCGATGTAGCCTTTCCACCCATCAGCCTCATAGACTCTGGCCATGCGTCTCATCAACCTTTCGGCCAAATGCTCGTGCACCGACTCTGTTCGTCTCTTGATCGAAGCGCCGTATTGCTTCGGCTTGGACCTCGCACTCTTGAAGGTTTCCTGGCCCAAACCGGCAGCCCGAAGCGATCGCTCTAGGAGTACGGAGGATCCGAGGGGCGCGGCTCGCCCTCGAACTCCAGCTCAACGACGCTGAGATTGGGGTCCGGGGGATACTGGGGGAAGCCGTGTAGCCAGACGCGGTCACCTTTCTGCTCGATCCTGGCCTCCCTGCCGTCGGATAGCAGGCGAGCTGCCTTAACCTTGCTGCCGCACCATGCGAAGGGAAGGGTGGACCCGGGCCAGCGCTGGACGAGGAAGTAGACCTTGTCGGCTACGCGCGTCGCTACGCCCAATGCGGGGACGCCTACGGGGGAGGCGCGTGCTCCGTATATGGCCTTGCCGTTGACCCGCATCCATTGGCCGACCCCGCGGAGCCTCTCGACGGCCTCTGCTGGGAACCTTCCTTCGCCGTCCGGAGCGACGTTCAGTAGGAGGTTTCCGTTCTGAGATGCGCATGACGCAAGCAGCCGGAGGATCTCCTGGGTGGACTTGTAGTTCCGGTCGTAGGTTGCGTGGCCCCAGGTGCGGTTCATCGTATAGCACGACTCCCACGGGCGGGCCTGCGGTGCAACGACGTTCTCGGGCGTGGCGAAGTCGCAAGGAAGGCCGGCCCTGTCGTTGATTATGATGTCGGGCTGAAGCTCTCTGACCATCTCGTTCAACTCCCGGGAACGCCACAGCTCCGGGTCGTGGGGAACCATCATGTCGTACCAGAGGATGTCGATTCGGCCGTAGTTGGTGCACAGCTCGCGCACCTGGGCGTGGGCCTGCTCCACCATTCGAAGGTACACGGAGTCCGGTTTCCTGGGTTGGTGGGGTAGGACGCCCGGGAATCGCCAGTCGACGAGCGAGTAGTAGAATCCTATTCGCACGCGCGCGGCCCGACAGGCTCTCACGAATTCGGCGATGAGATCCCTCCCTGCCGGCGTCCTCGCCGCGTTGAAATCGGAGACCTGGCTGTCGAACAGGCAGAAGCCTTCGTGGTGCCTGGTCGTGATGACGACGTACCTCATTCCGGCATCCTTTGCGACGGCGACCCACTCGGCGGGATCATAGTGCTCGGCGGTAAACTGCCGGGCGAGTTGCCGGTACTCCTCGGGCGGGATGTGCTCCTGATACATGATCCACTCGCCGCGCCCTTGGGTGGAGTACAGTCCCCAGTGGATGAACATCCCGAAGCGGGCATCCGTCCACCATTTCACCCTCGGTTCCTCCTGCGTCGGGGTCATATGTAGTGCCTCGCCTGCGTCGGCGCAACCGTCCAATTATCTGTTGTGTAACGTTTCCTTCCGGAACGTTCCGTTGACTGCTTGCTGCTCGCCGCTCACGCGGAGTCATGGTCGATGGGTGGGATGTCTGAAACGGAAGATATTTTGGTGCGCCGGCCCGAGAAAACTAGGTCGGATTGGGTGGCGATGAGATTGTACCGGCGCCGCAACCAAGGGGCGAACGTTCTCCTGGGCCTTCGGTGCGGGCTCGTCGTCCTGGCTCTTGGTCCTTCCGCCCATGCGCTTGAGGACGGACGGATCGGCGTGCTCTACGTGGGTTGCATGCTTCGCTCCCGCCCCTTCTGGGACATGAGGTTCGACCCCCTCTTCTCCGTAAGCTTCGTGCAGGCAACGCTCCGCGATCTGGCCGCCTTCGGGCCCGCGCAGCAGGCCTCCGGGGAGCCGGCGGTCTATAGGTTGGTCAGGTTGTACATGCCTCGCACATACCAGCAGCTGATCTCGCGCTTCGACGTTATCGTGCTGTCCAACGCCAATCGGGAGGCCGTGGGACCCAGCAACATCGAGATGTTGGCCAGGGGAGTCCGGGAGAGGGGCATGGGGCTATTCATGGGCGGCGGGTGGGAGAGCTTCGGCGGATCCTTCGCCCGGCCGAGCTGGGGCGATACCAGCATCGGGGACCTATTGCCGACGGACGTTGTGACCGACACCTGGGTTGAGTACCCGCGTTATGGGATCTACTTGGTCGTCACTGGTCTGGACCACGAGTTCGTGGGCAGCCTTTCTTGGAACAAAAGGCTCGCGTTCATGACGAACGCCCACCACAACTTGGTTAGGGCCAGGCCCGGGGCCCAAGTGTTGGCCCACTTCGAGAGCATCGGGTACAACGACCACCCAGCGATGTTGGACTGGGAGGTTGGGAATGGATCGCGGGTTTTTGCCTACACGAGCGAGATCGCCTCCTTCTACGGGAATGAACCGTGGGAGTATGCCATCGATTTCGGCTGCAACCTGATGATCTATCTGAACCGCCGGCCCGTGCCGCAGGACATCAACCTGGTGCACTCGTTGAGAGCCAAGATGCTCGAGGTGAACATGAAGAAGTCCCTCCTTCTAACGCTTCTTGAGTTTTGCGACCGCTTCGGCGCGAACACGGCGAAGATCATCTCCAAGATCGACGATCTTGACCGGACGGCGTCCAGCGCCAGGCCGATGTACCTGCAGCTTCGCTTCGACGAGACGCTGGACGCCTACCGGCAGGTGGATGGGATGCTTGGGGAGCTGGAGAAGGAGGCCATGAAACTGAAGGATCGCACCCTGCTCTGGGTCTACGTAATCGAGTGGCTGGCGGTGACTGGGACAAGCCTGGTCTGTGCGTTCGTGCTGTGGTCGGTCATGGTCCAACGCAGGCTCTACAGGGAAGTGGTGACAACAAGGCTATCCGATCAGGTAATGGCGCAGTGACCCCGTACCGTGACGCCTGTCGACATTTAACAGTGCGGAGGCAAGCCTCGGTTCGAGGAGGAGACATGCATGGCCGTTTCCCCGGATGACCCGGCGCTGCAGCCCGCGTACGTGAATACGTCTCCCGGTCCCGGGTATGGGAATTGCCGTCGTATGTTCCAAGGGATTCCCGGGATCGAGCGTGCAGCCAACGGAAGGTTGTGGGCCGTGTGGTATGGCGGAGGCACCGGCGAGGGAGATGAGAACTACGTCATGCTAGCTACCAGCGGTGATGACGGAGAGACATGGTCGGACCTGAAGGTGGTCATCGACCCTCCTGACCCAGTGAGGGCCTTTGACCCCTGTCTTTGGCACGATCCCCGAGGACGGCTGTGGCTTTTCTGGGCCCAGAGCTATCACCGCTTCGACGGGCGAGCCGGGGTATGGGTGATCCAGACTTCCGACTCCGGATCGGAAAGCCCCAGATGGTCTGATCCCCGACGGCTGTGCAACGGCGTTGCGATGAACAAGCCGACGGTGCTTGGCAGCGGCGAGTGGTTGCTTCCAGCGTGCGTGTGGCGGTCAAGCAAACGCTCCGATGTGCCTGAGGAAGAGAAGCGACCCAACGTCTTCGCATCGACTGATTGCGGAAGTACTTGGATGAGGAGGGGCGGACCCGTCGTGCCCGAGGGTTCCTTCTCCGAGCACATGGTGGTGGAGAAGGGTGATGGGCGCCTCTGGATGCTGGTGCGAACCGACTACGGAATCGGCGAGAGCCACTCCGCCGACGGGGGCAGGACATGGGACGAACTGAACCCGTCCGAAATCCAGCATGCAACAGCTCGCTTCTTCATTCGCCGCCTGCTCTCCGGCAACTTGCTCCTCGTCAAGCATGGCCCCATCACACGAAGGACCGGAAGATCACACCTAACCGCGTATCTGTCGTTGGACGACGGCCGCACGTGGTCAGGTGGGCTGCTCTTGGATGAGAGGGAGGGCGTGTCCTACCCAGACGGGGTCCAGGCTCCGGACGGCAAGATCTACGTCATATATGACTACTCGCGGTTTTACGCCAAGCAGATCCTGTTGGCAATCTTTCGAGAGGAGGATGTGGCTGCAGGCAAGCTCGTCAGCGAGGAAGCTCGCCTCGGGCTTGAGGTGAATCGGGCCACCGGTGGAAGAGCGTATCCTTAGAAGGCTAGAATCGTGGCTTGGGGTCCAGGGCCCCTGCCCCAGTCGAAGGCGCTTTGAGTTCCGTCAAGGATCGTCGGTTGTGCTTTCGGTTCTTGGACGGCCCTTCGTGCTCTCACGACCGCTCGAGGCACGACCCGAGTTGTGACCAGAGCGGGGCGGAAGGTTCCAAGGACTGTGAGGGAGAGTTCGCCGGTGGCCGCATGGCTTCCGCCTTCCAAGGATCCGAGCCGATTGCTTCCCCGCAGAGGGATGGATCATAGGGCCGAGGGTCCCTTCCTACTAGGGCATCGGCATTTCCTCTCATGATCTGCTAGCATCCCAACGGCTTCGGCACGGACGCACGCAACATGTTCCGCCATCGACGGCTGGATCAACCTCAAGGCCAAAAAGCATCGGTGGTGTTTGCCTGGCTAGCTTCCACCCAACGTCGGACGCGGCACGAAGTAGGAATCTTCCGGCCTTTTTCAGGCGTCCGGAGAGCACAGGGAAGTCAGCTTTAACTGGCTGAGGCTGGTATCAATCCTGGGCATGTACGTTCTTGTGTTGGGTCCGGCAGGATCGGGCAAGAGCCTGCTCACCGCGAGGTTCGGGTCCTTCCTTGCGAGGCGCTACCGCGTCAGGCAAGTGAACCTTGACCCCGGCGTGGAGAGCTTGCCCTACGCCCCGGACTTCGACGTCAGGTCGAAGTATACCCTGGAGGCCGTGATGAGGGAGGAGGGCCTGGGCCCTAACGGCGCGATGCTTAGGGCAATCGACAGGTTAGCGTGCGTCAGGATCCCGAGATACTCGGACGATTTCGTGCTTCTCGATACGCCGGGCCAGGTGGAACCCTTCGTCTTCAGGGACGCCGGGCCCCGGATCGTTGGCCGGCTTCCCGACTGTTGCTGCATCTACATCCTAGACGCCTCAACGCCCCTCCAGACGCTGCCAAGCCTGATCCTCTACTCGCTCGCCGCGCAGTTCTCGCTCGGAACGGCAGCTGTCAACGTGGTCAACAAGATCGATCTCTTGCGTCCGGAGCGAATAGCCAGAGTCCGAACGCTTTTGGAGGATCCGCGACGATTCCTTGAGCTCGCAGGCGAGGGGCTAAGATACGAGCTGAACGTCAGGATGGCAAGGATCATGGAGGAGTATCTGCCAGCACAGAGGCCTTGCCTCGTCTCGGCGAAGACCGGGAAGGGATTTGGCGAGCTTCTGGACATACTGCACGAGGTCAAGTGCGCCTGCGGCGACCTAACGTGATGATCGGCTTGAAGATGGCCGGGACCCTTTCCAGATCACATGGTTGCGAGCCAGAATCGAGCCTGCCGACTTCTGGTTGCAAGATCCTCTGATCCCAGCGAAGGCCCAGGATCGGTGACAGCTCTGGCAAAGGAGTTGCAGCTTGCGTGGCATGAAGGTTTCAATCGTGGCAGCGCGCTTGAGGCCTACCCCAACTCTCGGCAAGCCCCGGAGCGAGTCTTCAGGCGCCTCAGCCATTGGGAGAGAACTCCCTGATGGACTGCACCATCGCCAGATAGTTCTCCTCCGGTATGTTGTCAAGAGGACTCGTGTTGCACGCTGCAACGAACCTTCCCTTCCGGCTTCCGATCCTGAGCATGGACTCGGTCTCGCGGCGGACCTGCTCAGGGGTTGAAAGGTAGAGGAAGGTCACATCCATGTTTCCCACTAGCACGATCTGGTCCCCGAATCTTCTGACGAGATCTCCTAGGTCGTTTGCCGCCTTCTCGCAGCCGTGGACGGCCGAGAAGCCGAGGTCCACCAGAAGCGGTATCACGTCGTCGAGCTTGCCGTCGGTATGGAAGGCGTAAGGTATGCCAAGGGGTTTGAGATGGGACAGGGTCTCCTTCGTCCTTTCGAAGACGAGGCGGCGAAAGATGGTGGGATGAACCATCAGCCCCGTCTGGTAGGCGCAGTCGCCGTCGAAGAGCACCACATCGGGCCTCGCCTCTTTGATCGCGGTGTCGATGCCTAAGCGGGTGCGTTCCTCAACCCACTCCAAAGCCCGGTCCACGAATTCGTAATCTTTGTGGAGCTTGATTATGAAGTTTCGCAGCCCCATCGAGGTCGCTATCGTGTGGAAGCACCATGGGACCACCACCCAGGAGATCAACCCTGCGTCCCTGATCAGTCCTTGGTCGTGCTTCCACTGTTCTATGGTTTTGTCGAAGTTGGGAAGCTCCCTTTCCTCGAGCTGCTTCAGGCTGGTAAGAGACCCGCCGCAGTAGCGCGCAACCCCGGAGCTTGTCTGCCCGTGCTTGTGGAAGCCTGCATTTATGTTGATGCCTCCCAGACAGACTATCGCCATTCCCAGATCCTTGGCCATCCTTATCCGGTTAGGGACGTTAACCTCTCCGTAGCGCTTGGCGAAGAACTTCTCCATCCCGAACCAGACCTCCCAGAAGGGAGGTTTGTAGACCCGGCCGCCGCGCAACAGCCGCTGCAGATCTTCTGCTTCCTTGCATAGCGTCAATGTCGTCATTGCCCCGTGCTTGCGAACTTCTCCCTTCGGATGAGCGTCGTTTCTTAATTTTACCTTCACGCAGGCCGGATTCCATGTTCGGGACAGACAAGGAGGTTCAACCTCGCCATCCACGATTCATGGCCCTTCTGGGGCATGTCTCTCGCGGACCGATCAATTAAATAGGCACGCGATGCCGCCTGCTGGTTCGTGAAGGTAGGACGGGCCCAGCATTACGGGATGGGTCCTTGGTCGTGAGAACATGCGCAACAAGCTGGCAATCAACGGGGGCCCGAAGGCCGTTCCCGATGGGACGGTGAAAAGGTGGCCTCCCATAGATGATGTGGATCGGAGGATGGTCCTTGCATCCCTTGAGGGAGATAACCACGCCTTCGGGCCGAACTGCGTGGCCTTCGAGCAGGAGTTCGCCGCATGGAACGGGAATAGATACGCCATAACGACGAACTCGGGCACGGCCGCGCTCCACATGGCGGTCGTCGCGTGCGATTGCCAGGCTGGGGACGAGGTCTTGGTTCCAGCCTATTCTTGGTCGTCTTCCGCAACCTGCGTCCTACACCACAACTGCATCCCGGTTTTCGTGGATATCGACTTCGACACGATGAACATGGACGTGGAGAAGATCGAGGATGCGATCACGCCGAGGACGAAGGCCATCATGGCGGTGCATCTACACGGGCTGCCGATGGACATGGGGCGCGTGATGGAGATCGCCGAGGATCATGACCTGAAGGTCATCGAGGATGCTTGTCAGGCCCACGGTGCGCGGTACAAGGGCAGGAAGGTCGGCACGCTGGGTCACTGTGCGGCTTTCAGCTTCAACCAGAACAAGGTCCTCTGCTCCGGCGAGGGAGGCATGTTCGTGACGGACGACGAAGAGATGCTGGCCAAGGCCAAGCAACTCTGGTCGTTCGGCGAAACAAGGAGCCCGGTCGAATCGAGGGACTATCACGCGTACGCGCTGGGGTGGATGTACCGCAACAACGATCTCACGGCGGCTTTCGGCAGGGCCCAGCTGAGGAAGCTGGACAGGTACCTTTCGGAGCAGAGGCGGAACGCATTGAGGCTTGCGGAATGCCTAGAGGACGTGCCCAACCTCATCCTGCCCCAGGAGCCGCACGGGTACGACCACAACTGGTACAACTACACGATTCGTTTCGACGTCGAGGCGCTCGGCCACCGCCACGATGCCGCAGCGTTTCGGAAAAGGATAGTGAAGGCGTTGACGGCCGAGGGCGTCGAGACGGGGATATGGCAGTCCTTCATTCTTCCCGCGATGACGGTCTTTCAGGCCAGGAACGGGTACGGCCGTGGCTGTCCGTGGGGGTGTCCCCATGCGCGGCCCGTAGCCTACGACGTCCACGCATACCCCGTGGCCCAGAGGCACTGCGACACCCACACGGGAATGACGACCCCGCTGAGATCGCCGAACGGGCCTGAGGTGGCGGAGCTGATGGCGGAGGGGATCCGCAAGGTGATGGAGAACATTGACCAACTCGGCCCGTGATCGCCGGCACAAGGATAGCGAACGCTTGCGGGCCGATAGCCGATGAGGGGCAAAACCTTGATCAGCTAGAAGCTCACCAAACGGTCCATGGCTGTTAGGGCTGGGTTTGCAGAGACCGATATCACGCCGCCGATCGGAACGATGAAGATAGGTTGGATGAAAATCCTCGTCTCCGAGCGCGTGTTGGATCCGCTGTTTGCGCGGGCCGCCGTCGTCGAATCCGAGGGGGC
>CAZJVP010000007.1:0-2585 GCA_964549615.1 uncultured Thermococci archaeon | reverse complement strand
TCCGCACAGCTCGTGAGGAGGCTTCTCGGCTTTTGCCTTTTCCCTCCTCTCCTCGATTCTCTTTGCCTTCTCCTCCACCTCTCCCTTCGGGGCTCCCGGCCTGATTATGATGAGGGCCGCTATTCCCAGCGCTGCAAGCGCAACGATCCAGACCCAGGTCGGTATGACGGCAAGCCCCGTTGGGATGCTCATCCTCATGACGCCCTCGTACCATAGCGCCATCCAAAGGTAGTCGCCCTGCACAGCTAGGTGGGTGACGTCGGATCGGGCAGTCAAGCCCTGTTTCTTGGTGATGCTTTTCCACTTGCCCTCCTTCGACGCACTTCTGTAGTTCACGCCCTTGTTCGAAGCAAAGTATATCTTGTCCTTGAACACGGCCATGTCCTTGAACTCGTCGGAGAGCAATCCGTCGGATTGGGTGTAGCTAGTGACCGCGCCGGTGTTCCGATCGATCCGTGCGACGCCTCCCTTCAAGGCGAACCAGACGTTGTCGCCGAGGACCAGGGCCTTTCTTGCCGCAGTGCCGGGCAGCCCGTCTGCGCCAGTGTAGGTCTTCCAAGAACCCGAGTTGGTGTCGAAACGGCCTATGCCGTTTTCGGTGCAGACCCACAGAACCGGCCCGTCGAAGAGCATGTACGTCACAACATCGTTGGGCAGCCCGCTGTCGGTCGTGTAGTAGGTCCAGTTGCCGGATGCGTCTCTTCTGCCTATCCCCTTGTTCGTTCCGAACCAGACCTCGTCGCCCCTCACGGCCAACGAGTAGACGTCCCTAGCAGGAAGGCCTTCGCTACAGTCCTTCCATGTCTTGGTGTCTCGATCGAGAACGGCTGCTCCGCCCGGACCACCGACCCACACCTTTGACCCGGTGATTCTTAGGAACCTATAATTCGTCAGTGGAACTCCATCGGGGGCGCGGCTCCAGGTCTCCGTTGCGGCGTCGAAAACATGAATTACGTGATTGTCCGGACTCAGAGGGTCGTAGAGGGCGATCCACAGCTCCTTCTCGTCGGCATCCATGCCGCTTGACAGATTGCCGGTCAGGTCGTTGTTGGGCGCATAATACCACTCGAACTTTAGGAAGGCATAAACCGGCGCCGCCGCGACGGCCATGAGCAGCACCAGGACAGCGAGCCCTTGACAACCGTTTGTATTCTGCCTCATGGAGTATCCTTGCTTTTCCCGAGCCAATTTCCTTTTAAATGTCATGGGGTGCGTGCGCTCGCCCTTGCCGAGTGTTCGCCGGCCGCGAGTGGATGCGGGGCAAACTTGTCTCTCGACCCGCCTCAACCAGGCCTCAGTCTCGGGGCGAGGGGGGTGACGGGAGCGGGAAGGCCCCGCACTCCTCCCGATGTCGGCCGCGGCGCATTTTCGATTCAATGCAGCCTGTTGCGACCTCCAAAAGTCCATTGAACCGCAATGCGGAAGAAAACAGGCGATCGGGGGTAGATCTGGCCAACGATGACGAGAAGGGAGAGAAGACGAGGAGGGCGAGCGCTAGGGCGGCGAGAAAAACTTTTAAGGAAAGGAAGAGTCGGGGCGAGTGTTGCAGCGAATAGGCAACGCTTGGACTGCTCTGCATCTGTGCCGCAGGGCAGGGGTTCAATTAGTCTATCGATAAAATGATGAAAAGGAGGTGACAAGGTGAGAAAAGTAACGCTGCTTATAGGAATCTTGGCGATAGCTGCGGCGGTGGCAACGGTTCAAGCTGCTGAGCTTACGGTGAAGTGGGCTTTCAACACCAGCGCCCAGTTTCCGGGGAAGACGTTCGGTGCAGGGCACCAGGGAAGCCAGGCAGTCTGGGACGTCGACGGCGACGGCGTTAACGAGATCCTATTCGGCACTCGCAGGGGCGACAGCAAGAGGTACTGGTGCGTAAAGGCCGACGGGACACTGAAGTGGGTCTACCCGCCTATTGCGGAGACCGGGTTGCCCGGCGATCCGTGGGGAGCATCTTTCGTCGACGTTGACAACGATGGCAAGTACGAGATCTGCATAGCGGGCAGAGGTGGAAGGCTCAGCGTGCTCAAGGGCGATGGAACGTTGCTGTGGAAGTGGGAAAACCCGGTGGCGGGTCAGACGATGCTCGGTCCCCCGCAGGCGTACGACGTCGATGGCGACGGGTTCGTCGAGTTCTTCATGGCGGACAACGGAGGGTTTGTACACCGCGTTGACCACACGGGCAAGTTGGTCTGGACGTCGTTCCAGTGCGGGAAGGCCAACGAAGGGCACGTGACCATTGCCGACGTGGACAGGGACGGCGAGCTCGACGTGTTGTGGTGCAGCCAGGACTTCAACCTCTACTGCATATCTGCCAAGACAGGCGCCGAGAAGTGGAGGTTCAACTCAGGTGCCAACATGCAGACCAACGCGAACATCGTGGTGGACGTCAACAAGGACGGCGAGTACGAGGTACTCATCTGGAACGACGCCGGACAGGTCTACGCTGTGAGCTTCTTCGGCACCGAGGTCTGGAGGCTTCAGCTGCCTAGGCCGGCCTACATTAGGCTGAGGCAGCCCATAGGCGATGTCAACGGTGACGGCAGCTTCGATATGCCGATCATCTGCGAGGATGCCCTGTACCTGTA
>CAZJVP010000006.1:0-14265 GCA_964549615.1 uncultured Thermococci archaeon | reverse complement strand
CCCATGAACCCCGCTTGCTCCTTCTTTACGGCAAGAAATATGGCGGGCTCACCGTCCTTTGGGTCGCGAAGATCGCGCAGGGCCCTGATGATTTCGTCGCGCAGCGGTTCATACTGATCCGGAGGCACGACTCCCTCGGGCTCCCGACCCTTGAGGTTGATGTATATGTGCAGCGAGTTGATGAACGCCTTGCACTTCGCGCGATCCAGCCGCGGTCTGCCGTCCGGCCCTGGCGAGGCGTGCATCCATCCCTTCTCCAGAAAGTAGTTGACGAGGCTAACACGTTTCCTGTTGGGCGAATTCCCATGGTCGGAAACTACGACCACAAGGGTGTCCTCGTCGGCCATGCTGGCAAGTTCGCCGACAAGCTCGTCAGCGAGGGCATACCCCCTTCTTAGCATGTCCCACGCTTCCGCCGCCCTGGAGGGGTCGAACTCTCCCCCCACCGGGTCGACCTTTCCGAGGCAGTGGTGCTGGAGAAGGTCGAGGAAGTGCCAGTGGTTGAAGTACAGAGCGGCGTCAGTGGATTCAATGAGATATCTTGATGCGGCGCCGATCCACCTTATCTGGTATCTATACTCCTCTTCCAATGTTTCCCAGTCGACCCAGCCCCGGTAGAAGGCGTCCCCAACCGCCTCGTTCAGGTAAGGGCCAAACCTCCTCGTGAGCTTCGCCGCAAGACCGGGCGGGATAGTGAATCCCCCGAGGGGATAGACCTGCGACCGGTAGAGCCTCAGTCTGCTTGCGTCCGGCGAGAGTTCGACGAGCTTGAACCTCACGGGCGCCCTGACCGCGCCCTCTCCGAGACGGAATTCCTCATACAGCCAACCACTCCACTGTCCGACCCTGAGCACAACCGCCTTATCGAAATCCTTTTCCTTCGAGATCAGTACTCGGTCATACCCTCCCTTCGCTCCAGTGAGGAGGACGTCGTACTCCGGTCCCGCACCGCGGGACTTCGGCATGACGTGGATGCGGGAACCGAGGGGCTTCGTCATGCCCTTGGGCATGTTCCGCCATCCTTTGCAGGGCTTGAAGCCGAGCTTCTCGCCGACTGGGCCTTGGTTCGTGTAGCACGCGGCGGGGCACAGCTCGAAGTAATAGCTCCCCGGGTTCATGAACCAGTCCACGTGGACGGCCATCCTGGTGGTCTGGGGATAGCCGATGAAGTAGAACAAGACGGACCTCCTGTTAGCCCGGGCCGCGGCCTCCCATAGGTACTCGGCCTCGCATATGTCTGAAGACATCGTCTGTCTGCCGGCACGGTCATCTTGTGCGGTGCCCGGTTTGTGCGTGCCCCAGGTGAAAACGCCGTGGGTGCCCGGGTAGGCGCCGGTGGCTATGGTTGTCCAATTGGTGGGCGTCCAAGCAGGGAAACAGGGTAGGGCCTTCGCGAATACGCCCCTGTCCATGAGCTTAGCGATGTTCGGCAGTATGCCCTCCTTGGCGAACCTGAGGGCCAGCTTGGGGGACATGGCGTCCAAACCGATTATGATGGCCCTCCTGGGCCTTCTCGGCACTTTGGGTGGCATGGCGCCGCATTCTTTGCAGGAATAATAATCTAAGCTAGTCGCGACGGAGAGAGCTCAGAGTGGGGATCAGCTCGTCGAAGGATCGAATCACAGGGAAGAAACGGCCTCGATAGGACCCCTCCCTGTCGATGACGATCGGCTGCATGCCAACGCTCATGGCCCCGACTGCGTCCGAGCCGACGCTGTCGCCAACGTGAACGGATTCCTCGGCCTCCCCGCCTATGGCTGCAAGCGCACACACGAAGATCTCTGGCTCCGGCTTCCTGTGGCCCAGCGCCCTGGAGGCAATGATGGCATCGAAGTACTTCCGGATGCCGAGCTTCTTGCAGAATGTGGCGAGGGCGGGATCCCAGTTCGATATGATGCCCAGGCGAAATCCGAGGGACCTGAGTTGGCGTAGCATCGGCAGGACATCGGGGAAAAGCTGTATCGGGTTGAAGTCGCTCGTGACTAGCCTCTCCGCGATCCCGTCCACCGGCGAGAGCCCGAGGTTCACTATGGTCGCTCTGATCTTCATCATGAAGCGAGTTTCCACCTCGTCCATGCTCTGTTTGTACCGAGTTTCTGGCGGCACCATCGTGCGCGCCTTGTCGTATGCCTGCAAGAACGCATCGTTGGAGACGTCGTACCCGAACTTTCTCAGAAGCATCGCGTAACCTATCTGCCTGTCGATGGGCCTGTGGACGAGCGTGTCGCCCATGTCGAAGAAGACGTTCTCAATCTCGGCCATGCGAGTGCTGGCCGCTTGCGGAAAGCAGAAAAATATTCCCGGCTGCACGGGCGCTGGGGGCGTTCGCTTCGCAGACATATAAGAATCCCATCCAGTGATTCCCTCCATGATCAACGCCGTTTTCTTCGACTTCGGCGGAACCCTGTTCTACGAGAAGAGGAAGGTGCCAGAAGACGAAACTCTCATGTCGGGTTACACGGCCCTTCGGGACAAAGGGCTTAAGCTATCATTTGAGGAGTTCAAGCAGATATTCCAGCCGGCGTTCAGGGCGGAGGATGCCGAGCTTGCAAGCAGGGGCCTGGAGATCAACCTTCATGAGTTCAGCAGGCGAATCATGCCCAAGCTTGGACTTGAGCCGACGGACGAAGTAGTGGACGCCTACGTCTGGGGACGCTTTCGTCCGCACAGCGTGAACAACGAGATGTTTGAGGACGTGTTGCCGACCCTCAAAGAGCTGAGGCCGAAGTGCAAGATCGGCCTCATATCGAATGCGCAGCCGCACGGGATCAGGTGGTTGCTCGACAAGAGCGGCATCGTGAGCTACTTTGACGAGATAATCATTTCAGGCGCGGTGGGCCTCTCGAAGCCCAATCCGCGGATATTCGAGGTGGCGGCTGAGTCGATATGCTCAAGAATCGAGGAGTGCATGATGGTCGGGGATGACCCCTGGGCGGACGCCAAGGCGTCGCACGCGGCTGGGATGATAGGGGTCCTGATCGACCGGGCAGGGAGGCTGAGACAAGCTATGCCCGACATCAAGGTTGTCCGGGACCTTCGTGAGATCCTCGAGTGGGTCGGTTAGATCGGGCCAAACTGCTGTGGGCGACAAGGTCACGGGCGGCAGCTTCGCCCCTTCGTTCTCGAGCCTTCGTGACGCATCTTGACGGACTTGGGGTCCAGAAGTACCGGACAGTTGTACGAGTTGCTGTAGAGCCAATTGGCGCCGCAGTGACCACAGCTAAAGTACCTTTTCTCAAAGTGTCCTGTCCAGTTCTGGGTCTCCAAGTCCGCTTCGGCAAGCGTCTTTCCGCACCTGAGACACGATGGCATGACTGGTTCCCGGTCAACCCGGCGCAGACGTCGCCTTAAAACGCTCATTTGGACCCCCTCATGCTGTTAGTTGAAACACTAAAGAAGCGGACGCGCCGGGCGGAGAGCATGAAGCTAAACTACCGGATAAGCCTTTGGAACTACTTCCACTACCATGGCGTGGGATCTCTGGAAAGGGTGATCGCTGGGATTCGGGACGCAGGGTACGGTGTGGAGATATGGCCGACCTGGTTCGACGAGCCCAACCTTTTCGATCCCCTGTATCGCAGGCGGCTCAAGATGCTCATCGAGGACATGCCCTCAAGCATCCATGGTTGCGGCCCGGCTACCGTCGAGCATCACCAGCAACAGATCGATACAGCCGCGGACACCGAGAGCGATGTGATCGTGGTCCACGCCGACCACATGAAGCTGAACGCCACAAGCTCCGACTTTGAGTTTGCCCAGTCCATATTGGACATGGCGGATGAGCGCGGCATCGTCCTGGCGCTCGAGAACGGACCTCTGCATATTCTTGCGAGCGCGGTTGACAATCTGGAAGGGCTTGGCATCTGCCTCGATACCGGCCACGTCTACTTCACCCCCGATCCGCTGAAGGCGTTCTTGGACCGCCTGAAGAGGGACATATGTCATCTGCACATTCAGGAGAAACTCGGCGACGCCGATCACTACGTCCCGGGCACGGGCGACATCCCGTTACATGACTGGAACTACCTTCTTGACTGCTTGGAGGCGGTCAACTTCTCTGGGGCCGCGGTACTTGAGATCCGACCGAGGGATCCCCTCCTGATTGCGCGAGACACGAAGGCCTTCTTCGATCGACTTCTTTCTGGGAGGGACAAGGGCCCTGGGACGCGCAAGGCCGCAGATCCGTAACGGTGCTTATTCCTCGTCGCAGGGCTGGCCCGAGTGGTCCTGGCCCCCGCAGGGCCTGAAGCTCGCCGCCGGTTTGCCCGGCCTCTACTTGAAGTAAGGGCAGGTCCTGCACATCTTGGGCGGCGCCTTCCTGTCTATCTCCTGCGGACAGTCCGGGAAAGTCCCCTGGCAGTTGGGAAATCCGCGTCGCTTTATCGACTGGAACTTCCGTTCCGTGGGGCTGATCGTTCTGGGACGCGTTTTCCTCTTGACGGTCATCCACGACGGGCTAGTTCCTTGGCTCTTAAAAATCTCCCGAATGCACGGCATTCTCGGCTTGTCCGCTGCGGCGGGACGAAGCGTGTGGCAGACCGGAACGATGCTCACCCGAGCGCACGAGCCATTAATAACCCCGGCAGAGCCCCCCACGCTTGCCTGTGCGCGCCTGGACCCTGCCGTTGGCAAGGGAGGGGGATCCCTGTTGGCGGAGACCCACTGCCCGATAGAGCTCAGCCGTTTGACCAAGACGTTCACTGTGAAGAAACAGCTTCAGGAGAAGGAACTTGGGCTGGTCAACCTTGTCAAACGTACCGTCCTAAGGAAGAGAACCAAGGAGAAGCTCACCGCGCTAAACGAAGTCAGCTTCAAGGTTGAGAAGGGCGAGATCTTCGGCCTGCTTGGCCCAAACGGCGCGGGGAAGACCACCCTGGTCAAGACGCTGTGCACGCTCCTGTGGCCCAACTCTGGAACCGCCCTGATCAACGGGTACGACATCCGCAAATACCCGAAGGAGACCCGAAGATCCCTGGGCACGGTCCTGGACATCCACATGGGGTGGTACGGGCGTTTGTCCTGCCGACAGAACCTCCTCTTCTACGGACAGCTCTTCGGACTGAGGGCAGGCGATCTGAACTCGAAGGCCAAGGAGGTAATGGAGCTGGTCGGGCTCTCCGAAAAGGCGGACGAGTGGCAACAGAAGCTGTCGACCGGGATGAAAAGGAAGCTGGACCTAGCCAGGGCGCTTCTCCCAGACCCCCCGATTCTGCTCTTGGATGAGCCGACCCTGGGACTGGACGTCAAGTCAGCGCGGGATTTCAGGGGCATGGTGAGGGACCGTCTCTGCGGCGAAATGGGGAAGACCGTGCTCTGGACCACGCACAATATGGAGGAGGCCAACAAGATCTGCGACGGGGTGGCCATCCTGCACAAGGGGAGGCTCCTCGCGCTTGGGAAGCCGGACGGCATAAAGCAGATGGCCAAGACGGCAAACGTGGTGGTTGCCGAGGTTGACCGGGCGGACAAATCCATGGTGCAGGCGATGGAGGACACGCCCGGGGTCAGAGCGGTAAGCTCAACTGAGTCCAAGGTGTGGCCGGGCCTCTACACGCTGAGGATCGAAATCGAGGACAGGAACGCGGTGTCAGCCATCTCCGCGGCAATCGTCTCCAGCGGCGCGAGCCTCTATTCTCTAACCATGGAGGAGGTCTCCCTGGAGGATGCGCTGATCTGGATGACGGAGGGAAATCAGGGTATGAAGGAGGATAGGAAGTGAGGTCGGTCGTTCTCCCGTTCTACCAGATGTACGCTTTCTTCAGGCGCGACGCAGTGAACACCTCAAGCTACAAGCTCAACTTCGTCTTCTCGCTTGCGGGCATGTTCACATGGGCGATCACAACAGGCATTCTGGGCAAGCTTACGGGTCCTGCCCTACAGCCCTACATCATCCAGTACGGTGCCCAGAACGCTGCGACATTCATGTTGCTCGGGATGATGATCAACCAGTTCCTGCAGGTCAGCCAACAGGCCCCGCTGTGGATAGCCAACCCCGGTCAACTGGAGAGGATAATCCTCACGCCTTGCCCAATACCCGTCTTCGTTCTGGGTACGATGGCATGGGAGTACTTCTGGCACCTGCTCTCCTTAGTCATCTTCATCGGCACCGGGGTCTTCCTGTTCGGGATGCGTCTGGTCACCGTGAATTGGGGCACCTTTGCGGTGGTCCTGATCATGGGCATTCTGGCGATGTGGGGCCTAGGGATCATCAGTGCTGCCATCCAGCTGGTAACGAAGCGCTGGGATCCACTCACCTGGATCCTCACGTCTTTCTCCTTCATGATCTCGGGCGTTTTCTATCCTCCGAGTGCCTTGAACCAGGTTGACGGCTCGGGAGCCCTGTACAGCTTCGCATGGTTCCTGCCTCACACCTACGTGTACCACATGGTCAGGCTTGCCTTCGGCGGATACCATCTAACCGATCCGGAGATCCTGACGCCGCTTCTGAAGCTGTCCTGCCTGTCGGTGGGCCTTTTCGCCGCGGGATGGTTCGTCTTCAGGCTCTGCCTGAGGAGATGCCAGCTTGAGGGAAGCCTCGGGTGGGTGTGAGGACCTTCTAACCTAGCCACCCGGAACCCGGATCCTGTCCTGAGCTGGCATCCTGACATGCCTCCTTGAGCAGTTTCAGATCGGCGGCGGTGTGCGCGGTCGAGGTCCTTCCCTCTCCCGCGACAAAGAAGATGCCCCGGTTCGCCATGGCGATCTTGAACCAGTTGTGCAGATCCTTGTCGGTCTTCTCGAATACGTCCCTGGCGGATCTGAGGCTTACATCCTCCTCGAATGTGAAGTGCGTTCTGAAGAGGGACTCGATGCCCGTGCAGCTCACATATCTTTTGTCGACGGACAGGTTGGCTTCGATGTATCGCCTCGCCCTCTTGCCCAGGTCCCCAACGCGGCGATACAGACCCGTATGGGATGAGAGGTAGCGGAGCGTCTCGAGCCCGGCCCTCATGCTGATCGGGTTACACGAGAAGGTTCCGCCGCCGATGCTCACTGCCTTGCCCTTCGGAAGCTTGGTGGAGTCTGAGATCCGCATCACCTCCTCTCGTCCGACGACCGCCCCGATGGGCATCCCGCCTCCCAGGATCTTGCCGAGAGTCGCCAGATCTGGGGCCACCCCGAAGTATTCCTGCCCGCCGCCAGGCGAGAGCCTGAAGCCTGTGATCACCTCGTCGAAGATCAGAAGACACCCGGCTTCATCGGCCGCCTCCCTGAGGGCTCGCAGGTAATCGACATCGGCGGGGATGAAGCCGCCCGAGCCTAGGACCGGCTCGACGATGATTGCTGCGAGGTCCCCCGCATTCTCCCGCACCCTTGTGAGGCTCCCCTCCACGTCGTTGAACGGAAGTGAAACGATGGCCGAGCGCGCCTCGTCTTGAAGGCCAAGGGACTCGCTTACTTCCAGAGGGTCGTGGACGAAGGCCAGAAGATCGCTGTTGTAGCCGTGCCACCCGCCCTCGATCTTTGCCACCTTTGTCCTGCCCGTGAAGCCGCGTGCGAGGCGGCAGGCGTACATGGTCGCCTCTGCGCCGGTGTTGCAGAATCTGACCATCTCCGCGCAGGGGACGAGCTTGGTGACGAGCTCCGCAAGTTCGACCTCTAGCTCGTTGACGATTCCCCATTGGCATCCCAGCATGACTTGATCCCGGATGGCCTCAAGGACGCGTTGCGGCGTGTGGCCCAGGATCAGGGCGCCGTGCCCCATCCAGAAATCGACGTACTCGTTGCCGTCCACATCCCAGATCCTGGAGCCCTTCGCTCTCTTGGCGTAGAAGGGATACGGTGGAAAGTACCTGATCGAGTGGCAGACGCCTCCCGGGATGAGTTCCCTTGCCCGAGCGAAAAGCCGCGCCGACCGTCGGGTTCGGCGGGTGTATTCATCGACCTCCGCGAGACCATTCTCTCTTCTCAAGTTACCATTCACCTCTCTAAAGCAGTCTTGCGCTGCCGATCAGCCTTGGAGACCTTTGCCGGGTGAGGCCCGGTTTGCGTGAATGGAGCGGCAGCGAAAGGACGGTGGCTAGGCCGCTCGGCGCAGCGGCCACCTCTTCGATGTTGTTGATGACGCGGGCCACCGTTGCCCGATCCCCGTTTACGCCTCCGGGTATGGTCAGGCTGATCGGCGGGTCGCCCCGAATGAGTAAAGAGTCGGCGGGATTTCCAGCTTGGACGGCCATCTCAAGGAAGAGCTTGATCCTTCCGCCGTCCGCGATTCCCACGGCTTCCTGCCTTATGCCTCTGACCTGGCCCGCCCCAATTCTGAAGTGGGACGTCTCCATCTCCCCATCCGCAAGAACCGGGCTGATCTCCTGTCGAAGCTCGGACAGTTCCCAGCCCACCGCCTCAGCGACGAGCCCGCAGGACTCGAACAAACCGATGTGGCCGATAAGCCCCTGTCTTGCCTTCTCCTCGAACGTGCGCGGGTCCATTCCGAGTCCGATCTTTCTCTGGAGGGGCTCCCTGCGCGAGGACGCTTCCACGATCCTAGATACCTCGATTGACTCCACCGATGCGCAGGCCTTGCAGATGAAAGCAGGCAGGGCATCCAGCAGGAACCCGGGGTTCACCCCCGTTCCGAGGACGGTTGCGCGGCGGTCGCGGGCCATCGAGTCGATCTTGCGGGCCAGGTCAGGATGTTTCAGATAGGGGTAGGACAGCTCCTCGCAGGTCGAGATTATGTTGCATCCGCATTCGAGCAGTTCGGCGATCTGGGGGAAGACCTGGGCAAGTCTTGAGCCAGTGGAGTGGAGGACCACGTCGCAAGACCTCGCGGCATCGGGGTCGAGCGTCTCTGAGACAACCAGGCCCGTCCCTTTGGGGCCGCCCACGCTCCCAAGTTCCTTGCCAACCTTATTTGGGTCATTGTCAACGGCAAAGGCCATCTCAATTCCGCGGGTTCCCAATGAGTTGGCAATCGCCGAGCCGATGGAACCCAGCCCGTAAATGCCAACGATCCTTGACACGGCAGTTCGCGGCTCCATGGCCGCAGGTAGCATAAGAATCTTGCGAGCCATCGCGACCCGTGATCGCCGCGCGGACCCCGAGCGCAAACTCAACCGAAGAAATGTTGCCAAACGCCCCTTGCGACGAATACGATCGTGATCGCCCAGAGGAGGATGATGAGGAAAGCTACCGGCCAGTTCTTGCGCTTGATTTCCGTGCCTTGTGTGCGCGCCCGGTCCATATACTCGGACAGGACATCCTTAGGGATCATCTTGATCGCTAGCGAGACTCCGATGGGCAGAAGTATCAGATCGTCGAGGTACCCTAAGACGGGGATGAAATCCGGGATGAGGTCTACTGGGCTTGCTGCATACGCCATCAGCGCAGCGATCAGCACCTTGGCGCGCACAGGAACCCTGGGGTCCCTGTACGCCAGGTACAGTGCCTGGAGGTTGCGCTTGAGGCTCCCGGACATTTTCAGCAGGGATGATGCAAGGCTCATGCGGTGCACCCCGGCGATCGGCTGGTCATTCCATTGCTGGCTTCTTTCGCTGGTTTGCCCCATGGTCGAATGAAGGCTCGACGCGCAGGGAAGGCTTGGGAGTTGGGCGTTCACCGCACCTCTTTCTTGGTGGTGTCGCCTTTCTCGCCTCGGGGATGCCAACGCACGCCCAGCTTCTCGAGCAGCTCAGCGTACTCATCCTCTCCTATCCACGGCACGCCCAGGTACCTTCCAAGTTCCTCCTCGCTGAGCCCGAGGCGTCTTGCCTCTGCCACGGTCATGTTCATCGCTTCGATCTCGGTCGGCCGGTCGATGTAACGGTGCCGCTCGTCATAGAGGGGCAGGCCTTCCCTGTGCTGTCTCACGTGCGTGAGTTCGTGGATGAGGTCCAGATAGATGTGAACCGGGTCGCCGTGTCTGAGGTAGTCCCGCCCAATGCTGATGCAGCCATCCTCCTCCAGTACCCTCATGTACTGGGGCGAGGGCCCGATTCTCACCCGAGCATCCCTGAGGATCTCCCTCTTTCCTTTCAAGACCATGTCTATGGCTGGGCAATCCTCGAACCCTTCGAATACATCCAGCAGCCTGTGGTATCCGTCCTTCGTATCCCGTCTTATTCTGAGCGGTACCAATCTCCGATCCGCCATGTTTGGTCGAAGATATCTCTTTCCGGTTGGCTTGGAACCCTGACCCGTCTGCGCGCACGGAATGTTGGAGATCTGCTATGGGCTGGACTTCGCGAGGACCTGCACCAGGGAATATATGTCCGCCTTTGGGATCTCGAGAGACATGATCCCCGCTCTCTGCCTGAAGGGAATTTCGACGGCTTCATCATCCGGGGGCCTGTAGAGTCGGACCTCTCGGGCCCTCCACCCGCTCGGGAGCGGGAGTCGGATTCTGACGTGCTTGGCCGGCACGACTGGACCGGATTGTCCTCTTGCCCGGATCGGGAGGTTGTAGTTCACGGCGTGCAAGGTCAGCGACGCCACGTCGTCATCCAGTCGCGTGTAGGCGTTGAACCTCAGCGTTTCCTCGCAATCGGAGATGGTGACCTCCCCGGCGGCCTCGCGTACCACGGGGACCAACATCCTATTGCGATCTCGGTGGGGGCGATTCCTGGCTTTCCCTATCAGCTCGAAAACCTTGTTGATGTCGTTGACCTCCTCCTCAGTGTGCATGAAGAGCTCAAAGTACGCAGGCTCAAGGAGGTGGCCCAGGTCCGGCGACCTGATGCATCTGCCCTTGCCGCATTCCGCCTGATGTACCCCGGGGCAGACCTCTCTCCAGGCCGAGGGTGGAATCTCGTCTGGGACGGACTTGGGTCTCTGCGCGCCTCTGTCATCAAACTTCCCAAGCTGTCCGATGGAGACGAGGGTGCCCCCCTGCCTCGCATACTCCAGCAAGGCACTGGCTTGTACATCCGACAGGTTCTCCACGTCACACGCGACGACGGCCCTGTAGCGCGTTAGGTCGGTCAACCGCAGGTTCCTCTCAACGATGAGGTCGAAGAGCACGTGCTTGGCCATGAATTCCTCTGCGATCCTGAGGGTGTTCTCTAGGTGGGACCTCGTTCCCCATGCAAGTTGCTCATAGAGGAAGACCAGGCCGACGAAGGAGTACGGAAGCATGTCCGCGAATAGCTCGGGGTGTCGGTGGAAGAAGGTCCGGAACTTTCGCCTCACCTCTGGGGAAGCATAGCCTCCCTGAATCAGCGCGCCTCCTCCGCCAGCTGCTGCCTCGGCAATTCCGATGTGAACGCCGGACGGATCCTGCGCGTGGTACAGGAGGGTCCCCGCCCTCGCCGTGTGGGCGAAGGCATACTTGTACTGGAAGATGAAGTTGGATACGACGCCCTCCGCGAGTAGTCCCGGTTGGTGCATCTCCTCGAACATTATCACAGGACACTCCCTGGCCCAACTTGCGAATACGTGGGAGTTGCCCACCCGCCGCCACACCCCATCAACGTGCTGGAAGGGGCTTAGGTTGGGCAACACGAAGAACGCGTCGCGGAACTTCCTTCCCTCGTTTCTGAGTTCTGCGAAGAGGTTTGCCGCCCTCTCCCCACGGAACCTCACGGTCTCCACCCAGAGCAACCCTTCTCCCTCGCGTCCCATGCGCACATCCCTGGGCGAGTTGAATCCGAACAGTCTCTTGATCTCGTCCCAGGTGTACCGCGACTGGAGGTAGTCACTGAATAGCTGTCTGCAGCAGGCCTTGGAGCACCGCGTCGAGTTCACATCAGAAAAGACTCCGTCGTATCCAACCTTGGCGATCTGTGCCACCGTGGCCCTGAGGAACCTGCGCCAGTCGGGATCGTTCATGCACGGCTCATAAACGTAGCCAGCGTCATAGTCCTTGGCGTTCAGGGGCCGCGGCTTGTCGTAGCACCATGTTAGTGGGTCACGCTTGGGCTTGGACCCGAAGCCGAACTCCTTGTACTTCTCCCAGTTGTCATAGAACTCCCAGAAGCCCGTGCGCTTCTTGGCGTCCCCGAAGATGAACATGGAGCAGACGTAGGGTATGAGGAGCCTAACGCCAGCCTTGTGAAGCTGGGCGACATAGTCCTTCAGTACATCGATTCTTTCCTGTGCTTCCTTTGGGCTCAGTATTCTCCGGCCAAAGCAGTCAAACTGATCGGCCGGACCGTACATGCTCTTGAACGGCACGTCGTGTCCAACGTGGAGAAGGACCGGCGGGGCCTCGGCGATCATCTTGATGTAGGATTGGCTGCCGACGTGGTCCGGCGAGTAGTCGATGTTGTAGGTGAAGGGCACGTCCGTTGTCCAAGTCGGATCTCGGTCTCCGGGTTCGGTCATCGTCAAAGATGAACACCGAAAGCGCACCGGAGACGGCGGAATAAAACGGTTTCCTGGGGGAGGGTGCAGAGGTCGCCCAGCCCGGAGCTAACCCTCGGGGAGTTCGGCACGCTCAGTGAGTTTGACGTGAAGCTTGTGACGAGTTGGAACTAGACCAGGATCCGGAAGTCCGGGTATTGCCCCGTGAACTGTAGCCACTCGACTTCCACCTTCGTGACCTTGGCCCACCTAGGCCCTTCGCGGCAGAAATCGAGCATCCTTTCGAGCGCGTCCCTGTCGCCCTCGAACTCGCACTCCACTCGTCCATCCCTCAGGTTGCGAACCCAGCCCTTGAGGCCCAGCGAAATGGCCTTCTCCCGGGTGAAGTATCGGAACGAGACTCCCTGAACCCTCCCGGCAACGATCACGTGGACTCGGGATTTCACGACGGATTCCGAGGGGTGAATACCGGGGAAAGTAATTTAATGTCGCGGCCAATCTTCGGCCGGGTCTATCCATGTCAAGGCGCTTTATCTGGATTTTGGCACTCTGCTCGATCCACGTGATTCTGGGCTCGTGCACGGGCCTTGAGGCAAACGCGAGCAGCGCTAACCTCTCGGTTGAACAGAGGATCGCTGCGTTGGAGGAGAGGCTCGCTTCGCTGGAGGAGAACTTCACGCTAGCTAAGAGACAGCTGGACGTCGTCCTCAAGAGAAGCGCGACGCTCTACGACCGTGTGGACGAGCTGGAGCACAAGCTGGCGAAGATGCAGAACAACATCACTTGGCTGACGAACTTCGCCGTTCCCGCAGCTCCTACCGGGTTCCGGGTAGAGAGGATCAAGAAATCTGGCGACGGCAACTACACGGTGATCCTTCGGTGGAGAAACGGCCCCGAATACATGCGGATCACTCGCTTCGCAATCTGGAACGCAAGGAAGGGCGAGACAACCTATGCAGGAGCCACCTACGTGAACCAGACCGGCAGAAGGATCGTTAAGGCCGAACTTGCCGGCTTCGCGAAGGGCGATGAGATCGTCTTCAAGATTTTTGCCAAGAACGATGCCGGCCAGAGCAAACCCTCCTACGTGGAGGCCACGATCCGCCCATGGGCTCCGGTATTGATGTGGCGGATCAAGGTGCTTGCAGGGATTGCTGTGCTGGTCATCATCGTAGGCATATCGGTCCGGATGGGCTTGAAGATGCTCCGGCGGAAGAGGGCATGAACATGCCGGTTCGCCGGAGACCTTGCCGTGAGCCATGCGGGTCGGTCGTCGCGATTTGCTGAGTTCGGCGCACTAAGGTAGAGGTGGCGAGTAAACGGTGCAGCGGCAGGCACGGAATACTTTTTTAAACCGGGCAGGAGCAAGGCTATAGGAATGGTTCGCTTGTCGGGGTTGAGTCGGAGCACGTTCCGTCAAGCTTTTCCCGCGCGGACAGGCGGAAGCAAGTATGTTTGATGGGTCTTCGACGGAGCAGAACCCCTGGTCTGCTGGGCATAACGGGCGTATCTCAAGCGCATCACCGCCCTCTCAAGGCGGTGTGAAGTTTGATCGCGCGTCCCTGTATGCTCCAGCATTGCCAACTCGACCTTTGGGGCTTGCGGTAACTTTCGGTGGCGAGCCTTAGTCAAAGTTGTAGGAGGTGACGCGTTGGAGGAGGCAGGAGCAGCAGCGCCGGTGAAGATAGCGGATCTCGGACCGAGGTCAAGGAGCGTGAACGTCCTTTTCAAGGTTCTGAAGGCTGGCGACGTAAGGGAAGTCCACTCGAGGGACGGATCGGATCACACTGTGGCCGATATCCTCGTCGGCGATGACACCGGCTCGGTGTACATGGCCCTTTGGGACGAGAACATCTCGAAGGTGGAGGAAGGCTCCACCTACTTGCTCAAGAACGGTTACACTTCGCTCTTCAGGGGAAGCATCAGGCTGAACGTGGGCAGGTACGGGGAGCTATCGGCTGCCGAAGAGGAGATCGGCGAGGTGAACGAGAGCAACAATATCTCGGACAGGACGTATCCGGACGA
>CAZJVP010000005.1:0-2983 GCA_964549615.1 uncultured Thermococci archaeon | reverse complement strand
GTTCTTCTTGAGCTCGTAGCGGAGCCGCTCGGTGCCCTTGTGCTTGGGGACGGTGGAGAGCATGAGCTTGAGGGCCTCGATCTTCTCCTCCAAGCTGCGTGCCTCGGTGTACTTCTGCTGGGCCTCGAGGTACTCTCGCGTTACGTTGGTCGGCATGCCCCAGCCGCAGATGCGGCTCTGAAATTGTAAATGTTAGCCCCGTCACGGAACGAGTGACTAGGAAAACTTCTGCCGCAACCCTCTGGCGTAGCCGTAGCCTAACGATCCTTGTGATCGACGAAAAAAATAGGGAAAAAAGGTGGAAAAAAAGAAAGGAAAAGAGAGCCTACGTCCTCCTCATTAAGGCGAGGCCGAGCATCGCTGCAATGGCTGGCAGCAGGATCTCAGGCATCGGGAACCACAGAGAGTTGGAGTAGGCCCCCTTAAGGGTTAGCCAGCTCTGGGCATTCTGGTACGAGGCCGGATACGCGCAGTGGTAGTACTCTGGCCAAGGCGAGTTTGCCGGGAACTTGCCGTTCATGGTCAAGCAGTAGATCAGAGTCTGTGGATGGGTCTTGCCGTTGAGCTCGACGATCCACTCGCTCTTTCCATCCTTGTCCACATCGCCCCACCAGCCACCGTTCTCCTGTCTGGCGTTGACAGCAATATCGTCGTTGAGGTAGTATGCCTCAAGCGCGCCGGTCGCAGCGTCCGTCACCACCGGGAACGGAAGCAGCCACAGCACCTCCAGCTTGTCGTCACCGTCGATGTCGGCGATCAGTTGGTAGGACGACCACGCGTTATTGACCGCGCCTGGTAGAATGCCCTTGGCCCCAAGGTCCGTGACGTTCATCTTCCACTTCAGCTTCGGCTGAGCTCCGCCTATGTCAAGCATGTATTGTCCGTCGTCAGCGTTAACCACCATATCGAGATTGCCATCCCCGTCGACGTCACCGATCGCTTGGCAGATCCTGATGTGGCCGCCTGTCGCCAAGCTCCACCTCCAGACCTCGGTGCCGAAGAAGCTTATGCAGTACACCGTGCCCGGGAGGTTGCCGGCTGCATCCGTCCACACTACTGCCTCGTACTCGCCGTCCTTGTTGACGTCCGCAACGATGACCTGGTTGGTCTGCATGTTGGCGCCGGTATTGAACCTCCACTTCTCGGCGCCTGTCTTGGCAGATATGCAGTAGACGTTGAAGTCCTGGCTCGCCCATAGCACGTCGAACTCGCCATCCCTGTCGATATCAGCTATCGTCGGGTGGCCCTGGTTGCCCTTGCCGCACTGGAACGAGGTCCAGACGAGCTGCCCGTCATTGGTGAGGCGGTAGATGAATCCATTGTTATCGTTGATGAAGAAGTCGACCTTGCCATCCGCATCGACATCGTAGGCCTGCGGAGCCCCGTGCATCTCCGAGTTTAGCGGGTTGTTCCACTTCCAGCGCACCGATCCATCGGCGTTGATGCAATGGATCACGCCGCCTCGACCTCCGAGCACGATCTCGTACTTGCCGTCGTTGTCCACGTCGACAAGCGAGACCTTGCTAGTAGGGTCGCCCGGAAGCCCGCTTTCCGCGATGGGTGGGTAGATCCATTTCAGCGTCTTCCCATCCGCCTTGATGCACCAGAGCCTCCTGCTATCGCCCCTCCGCGTCCCGAAGATGATCTCATTGATGCCGTCGCCGTCGATGTCCCAGACTGTCTGACATCCCTGGTGTCCTGCACCGAAGGACTTCCCCGGAATCGCGGCGCTCGTGTTGAAGGCCCACTTTAGGGTGAGCTGGGTTACTGCTCCAACCTGGCTCAGCATGGCAACTGCAACAAACAAACCGATCAAAAGAATTGCTTTCCTCACGTTATCACCTCCGTTCATTTGTCTGGTAATCTTGGGTATCCATCGTGCCATCGGGTCGACGGTCGGGGACGTGTGGTCATCACAGAACGCGACCCGCCCCCTGAGCTACGGTCCTCGATTGGAACCCGAATGCTGATGGATGCCAAGACGGCGACCCTAGCAACTCTGTACATATAAATCTTGGGCACTGCGCACTGCGCCCCGTTCCTTGGAAAAATCTTGGGCACTGCGCCCCGTTCCTTGGATAGCGGGTTCTTTTGGTTTGGCTGTGTGAACCACTCTACTTCCAGTCTTGGCAAGAGCGTCATACAACGTCCGTGACAGGTCCAGGTGCACGCGCGGGCGAGGAGGCTTGGACCGCGGACCTCGATGCGTACTTGGGCGTTCCCAGCGGCCACCAGCCACGGGTTCCGGCAGGCCCGCCCACGTTCGATTCACGGTCAAATTCAGCTGCGTGGACTGCAGGAAAAAGTGGTTCTCTTCTTTTTAGGCGTTCGGATGCGCTCAACGATGAGAGATCGGAGCCGGAACTTTCGTATCGGGATTGTTCTAGCCCTGCTTTTGCCACAGGAGAGAAGGACTGGGCAGGAAGAGCGGTCTCAACGAGGCCCGGAACCATCTTCACAATGCTCCGTCAAAGTTGGAAACCAGAAAATTCGAAGCACCAAAAAGTCGAGGGAACGCAAAAACGGAAAAAAGAAGGAAAAAAATGAGGTTTACTTCCTTCTGCACAGCAGAGCAACACCGATCATCACTGCGACGGCCGGCAACACGACCTCGGGGATCGGGAACCAGTCCGCGCAGGAGTAGCCGCCCTTGAGAAGCAGCCAGGTCTGGGCGTTCTGGTACGCAGCTGGGTAGGCTGAGTGCTCGTACTCCGGCCACCAAGCATCAGCCGGGAACTTGCCGTTCATGGTCAGGCAGTAGACCTGGGTCTCTGGGTGGGTCTTGCCGTTGAGCTCGCAGATCCACTCGCTCTTGCCGTCCTTGTCCACATCGCCCCACCATGCACCGTTCTCCTGCCTTGCGCCGTCTTGTATGTGCGGGTTGTAGTAGTACGCCAGGAGGTTGCCGTCCGCATCGGTGACTATCGGGAACGGAGCCAACCAGAGGATCTCCTGCTTGCCGTCACCGTTGATGTCCGCTATC
>CAZJVP010000004.1:0-2997 GCA_964549615.1 uncultured Thermococci archaeon | reverse complement strand
GGTGGTCAGCCTCGTCGGGGTGAGCAAGACCTACCGGATCGGCGACCAGGTTCTGCGAGCCCTTGACAGGGTGGACCTCCAGATCCAAAGGGGCGAGACGGTCGCGCTGATGGGTCCCTCGGGATCCGGAAAGAGCACGCTTCTCAACCTGATCGGGTGCATGGACAAACCCTCCGAGGGGAAGGTGCTCATCGAGGGAAAGGACGTCACCAAGCTCAGCCACGACGAGCTTGCCGAAACGAGGGCGCTGCGGATAGGCATGGTATTCCAGTTCTTCAACCTGATCTCGGTCCTGACCGCGGTCGAGAACGTTGAGATGCCAATGGTCTACGCCGGCATCGGCACCAGGAAGACGAGGCGGGAGAGGGCCATGGAGGCCCTTGACGCATTGGGGATGGCGGATAAGGCGAACCGCCTGCCTTCCCAGCTCTCCGGGGGAGAAAGGCAGCGCGTCGCAATCGCGAGGGCCATCATTAACAGGCCCGCGATCCTCCTCGCCGACGAGCCGACCGGCAACCTCGACTCCCAGACGGGCAAGATGGTGTTGGAGGCGTTGGGAAAGCTATCCCTTCAGGGGCAGACCACCCTCATAGCCACGCACGACCGCGATGTCGTGGCCTATGCCCAGAGGGTCCTCAACATCAAGGACGGGAGGTTGGTATAGGGTGAGGGAAATCGCGACGATGGCCTGGAGGCACACGACCAGAAGGCAGGTGCGCACGGCTCTCACAGTGCTTGGCATCGCCATAGGTTTCGGGGCGATAATCGCGATCCTCTCTTTGAGCTTCGGCGTGAAGCGATCTGTCGAGGCCACCTTAAGCCCCATCGCCACGGACGCGATCGTTCTGCCCCTCCCCAAGGAGATCTACGATTCATCGGGGGCGGGCCAGCCCGGCATCGGCCAAGGGGGAGTCCTCGCCAGGCTCAGGACCGCCCGGATCGAGACGGTAGGCATAGACCAGCAAACCTTGGACGAGATCGTCTCAACCCCGGGCGTGGAGAGCTACGTTGCCCGCTCGACCCCGATCCCGGTTCGCGCCGTCTGGCGGGACCGGGAGATACGCATGACGGTGGTGGCGATCGACCCCGAGGGAGAGAGATCCATAGGCCAGATCGTGCTGGACAGCGGCAGCTGGCCGGGATATCTGGAGGCCCTTGCCGGCCAGATTCTGCTCAGGTTCCAACAGGTCTCCGTTGGCGACAGCGTCACGCTGGTTGATGACCAGGGCGGGCTGCACAACCTCACCATCAGCGGCATCGTTGGGCAGAGCAGGGAGGCGCGGTTCGGAGCCCCGCCCAACGTCCCGCTCTTGGTCACGTTCCAGACCGCCGCCCTGTTCACAAACGAAACCTCCTATGCAGGCATCCTCCTTTCAACGAGCAGCAGGACGGAGGCCAGGCAGGTTGCGGACGCGGTGCAGTCCGGCTACCCTAACCTCACGGTCCTTACCTTCGAGGAATTCACCGAGACGATCGAGAGGACGCTCAACCAGTACAGCCTCTTTCTGCTCAGCATCGGGGTGCTGGCCGTGGCGGTCGCCGCCCTCGGCTCGGCCAACACGATGGTGGTTTCCACAATGGAGCGCACCCGGGAGATAGGCATAATGAAGGCCACCGGGGCCAAGAACGGCTTCATCCTCAAAAGCTTCCTGTTCGAGTCCGCCTTGTTGGGCCTGGCGGGCGGGATCGCCGGGGTGGCTTTCGGCTTCGTTGGCTCTCGCATCCTGGAGTACCTCGTCGTCCGGCTCAACATCGGAAGGTTGGCGGGCGCAGCAGCGGGATTCTCGCCCTACATACCGCTTTGGCTCATCCCCTTCTCGGTTCTTCTGGCCGTGGCGGTCACGCTCATATCGGGCTCCTACCCAGCTTGGAAGGCCTCAAGGCTAGACCCGGTGGAAGCCATCCGCTACGAATGACCCCCTAGCCTCGCCTTGACCATGTAACGAACGTGCCGCCAGCCGTCCCGCAGCGAGCTCAGCTTCGACGGAGCCCCCTTCCTCCTGCGGTAGCTTATCGGAACCTCGACGATCCTGAGGCCCGCCCTCTTTGCCTGGACCAGCATCTCGGACGCGAACTCCATCCCGGTCGTCCGAAGGTCCATCATACGCAGCGCGCCGGCCGTCAGCGCCCTCATCCCGCAGTGGGCATCGGTCACACCCACGCCGAAGAGCGCGTTCAGCAGCCATGTCAAAAAAGGGTTCCCCAGGTGCCGTTTGAAGGCGGGCATCGCGCCGGGCTCGATCCTGCCCCTAAGCCTTGAGCCGATCACGAGATCCGCCCTGCCCACCTCCAGCGGGGCGAGAAGCATCGGAAGCTCGGTAAGGTCGTAGGTGCCATCGGGGTCCGCCATCGCGATGTACCTGCCGGTGCAGCGCTGGAACCCGGAGCGGTAAGCCGCTCCATACCCAAGCGTGGCGGGGGTGACGACGATGGCGCCCATGCCGCGAGCGATCTCCGGGGACCTGTCGGTGGAGCTGTCGGGGACGATCACCTCGATCCTGCGTCCTTCAAACGCCTTCCTCGCAGCGGCGATCGCGTCTGCTATGGTGGGCTCCTCGTTGCGGCACGGCAACACGATGGATATCTCGGGCCCAGCCTGATCCAATTCAACCCCGCCAGGCGCCGACCCTACGAACGGCGCTATCCAGCCGTACGGGCCTGTGCATGACTCCCCCTCTATTAAGTTGCACCCGTCAGCACCCAAGGATCAGGCGGTCGCCCAGGATCCTTGGCAGCCCGGCCTCGATGATGTCCGCGCGCGCCTCCTGCACATCGTACTCCACCCTGTGCTGTTCTATGGTGTGCGAGGAGGTATCGACGATCGAGTACGCTGCCCGCGGATCGCCATCCCGGGGCTGTCCCACCGCCCCCGGGTTGTAAATCAGCCGCACGTCTTCGTACGAGACCCTCCTGCCCTCGGAAGGGACCATCTCCTCGGCCCGCCCGCGGTCGATGAAAACGAGCGGCACGTGGGTGTGCCCAACGAAGACCACCTGT
>CAZJVP010000003.1:0-44845 GCA_964549615.1 uncultured Thermococci archaeon | reverse complement strand
GGGTGGACCGATCCAGCCAGCCGCACGGCTACCGGGTCGGAGGCCGGGTATGAGCTTTTTATCGCAAGCACGCATCTCAAGGACGATGAAGTTCGGGGCTTCGCTGGCACTGATCCTGCTGCTCTGCATGCCCGCGTGGGGTGGAGGGAGCGGTCCGATCAAGGTGCTTGACATGGGCGCGACGGCCACTTGGCTGAGCCCGGTGCCGCTCTGGGGCAAGGTTGAGCCCATGCTCGACATAACCTTCATACCGTCCACGATCCCGATCCAGGGCATGGCGACGCCGGACCTTGAGCCCGGACGAAGGGCGATGAGGCTGTATTTTCCGCGCACCTATGAGCAGCTCATCGAGCAGGATTACATGATCTATGAGCACATGTTCATGGAGTTCTTCACCCCAGCCCAGATGGACCAGATGTACAGGGCGATCCGGGACGACGGGGTTGGGGGCTTCGTGACCATCGGGGGCGTAACCCATACCAGCGTAGCGCCCAACTATGCTTGGATAAACTCAAGGCTCAACGACGCCTTCCCGTCCTTGGCATCGGAGGAGATCTTCGTCCTCTGGAAGCAGTACGGCACCAAGAGGGCGAAGGTGAAGATCAACGAGGACCCCACGCTTGCCCCTGTGCTGAAGATGTTCATACCGCTCGGGATGGACAACATCGTGCAGCCGTTGGTGTACTTCATGGCTGCGAAGGAGGGAGCAAAGATCTGGGCCTGGAGCGACGACGGGTTGGACAAACCTCCATTCCTCATATCCTGGACCTACGGCAAGGGCGAGACATGGTCAAATACCCTTGGGATGGGCTACGCCTGGTGGAGGCTGGACCAGCCATCCCAGGGCGGCAACCCCTTCGCGTTGGACGTCTTCATGAATATGCTGTTCTACTCCACGGGCAGGGAGCTTCCCAACGATATCCTCAAGGTTCATACCGTCAGACAGGGCCTGATCAACTACGAGGAGGCCAAGTCCTGGGTGCTCTCGGTGGTAGACTTCGCCGACAGGTTCGGGGCCAACACCGGGAAGCTCTACAACGAGATCGCCGCGGCCGACGACATCCGGGCAGAGGCCAGAACCGTCTATGTGCAGCAGGAGTACGACCAGGCGCTTTCGTTGGTCGAAGACGCAAGGGATTATCTTGATGGGATCGCGGAGCATGCCCTGAGGTTGAAGGACCGCGCGTTGATGTGGACCTATCTCATAGAGTGGCTCGCCGTGTTGGCGACGATGATCCTATCCGGACAGGTCGTGTATGCCCTCATGATCCGGCGACGGCTCTATCGCGGCGTCACTTCGACGAGAAGCGTGTAGGTAGGTTGTTTTGCTCTCTAGACGCCGATCGGTGCTTGTGCCTGCTCGACGACCTCACCTTATCAAGTTTCTTCCGAGGTAAAGTCAGGCCTCTAGCATATCCTGCCCTTCGTTCATGCTACCAGTTCTGTAGCCAAGAAGGTCGACGCACACGTGCACGAAGCCGAGCGACTTGAGCTTGGCGACTATGGCGTGAGAGACCGGCGCGCTGCAAAGGTCTTTGATTCGACCCGCGTCGACCTCTATCCTCGCGAGGCGATCGTGATCCCGGACCCTAACCACGTCGAATCCGAGCCTCCTTAGGAAGTCTTCGGCTTCCCTGATCCTTGCCAGCCTGTCGCGGGTTATGGGGGAACCGTAGGGTATCCGGGACGCTAGGCACGCCATTGATGGCCTGTTCCAGTTGGGCAATCCGAATGCCTTGGAAAGCCTTCTGACCTCGGATTTTGTCAGGCCAGCTTCGAGGAGCGGACTGCGTACCTTGAGCTCGACCACGGCCCGCCTTCCTGGTCGGTGGTCGCCGACGTCGCTCGCATTGCTTCCCTCAATGACCATCTCGTATCCCTCATCGGCCGCGATGCGCGTCATTGCCTCGAGCAGTCCTTTCTTGCAGTGGTAGCACCTATCCCGAGAGTTCTTCGAGAACTGGGGGTTTTGAAGCTCGTCGTGCTCGATCACTCTGTGCGGGATACCGATGAGGGACGCAAGTTCCCTAGCACCGTCCAGCTCACCGGTGCCGAGAGTGGGCGAGGCACCGGTGACCGCGAGTGACCTTGGGCAGATCCACCTTGCCAAGAAAGCAAGGAGCGTGCTATCGATGCCTCCCGAGAATGAGACCAACGCCGACTTGCCCTGGAGGATCTCCTTCAGTTTGAGGAATTTGGGGTAGGCTGGGTCTTGCTTGATGCGATCCTCGTTAAAAGACTGGTGTGCTGAGCTCTCCTTGCCTCGATTATCGAGTTGGGCGAAGCCCATATGTTTCTCGCCTTGTGCAACAGGTTGCGCCTTGGGCATTTCAATCTGTCTGTCTGATCGGAAGCGTCCACCTTCGTAAGAAATACTCGACCCCTGCCCGCCAACATCGGATCAAGCCCTCGAGCGGGCATCGGTCCATAAGCCCCTTTCCTGAAGGATCTCGCCAAAAGCGCGGCGGAAGGTGTGGATTCGTTCTTGGCCGCCCCCAAAGACGGGCAAGCGTGGAACAGTCATCAGAGTCGACTCCACACCCGAAACGGTCTAGCAGCTCGGGAGGTTGCCCGGCACGCTGGTCGCGGCAACGTGGAGTTTCGCTTGGGCGAGGTCGAACACCCCACAGTTGAGTCCGGCTCTTTTGATGTTGTAATAAGCAACTGCGTGATCGACCTGTCCCCGGACAAGGACGCCGCTCTCAGGTAGGCGTTCAGGGTTCTCAGGCCCGGACGCAGGTTGGTGATCTCGGACATAGTCATCTCAGGAGCACTCCCTCAGGTGCTGAGAAGTAGCCCCCGCGCATGGGCAAGCTGGATCTCGGGGGCGCTCAGCGAAAAGCAGTACACGAAGAAGATAGCCAACGAAGGTTTCGCGGACGTCCGAGTAAGGCAAAAACTCGTTCGCCCCTGGAAAGCTGCTCGGAGGCCTACCACCGGGGCGGTTTCTGCGGCGAAACGAGAAAGGACCGAGGCATTCCGTGCATCGTCCTTCCAGATCGTCAGCGAAACGATAGTTGCGAGGAAGCCCGCCCTGCGGTCTTCTCCCCAGTAGACGTTCGCCCGACCATCACGAGATCGGGTAGCGCTGGAGGACCTCCGCGTTGACCAGGTTGGGGGGCGTCTGCCCCCAAGCAGCGGCTATGATATTCTCCGCCGCCATGATGGCCATCCTAGTCCTCGTCTCAACCGACGCGCTTGCGATGTGTGGAGCGAGAACCACGTTCGGAAGAGCCAGGAGATCGCGCGAGACATCTGGCTCCTTCTCAAACACGTCAAGGGCGGCGCCCGCAATGGCACCGGCTTGAAGGGCTTTGGCCAAAGCTTTTTCGTCCACCACCGGGCCCCGAGACGTGTTGACCAGGTATGCCGTCGGTTTCATCATTGCAAGTTCCTTCGGCCCGATCAGATGGGTGGTCTGCTGGGTAAGCTGAGTGTGAAGGGTCACGAAGTCGGATGTACGGAGGAGGGTCTCCAGGTCAACGTAGGCAGCCCCGAGCTCTCTCTCAACATCCGGCTCGGCCCTTCTCACATCGTAGTATAGCACCTTCATCTGGAATCCCTTCGCCCTCGCGGCCACCGCCCTCCCGATCCGGCCCAGGCCGACGATCCCAAGGGTCTTGCCATGCACGTCCGAGCCGAGCAACAACTTGGGTGCCCATCCTCTGAATCGTCCTTTCCTCACGTAACTATCGGCCTCTACGATTCGCCTCGCCACCGACATCAGCAGCGCCCAGGCCATGTCGGCGGTGGTTTCGGTGAGCACTCCGGGGGTGTTGGTCACCATGACGCCTTTACGCGTCGCGGCCTCGACGTCAATGTTGTCATAGCCAACTGCGTAGTTGGCTATGATGCGCAGCCGGCGTCCGGCAGCGATGACATCAGAGTCGACCCGGTCGGTAAGGAGGCTGAGGAGGGCATCGCATCTCCTCACCCCCCTAATCAACTCCTCCTTGGTGGGTATCTTCTCAGAGGGTCGAACCCAAACGTGGTCGCACTCGCGTCTGAGCAGATCAAGCCCTGGCTCCGGGATGCTTCTCGTGACGTATACGCTGTACTTCTTCACCCAGTCACCCCCGTCGATCAGCTCAATGTTCTCCAGGGCGGCGCCAGGTAGATGATCTCGCGCCCATATTCTTTGCAAGGGCATTTGCCACGCCTCATTAAAGGTCTTGCCCTCCGGGCCGACCGCGCTTCCTTTGGCAATACTTTTAAATCGCGTTTGTTTGGATGGGGCTCGGGCTCCGTCCATGACGTATTGCGTTGTCATGCCCGATGCTGAGATCCCGAGGATTCTGGCCAAGCTCGGCGAATCGCACAAGGTCTTCGGACCGATCCAGAAAGGGACGGAGTGGGTGTTTGGGAGGGTTGAGCGGGCGCAGGATCTCTGTCTGGATTACGTGACAACCGTCCTGCCCCCGAAGAAGTACTTCTCGCCGCCGCGCGAGACCATATTCACCTTCGACCACGACAAGTTCTCAAGGATTGAGGACCTAATCCCGGCTGAGAAGCAGGTCCTCCTGGGCGTTCACCCATGCGACGTGAATGGGCTCAAGTTCCTTGACAGGGTGTTCCTAGGGTTCCGTAGCGATCCCAGGTACCTCAGGAGGCGCAACAACTTCCTCATCTTCGCTCTTACCTGCAAGACCGTGTCGGACAGCTGCTTCTGCATGTCAATGGGCACGGGACCGGAGGCCAAGTCCGGTTTTGACGTCCTTATGACCGACATCGGTCGGAGGTATCTCATGGAGTCCGGAAGCCAGGAAGGTGAGCAGGTCTTGCGCTCCCTCGAGCTGCAAGCGGCTACAGAGGAGGATCTGCAGGCGAAGCGCGCGGTGATCGAGCGGTTGAAAGGGGAGTTCAAGAGATCCCTAGATATGGCGGGCATGCCAGAGTTGTGCCTATCCTCGCAAGACCATCCCGTTTGGGCAAAGTACGGCAATATCTGTCTGGGGTGCGGCCAGTGCGGGATGGTATGTCCAACCTGCTTCTGTTTCGACGTGCGCGACACGGTCGATGTTTCGTTGACGAAGGGCGAAAGGTACCGCGAATGGGATGTGTGCCTCCTCAAGGAGTTCGCGCAGGTCGCACTTGGGGGGAACTTCCGCCCGGAAAGAAGCGCGCGACTCAGGCAGTTCGTTTGTCACAACCTGAGTTATGGATCGTACCAGTACAGCATGACCAAGTGCGTAGGCTGCGGGCGATGCATAAGGATATGTCCTGTGGACATAGACATAACTTTGATCGCAAGGGAGCTCAGAGGGGATGAGGCCTCTGGGGAGGGACCCATTTGAAGGACCCGTACAAGAGGGAGATCGCCGAGGTCCTCGCCATCAAACGTGAAACCTCCAACACGAACACCTACACTTTCAGATTCGTGGAGGAAGACGTCCAGCGCGCGTTCAGGTTCACGCCCGGTCAGTTCATCATCATCTCTTTTCCGGGAGTCGGGGAGGCGATGTTCTCAATCGCTTCGAGCATGTCAAACACCGATAGCTTCGCCGTTGCGGTCAGGAAGGTCGGCAGGGTCACTACTAGGATCCACCAACTCAAGGTCGGCGATCGACTTTACATCTCCGGCCCGTACGGGAACGGCTGGCCGATGAAGGAACTGGAGGGCAAGGACGTCCTCATCGTGACCGGCGGTGTCGGGCTTCCCTCGCCGCGTCCTGTGATAGTTCACATAGAGGAGAATCGGGACGACTTCGGATTTCTCGAGATCCTGTACGGCACGAGGACTCCGCTTGAGAGCATTTTCGAATGGGAGTTTGAGAAGTGGCACAGGATGCCTAGGACCAAGCTCGCCCTCACGGTTGATTATGTCCCAGAAGGGGTCGAGTGGAAGCACTCGGTGGGAGTTGTGACAACGCTCCTGCAGAATCTTGTCACCAAGCCCAGGAACGCCGCGGCGCTCATCTGCGGGCCGGAGGTGATGATGCACTTCGTGGTGCAGGATCTGCTCAGGAAGGGATTCAACGAGGAACAGCTCTACGTGTCGCTGGAGAGGCGGATGCGGTGCGGGATTGCCCAGTGCGGACACTGCCAACTGGGGCCATACTTTGTCTGCAAGGATGGGCCGGTGTTCAAGTATTCGGTGATCAAGGATGTCCCCGACTGCGGGATATAGGAGGGAGGCAATGGCTGAAGGGAAGCCGAGGCTCGCCGTTTTCAAATTCACCGGCTGCGCGGGCTGCCAGATGGAGCTCTTGCGCCTTGAGGATGAGCTTCTCCAGATAGCGGAGAGGATCAGCATTGCCTACTTCATGATGGCGCAGAGCCGGGTTGATCTGGGTCCATACGACCTTTGCCTGGTTGAGGGATCGGTCTCAACTCCTAGGGAGCTGGAGGAGCTCAAGAGAATCCGGTCCGTGTCGCGAATCCTTGTCGCCTTTGGCGATTGCGCCGTGGCGGGCTGCCTGCCGTCCATAAGGAACTGGATTTCCCAGTACAAGGCCGAAAGCTACGTTTACGAGGATACCACGCCGATCATGTCGATCAGGGTCCACGGCATCGGGGAGTACGTGCCCGTGGACATGGTGCTCCCCGGATGTCCGCCCCACAAGGACCTCATATTCGCGCTAATCACGTCCGCACTTCAGGGCATCAGGCCGGATCTGAAATACCACCCAGTTTGCGTTGAGTGCAAGCTCAGAGAGAACGTCTGCATCCTGAGGAGCTTGGGGAAGCCGTGCATGGGGCCTGTCACGAGAGCTGGGTGCGGCGCGATCTGCCCCAGCTACGGCAGGGAATGTGAGGGATGCTACGGGCCTATGAGCGATGCCAACGCGGGGCAACTGGCACGCCTGTTCAAGAAAAACGGGATGTCCGATGACGACGCGGTCCGGAAGTTCCGCAAGTACGCGGGCATGACCGACGAATTTCGCGCGGAGGCGGGCATTTGAGTTCGCAAAAGGTCAACGTTTGCTACGTTCCCCGGGTGGAGGGCCAGGGGTCGATCAAGGTCGAAGTGGGCCGGGGAGGGCGCGTGAAAAAGTGCCAGTTTGCGATCTTCGAGCCCATGAGGTTCTTTGAGGCCTTCCTAAGGGGAAGGAAGTTCTACGAAGTGCACGAGCTCGCATCCAGGATCTGTGGCATCTGCCCGGTTGCACACCAGGTCACGGCGCTCAGAGCGGTTGAGAATGCGTTCGGCGTTGAGGTCAGCCAACAGACCAAACAGCTCAGGACGCTGCTTGCGCTCAGCGGCTGGATCCAGAGCCATGCTCTTAGCGTCTTCATGCTGACCGCGCCGGACTACCTTGGCTTCGACGGCGCGATCTCGATGGCTGCGAAGCACAGGGATATCGTGCAGACTGCGCTTAGAATCAAGAAGCTGGGGAACGATGTCGGTGAGATCGTCGGGGGACGAGCGATTCATCCCATCTCCGCTGTAGTGGGCGGTTTCACCAAGATCCCCACGGAGGAGGAACTGGAGCCGCTACTTGCGAGGCTTAAGAGTGCGAGGAAGGAGGTTTTGGAGACCGTGAAGACGATCGCGGGATTCGACTACCCCGCCGTCGATCGCGATAGCGAGCTTGTTGCAATATCAAGCGGGAACGAGTATGCCGTGAACGAGGGCCGGTTGGTCTCAAACCTCGGGCTCGAAGCCTCGGAAGCCGAGTACAGGTCTTACATTCTTGAGAGACAGGTGGCCTACTCCAACGCCAAACAGTCATTCGTGAAAGGCAGGGGAAGCTTCATGGTTGGGCCGTTGGCACGGGTGGTCTTGAATCATGAACAGTTGAGCCCGGGCGCAAGGAAGTTGATCAAGGACATCGACTTGAATCTTCAATCAACCGACCCCTTCATGAACATCAAGGCAAGGGTCGTCGAGATCCTGCACGCGATCGAGGAAAGCATAAGAATAATAAGGAAGCTGAGGCTGGACGTGGCGGAGCAGCCCGCCCGGGCCCGGACGGGCGTGCCCTGCTCCGGAGCGGCGCTGACCGAGGCCCCGCGAGGCCTTCTTTACCACAGTTACACGTTTGACAAATCCGGAGTTGTCACGGCTGCTGACATTGTGCCTCCCACGGCACACAACTCGGCCCACGTGGAGGACTCCCTGAGAGCCTTCTGCCCCAAGGTCGTCGCCGCGGGAGGAGACCTTTCCTTGCAGTGTGAGATGCTCATTCGCGCCTATGATCCATGCATATCTTGTTCAGTCCACGCCGTGGACCTCAGCAAGGGGGTGTGATGAGACAGTGCCCGGCTACACTCGGTTTGAACTTGTGGAGATGGCTATACAGGTTGAGAGGGCAGGGGAAAAGTTCTACCGCGGATCGGCGGCCAAGGCGAAGGGAGCAGCCAAGGATCTCCTTGGGGTCTTAGCAGCTGATGAGAGGAGACATGCGGAGATCTTCCTGCAGCTTCTCGCAAAAGGCGCCAAGGACGAAACAAAAGGGATAATCCCCGAGGAGGCCACGCCGTACATTGAGAGCCTAGTCGGCACAAGCGTTCTGAAGCACCTGGTCGAGGGCAGCTCCCCCAGCCTTGAGACGACCATGCAAATCCTGGAATTTGCGCTAGGCTTTGAGAAGGAAACCCTGCTCTTCTACTACTCGATAAGGGAGTACGTCACCAGCGCAGCGGCCACGGTGATCGACAGGATCATTTTTGAAGAGAAAGACCATGTCCGGCGCATTCGGTCGCTGCAGGCATCCGCGTGATCGATTGGACTAGGCATCCGCGTGATCGATTGGACTAGGTCATGGCCTTCCTCGTCCACCCTTCAGGCCCGCAGAGTTCACGCAGTATGAGATTGGCTGCCCGCAGTCGGTTCATCCGGGTGTTCCGATCCTTGGACGAGAGCCCGCCGTCGGCCTCAAGAACGAGGGGCTTTCGGTAGTTGATCCGACGCAAAGCCTCGATCGCCGCATCCCACTCGATGTTGCCCATGAGAGGGAACAGATGATCATCCCTAAGCCCTTCGTTGTCGTGTATGTGTGTGGCGATCAGATGTGTACCAGCCTCGGATACGGCATCTGCGAGGGCAAAGAGCGGTCTTTGGAGGTTTGCATGCCCGAAGTCCAGACATATTCCGAGCGTGTCGGGGTCCACGTCGTTGATCACCTCCATGAGCTCGGATATGGTGCAGCCCACCCTAGCTGGCACCACCATGCGTCGGCCGTCTCCTGCGCGCACGAGGTTCCTTGGGTCGAACTCGTTCTCGATGGCAATCTTGATGCCCCTATCCTTGGCCAATCTTGAGATAGTCCGGAAAGACGATTTCACACAGTCCATGGTTTTCCCGAAGTCCTCGTGGAACTCACACCCGTGTTCGATCATGACGGGGACACCTAAAGCAACACAGTAATCCATCCACTTGCAGCTTCTCCTGATGCTTCTTTTGCGGACCGGGCCGTCCGGGCTTCCCAGATCGAATCCTTGCTCCAGGCTCGGGCCGTGGATCTGCACGGGCTCGAGCCCTAACGCGGACGCCCTGTCAGCCAACTCCCCGTAGGCGGTTCGCCTCCGAGCTTCCAATTTCGCTAGGTGTGAGTATGAATACTCGAAGCTCGTGAACCCAGCTTGAGCTATCTCCGCCATAGCGGTGGGTGCGTCGATAACTCCAGCCCCATGCAGCACCACTCCGTATCTCATCTGGATCCCATCCGGAGGCGGTGAGGAAGAAGATAATGCTTGCGATCCCAGTGGAACTACGCAGTGGGAAATCTTTTCCAACGCGGCCATGCAACCCCATGCACATGGCTTACAAGCGGGGCCTGTCCGCGATCCACCTTGAGGAAACCGATATCGTGCCGCAGGTGGAGTGGTACTGGCCGATGTCCAGGGAGGCGTACATCAAGATCGCGGGCGTCGATCCGCTGGAGGATGTTGCGCGAGCCGGGCTGGCCGTCATAGACGCATTGGATCTTGACCTTTCTTGGGGTGGCCTGCAGCACAAGTCGGCCGTCGCCTCTCTCCCCGGCAGCGATTCGTCGGCGAGAGACGAAGACGGAGCGAGACTGGAGCCGTGGGGCGTATTCGCGACGAGATGGTGCCACGAGGGGGCCCACATGCGGAAGGGCCCCATCGCCTCTCCTAGGGAGGTGCTTGACTACGATGTTTCTTCGTACGAGCAGAGGTCCATGAAGGATCTCGTCCGCGATTTCCAACGGCTTCACGACCAGAACCAATCGGAAATCGGTGACCGCCTTCTGGTCGCGGAGGCCCATTACACGACCCTATTCCACTGGTTCCTCGGATTGTTCGGCTGGAGACCGACCGTAACCGCCGCGCTGCGCGATCCCTCGCGGTTCATGAGGCAGGCGAGGGAGTTCGCGGGTCTGTCGAGGCTCTACATGGAGGCCTGGTCCAAGGTTCGTGGACTTGAGGTTTTCATCTCCCATGACGACATATGCATGAGCAACGGCCCCATATTCAGCCCCGGGTGGTACAGGAAGAACATCTTCCCGTTCTACCCATGGATCTGGGAGCCCCTAAAGGACCGCGGCATACCGGTCATTTTCTGCTCCGATGGGCAGGTGACCAAGATCGTGGAGGACGTTTTCGCGGCGGGCGCAGATGGGTTCATCTTTGAACCCTACGTTGACCTCAAGTGGATGGCAGATCGGTGGGGCGGCAAGAAGATCCTCATCGGTAACGTGGACACTAGGTTGCTTACCGGCGGAGCGCCCGAACAGGCCGCGAAGGAGGTCGAGAGATGCATTAAGACCTGTGGCCACCTGCCGGGCTACTTCCTGAACGCGGGTGGACAGCTTCCGCACACGATCCCGTGGGAGAACCTTAAGGCATACTTGGACGCATGCAGGGTCCTGAGGCGCACTAGGGGAAGGACGGACTAGCTGTCACAGCTTTATTCGCGCCGATCATGCCGCCGGATCGTGGCTCTAACCCGGCACAGAGTCGCCAAATGGATCGTCGCAGCTCTAATCGCCATATTGATGCCGGGATTCGCGGCGGCGTTGCTCGTGCAGGCGTCGTCCTTCCTCGGCATCAGCCTTCAGGGCGCCACGCGGGATCCTTTATCGGCCATCGAGGCGCTGTGGGATTTCTCCAGACAGCTAGGTTTCGTTCTAGTCCTTGGGGGATCGCTTGGAGTGTTGCTCGCTTTCAAGGCTGAACGGATGCCAAAGATAGGCGTCGCCGCGTGGTACGTCCACCTGGTTGGCCACGAGCTTGTCCACGCCGTTTTCGCAAGGCTCTGCGGCTATAAGATCAAGCAGTTCAAGTTCACGAGACATGGCGGATACGTTTCCTACTATAAGCCGAACGCGCGGGGAAACTTCCTCATAGCTCTGAGTCCCTACCTCTTCCCGCTGTTTCCGATCGTGTTGATGCTTGTCGCGGCGGCCCTGAGAGGCTCGGCCCAGACAGTGGCAGTATTCCTCGTCGGCTGCGCCCTCGGATCGCACGTGGCGGGGACAGCACGGGAAGCACCAGACCAATACGACCTCAGGCAGGCAGGGCTGTTCCTTTCGGTCATGCTCATAGCGTTCACCAACATCTGGTGGGTGGTCGTCGTGATGGCCGTTGTGTCGCCCACAAAGGCCCCAGTTCTGGGTTTCGCGGCTCGGGCATTGGCACTGGACGCGTCCTACCTGGGGGCCTTGGCAGCATTTCTTGCCGGATTGTTCAAATGAGCACAAGCTCGTAGTCCCGCGACCCCAGTCCGAGCCTCTGCGCGGCATCGATCTGGAACTGGGGGTCAAGGCCGTGCAATGCGCCAAACTTCTCCATTCCCGGCCCCAGCCCCCTGTCGTGGGCGATTGACCCCGGCATCGCAGGTGCTCTGCGAACCAGATCCAAAGACGCCTGCTCGAGGGACACTAGATCCCTTGAGCAAAGGATTCCTTGGTCGGGCACGATGGGGATGTCGAGCGAAGGTGCACAGTCACACTGGGGTGTCACATCCACGACGAAGTTGACGAATAACACCCGGCTTGGTTCGAACGTAGAGAGGACGCCTTTGACGCTTTCTGCCAGGGCCTGCATGAAGTTTTCCCGCGTGGGGGCGGGGCGGACCAGGGCGGCGTGGGTGCAGGCGCGCGTGCATCGCATGCAGCGCTCGCAAAGCACGGGATTGATGACGGGTTTTTGCTGAACGAGAGTTAGAGCACCGTAGTTGCACGCCTTGGCGCATTCGCCGCACGCCGCACACCTGTCTGGATGGAAGATCGGCGGATCGACGTTCACCGATCTGTGGATCTTGCCCTTGGAGCTCCTAGCAACGCAACCCATGCCGATGTTCTTTATTGCCCCGGCGTAGCTTGAGTCGCCGTGGCCCGTGACGTGGCTCAAAACGATCATCGACGGCGCATGGAAGATGCCAGCAGCGACCTGGACCGTCTTGACGATCTGACCGCCCGTCAGAACGTCCCTAAAGTCGTTCCCCTTGAACCCGTCGACGATCACGACCGGACAGCCGAGGGTCGAGTCGTTGTAGCCCCGCTGGTTCGCGATCTCCAAGTACTGGATCGCGTCCGGCCGGCACGTCTCGGCGATGAATGGCCTACCCCCGAGAAGCTTGACCTTGTCGACCACCTTTCTAACGAACTCTGGCCTGATCGTTCTACTGCCGCCGTCGGAGCCAAGGTGCATCTTTATCGCAACGGGATCTCCCGGCACGACGACCTCCGAGATCCCGGCCGCGTCCAGGAGATCCGGGATCCTCACGACCGGGCTTCTCGCCCCTTCGACCCTAAGGACCTGGGCACCCAGCATGTAGACCTTCGCGCACATTGGACCAGAGGAGGGCGAAGATCGATCTTTGATAAATTGGACTCTGGGTACGCGCCCAGCTAGCCTTCCATCGCGGTCGCACCAAGGCTAATGCGCGCTCGGACTCAGGGGCTGAACCCCGGTTTGCGTTGCCATCGGAGCCGCAACCGCAACCAACGACCGGCGAGCCGTCTATGCATGATCATGCAGATCGTCGGACCGCAGCTCTCCGGGGGTATGCTGGGTTCCAAACAACCGCGCCGCAGCCCCGGAAAGGATTAAATGCCCTGTTGCGCAGCGATCCCCGATGAGGCGAATGAGGCGGCAACCAAAGTTTGGTCTGATCCACTACAACTTCCCTGGTTATTCGATGGAGGATTTCTTGTCCTACGCGCAGAGGACCGGCTTCTCCTACGTCGAGATCCAGATTGGCGACATATGGGTGGATGCGCAGCCATTTGAATCTGCGAGGTCGAATGCGGAGAACCTCAGGCGTGCCTTGGACGCTCACGGACTGAAGACATCCGCCTTGGCAGCGGGGAACGACTTCGTCCAACTCGATCCCAAACTCGTGAAGGCCGAGGCCGAGAGGATGCGCAAGATCTGTGACCTAGCGGAGATCCTTGGCACCAGCACAATAAGGACCGAAGGGGGAAGGCCCAAGCATTCAGTGCCCGAGGATCGTTGGGTTGAGGCGATATCGACGTGCATCGAGGAGTGCTTGGAGTTCGTGGAGGCGCTCGATCTCCGACTTGCGCTTGATAATCACGGCCTCGTGACGAACGACGCCGACAGGCAGGTCGCCATCTTTGAAAGAGTGGCTTCGAAGAACATCGGCGCCAACCTAGACACCATGAACTACCGTTGGTTCGGGCATGACCTAGAAACGGTCGGACGTTTCTACGACCTGATCGCACCGTACACATTGCACACGCACATGAAGGACGGGTTCGGATCCCGCGAGAAGTACGTATGTATGCCCTTGGGAGAGGGCGAGTTGGACCTACAGAGGGCCATAAGGGCGTTGCATCGGGCTGGCTACGATGGCGTGTGGTGCGTCGAATATGAGGGAAAGGAGGACCCCGCCGTCGGATACCGGAAGGGGCTGGAGTACCTGAGAAGGAACGTCTAGGGAAGCCCTGTTGGACGCCCTACAACCAAAACAATTGCAGCAGGAGTTGGCCGGCCAGCACCGCCGCGAACGTGAAGGGGATGCTGATCTTGAGATACTTCGCCAGCTCCACCTTCTGGCCGCGTTTCTCAAGGATCCCGCAGGCTAGGACGTTGGCCGTCGCGCCAACGGGGGTGATGTTTCCCCCGATTCCGGTGCCGACGAGCATTCCGTAGTAGAACGGATACGGACTCATGCCAAGCATCTGGGCAAGGTACTTGCATGTCGGTATCATCAGGACCGTGTAAGGCACGTTGTCCACGAACGATGAGAAGCCCACCGAAATCCAAACGAGTAGTACGAAGGTCGCCAGACTGCTCGATGCGCCTATCGTCTTGATCCATGTGCTGAAATCCATGATCGCCCCAACCTTGTCCAAAGACCCCACGACTACGAATATTCCCGCGAGGAACAGCATTGACCTTATGTCGAACTCCCTCAGGACGGCCCTCCATCTGTGTCTGACAAGCAGGATGGATGCAACCCCGAGGATGAGCCCGATGATCCCCGGGTGACGTGTTGGGATCAGGGCCAGCGCCAATACGCTCAGGACAAAGAGCAGGGATGCACCGTAGCTGACCTCGATCTTCTCAGCTGGGAGGGCAACTTTCTTGTTCATTCTCCTGAGCTGAACGAGCAACGTCAGTAAGGCCACAGCCACCGCGATGACCGACAACGTCCCCAGGCCTGGGCGCCCCTTGAACCAGTAAAAATCGAGAAACCTCATCCCGGTGGAGGCCGCCAAGATCAGCGCGGGGGGATCCGCCACCATGCTGACGGTCGTAACGGCGTTTGAAGCCAGTGCGGGGCAAATCAAGTAGAGAAAGAGCGGGGATTCCATCCGGTCTGCCATTTCGATGGCCAAAGGGGCAAGGGCCAGAACCACAACGGGATTGGGCATGAAGGCCGAGAGCGCGGCAGCAACCCCGCTAAGAAGAAGCAGGGCGTACTTCTCCTTCTTGGTTTTGAGCAGGATGCGGTATGCAAGCAGAGCCGGGACGCCGCTCTCCGTCAGTGCCGCAGCCAACACGCCATATCCAAAGTAGATAGCAAGGACATCCCAATTCACGTCCTGGAACAAAGCCACGTCTGCAGGGACGATGCCCAGCAGAACCAAGAGTGCTGCGGCGCCGAGCGACAGATAGTGGATCGGCACCCTTCGCCAGAGTACCGCAGCGAAAGTAGCAATGAAGATGCTGACAGCCACCCATTTCTCCGCCGTGGGACTCAAGAGGGAAAGCACGGGTGACTCTCTCCTTCTCCTGCTTAGGCCGCGGATGCGAACCGCAGCCTCAGCTTGGGTTCGGGATGCTCCGTTGCTGCGGCAATTCCCGATTCTCTCGCCTGGCTGGCGAGGCCCATTTTTAAATTCATCCGGCAAAACGGAAACGAGTTGACCTCGCCCGGTGCATGTGTTTGGCAAGGATCATCTTCGTCAGCGGCGGCATCGGCGCGGGAAAGAGTTCGTCGTGTCTCTACGTTCTGGAGAACGCCAAGGCCCGTTGCATGCGCACCGGCGGCATAGTCAGCCCAAGGCGCATCGTCGGGGGCGAGTTGCTCGGCTACGACGGGCTTGACTGCGCCACGGGCGAAAGGTTTCCCCTTGCCGTTTTGCCTGGGACCGTGCAAGGGACGGACTGGCAAAGAGAAGGAGGAACCCGCTACCTTTTTTCCCGTTCAGGGTTCAAGAGGGCCAACGCCGTGCTGGAGGGCCTACCGAGCAACGCGCCCGACATTGCCTTCGTCGACGAGGTGGGCAAGCTCGAGGTGGCCGGCAAGGGGATATACCCCGGACTCAGGGCATTAGCTGACAGCCTCGCGCGCATGGAATCGATCCTCGTCTGCGCGTGTCGAACGTCGGCTCTGGGCTGGGCCTTTAGGGTCTTTGACCGAGAGATCCCGCGGGCCAAATGGTCTCCGGGGAAGCCCGAGGAGCTGTGGCAGCTCGTGGAAGGGCTCTTGGCCTAGTCTAGGAGTCCCCTGAAGGCTTCCTCGACGATCTTGATGTCGACCATCGAGTCTTCGCCCGATGACACGGGCGGCTTGTCGTTGAGGACGCAGTCGACGAAGTGTTCCGCGCATCTTCTGAAGGACCAGTCCCAGGGGGCTGCTGGGCGGGTGTAGGTCTGGAGCGATCCGCCCCTGTAGATCTCAACCTCGGCGGGCACATTCTTTAGGAGCGGCGGCGGCGTGAGGATCCTGAATCGACCATCCCTTAGATAGACTTCCGTGCACTCGTCCCAGAAGTGCGCCGAAAGCCAGCCCGTGTCGACTATCGCTGGGAAGTCCTTGTATTCCATCAGGAGCACCTTCGCACCCGGATGGTAGGAACAGAACCTCGCCTTCTCAGGGTCGCCTATGAGATACCTGATAAGGTTGATATTGTGGCAGTACACGTTCAGATAGGTGCGATAGTCCTTGACCAGGTGCTCCGGTAGCCAAGAAGGGTTCACTCTCTTTACAGCGGGGCCGGGTTCGTCCGTGGTGATTGGTTTTCCCACGTTGCATATCCAGTTGCCTCCGAACCCATGGGATCGAGCGAGCGTCACTGCGCCGAGTGATCCGTCGCTCAGAACCTTGGCGATTTCGTTCTTCGCGATCTCCACTCCTGGATCGTACCTCTTCATGTAGCTGACCATTAGCTTGACGCCCTTCCTCTTCGCGGTTCTCACGACCGTCTGCGCGTCTCGCAGGTTGGTGGTCAAAGGCTTCTCCGTGTAGACATGCTTGCCCGCGTTCATCGCGTCGATCGCTATCGGCGCATGACAGTCGTCCTGTGTTATCTCAACGACTGCCTCAACCTCCGGGTCCTCCAAGAGACGCTCGTGGTTCTGGTATACTCTAGGGATGGAATACTTGCGCGCCACCATTTCGGCCAATTTGGGTCTGAGGTCTGCTAGGGCCACGATCCTACACCTGGGGTCGGCAGCGAAGTTGGCCATGTGGGCTATCTGCCCCATGAAGCCACACCCGACGAAACCGATGTTCAGTTGCTTCACGTTCAGCACCTGCATATCGTAACGCTATGATATTCCTCCCATCCCGGAGTGAGGGGTTCGCCGCTTGACCGAGCGACCTCCCCTCAGGCGGGTTTCTCGGGCAACTTCATTATCTCCTCGGGCTGGGACGTTACCTTCTCGAAAGCATAGGCAATCTGATCCAGCAGCTTCTTGCACTCAACTGCCAGGCCCCCGGTGTAGAACGTGAGGCCCGTTTCCTTGCACACGTTCTCCGCTACCGGGCAGTCACCCTCCTTGTAGGTTACCAGACGGTCCGCAAACGGGCAGGTCCAGGGGCATCCCTTCCCGTAGTAGTAGTGGTCTTGGAACCTGGGCCTGAGGTGGATGGGCACTCCCACGTAGTGGCCGATGCCTAGGCCTTCGGCCCGCATGGCTTGGATGAAATTCTCCCTTGGCAACCCGCCCAGCTCCTTCTTAACGTAGGACAGCGCCACCATGTGGTAGGTATGCGTGCGATGGGGACCGACATATGTAGGCCTGATGCCGGGGAGCCCCTTCAACTTTCCGTTGAGGTAGGTGCAGTTCTTCTCCCTAGCCGCGTTCAGCTCATCGATCTTTCCGAGCCTCTCCTTTGCCAGCGCGGCTGCAAGTGGATGGATTCTGAAATTGTAGGCTGAGCTGTCTATGTAACGTCTGTATCCGGCTGCCCCGACCTGCGCCTCCTGCCTGCGCGGGTGCATCGCCAGAATCAGGGCGTGCTGGTAGTAGTCCTCGTTGTCCGTCACGAGGCCCCCGCCCTCCAATGCCGGGACGTGCTTTGATGCCTGGAACGAGAAACAGCCGATATCCCCGATGCTCCCCACCTTCTTTCCCCTGTAGGTTGCGCCCATGGCCTGCGCAGCATCCTCGATGAGGACGAGGTTGTTGTCGTGGGCGATCTCCACCAACGGCTTCATCTCCGCCGGCTGTCCGTAGATGTGTACCACGACTATGGCCCTGGTTCTCTTGGTTATCCTCTCGTTGACGCTGTCGGGGTCAAGGTTGAGCGTCTTGTCTATGTCTGCAAAGATTGGGATTGCATTGTTGTGCAGGACGCACGCGACGGATGCGCCCCAGGAGTATGGGGTGCATATGACCTCGTCCCCTGGTCCAGCGCCGGATACTGCGACTGCAAGATCCAATGCCTGGGTTCCGCCGTTGGTGGCCACTGCGAACTTGGAGCCTTGGTACTGCGCCAGAGCTGCCTCAAATGCCCCGATCACGCCGCCCGGCGCAACAACGTCCGTTCCGGTTCCTCTCAGAGCTTCAAGCACAACCTCTTCGTCCCTCTTGGTGAGGATCGGCCATGACGGCCAAGGCTCGGTCACCGCTTTGGGGCCGCCCTTTATCGCCAGCTTCTCGGCCAACCTGATCTCCTCTCTCGGCAATCGATTTCTCGGTGGTTAATCAAGCTTTCCTGGGAAAAGGTCGGGGCAAGGCCTATGGACGCCGTCTAGGCTGGCGCTCGGGCAAGCAGGGCGTCCTTCTCCTCGAGGGAAGGCTCCCTCAGGGGAAGGAGTGGAATCCCCGACGCAGCAACCACGATCCCGCTCAGGATGAAGGGCGCGCTGATCGATATCGATGAGGTCCAGCCGGCGATCACCGGGCCGAATATGTACCCCAAAGCCCCTATGGCCGCCACCTTGGAGACGTCCCTACCTCTGATCTGGTCTCTGGCGTAATGCTGGATAAGCACGGCCTGGGCCGGTATCCAGAGTGATGCGCCAAGAATGTCGTGGGTTAACCAGATGGTCGTGGAGGCTACAAGCCCTGGTGCCAATCCGGTGATGGAGATTGCCGTCCCCTCGTAGATCAAGGAGAGGATGATGATCTTCCTCAGGGACCGCCTCATGATCGTTCCCGAAAAGAAAAGGGGGAGCGCGAGGGAAAGCCGATGCAGACCCAGGATGAGAGAGACTTGGCCGACGGTGGCCCCGAACTTCTTCGAGAAGAAGAGCGGCATGATGAAGTTGTGGCTGGTGCTTAGTCCGACGGAGAAGAGCAAGCTCGAGATCGCTAGCAGCTTCAGCGGACCGGGGATGCTCAGGGAATAGGTCTCACGCAGGCCCGGGCGCTCCCGGCCGAGGGTTGGCTGTCTGGTCTCATCAAAGCCTATGTAGAAGATCGACAGGGAGCCAAGTAAGAGAAGGCCCATCAACTGGAAGGAACCCAAGAACCCAAAGGCCGCAAGGATGAGACCCGCTACCAACTGGCCGGATCCTTCGGATAGGTATTCCAGTCCCCTGGATTTGGCGAAGAAATCGGTGAATCTCGAGCGCGCGAACTCGAAGATCAGCACTCCGTGCAGACACTCCCTGAAGCGAGTGGCTGCTTCACGGAACGTCTTGGCCATGGCGAGAACGGGCAAGGCCCGCGACAAGGGGACCATGCTGGAGGACAAGGAGCCCAACACGATCCCGAGGGAGTACGACCACTTCCTTCCCCTAGAATCGGATGCGCTGGCGATGTAGACGCTTGCCACCGCGATCACGAGCGCAGCGAGAGAGAAGATGATTCCCATGCTTTCGAAGCTTACGCCGATATGGTCCAGGTAGTAGGGAAACAGGACGTCGTAGGCCCCAACGGAAAGTCCGAATATCGCCGATGCAGCGAGAAGTATCGCGAGGTTATGGCTCGTGCTCGGTACCTGCACTCGTAGGAGGATAAGGCTCACGCTTAAAGTTCTTACGCGCCTTCCGGTTTCCGTCTTCCTCCACCGGTATTGCGCGTTGACGATTCCAAGGAACTCCCCCAAGATCACGGGACGTAGTTAAGCCAGATCAAAGTCTGGCGCGCCGATCTTGGTGATCGTGACGCCTTTGGGTCAAAACCACTGCAACCAGCAAAGTTCCCCGCCCAGCGAAGGCCCGTGGTGCCCGCAGCGATTACAGTCAGGGATTTCGCCTTTCCTTCAGAGCACGGTCGCGGATTCTCTCGGCTCGGCGGAAGTAGTTGGTTCTTGTCTCCAAGTCGAACTCGCTCATGACATCGTCGGAGGTCTTGGTGTCATTGGATATCAGCAGGAAGACCCCTTCAGGGCTTGCGACCTCGAACTCCACACGGGCACCGTACGCCTTCTTGATGGCCTCCAGCTTCTCCGAGTTGAAGTCCAGATGGAGTACCCGGCAGTCGAGGTTGATCTGGCGCGAGATTATCCGGTTGTACTCGTATGACTCCGCAAGGATTCTGCCCAGCGGATTGACTATGGCGCTCATCTCTCCGGGGGTGGCTGAAACCATGTAGCAGCCGAGTTCGAATGCCCACAACCTCAGCTGGATTCCGCCCCGGTACATTGAAGGGAAGAAGATGATCTCCGCTCCCGCTTGCCCATAGAAGTCTCTGAGGTCGCGGAAGTTGAGATCGAAGCAAATGGCAAAGCCTATCGTCCCGAAGTCCGTGTCGTAGACCAAACCACGCTCCCCCGGAATTATCCCATCCTCGATCTCCCAAATCGTGGGGTGAACCTTATCGTAGGTTGCAGCCAGTTCACCGGAGCGGTCGTAGAGCAAGGCGCTGTTATGCAGGCCGTCGGAGTCGCGGCGAACTATAGGGCAGACGATGTACGTTGAGTGCTCCTTTGACATCCTGGAGGCCATCTCGGTGGTAGGCCCCGGCACGGGCTCGGCGCATCCGGCCCAGGCCTTGCCGCAAAGCCCGAGGCCGTTTACCGTCTCGGGCAGACAGATTATGTCCGGCTCATCCCTTGCCGCAAGGTCGATCCATTTGGAGGCCCTGTCCAGGACCTTCGTGAGGCGGTCCTCGCAAGGCCCCATGCCGGGCAGGGATATGCTGCAAACCTTGGCCAAACGCATGCCGACACCACGCAGCGCGTCACGGGGACCGCGAAGGATTTAAATCACACACGCAGAGTTGCGGGCTGGATTGCTGTCCAAATCCACCCTCGTCGTGCCGTTGGTCGTCGGCGTCCTTGGAGGGTTGTCCTTCGATGCCGCATCGTGCAGGGAAAACCGGAGAGATCCGTCAACCGGCCGGATCCGGATACTCTACTTCGGTGATGCGTTTGCCGGCCCGAGCCCATACCCCGTGTACGCGAATGATCCACTCACCACGATTCTGCCCATAAGGGCGTCGGGCTTCCACGACTCCACGGAGGTGATACGAAGGCACATGCGGGCATATATGCCCCGAACGGAGGCCGAGCTGCGCTCCGGGTTCGACATGATCATCGTGAGCGATGCGAACGTACAATCCTTCAGAGCCGAGTACTTCAACTGGTTCCGCGACGCGGTCGTCCGTAGCGGGCTTGGACTGGTCATGATCGGCGGGCTGGAAACGTTCGGCGCCGTCCCGAACTATCCCGGGTCCTGGGGTGACACGGCGGTGGCGGATGTGCTGCCGGTGATATGCTTGCCCGAGAAATGGGAAAGTCGAGAGGGTCGGATGGAGATCTCTCAGCCCGAAAACGTCTTCGTGAAGTCCCTTCCCTTCGATGAGCTCGGCCCGATGGGCATCTTCTTTGGGTGCAACATCGTTGCGTTGAGGGAAGGCGTCGCTCCGCTCGCATTCTACTCCGTGCTCTTCAAGCCCTTGCAGTACCCGCTGCTGTGCTTCTGGGACGTTGGCAATGGCTCCTCGTACGCAATGACGGCCGACTGGACTCCAGCGGGGGGAACGAACTTCCTCAGGTGGCCCCACTATGGCAACTACGCCCTGAACCTGGCCATCTACGTTACCGGCGGTAGGATACCTGAGGATCCATTAGCGACCTACGAGGCTCGCCGCCTGATGGAAAACTACCGAAACCAGCGCCAGACCCTCGAGGGCACCCTAGACTTCGTCTCAAAGTTTGGCGCGAACGTGGTTCCTGTTGAGAGGATGCTGGCAGAAGCGCAACAGGCAAGATCCCAGGCAGACCGTTTCTACTTGGACGGCGAAATCGACAAATGCATCGAAGGGGAGATGAGGGCGCTGAGGATGCTGGATTCCGCCTTCAAGAGGGCGTACGAGCTCAGGGACGAGGCTCTTCTCTGGGTGTATCTCACCGAATGGCTGGTAGTGGCTTCCACCGGCATGGTTTGTGGTTTCGTCCTGTGGACGATCATGGTTCGTCGCAGGCTGTACAGGGAGGTCGGCGAAACGAAGCTCTTGCCGGCGTAGTGCCAGCGCCCCGGCTCCGAGGACATTTAAGAGGGAGCGCAAAGCGCTTCTCCGCGGCCCGGAGATGTGAGCATGACGATACGGTGTGCCGTGATCGGCTATGGTGCGGCGTTCAACATGGGCAAGGCGCATGCCACGTGGTTCCAGAAAACCAAGGGGCTGGAGCTTTTCGGGGTCTGCGACATCGACGAGAAAAGGACGCAAGCAGCCCAGCAGGATTTTCCTGGCATACAGACGTTCAATCGAGTCGAGGACCTCATCGAGGAGGATTTCGACCTCGTGACCATCGTGACCCCTCACAACACGCACGCCCCTTTGGCGATCAAGTGTCTTGAGGCCGGCAAACACGTCATCGTGGAGAAGCCGATGTGCATAACCGTCGAGGAAGCTACCCAGATGATCGAGGCTGCGCGCAGGTCGCGCGTCATGCTGTCCGTGTTTCACAACCGGCGCTGGGACGGCGACTTCATGACCCTCAAGGACATCATCGACAAGGGGCTGATCGGAAAGGTCTACCAGATAGAGGCCTTCGCTGGAGGGTACGGCCATCCCGGGTACTGGTGGCGATCTGACAAAAGCATATCCGGCGGGCTGATGTACGACTGGGGAGCGCACTTCATAGACTGGATCCTCAACCTCGTGCCGGACCGCATGGAGGGGGTAGTCGGGTTCTCCCAGAAGCTCGTATGGAAGGACGTGACGAACGAAGACGATGCCCGGGCCATAATTCGTTTCAAATCTGGCGCAGTGGCGGACTTTCAGATCTCTCAGATAGCGCGCATCGGCAAGCCGCGTTGGAGGATCCTTGGCACCAAGGGTGCCATCGTTGACGGACCCGAGAAGTCGTTCAAGGTTGGAACCTTCATCAGGGACATCCCTGCCGAGATGCAGGTGAGATACAGGGAGTCCGACTGGGATGCTTATTACAGGAACATCTCCGAGCATCTCAACAAGGGCAAGGAGCTGGCCGTCAAGCCCGAGGAGGGACGACGGGTCATAGCGGTGATGGAGACCGCAGAGAAATCCTGGAAGAGCGGTCAGATGGAGAAGGTTCCGTACGAGTAGGTCTTACCTACCCTGATGGGTGGCGCGAAGGCTTGAGACCCGGCCTCCTTGCCAATCGGGCAGAGGTTGGGCCTTCCGAACCGGATGTCGAAGGATAGCCAAGCAAGCCAACCCGCTTTTCGCATCAGTTTTCCCGCATCAGTTTTCCCGCATCTGCAGTATCTTCCGAGCTAGGCCCCTGCAGATCTCCTCCATCTGCGCCTTTGAGGGATCAGGCTGGCTGTGCAAGTAGGCCTGGAGCTCTCGCCTTATCTCGATTGTCCTCGCCTGCCTCCGCTCGGAGTCGAGGGGCATCGTCGCCTGGAGTTTCTCCTCTCCCTCCTTGAATCCCTCCGCGAAGTACCAGTCCTTGTACCAGCGGCATCCCCCAACGTAGAGCAGGTAGCCGATTGGCGTTGCGGGAGGTGGGATGCCGAAGAGCAGCGCCGCTGCCGTGATCGGGTGGTTGTGGTATTTCACCATGATATGCGCGCCGGGGACCAACAGCCCGCAGAGCACTTTGAAGAGCTCTTCCTCCTCAGGCGTCCCTTCAAGATCGACGCTTGCCTCCTTTGAGGAGAGCCGGTTCTCGTACGCAACCTCGATCCAGGGACGGTACCATCTGCCCATGCCGGCGAAGTGAAGTGCCGATATGACGGGGGGCTCGTATAGGCGCCCGGCGCCTTTCAGGTAAAGGTCGAAGCGAACCTCCCCGCGTGACCTGCCACGCCTTAGGTTGCGAAGAGTGAGCGAGAAGCGTCCTAGGGAGGTTCCGTCAAGCCCCGCGGGCGCTGAGATGCCTGCCCGTGCCTGATTCAAGGGATTCCTTTTTTGGATCAAAGTAGGGACCTGCGCCTAGGCCTCAAAGAGTTCTGGGAACTTGGCTTTCAACTCTTCGCGGTACTTGGCCTGGATGTCCTGGGGGACCGGGATGAAGGGCTTTCTCGGGATCCCGCAGTTCAGAACGCCGAACGCGTTGACGTAGCACTTGAACCTGGGTATGGGGCCGTACGGCTTGCCAAATGCGAGGCCGTCCAGAAAGTCCCAGACGTCCCTCAGCTTGTGCTGCATCCTCATGGCTTCTTCCCACTTGCCCTCTTTGCACGCTTTGTAGATGCTAACGATGAAGCGCGGAAACATCGAAGCTGACATGGAGAATATGCCTTTGGCGCCCAGCTTCATGGTCGGGACATAGTAATCCAGCTCGGTCGCCGTCATGGGCGTCAGGTCGGTGTGCCGCATTATCTCTAGCTGGAGCTTGATCGTCGTGATCTCCTTGCTGCCGCACATGGAGGGGATCTTGGCAAGCTCCTTGAAGGTCTCCACGGTGTGGAGCTGTGCGGTGTGGGGATTGTTGTACACTATGAGCCCGATGTCGGGACAGGCGTCGGCGAGGTCCCGCCAGTAACCGCAAAGTTCGTTCTCCGTCAGGTTGACGTAGTAGGGGCTAACGTTCATCACGGCGTCGGCCCCGCAGTCCTGGGCGTACTTCACCTTCATGATCGCCTCTTCAGTGTTGACGCCGGAGCAACCTGGGATTGCCTTGGTCTTGCCCGTCACGGCGTCCACGAGAACCTCGATTAGCTTCTTATGGTCCTCCCACCTTATCGTGTGGAACTCCCCAACGCTCCCGGTCGTGACGATGGCATCCACGCCTGCCTCGCACAGCCTCTGGACGTTCGCCCTCATGAGTTCCTCATCAAACCTCCCACTCGCATCGAAGGGGGTCGGAGGAAGCGCATACACCCCGCCCATCGTCTTCCTCGTTAGCACAGACGGCACCCAGAAGCGGTTCCCCATTGCTTTGAAAAATGCTCCCCGCGGACGACCGCATATGGATAGGATCGGGATCGCTCGCCTTTCGCTAAGCACGCATCTAGCCGGTGCTAGGGGAGGTACCTCTTCGCGACGTTCCTCCCCCATGCGTGGGCAGCGCAGAAGCCCTCAGCGTATTTGGTGCCGGCCTGTAGACCCCGGAAGCGCGCAACGACCTTCACGAACTCGACTATGTCAATCCCGTCGTGCTTCGAAAGCCACTCGATCTGGCTTGAGTGCTTCTGGAGCATTTGGAGCTTGGTTTCCAGCGTTTCCGTGATGTCCACGTATTCGCAGGGCTCGAACCTGACTCCCGCAAGCGTATCCATGTGGTAGATGGGCGTTATCTTCCGCGAAGCGGGGTACCGGGTCTTGGTGTGCGGCAATGTGGCAATGAAGCTGGCGTCGAAAACTAGCCTAGAGGTGATGGTGTGGTCGGGCATGTAATCGTCGGGGTGATGGGTGATGATGATGTCGGGCTCGACCCTTCTGATGAGGTCGACGAAACGCATCAGGTAGCGCCTCTCGACCCTCAGCTCCAAGTCATCGATCCCCAGTCCAATCGATTCCGCGCCGATGATGGAGGCAGAATTGCGTGCTTCTCTTGCCCTGATCCTCGCAAGTTCGTCGGGAGGTATCTCGAAGTGCCCCTTGTCCCCCCTGCATGAGTATGCCATGGTAACGCTGTGACCCTCGCGGGAAAAGCGCGCTAGGGTGCCTCCGCAAAGGATCTCGAGGTCATCGGGGTGCGCCCCAACCGCCAGGACTTTCATCGGTCTCGACTCCCATCGTCGATCACACAACGTCCTAGGTCTGATCCCGAACGATCACCAACTTGATTGCCACTGCTGCGCAGAACGCAAGGCCGATTGCCCAAAGTACGGCAAGTCGTACTATCCTGCGGCGCTCGATCTTTCTCTGCAATCGATCCGCCTCAGCTGCCAGATCAGCCCGCCTTCTAGACTCGGCCTCAAGCCTCGAGGGGGCGGTATCCTTCAGGTTCTGGAACCTCGGGCTCCTGTCTATCGCCCACTTGAGGCTGTTGAGGAAGAGCTGCCTGAACTCCTGCCTCTCGAGCAGGTATTCGTAGTAGTTCTCCTTCCCCGGGGTATCTTGAACGCTCAAGCCCGGGAAAGCAACGGACGCCCCCCCACGCTCGGGTTCGAAGGCGACCACGAGCGGAACGTGCTTCTCGCCCTCGTAGAGAACGTGCCTTGTCCCATTTGCCTGTATCGGCACGTAGACGCCGTCCGCTGTGCTTGAGTAAAAGGCCAGGTACCCCTCCAACAGCAAGCTCTCGGCCGGAATGTCTCCGTTGATTTCGGGGATCACCTCAGTCCGATAGTAGGTGAACACCCTCCTTCCCCCGATGAGCTTCGCGGTGATGGACCTGTTGCCTGAGATCGAGAAAACCTCGGGTCCTAGGCGGGGGCAATACTGGGATGTGCATGCCGTGCCCATGCCAATCACCGCCCCGCCGTCCCGGAAGTAGGCGATGATCATTTCCGATATGTCCTCCAACGCCGCCTGGGGGCGGGTCAGCGGGCAGAGGACCACCGCCTGGACGCGGGGGAAGTTGACAAGGGTCTCAAGGGTCAGGCGGTCACCCACAACCTGAACCTCGGCGTCGAAACGCGGGTCGCTCGCGATGATCTCGGCGAGGCGGCTCCCCCAGTCTGGGGTGTAACCGGAGTAGATGATGATGACGGGTGTCAACGGTTCGCCCTGCGGGGTGGCTACGCACAACCCAAGCGGCGTGAGGACCAATACCGCGACCACGCCCAGAAATGGATTCAAAGGCTTCATCCTCTCCAGCCCCCCTTCTCGAAAGGTATCACGTTAAGTTCGCTGACCTCAAGCCTCCCGTTCGCGTAGACCCTGACGTACTCGATCATATACTCCATCAAGCCGGGCTGCTGGATCCACATGGGAAGCGTGTTGAGATTGCTCTCGACGTTCATCTGGATGAATATCTGGTCGTCCCTCCGTGTATCCCTGAAGATGAGTTCGCCTGCGGGAGGTGCCTCGCTGACCGGGACGACCTCGATCGGCAGCTCCGTCAGGGCTTGGTAGACTGTTTCATTCTGGTTATGATGTATCGAGAGGTACTTGACGTTCGTCGAGCGTTTATAGAAGAAGTCAGGGACCCCCGCGAAGTAAAGGATATCCCCATCATCGGACTTTAGAATCGCAAAGACCTCGAATATCTGCTGTATGACTCGCTTGTCCAGGAAAAGGCCCAGGGTCCTAGCGAAGTCGTAGACCACGCCCCTGTAGGTCTTAGAGTGTGTGAGGTTTCCTATCTTGGCCGAGACGTTTATGACGTCGAAAGGGATGGGCACGTCACCAAGGTTCCTCTTTATGTTCTGCACATCCTTGCGGGCCTCCATTATCGTGAGGGGATCGCTCTGGTTCGGCACGAAGTTGGGGTCGCTGAACTCCGGAACTTGTGTCATGTACAGGTTGCTAAACCTTATCTCGAGCTCCTTGAAGGGCTCTTTGCAGATGACGCCGAAGTTGAAGATCATGGGCTCGCCTCGGGCCTCCGTTCGCTTGAAAAGCTCCGGATAGTCGTTCCGGGCAAGGTAGACCGGGCTGCCCAGCTCCTGTCTGCGTAGGGATAGCACGAGAAGGGTCGACAGGATCAGCGCGATCACCAAGATGCCCGCAAGGCCGGACTTGGAGGAACTGAGCTTCACTTAGTTGACCTGCCTGGGGACGTCTGGCCGTCCTTACCTTCGTCCGTACAAAGCGGGCCCTTAAATCGTTTTCGAAATCCGGAATCCGAACGCGGAATCCTCGTGCACGAAGCTCGATGCAAGCTTCCTGACGCGCCACGGGACCTTGGACGCGGCGGGAATCGGGTATCCTGCCGGCCGTACAGGGTAACTCATGCGCCGATCACAAGGATGTGTACGCCATGCAATCGTCCTCAGCTTGTCCGCCGTTGGTTCGGCCTTTCTACGGTCAATGTCAGCCCGTCAACCTCGACGACGACGACGGTCTCGCCCTTGCTGATCATGCCTGATCGAGAAGCCGCCCTCCAGATCTCACCACGAACCTTTATCCTGCCAACCGGGGAGAGATCTTCCAGCGCCCGTCCCTCGAGGCCTATCATGGTCTGGGGGCCCAACTGCTTCTCCTGGTATGCCACGCTGCGAATCAACCTCAGCTGAAGCGGGTACGACGCGATGATGGCGCCCAGAAGGACGGCTGCCGCGACGAGGAACGTCAGGTTCGACAGGCCGAACTCCAACTTCGCCATGTAGAGGACGCCCATCGAGACTAGGAAGTAAAGCACCCGCAGGGCAACCATCCTTGGCTTGGAGAACTCCATCTGAAGTTCACGTTTTTCTCGGCCATCATTCATTCTGCGAACGCCTTCTGATGAGTAGAAGAACGGCCAGGGCACACAGGAGGGCAATGACCCCCGCGGACGCTTGGAGCGTAATGAGCCCCCAGTTGATGCCCTCCAGCTTGGCGGCGATCCTCATCAGCTCCTTTGATTCCTCGCGCTTGTAGCCCTGCTTGGCGGCTTGCTTGAAGCTGGCTCTTGCGATCCCGGCAAGCGTCGAATTCGATTCAAGGAAAGCCCTGCACAGGGAGCGAAGCCCCAGCGTGAACTCGGTCGGCTCGAAGAAGCATTCGAAGGCTCGTTCCGCGGACCTAGCGGCTTGGGCATAGTCGCCTGATTTGATGAACATGTACGAGGATTCCTCAAAGGCGGATAGCGAGAGATTGAACTCTTCACGGAAGTACCTCAGCATGCCGAGCGAGTAGTAGAGGGTGCCAGCCTCTCTCCATTCCCGTGCAGCAGATCTCGAGGATGCCTGGTCGGATACCTTCGTTGGATCGGCGCCCGCCGTCAGAAATGATTCCAGGTCCTGAAGAAGAAACTCGGTGTCGGACCCCTCGCTGACGGACATGATCTCCGAGAGAATCGCCCTAGCCATGGCAAGCTCAGTCTGGTTGCCGTCAACCGCCCAAGCCAGGCAGTGTGACAGCAGCTGGTGAAACTTCCTGTTCGCACTGTGCAGAGGGTGGTTGAGGGACTCAAATTCCCGGAGGCTGGATTGAGCCAGCTCGTTGTTTCCCGCGATCATGGCCGTGATGCCGCGGAAGAGCACGTTGGCAGCGTTGCTCTGAAAGTCGTACACCTCCATGTCGGACCGCGCAAGGGACCCGTGGATCCGGGCGGCGGTTGCATACATCTGGGCGAAAGAAGCCAACGTCGCCAGAGTGCCGTACATCGATGGATAGTCGAGGCTCCTTACAGTGCTACGGGCAAGGTAGAGCCTTCCGGAAAGTCGGTACGCCTTGACGAGGCTCTTCGGCAAGGCTGGGATCGAGGCAAGGTAATCTGGCGACGCGGCGAGATACTGGCTCAGGATCTGCACCAGCTGATCCGATGCTTCTGCATAGGACTTTGTGGCACCCTCCTGATCGCCCATCCGCCGAAGGGCATCCCCTATAGACATGAGCATCATCGCTCTCGTCACGGATGACTCGGACGGCATGATCTGCCTGAGCGTTGCGACGTACTTTTCGAAGTAGGCTGACGAGGATGGGTCTCCGATCGCCCTCAGGTCCGTTGCCGCCGCATAGAAGTGGCTGGCCGCAAGCGTGCGGTTGCCGGCCACCAACAGCTGATTGCCAAGGCTTCCGTGCAGCCGAGCGCCTTCCTTATAGGCCTCCACATAGCTTTGGTTACCTGCCAGTTTCAACAAGAACCCTGCCGCGTCATATGAGTCCGCGGCCAAGCTTGAATTGCCGCTAGCCTCGAGGCGCCGCGCCTTAAGAAAGCTCATCGAACCCGAGATGCCATTGAGCTGCCTGAACATTTGCTCGTCGCCAAGGATGTAGAAGATCTCGGCCGCTGCGGAGTAGTTGGAGGCGGCCCATTCATATGCGCCGGACACCCTGTGTGCGTCGCCGGCGGCAACCAGCTCGGGCGCGAGCTGTTGCAGGTTCCGCGTGGCGAGGGCGCTGATCTCGCTCACGTCGGTCGTCCTGTTGAGAAACCTGAGAACGTAGAGGGCCGTCTCGAGGTCGTCCTTCATTCTAAGGAAGCTTGTGTAGTTCCACCCCGTGCTTTCCGATATCTCCTCTTTGTATGCATCCCCGACAAGGTGAAGGCTCTTTATCGCGTCCTGCGCGCGTCCTGCGGCCCTGTAGAACGCAGCGGCACTAGTGTGGTAGCTAGCGGCGTACCCGTGATACCCCATGGCACTGGCGAGCTGGCCGGCCTCGTCCATCTTCGCGGCCGATGCCGCATCATCCTCGAGCAGTTGAGAGTATATGGGAATGTAGTAAACCTCCAGGACGTCAAACACCGCCGGATCCTTGGCCTTGAGGGCTTCGGCCTTCAGTTCACTGACGGCGGTCTCAAGCTGCTCCCTCGAGTTCTGGAACCTTGCCTTGTCCACGCCGAAGAACGCTATGCAGGCGCGGTAGAGCGACTGCACGCGGCCGGTCAGATTTGAGGAGGAGGTGGCCATGAGCATGAAAGCCTCGCCCGACTTGATTTCCATCTGCTTGTACTCAGAGGACTTGCCCGTCGCATTGTAGAACGCCGCGCTCCTGGAGAAGGCGTTGGCCGCGTACCAGTAGTTGCCTTGGTCTAGGTACATCGATCCGGCTGCGCCGTATGAGGACGCAGCCTTGGCCGCCTCTGCCAGATAGAGGTCGCTTGAACCGAGGGCAGAGTAAAGGGTCGCTGCCCTCTCGTGGTTGACCGCTGCTGCGGAATGGTTGCCGAGCTTGGCGTACCCTTCGGCGGCAATGGCGTAGTTCTGGGCTGCAAGGAGGTAGTTTCCCGAGCTTGCTGCGTCGTTCCCCATCTGCTCGTAGACCTCAGGAGACTGTGCGATGGCGACGGAAACGATGCAGATCCCCGACAGCCATAGGGATACGGCAGAGGAACGTCGCATGCCCCCGAACCTCGCTTGCCCCTCAAAAAGCTCTCAATTTAACTCTTTCAGCCAAGGACCAAGGGGCGAGGCAAGGGCATCTGGGCAGCCCATAGCACGCATCCACTCCCGTCCCGTTAGTTAGATCGGTTGGTTTCTACCCAAGTGCACCTTAAAGCAGGGCCGAAGAGATTTTCGAATCGGGCACTTCATTCCCAGCAGACCTTGACCCAGCACCCAGCGCGGCAAAGATTTAAGATCGGCAGAAAGGAGCTCGCCCCGGTAATCCCAAATGATGAGGCTGTCAGCATTCACGGACGAAATCTATCAGCCGATCGAGAGGGCCTTGGATTTCATCCAGACCAACATGGCGCCCATGAGGTCTGTCGAGCTGAGAAATGTGGCCGTCGGCAACTTCGAGCCCATCAACATAGCGCGGTTTGAGGGGGAACGCCTGAGGAGCTTGAAGGCCGTCCTGGAGGAGAGGGACTTCGGCGTTTCCTCGGTCTCGTCCGGCTTCTGCAAGTACAAGCACTCTTCCTGGGACGACCAGAAGGAGTGGGAGGAGCAGAAGGCCATCCTGAAGCAGTCGTTGGAGGTCGCGGTCGCGCTCGAAGCTCCCTACACTAGGGCATTCGGCTTCAACGTGGTCGAGGGATGCCCGATCGATGAATGTCTCCCCATAATCAGCGAAAGGCTCGGATGGGCGGCTGACCTCGCCAGGGACGCGGGGGTTGTGCTAGCCTTGGAGACGGAGGGCGGATTGTACGCGGACACCGCAGCCAACGCCAGGCGGATACTTCGGTCCGTCAACTCGCGCTACCTCAAGGTGAACTATGACCCAGGCAACAGCTTCAACGCTGGCGAGGTCGTCTGGCCAGACGGTTTCAAGGCGATCCAAGATTATCTGGAGTTCATGCACGTAAAGAGCATGCGCACCCCCAACGGAAAGAAGATCGACTACTACAACATCTTCAAGGCCATGAAGGAGATGGGGTTCCGGGGCTTCATATCGAACGAGCACCACACCCGGCGCGGAGCCGAAGGTGCCTTGGAGCTGCACCAGGACATCCTGAGGATCTTCGACCTGATCTACTAGCGCGTGCCTTTGACGGCGTGTGGCGCCGCAGCTCCGCTCCCGCCAACTTACAATTCCAGGTAGCCATATCGCCCCGGGAAATCTTCCTCCGGACGGGCACCCTACGTTCTTAACGATGTGCGAAGGCCTACCAGAGGATGGAGTTCAGATACCTGGCGCCGTCCGCAAAACCGGCTTCCCTACCGAAGAACCCGTCCTCGTGCTCTATGCTGAGCACGAAGTCGTAGCCGTTCTCCTTCAGAGCCGTGATGTAGGCGTTCCAGTTGATCTCCCCGCGTCCCGGGATGCGGTACCTCCACCATCCCCCCTCGTAGATCCCTCGGTAGTGCATCCTATGCCGGATGATCTCGGTGTCCTTTGCATGGGTGTGGAAGATCCTCTTCCCCAGATGGTGCACGGCTTGGACGTAGTCGATTTGCTGGTGAACGAGATGGCTAGGGTCGAAGTTGAGCCCTAGGTTCGCGTTGGGGACCATTTCGAATGCAAGGTCGAAGTTGTCAAGGCCTTGGAGCAGAGTTGCGAACCAGTTCTCCATGGCCAGCTTGACGCCGTGATCCTTCGCGAAATCCGCCAAGACCGAGTAGGTTTCCTTGAAATCGGACCTGAGCGTCGCCTTCTTGTCCTTCCCCGGCGAGGCCATCCCGGCAAGGCAACAAAGCACATCGACTTCCAAGGTTGCGCAGGCCTCCACCGACTTCTTGAAGAACTCCTGGGACCCCTTGTCAACCAAGATGTTTCCAGCATAGTAGGCGAGGCTGGAGATCACAACGCCGGTGTTGGCGAGGGTTCTCTTGACATCGCCCGGCCCTGAGGTGAGCACCTTCTCAACGTCGACTTGCTTTCTGCCCGGCGCGACGGGGATCTCCAAGCCCTTTATGCCATTCGCCATTGCAAAGCTTACTATCTGGGATAGGCTTTCATCCCTGAACGGTGCTGTCAACATGCCAACGAACAGATTCACCCCTCCTGGGGAGATCGCGTCCCGAGCCGCAGACCTGGACTTAAGTGTTTCCAGCGGAAGCAGCTGAAGGTCCAAGGAGGTGTAGCCTCCGGTGTCCCAGTTGATCGCGTATTTGGCAGCCCATCCCTTCCTCCCTATGGCCCGTCTCATTGAAGTGTTGGCTCGGCACCAGCAAAGCCTCGAAATCCGAGACGATGTCCAGGTCGCACGAAGCGACCAGTTGACCATAGGTTCGGGACAGATGTAGCCTCATGAACTTCTTGACGTCTTCCCTGCCCGTACCCTCGACGGTCCAAAGGTTCCCTCGGGAATGTTCACCAGCATCGGAACGTAAACGATGCGGGATCGCCGTTAGGCAGTAATGGGTGAGAGGCTTTGCTTCTGCAGTACGCCCTTCTCCGCAGCGACTTGAGGTCGGACTTTGCAGGTCCGCCGTGCAGCGCAGGCAATCTAGCCACAAATACCAAGGGGATGCCCAAGCGAGGAATTGCGATCGATTTCACCAGCCTAACGGCCCAAGCTACCGTCCCAAGGGGCCGGCTCGCTCCACCCTGCGCAGGGATATGGCGTCCTTCGGGCAAAGCTCGGCGCACAGGCCGCAGCCAGCGCAACGCCTCCCAATGCGGTAGCTCTTCCCTGCTAGGGAGACGGCGTCGTATATGCATATCCTCTGGCAGATGCCACAGCGCGTACATTTCTCCGGATCGATGTGCGCGACAACGGTCTTTCTCCGGTCAATCGCTTCATTGGGCAGGACCTTCGCACGCGCCTTGCCCCTGAACGCCTTGACGTCGGAGTATCCCTTAGTTTCCATGAAGGTCCTGAACTCTTCCAACGCGGAGCGGATTGCATCGTATCCCCGCACCACCACCGCCGTGCACATCTGGGTGGTCGTGGCGCCTGCGAGGATAGCCTTCGCCATGTCGTAACCCGTCCAGATCCCCCCGCTAGCGCTGATCGGAATCCGGAGCCTAGGACTGGTCGCCACCAACCATCTCAGGACGTAGTAGATCGACCACGGCCCGCCGTGCCCCGCGAAGCCGCCGTGCATCACCGGGGTCTCGCTATCCACATCGATGTCCAGGCCGGTGAACCTGTTGAACATGACCACCGCATCGGCACCCGATGCCTCCAACCTCAATGCAGTCCCAAGCGGGCTTGCGGACTGGGGAGTCATCTTCGGGATGACGGGGAGGGACACGGTCTGCTTCACCAGCTTGGTTGCGCTGCACATATCGTCGGTGACATCGGCATCGGAGAGGACCGGCCTTCCGTGCGGGCATGACACGTTGAGCTCGACGGCATCGGCCCCGGATTCCTGCACCAGGCGAGCGTACCGCGTCCACCCTTCCTCCGTTGTGCACCCAATGCTAGCGATAACGGGAACAGCGAGGGCCCTCTTTGCGTTTCGGATTTCCCGGGCATACCGTTCTGGGCCGAAGCTGCTTGCCTGTTCGTACGAGTATAACACGAAAGACTCGGGGCATCCGACCCTCCCGTGCATGACCCGAAAGCGGGGCGTCGGCGACCGCCGGGCGAGGGCATCCTCGAAGAGCGTCTTGACAACGACCGCCCCGCAACCAGCCGCCTCAGCCCTTTTCATTCGCCTGACCGTTTCCGTGATGCCCGCCGGGGACACTATCAGTGGGTTCCTCAACTCAAGCCCTGCATAGTTCGTATGCAGATCGGGTCCCGCATCGGCCAAGCTAATCGACCGAACGACCAATGGTCATTAAATATGTGATCGCCGCCCTGCCCCGCATCCATTTAAAAGGACGCGCCGGGGAGGCGGCGGGGTGGAGAACAAGACCGATGTCGGGTCGGCAGTTCTCATCGTGGCCACCGCATTCCTTTGGGGCACCGTCGCGGTCATCGTCAAGGTGATGGTTAGGGCAGTGGACGCAGCCCTGATCGCTTTCGTCAGGATGGCTCTCGGCGGTCTCGCCCTCACTTTCGCGATGTTTGCGACCCGAACGAGGATCGTTCCTAGGGAAAACTGGCGACTGGTAGGGATCGGGGCGGTCGGAATTGCCTTTAACTACCTCCTCTTCACGATCGGACTTCGATACACCTCCGCCTCCGCGGGAGCCATGGTGGTTCAAACCGAGGTCGTCTTCCTCGCCGTGCTGTCCGTAGTTCTTCTCAAGGAACCATTCGGATCCAAGAAGATCGTGGGCATGACCGTCGCGCTCGTTGGCGTGACGCTCATATCGTGGAACGGGAACGACGTGTCGAGCCTGCTCCGTTCGGACTACCTGCTCGGCAATGCCATAATCATCTTGGCCGGCCTGTTCTGGGCCTTCTACGCGTACTGCCAGAAGAGGCTGACCCAGGATGGCCGGGTGCTATCATCGCTGTCTCCCATCTTCTTGATTTCGGCCGGCATCCTGCTGCCGTTCGCCCTCCCTTCTGTTCCCGGTCTAGCACATCTGAGCGGGCTCCAGGTCGTGGGGCTGCTTTACCTCGGCCTGATCTGCACCGGATTCGCCTACCTGCTTTTGGCGAAGGGCATGAAAGGCGTTCCCGCATCGACCGCCGGGCTGCTCACGACCCTCATGCCGGTGAGCTCGGTGATCCTTGCCCACGCCTTCCTTGGAGAGGGACTGACGCCGTACATGGCGCTGGGCGCGGCGCTCGACCTCGGTGGCATTGCACTGGTCATCCGCGGGTAGGGCCGCTAGGCAACTCAAAGACGTACCTGGCCGGCCCCAGGCGACCGGGCGGAATCTTGAGCCCGCACGCCGGGCACGACCTGCCTGCAACCGTCGGCTCGCCGAACAGGTCGCGCGTTCGAAGGCCCTCCAACGTCTTCTCGCAGAAGGGGCATCGCTTGAGCTCGCGCTCGGACCTGCGGGCGATCATCTTCACGATCACCCTACCCGACTTGGAGGCGATCCTCCTCGCCCTTCGTGGGCTCAAGCTATACGGCGCGGGCCCGCCAGCCATCTTGGCGAGGGCCCTTGCTGCCAGTTCGTTTTGGGAGTTGGCTTTTCCTGGACGAAGGGATTCTATGACGGCTTCCAGAACCTCTGCCTCACCGGGAATCCGCCGGGCTCCGCCCCTTGACCGGCTAGGAGCTTCTTGCTGCGCAGCGGCACTTCCGCGCTGTGTGTCTCTCGTTCTCGACCACCTGCTTCACCAGATTCCGCAGCTGGAGCGACTTGCCCGCCACCACGCGTTCGACCTTCTCGTGCGCTATAGCGTCGGACTGCATGCCGGCGGCCATATTTGTCACCACGGAGACGTGGAGGTAGCAGATCCCCCTCTCACCAGCAAGGATGCATTCGGGTACGCAGGTCATGCCAACGATGTCTCCCCCGAGCATCTTGAACATCCTTATCTCGGCGGCCGTCTCGTATCGCGGGCCCTCGGTACATACATATACCGCCCGCGGGTGGACCGCCATCTCCAGCTCACTGGCCGAGGAGAGTCCTATCTTCCTCAGCTCCTCGCAGAACGGGTTGGTGAAGTCAGCGTGACCCGTGCCGGTTGATGCCTGATCTGCGAAAGTGTAGGTTCGAGACTTGGTGAAGTCGAGGAACTGGTCGGGAAACACGATGTCGCCCGGCCTAAGGGACGACCTCAGACTGCCGACGGCACCGATGGCTATTATCCTCTCAACGCCCATGATTGCAAGGGCATCTATGTTCGCCCGATAGTTCACGAGGTGGGGCGGAATCCTCCGGTTCGCCCCGTGGCGGAGGATTATGGGTACAGCAGGGTCCAGTTCGTCGGAAGAGAAGACCGCAACGGCTCCGTAATGGGTCTCGAGTTTCTCTTTCTTCACCATGTCCTGGAAGAGCCGACCGGCTCCGGTGCCAGCGATTACCGCAATCTTGGACACGGCTGTACCCCAGTTTCCCCTTCGGAGTCCCAAGATCGATTTAAATATTGCCTCCGGGTTCCGGCGGCGTCAGGTCTGCGTTTGATCGTCTTCTACTCGCCCCAGCATTTGCACCATGCGCCAAGGAAACAGCTCTGGGGAGGCCGGGCCAGGCCTCACCCCGAGGTCCCTGCAAGGGCAACGGCGATACTCAGCGCGCTGGAGGAGTCGTATCGGGTCGTTTGCCCTTCGCCGGCGACTATGCAAGTCCTATGCAAGGTGCACTCCCGGGCATATGTGTCGTATGTGGATAGGACCTGTCGCGCGCTCCCCGAGGGGCGCGAGGTTTTCCCCTTCGTATTTCCCAAGTCATGCCGCGTCCCCCCGAACCGCGTGGCGCAAAGGGGGGTCTACGCCTTCGATACGCTGACGCCGCTGTCGCAAGGGACATACCCCGCGGGCCTAGCCGCAGCCTCTTGCGCGCGTGCAGGGGCGCAAAGGATTAAGGATCACGGCGATTCCGCCTACTGTCTCGTGCGACCCCCGGGCCACCATGCTGGAATTTCGGCGATGGGGGGCTACTGCTACTTCAACAACGCCGCCATTGCCGCGGCGGAGCTGGCTCCGGAGAAGGTCGCGGTGCTGGACATAGACGCTCACCACGGGAACGGAACCCAGGAGATCTTCTACTCCGACGGCAGGGTCCTGACCCTCTCGATACACGGAGATCCGAAAACCAGCTACCCATACGCCTGGGGTTTCTCCGACGAGGAGGGCGAAGGAGCAGGAAAGGGCCTGAACGTCAATGTGCCCTTGCCGCAGTCGTGCGGAGGAAGAGAGTGGCTCGCCTGCCTGGAGGAGCTCATCGCGAGGATAAGAAGCTTCGATCCGGCTTACCTGATCGTTTCCCTCGGCGTAGACGGCCTGAAGGAAGATGACGGCGGAGCCTTCAAGCTAGAACTTGCGGACTTCGCGAAGGCAGGAGAGATGATAGCCGATGTCGGCCTGCCGGCGCTGATCGTTCAGGAGGGAGGATACCATCTCCCACTCATCGGAAGGTGTGTGAGCGCGTTCCTCGAGGGCTGGGACTGACGGCAAGACTATCGAGCCAGCCTCTCCGGTACGTGTTGGCGGGCGGCGAGGCTCTGGATGGTCTCCCTTTCCCTTACGACGGTCACATCGCCATCGGTGACCAAGACCTCCGCTGGCCTTGGCCTTGAGTTGTACTGAGATGACATCGAGAAGCCGTACGCGCCCGCGTTCAGTATGGCCAAGACATCTCCCTCCCTGGGTTCTGCGACCTCCCGGTCTCTGGCGAAGATGTCCCCGGACTCGCAAAGGGGCCCGGCCACGTCAACTCTGGTGGGGACTCCCATCATGTTCGACGCGTTCAGGATATGATGGTATGAACCGTACATGGCCGGCCTGATGAGGTCATTGAAACCGGCATCCACCCCCACGAAGAGCCTGTACGGAGTCCTCTTTATCGTGTTGACGGTGGTCAGGAGGATGACGGCGTCCGCGACTACGTACCTCCCTGGCTCCAGTGCGAGGAAAGGGGATCCCGCTATCCCCTGGGCCTTGACGCTCTCGAGGAAGGTCCTCACAACCTCGGATGCAAATCCTGCGAGGTCGAGTTCGCGTTCCTCGGGCTTATAGGGAACTCCAAGGCCGCCGCCCACGTCTATGAACTCCAACGGCTCGCCCGACTTGGCCTGAACAGTTGCCGCAGACTCGACGAGCTTTCTGATCGCAGGCAAATATGGGTCCACCTGGAGTATGCCAGACCCGATGTGCATGTGGACCCCGACCACCTTCATCCCGGCCTTCCTGGCCATATCAGCCGCCTCGCCGACCTGATCCTCCCAGATGCCGAACTTTGCATTCCTGCCGCCCGTAATGCAGTGGTCGTGGTGTCCGGCGCCAACATCCGGGTTCACCCTTATCGCCACCTCGGGACGTTTGCCTGCCGCGATCTTGGCCAACCTGGTGAGCTGGGAGATGGAATCGATCGTGATCCTCACGCGGGTCTTCAGCGCAAATGACAGTTCCTCGTTCGTCACGTTGTTGCCGGTGTAGAGGATCTGGTCGGGTCGGAATCCGGCCTTGAGGGCAAGGTAGATCTCACCTGGAGAAACCGCGTCGATGAAGCAGCCCTCCTGCCTGGCGATCGCCATCACTGCGAGGTTGGAGTTCGCCTTGCATGCGTAGTGGAGCCTGATCTTGTCGTAGCGTCTTGAGAACTCAGCCCACAGTCTGCGTATGTTTTCACGAATCCTGGATTCATTGATGACGTAAAGCGGCGTGCCATGATCGTGGGCCAACGACTCACAGGTTATCTTGCCCACAAGTAGCTTGCTTCCCCTCTGGGCAAGGCCCGTCTTCTGCCATTCCATTTGGAACCCTCCTCGAGTCCTGTCGCGACGCAGCATCCGCGGAAATATATATCATTACTCGGCCAGGCGGGGCTGTCGGATGGGTAGGCACGTTCTAGAGGTCGCGGGCTCCCGAGTCGTCATCGAGGACGGCAAGATCGTGAGCATCGGGAAGCCTCGAACGTCTTACTGCCCCTTGCGGTCAAGCCTCTATGGGGTTGGCGAGGAGACCGTCGAATCCGTGCGCAGGACCGTTGAGTCCTACATCGGAAACTGGGGGATGTTTACCGGCCGGCGGATCGTCAGGACGAACAGCTACCCGGTTAGCTTCGGCACTTCGGAGATCCTTGCTTCCGGGCTAAGGCACGGCATCCTTGACGCGGTGGTCTTGGTGTGTGAAGGAGCAGGCACCGTCATTTCGAGCCGGCCGGATGTCGTCCAAGGCATAGGTGCCCACATGACCGGTCTGATCAGGACCAGCCCTGAGCCGGCAATCATCGAAAGGCTAGCCAAAGTTGGCGTGACGGTTCTGTCGCCTTGCGATGCCAAGATGGACCAGACTGCCGGTGTGGCCAAGGCCGCAGAGATGGGCCACCAGAGGATCGGCGTCACGGTGACGGGGCGCAGGCCCTCTGACGCCTCGAGGATACGCAGGAAGTTCGACCACTTGGAATGCGCGATAGCCAGCGTGCACAACACTGGCATCACGCGGGAAGCTGCCCAAAAACTTGCTTCAACCTGCGATCTGGTGACGTCATGTGCGTCAAGATGGGCAAGGGACGTGGTCGCGAGGAGGGCGGTCATGCAGCTCGGATTGCGCATACCCGTCTTCGTGCTAACGCCGTTGGGCAAGGAGCTTGCCCTAGCCAGGCTGCGGGATTTCCGGAAGCCCATCGTTGTTGGCACCGGTTCCATTCCGGTTCTGGCCGAGAGCCAGCCCAGTCCGCTGCGGTAGGCATCGCTGGCATCCGATCACTAGGAGAAACAGAACCTCGCGGCGAGTCGACGCAGATTCGGGGAATGCGGATTGCCCCGTGCGTTCCACGATAACAGATATATATGGCACCATGCATGCTCGCACAGCCGATCGCGACCTAGAAAGGGTGCGAGTTCTTCTACTGACACGCGGCAGGGATACGATGAGCGAGGGCATTGACCAGATACTTGAGAGGCTGAGGAAGGAAGGGGAAGCCAGGGAACCCGAAACCAGGGAGGGCCTGGGCCCCTCCGAGGGCGTGGATGAGGAACTGGAGGAGGTTCTCCGCCAGACGACAGCCGAGATTCTGGTAATCGGGGTGGGCGGGGCCGGGGGCAACACCGTCACCAGGCTGCTCGACATCGGCCTCGAGGGCGTCGAGTCCGTTGCGATGAACACGGATGCCCAAGCCTTGGTGTACGCGGACGCCGGCAGGAAGATGCTGCTCGGGAAGAACACCACAGGGGGAATGGGTGCTGGAAACATCCCCGAGATCGGCGAAAAATCTGCAATCGAGAGCATACCCCAGATAAGGGAGCTGGTTAGGGGAAAGGACCTGGTCTTCGTGACTGCGGGGATGGGGGGAGGAACCGGGACGGGAGCGATTCCTATCGTCGCCAAGGAGGCTCACGATGCAGGCGCGCTCACAATCGGCGTCGTGACTTTTCCCTTCAAGATGGAGGGAAGGTTGAGAGCCGAGAACTCTAAGATCGGGATAGCAAAACTGATGGAGGCATGCGACAGCGTCATAGTCGTGCCCAACGACAAGCTCCTAGAGCTCGCGCCTGGAGTGCCGATAAATACGGCCTTCAAGATATCGGACGAGGTTCTCCTCAAGATCATCGTCGGAATGTCGGAGCTCATAGTCAAGCCCGGGCTGGTGAACCTGGACCTTGCCGACCTTAGGAAGATACTCAAGAACAGCGGGGCTGCCCTGATTGGGTTGGGCGAGGCAAGCGGAAAGGACAAGGCCGTGAAGGCAGCGCTGGACGTCCTGAACAGCCCCCTCCTGGATGTCGACATAACTAACGGCAGGGGGGCTATAATCAACGTCGTGTCCAGCATGGACGTGACCTTGCTCGACGTCGAACAGATCGTGAAAATGGTCGCAAGCAAGCTGAGCCCAGAAGCAGAGATAATCTGGGGAGCCCAGATCGATGAGGAGATGAAGGACACCATCAGGGTGCTAATCGTCATCTCTGGCCTTCGGCTTTCGGACAAGTTCCTCAGGACGACGATGGCAGCCCATGCCGAAGAGATTGCCGCCTCGCGCGCGGCCGGTGCAAAGGGACTGCTGAGCTCCGTCTCCGCCTTTGACTGGAAGAGGTAGGCCAGCGGCGCCGTCTCGCTTCATCGACGAGGCTACCTGCTTTCCTGATCGGCCAAGAGCACCGGGCAGGTCAGGTCCGCGCTGTAAAGCCATCGCCGGCGGCATGCCTGGCACACGTAGTAGTCCGCCTTCTCGAGGTAGCTCCATCTACGGTCCTTCATCTCCAGCTTGTCCAGCTTCCCGCCGCAGATCAAGCACGCCCTTCTTGCTATGATGGGCCCTCCGATCCTCGGTGGGGCGCGCGTTTCTTAACTTTGTCCTTGCCTGAGGGTACCGCGCTCGGCACTTGCGCGCTCCCCCGAGGACTGCCGTCATTTAATAGAAAGGGAGCACCTGGGTGGTTTTCGTGAAAGTGTGCATCGTCGACTGCTACAGCGACGAGCCTGCCGGGTTGGGGGTTCCCCCCTACTTGGGCACGACTCCGAGGTACGTCTTCGGTGCCGCCCTTCTCGCCGGGTCCGAGCCTTATTACGTCAACATCGATGACATGAGGGCATTCTGGCATGAGTGCTATGATGCCATCAACCTTACAAGGAACCCTCAGGAAACGGGCAGGGTCTTTGAGAGGGCGGATCTCGTCGTTGTGCTGGGCGGGGTGCACACTCCGGGGAAGTACCTCAGGGCGAACCCGGGTGTGCCGAAGGAGATGAGGCGAATCGTTCAACACTCCAGGGCTCCCGTCTACGTCGGCGGCCCCGTCGCCGAGGGGACGATGGGCGGAGGGAGATCGTTGAGGTCGGATCGTGAGTCGCTCGGAGATCCGACCGGAGTCATCGAGGGCGACCCCGAGGCGTTCATCTACGACCTTCTCTCGGGGAGAGCTGAGCCAGGTGCGGCAAGGTACAGATGCTATGAGGAATTGGACCGTTTCGCGTCTGCCGGAGCCGCGCTGCTCTCGCAGATTGGGGCTCGACCGGACCTGGTGTGCGAGGTCGAGACGTCAAGGGGATGCGCCAGGGCCGTCGTGGGGGGATGTTCATTTTGCTCGGAATGCTCGCGCTTCGGCCTTCCCCAGTTCAGGGAAGCAAGCGGCATCGTGTCCGAGATCAGAAGGCTGAGGTCGTTTGGCGTACGAAATGTTCGGCTCGGAAGACAGTCCTGCTTCTTTTCATACCAGGCGGCCGGCATCGGGGATTTAGAGGTTCCCGTGCCGAACCCAGCTGCAATCGAAGCGTTGCTCTCGGCCTGCTCCAAGCTTGGGCTGAATTCGCTTCACATCGACAACGTCAACCCGGGGGTACTTGCCAAGCATCCGACCGAGTCGGAACGCATCGCCAGGAGCATTGCCAGGCACTGCACCCCTGGAAACGTCGCCGCTCTGGGGATGGAGACCGCCGATCCAGAGGTTGTTAAAAGGAACAATTTGAAGGCCTTGCCCGAGGATTGCCTTCTGGCAGTTGAGCTGATATGTAGACGCGGTGCCGAGATAGGTTGGAACGGTCAACCCCTGTTTCTTCCGGGAATCAACTTCGTGCTCGGACTTCCTGGGGAGACGGAGGAAACCTATGCGATGAACCTCGCCTTTCTCAGAACGATAAAGGAACGCGGCCTGCTGCTTCGCAGGGTCAACATAAGGAAAGTCATCCCGGTTCCCGGGACCCCACTCTGGGGAGCCAAATGGCGCCAGACGGCGATGCGCAGGAAAGCCAAGGGATTCGTCGATAGAGTTCGCTCGGAGATCGATCGGCCCATGCTGGAAAAGGTATACCCCCGGGGCACCGTTTTGAAAGGGCTTGTCGCGGAAGTTCAGAAGGGCCGGACTGCGTTCTGCAGGTTCCCCGGGAGCTACCCGATCGTGGTCGGGGTGGAGGACCGCCCCGAACCCAGAGAGGTCCTCGACGCGATCGTCGTCGGACACGGAAGCCGATCTCTGACCGCGCTCAGATTCCCGGTTGACATAAACGCGTGTCACCCACGGATCCTGGCCTCGCTCCCGGAGGTCGGCGCAAAGAGGGCTGCTAGGATCGCGCTTTGCCGCCCAATCCGGTCTCGCCAGGACGTTGAAAGGGCCTTGGGTCCTGACGCGCCCAGCCGCGAGGCAGTTGATCTGATCTGCAAGGCAGCGAAGCTGCGCGACTATGACCGAGTATGACTGTATCATACCATGGTGATACACGGATCTGAGTCATACCAGATATGGCAATCACCTCTCTCCGGGGCGGATCTCTGAGTATGGCTCTATCGGACTGTCACGCTTTATCCGGGAGAGCTTCCCTGGGGTGGGCGGTGATGATTCGGCGCAGTCTCTCCGTCGTCACGTGTGTGTATATCTGGGTCGTCGCAAGGGAGGAGTGGCCGAGGAGCTCCTGGATGGCCCTGATATCCACATTGCGGTCGAGCATATGGGTGGCGAAGGTATGCCGTAGAACATGGGGCGTAACTGGCTTGGTTATGCGGGCCCTCTTGGCGTAGGCTCGGATCATCTTCTCGATGTATCTGGGGGAGAGCCTCCCGCCCGACCGGTTGGGAAAGAGGTACTCCGAGCGCACCCTGCGTTTCTTCAGGTAGTGGTCAAGCTCCTGGCAAGCGTGCTCCGACATGATCACGAGCCGGTCTTTGTCGCCCTTGCCGGACTTCACCATGGCGGTCTTTTCCTTGAGGTTGACGGACTCCACCTTCATCGCGACTGCCTCGGAGACGCGCACGCCGGTTGCGTAGAGGAACTCCAGAAGACAGTGGTCGCGGGGGTTAGATTCTGATGCCCGAAGGAGTGCGACGAGCTCGTCTGGGGTCAGGTACGTGGGGAGCTTTCTCGACCTTCTGGGGAGAGGAAGCTGGTCGGCGGGGTTCGTCGACAGGGCTCCGTTATCGACGAGCGCTCTGAAGAAAGCCCTTATGGCATTGACTTGGCTGTAGATCGTAGCATTGCTCAGGGATTTTTGGCGCTTGATCGACACGAGATAGCGCTTGAGGTCGGCGGTCGTTATCTTGGCAGGCGGAATCCGGAGGAAGCGCGCCATCGCGGATATCTGCACGGAGTACCTTGCGCGCGTCCTTGGCGAGTAGCCCAGCAGCTCCCAAGATGCCTGGGCGATCTCGAGCGCTTCCGCGAAGTCCAAGCTTTTCCTCCTAGGAAGTTCGCTAAGTCGCAGCTTAGCGAACCCTAATATGTGTTTCGGCTCCCAAGCCGGCCGGGCTTTTTTCCAAACTTGCATCAGATAGCCTAGCTATCTGAGTCAAGAATCGCTTTTTTCGCGTCTCGCGGCACCCTAGCCGGAAGCCTTTGCCGAGGCTTCGAGCTCATCCAAGTCCGCAATAACCCACCAAGAGTAGTCCACGCCATCCTTGCTCCTGAAGTACCGGAACAGCGGCTGCCCAAACACCTCTTGGCATCTCCTGTTGAGCGAGTTCAGCTTGTCCCGCACTCCCTCGCTCCGCGAATACCCCAGCTCGGTGACGAGCTTCCGCGTGCTCTCGTGCTTCCTCTCCAGCATCAGGCGTATGATCTTCTCGTCGTTCTCGTCCGCGATCAGCCGGCTGAGAGCCCCAAGCTCCTGCTCCAGGCGCTTGGACGGGGGCTCTTCACGGGGAATCTTAGGCTCGCCCT
>CAZJVP010000002.1:0-52546 GCA_964549615.1 uncultured Thermococci archaeon | reverse complement strand
TCGGAGCGGAAGCTACTGGCCCCGGCTGATGCAGCGTCGATCACCGTGGCCGTGGCCAGGAGCGCTAGGGGAGCCATGGACAGTCTCACCGAAATCCCCGCGCCCTCAGCGCTGTTTGCGCTTTAAGATGTCTTCCCAGGTTCGTTTCCCGCCCACCTCACACAAGGTTTATTGGCACAAAGGCCAGGACCGGCTCGGCGAGTCCGAGACGAGCGCGTACTATGCAGGTGTCACGCAGAGACCCTCCGCCTCATGCCAGGGCGAAAACAGCTATCCGGAAGCGAAGACAGGACAGTACGTGACGTTCACGTACGACAATCCCAGCACCAACGGGGGAAGGTGACTGCCACCGCATACGGATACGGCTTTTACGTTGCCGAAGAGGGAGGTTCCGATGACGCAACCAGCAGCCCGAAAGTGGGATTCGGACTTCAGAGATCGATGGCTGTCTGGACAGGGATCAAGATCGTGGCCTTGCGGTTGGGTGCAGGGCCGCCAAGCTTATGGCTTGTGGAGCTTATGGCTTGTGGCGGCGTTTGTTATTCTGTCGGTCGGTGTCTTTGGCCTGATGGTAGCAGCGGCAGGGGTTATGGTGCTAAGGGATCATCGGATCAGCACATACCTTCTGGAGGGCGGCTAGGTGTTTCGCCGCTGAGCGCGACCTGTGTAGCGCTGAGTGCTCTGAGCGCCGTCCTGTTCGCCCTTTCCTTCTGCTCCGGGTTTCGCATAAGCTCGCAGCCCGCCCCTAGATAAGGGTTGGCCTGTAATTCGGGATGCGTTCATTTCTTCCGAAGGGAATTGGCGACGGCTACTCGTGAAATTGAAGGTGGAGGCAGACGACGGCGATGTCTCGTCAGTTGATGATAGGAAGGATCATGATCCTAGTTCCCTCCGGCCTGTACACATCCAGTTGTACCAGTTGGATGGTGTAGGATCATGTCTGGGCATTCTTGATCAACCCCATGAAGAGTATGGCGCCCGACTGGTTGTCCCTGATGACGAACAAGAATGGTCGGTCCACCTCATCCGGAACTGCGCCTTGGGCCCGGCACTCAGGGTTTGGACAACGATAGTTCTTGCAGCAGCCTCTGTCCCTTTCTCGTTCACTTCAACCACAGCTCTGTGATCCACGAAATCAATCCGGGTCTGGATATCGCTCATCCCCCCAAGGTCTGCCGGCGGGTCGAGGGCGATGTATCATGGTGTTGGGTTCTTGTAGACCTCTGCATAACTCCAAAGAATCAGTTTCTCCTCCGACCAACGATTTCCTGATAACCTTCCAAGACAGGGCAGAACCCGTCCTGGAGGTGAGATTGTTCGTGTCTACCATCCCATTACACATTACCCCTGGGTCACGAGCCACAACACAACTGGGATGGTGGCAATGCTCACCGCCGTGCCGACGAAGACCGTGGCGCCGACGAGCTCCGGGTTGCAGCGGTACTTCTGCGAAAGCATGAAGCTTGCAACGGCCGGCGGCATGGATGACTGAAGGATGACGACCCCACGGGCAACGCCCCTTATGCCGAGGATCGCTGCCGACGTTGTACCGAGGACTAGGCCCAAGCCGATCCGCATCGAGGCCGACAGGAGGGCGGATGGGAGGTGGCTCTTCGGGTCGATGCTTGCCAGGCTCATCCCAAGCGATATAAGGAAGAGGGGTATCGCTGCCTGGCCCAAGGTGTTTATGGCCCGCAGCATGATGACGGGTAGCCTTACCCCGAGGGCGCCCACCGCTACGCCTGCCACCGCGGCATAGACAAGCGGGAGCCTTAACACCTCCAACCAGGGCCGGCCCGAGTCCGGCGAACGCCTTGCAGCAATGAAGATGCCTAGTGTGTAGTTGAAGACGGCGGACGTTACGAAGAAGGCGACGACCGGCCCCATCGCCTCCTCCCCGAAGGCAAAAAGCACTATCGGGATGCCCAGGTTCCCGGCGTTCATCAGCATGACGGGCAGGGTTCTAGCATCCAAGTCGCCCAGGCCCGCCGCCGCGAAGGCCGCCCGGGAGAGGGCAAGACAGCCCAGCATCACGATGGCTGCCGAGATCGCAACGGGGAGAAGCGAGCCCGCCGTATAGTCGCTTGAGGAGAGTGAGGTGAAAATCAGGCAGGGGGATGCAAGGTAGAGGGCGGTCTCGATGATGGGGTCTAAGTCAAGCCTCTTTTTCTTCTGGAAGAGGTATGCCAGGCCCAGTATGACGAAGGTGGGGAAGACGGTGTCTGGTACGCCCAACCTGCCTCACGCGCGTCCAGCACGTGGGTCTCATTACTCTTTCCACCGGCACCCACAACGGGCGTGGGATTTGGATCAGGAAGCGATCCGGCCGTGGAAGTTCGCCTTTTGCCCCCGACCAGAAGCCCGGCCTTGGTTTGCACGGCGATCGATGCCAGTTCAGAAGCTCGGGTTTCGGAGTTGCCGCGGCTTTGGGGGTTGGTTCGATCCTCCCGCCTGGCATCCAGGGTAATACATTTCATTCCCTGCACTTGACCGGTCCAAGGTGGGCTTTTGACCCCGCGTGACCGCATCTGGATTGCGCTCGAGAAAGGAGAACCGGACAGAGTACCCATGTTCGAGTTCGAGGTTCAGATAGCCGAGAAGATAATCGGGAAGAGCCCGGTCAGCCCGGAGGAGGCAATCCGGCTGAAGGAGAAGGGCAAGGAGAAGGAGGTGAAGGAACGGAACTTCGAGTACAAGGTCAAGCTGTGGAAGAAGCTCGGCTACGACATGATCTCCGTTCCACGCGATCTTTTGCCCTTGGCCAAGCAGATTGCTCCCGAGCTTGCCTATCTAGGCGGTTGCGGACACGTGTCGCCCATGCCCGGGAGCATGGGGGATATCGAGACGATCAGGCGGTTCTACTTCGACAAGGTGAACCTGAGGAAGCAGTGCAGGGAGATGGCGCTCAAAGCCATAGAGGGCGCGAAGGCCGAGGTCGAGGCGGGATTCGAGATCATCAGGGGCGGCCTGGACGACATGGCCGGGAAGGAGGGTCCCTACCTCGCTCCGAGGTTCTATGACGAGTTCATCTTTCCGAATCTGGCGAGGCTGGCGCGCGCAATTCACCGGATGGGCGCAAAGCTCCTCGTGCACAGCGACGGCGACCTTCGGCCCATCCTCGATGGCTTGGTTGGATCGGGCATCGATGCTCTGCACTCCATCGACCCTTCATCGAACATGGACATCCTGGAGGTCAAGGAGAAGTACGGGGACAGGATATGCATCCTGGGAAACGTCGACTGCGCGTGGACCCTGACCTGGGAAAGCGTTGACAGAGTGATCGAGGAGACTAAGGCCGCCATCGCCCGCGCCGCCCCCGGCGGGGGCTACGTGCTTTCCAGCAGCAACGTGATTCATGCTTCCGTCCCGGTCGAGAACGCGCTGGCGATGGTCGAGACGGGGCACAAGTTCGGGAGGTACATCTGAAGGGTGATGGATATGGATGAGCTCGCACGCGCCATCGTCGAGTTCGATGAGAAGAAGGCGAAGGCTTTGGCCAAGAGGGCGCTGAAGGCTCCGGACGGCTTTGCCGCAGTGGTCGAGTCGATCCGGGCGGGAATGGAGGAGGTCGGGAGGCTGTATGAGAACAAGGAGTACTTCCTCTCCGACCTCATAATGGCGGCAGCCCTGGCCCAGGACCTCTTCGAGATAGCTAAGCCCTACCTGGCCGAGAGAGCACGGCCAGCGAAGGGGCGGATCGTGGTCGGGACGGTGCAGGGAAGCGTCCACGGCATGGGGAAGAGCATCCTGATATCCATACTGACCTCGGCGGGGTACGAGGTGCACGATCTCGGCGTCGACGTACCTCCCGAGAAGTTTGTGGAGAAGGTCAGGGAAGTAAAGCCCCAGGTCCTTGCCCTGTCCGTCGGCCTGACGCAGGCCCTGCCCAGCGTAAGGAAGGTCGTGGAGGCGCTGAAGGCGGCCGGGCTGAGGGACCAGGTCAAGATCATCCTGGGGGGGAACGCTGCAAATGAAGAGAGGGCAGCCGAGGCGGGGGTCGATGCCTATGGGGCTTCGGCGATCGCGGGCTTGAAGATCATCGACTCGTGGGTGAAATAGCGAGTGCGCTCGGATTCTGCCAGGTAATGGTTATCAGCGGCGGTCTTCATTTGGGCGATCGTATGGCCCGGATTCCAAGGCCCGAGCACCCCAGGCCGTCCCTATACAGACGGCCTTGGCTGTGCCTTAACGGGACGTGGAAGTTCGCCGTTGACCTTGATGGGACGGGGGAGGCCAGGGGCTGGGCCAGGGAACCCGAGCTCGACTTGGAGATCCTCGTTCCCTTCCCGCCCGAGAGCCGGCTGAGCGGACTCGGGTTAACCGACTTCATGCCCGTCGTCTGGTATTCCAGGTCATTCCGCCTGCCAAAAGCGATGGCGGGAAAACGGATCCTGCTGCACTTCGGGGCCGTGGACTACGAGGCAAGGGTCTGGCTGAACGGACACTACTTGGGTGAGCACAGGGGAGGGTACACGCCTTTCACGTTCGAGATCACGGGCAAGGTGTCCGGGGGTCATAACTGGCTCGTCCTCCAGGCTCGTGACGATAACAGGTCAGGGCTTCAACCGAGCGGGAAGCAGTCGGCAAGGCGGGAGTCCTATGGCTGCATGTACAGCCGGGTCACCGGCATCTGGCAGACGGTCTGGCTTGAGGCCGTCGGTCCTGCCTTCATAGAGACGGTCAGCGTGGGGACCGCCAAGCAGGGCTGTCGCACGTGGGTAGTGGCAAAGCTGAGCGGCTCGCCGGAGGGGGTCGTGGAGGCATTCGTCTACAAAGATGGGGCCATGGTGGCCTGCGGGGGCAGCCCGGCATCCTCTGAAGTCAGGATCCCCTTGGATCTGGGGACCCCGAAGCTGTGGAGTCCAGACGATCCCAATCTCTACGACCTTGAGCTGGTCGTAAGAAGCGGCGGGCGCGTGCTGGACCGGGTGAGGAGTTACTTCGGCATCAGGTCGGTCGAGATCCAGGGTGACCGTTTCCTTCTGAACGGGAAGCGGATCTTCCAGAGGCTGGTCTTAGATCAAGGATACTATCCAGGCGGCATCTACACGGCGCCGAGCGATGGGGACCTGAGGCGCGATATCGAGATCTCAAAGGAGATGGGATTCAACGGCGCAAGGCTCCACCAGAAGGTCTTTGAACCCCGGTTTCTTTACTGGGCGGACAGGCTGGGCTATATGGTGTGGGGGGAGTTCCCAAGCTGGGGGATAGACCCCTCCAGGCCGCAGGCGTGCGAGAATTTCATCTCCGAGTGGGTCGAGGTGCTCAGACGGGACATCAAACATCCATGCATAATAGGATGGTGCCCCTTCAACGAGACGGATCCCAACCAAGACAGCTGGGTCGTGCGAACGGTATACGGGATCACGAAGATGGTCGACCCGGAGCGGCCGGTCATCGACACGAGTGGCTACACGCACGTCGCAACTGACGTTTACGACTGCCACGACTACGACCAGAACCCGCAGACCTTCAGGGCCAGACATTTGAGCATCCTTGAGAGGGGCGAACCTTACCGCAACCGTCCCGGCCGGGACGCCCCATATTCCGGGCAGCCGGTCATGGTGAGCGAGTTCGGAGGGACCTGGTGGAACCCCGGGCAGACTGGAACAAAGGCCTGGGGGTACGGGGAAAGGCCGAAATCGGAGGCAGAGTTCCTGGAAAGGTACGAAGCGCTGACCGGGGCGCTCCTTGCCAATCCGAAGATAGTTGGCTTCTGCTACACGCAGCTATACGACGTAGAGCAGGAGGTGAACGGGCTTCTTACCTACGACCGGAAGCCCAAGTTTGATCCCGCCAGGATTCGCGCCATCAACACGCGCAGGGCAGCCTACGAGGAGCGATGAAAGCATGGCGAGCATGAGACCCGGCGGCCTGGCGCAAGCGGTGAAGATAACTGGCGCCACCGGGCGCCACTTGCCAGAGATCACCTCGATCTACAACGAGGCGATCCTCAACACGACGGCCACCTTCGACTTCGAACCCAAGACCATGGAGGAGCAGAGGAGGTGGATGGAGGAGCATGACGATCGGCATCCCATCATCGTTGCCATCTTGGGCGACAGCGTGGTGGGCTGGGGTTCATTGTCAAGGTTCAGCGATCGATGCGGCTATCAGGCTACTGTCGAGGACTCCGTATACGTGCGCAGGGAGTTCAGGGGAAAGGGCATAGGCACCATGATCCTGCGCAAACTCGTGGATGAGGCGAGAAGGGCCGGACACCATGCGATCATTGCCCGCCTGGACGCAGCAAACCACGTCAGCATCGCACTCCACAGGAAAATGGGTTTTCAAGAGGTGGGACGCCTCAAGGAGGTAGGGTTCAAGTTCGGGCGATGGTTGGATGTCGTGGTGATGGAGAACCTGCTGCATGAGAAATAAATCTGTGCGCACAGCAGCGATCTGACGGGTGAAGCGTATGAGCGGCGTCGGCGACGAATTCCACCTTCAGACGAAGTATCGGAGAGGCGAGTTGCCGAGGGGCGAGCTGGATTGGGCAGGGAAGCCGGAAACGTACAAGAGCTATCCTGATCGCCCGAAGGTCAAGCTTCCCAGCCCCTCGATCGAGGGTGGACCGTCGATATGGACGGTCATTTCAAAGCGCAGAAGCGTGAGGAACTTCTTGCCGGAACAGCTCTCGATCGGGGATCTCTCGCAGCTTCTCTGGGCATGCCAAGGCGTAACCCGTCGGGGCCGGGGGTATGAGCTTAGGGCCGCCCCGTCAGCCGGGGCTCTTTACCCGGTCGAGACGTATCTCATCGCCAACGCGGTCGCGGGGGTCGAGAGGGGCGTCTACCATTACTTGGTGTTGGGTCACGAGCTTGAGCAGCTGAGGAAGGGGGACTTCCGTACCCAGGCCTGCCGGGCCGCGCTTGACCAGGAGATGGCCTACCGTGCGCCGGTCGTCTTCGTATGGACCGGCGTCTTCGGGAGGTCGAAGTGGAAGTACGGGCAGAGGGCCTATCGCTACGTCTACCTTGACGCCGGGCACATTGCGCAGAACCTTGCCTTGGCGGCTGTTGCCCTGGGGCTGGGCAGCTGCCAGATCGGGGCGCTCTACGACGACGAGGTCAACGCGCTGATCGGCGTTGATGGCGTCGAGGAGAGCGTGCTCTATATGAGCGTCGTGGGCCGGCCATCCTGAGGGCATGCTAAGCTTCCCGGTCCCGGGCGCAGCTTTGGGCCGTGCGACTCGATTCCTTTTTCAACCCCCCTATGCGCGCGAAGCTTGACGATGGGCTCCTATCCCATGGAGAAGCGGCATCTGGAGGCCCCGGTTCCACGCATCACCATACCGATGCTCGACAGATGTCCCGAACCAGCGGCGCCGTTGAGCAGCGCCAATCGGGGGAGGATGGCGGCGATACCGTTCCTGGTCAACTTCATGGACGGGACGCTTAGCCCCGACCGCGCGCGGTTCTGGCTTGCGTACGACGCACGTGGAATCGAGATCACCGGGAAGCTGTATAGGCCTAACCACGGGAGGGACGACGTTGTCGAGAGTCAGGCCAAGCACGAGCAGCTCCAGCTGTTGCTTAGCCCCCGTAGGGGCCGGTGGTATCGGATAAGGATGTGCCCTGCCGGAGTGATGGCGATCGACGGAGGAGGGGGCGCGCCTGCTCAGTGGTGGGGCGGCGAGGGCAGGCTCACCCAGGTCTTCGATACGGACGGATGGAGTTTTGCGGCCTACATACCGTTCAGTCTCCTCGGCGTCAGGTCCCCCAAGCCCGGGGGCGTATGGCGCTTCAACATCTTCCGGCATGAGTACAAGCGCCAGGAGGACAACTCCTCATGGTCGGTCATGTACCTGGGAAGAACGGACATTCCGAAGCGGTATGGCGAGGTGGTATTCGGGGCGGATGGGGTTTCCGGCGGCCTGGCAGGGGCCCGGCTTCTTCCGCGCAGAATCCGTGCTTCCTTCGTGTTGTTCAACGGGCAGGGGAAATGTCGAGTTGCGACCGTTGAGGCGGTGCAGAACTCGGCGACGGTCGGCCGCGCGCGGTTCACCGTTCCGCCGGGGAGAACTAGCCTCCGCGCTAACTTCGACCTACCCGAGGCAGGCGTGGCTCTCGTTGTCGTTAGATCGTCAGGCGTAGAGATAGCGAGGTTTCCTCTCAGCGACGGGTGCATGGCACTCGGGCAAAGGGTCGCTCGTTTGCAAAGCGCCCTCCGGGTGACGGCCGAATCCGGCTTGGGCCTCCTCAGAAAGGAGGCCGAGAGCATGGAACGTGGCCTTGCAAAAGTGCGCGAAGCGATGAGTCGGTGGCGCCAGACCGCTCGAGCATGGCATCGCCTGGAAGCTGAACTTGAACGGCTCGAGCTCCGGGCAAGCATCCTCCACCATCGCTCGCAGCTGCCCGACCCCGGAGCGACGGCGGCTGTGCTGTCGACACATACCCTGGTCAAGATCTTTCCCGGCAGGCCCCTCCCAGACGGCCTTTCTAGGCAGGTGAAGTTACAGGCTCCGAGGAGGGGCTGCGACTCGGCCCAGCTGGTCGTCATGGCGTTCGATCATGCGCTCGCCGGGTGTACCGTTGATGCAGGGCCGCTCAGCGCGCCGCGTGGGGCGCAGCTTGGGCGCGATGCGATCGAGGTGTGGAGGGTCGGGAGCGTGGTGACCAGGCGACCCAGATACGTCGCTGAGTACGTTGGAGCTCATCCGGACCCGCTTCTGCCCGCTCAGCCCTTCACGGTCGCTAAGGGGCATTTCGAGGTCCTGTGGGTCACCGCGACGGTCCCAAAGAACGCCCGACCGGGCAGGTACCGCGGCTGCTTCCTGATCAAACCTTCCGGCTGCGCTCCGCTGCGAATCCCGGTTTCGCTGAGGGTCTGGGGCTTCGAGCTGCCGGTGAGAACCACCTTGAGGACGGCATTCCCCATGTTCGAGAGGGAGATAGAGGCCTTCTACAGGAGGCCGCTCACCAGAGAGCAGCGCTGGCTGTACTACGACTTCCTGCTGCGCAGGCGCATCAGCCCGTCCTGCCAGTACGAGGATGAGCCGCGGCCCAGGATCGAGGATGTCGGCAGGGCGATGGGAGGCGGGGCAAATGTGGTATCGATGGGATACCTGCAGGAGGAAAGGCTTGCACAGTGGATCGAGAGCCTCCGGCCGACGGTGGAGTTCCTCAGGGAAAAAGGCTGGCTACGGTGGGCGTACGTCTACGGCTTTGATGAGGTGACCCCAGACCGCTATGAGCAGCTCAGGGAGGCTTACGCGGCCGTAAAGGCGGCATACCCCGACCTCAAAAGGGCCTGCACGATCGGGCCATCGCATGAGCTGCCGCGGATCTTCGGCACCGTGGACATCTGGGTGCCGCAGACCGATCGTTTCGAAGCGATCTACAAGGAGAGGCAGGCGGAAGGCGAAGAGCTCTGGTGGTATGTGAGCATGTGGCCGCGCCATCCCTTCGCGAACCTCTTCGTGGATTATCCGGCGCTGGACCACAGGATCCTGTTCTGGCAGACCTGGAAGTACGGCGTGACGGGCTTCCTGTACTACTGCATCAACCTTTGGTCGAGCAACTGCGTCGGCGAGCCCAGCCTCGAAAGGGAGACCGCGAGTCTGCCCGACCCGACTGCCCGCCGGGCCATCGACCGCGGCGGGAGGTGGCCCCAAGTTCCGTGGAACACCTACACCGGGCCGACGGCCACGAATGGGGACGGCCAACTGATCTACCCGGGTCTGGACGGAGGTCCCCTCAGCTCAGTGAGGCTCGAATGCGTTCGCCACGGGATAGAGGACTACGAGATGCTTGCGAGGCTTCGGCAGGAGGTCGATCGCCTTTCTTTCTGTAGCGCGCCGGAGGTCGTCCGGATGCTGAAGCAGGCAAGGGGACTGCTACGGATCCCGGCCCGGCTGTGCCGCGATCTGACCCACTTCTCGCAGGACCCCAGGTTGTTGCTGCGGACGCGGCAAAGGATCGGCAGCCTGACCGAGAGGATGGCCTCCGTCCAAGTCTGAGTGAGACGCCGGCTTGGAATCACTCCAACTTGTCGAATCCCGGATGAGCCTGCCTTTGGGCATCATTTAAGAAACGCAAACGGGCAATGGCAGGCAGGTGAGTTCTGGTGAGAAAGGAGGACAAGGCGAAGGCCGAGAAGCTGCTTAGGGATTTCAAGGGAGATAACTATGCCTTCGGCGACGGCGCCCTCAAACGAGTGGGACCCTACGCAGCGAGGCTCGGCAACAAGATCGCGATCGTGGTCGACACCTACCTGAAGGGCAGCGACCCGATGAGGCAGGTTGAGGCGTCATTGAAGTCCGCAGGCGTCAAGGTGGTTGACTCCTTTGACGGGGCCCGGGCGAATGCGCCGAGGGAGGACCTCTACCGTCTGGCGTACCAGGTCACGCGTGCCAACCCCGACGGGGTCGTGGTCGTCGGCGGAGGAAGCACGATCGATGCTGCCAAGGCGTGTCTCGTCCTCAAGCTCTACGGCGGGCTCATAGACGACTACTTTGGGACAGGAAAGGTCACGGAGAAGTCGGGCGGGCAGCAGATCCCACTCGTGGCGGTTCAGACCGCGAGCAGCTCGGGGGCACACCTCACGAAGTACTCCAACATCACCGATGTTGTATCGGGCCAGAAGAAGCTCATTGTCGACGACTCGATCGTTCCGAGGGCATCCGTCTACCAGTACGACGTCAGCCGGACGATGCCTCCCGGCTTCACGAAGGACGGTGCACTTGACGGGATATCGCATTGCTGGGAGGTCTGGATGGGCGCGACCGGCAAGCCCAACTACGGCCTGATCAGCGAAGTCGCCCAGCTCGGCATCAAGCTGGTCCTAGAGAACCTGCCTGCTGCCCTGAAGAACGGCAACGATCTGGAGGCCCGGTACGCGCTTGGCCTTGCGACCGATCTCGGCGGCTACAGCATAATGTTGGGCGGGACGAGCGGGCCCCATCTGGGAAGCTTCTCGCTCGTTGACGTGCTGTCCCACGGCAGGGCATGCGCGGTTCTGAACCCGTACTACACCGTGCTGTTTGCCCCTGCAATAGGCGATCAGCTGAGAAAGGTCGCAGCCATATACGAGGCGGCTGGCCTCATCAAGGGCAGCGCCAGGCTTTCTGGCCGGGATCTGGCGATTGCGGTCGCGAAGGGCATGATCGCGTTCTGCAGGAGCATCGACTTCCCGACCACGCTGAAGGAAGCTGGGGCAACCGAGTCCCACATCGAGCGCATGCTGGAGGCAGCCAAGGACCCGCAACTGAAGATGAAGCTGCAGAACATGCCGACGCCCATGGGGCCGGAGGACGTCGACAGGCTCATGAGGCCGACGCTCCAGGCCGCGTTCACAGGGGATCTTAGCCTCATACCCTAGGGTGCGGCTTTGGCCCCTTTTTGGCACGCGACCGCCCATCGTTTTGTTGGTTAGCTTGCGCCTTGCCGGACGTAGCCCTGCCGGACGTAGATCCCAAAGGCGCTTGGAGCGGTACATGCACGAATTCAGGCTGGGAAGGGTGGGGGGATTGTGTTTGGGGGGATTGTGGAAGAAATAGTGCGCCCTTCCCAGCCTGTTGGGCCACAGTCGGCGCAAAACGATTGATAAGTGTTTCTACTCTGGGGCGGGCAGGAGGCGCCCATCGAACCCGGCATCGGACGACCTGCGGGGTCACTCGGCGATCAGGTCGTGCCTGAACGGGCCTCCTAGGCGTACTTGCCGTAGCGCCTAGCGGCTTGGACCATGGCCCGGTAGTTCTCGGGCTTGACTGCTGGGTGGATGCTGTTGCTTGAGGAGAGGATGTATCCCCCTCCGGGGCCGGCCCTCGCGACGGTCTCCCTGACCGAGTCTGCGACGTCCCTCGGGAAGCGCCACGAGAGGAGTTCGCCGCAGTCGATGTTGCCGATGAGGCATATTCGGTCGCCGTACCTCTCCTTAACCTCGCCGATGTCCATCCCCGCTGCCGGTTCGAGTGGGTCGATTGCCGTTATCCCAGCGTTGACTAGCTGCTCGAAGATGGGCCAGATGTTGCCGTCCGTGTGCTTGATGTAAGGGATCCCCCTTCTGCGTGCGACGGCCACCGTTTCCCTGAGGTACGGCAGCACGAACTTCTCGAAGTGGGCGACCGACATCAGCGGGCCGTTCCGGTTGCAGTAGTCGTCACCCGTGAGCACCACGTCCGCACCAAGGTCGATCGCCCGGGCAATGACCTTCTTCTTGTAGTCGGTTACGATGCGGGCAAGGCGGCGGGCAAGCCTGGGATTGCGGTAGTAGTCCAGCAAAAGTCTCCTCATCCCCCTCAGGTAGTGGGAGAACTCAAAGCCCTCGTGGCAGGCGAAGACCACGGCCCTCGTTCCCTTGAATCGCTTGACCGCCCGCTCCAGGGACTGGAGTCGATGCTCGGCATCTGGATCGGGAGGGCTGTACGTGTCGAGATCTTCAGGAAGCTTTATGGGTCCTCCGCTCGGATATGCAAGCCCGCTTGGCTCGATCCTCCACAGTATCCCCCACTCGTCCCGGTAGGTTGCGGGATCGATCACCTGGACCCTTCGGACATCCTCAAAGACGCTGATCCCGTCGAGGCCCTCGCTTTCGTAGAAATCCTCCTTCGACACGGACCCCGCGAGGGCTGCTATCACGGGCTCGTTTATGATGAGCTCCCAGATGGGGATCCGATCAGGTTCTCGAAGGTCAAGGGCGGTGAGCATTCTCCCCAAACCGTTCATGGGTGAGCGTGCAGGCAGACGGTTGATATCTTTTGCCACGCAGTCCGGACGGGAAACTCGTACCACTCTGACCTAGCCACGTGCATTCCGACTGGACCCGGTTTAGGGCGGCCGGGCATCTACCAGGCCAGTGGGCCCTCGGCCGAAATCACGCCCCTGGGCGCGATCTCGTTGGAGGTCTTGGGCATCGGCCGCCTGCTGGCGATCTCTGTCCTGAGTTCTGCTATCTGTCTTCTGAGCTCGCGGACCTCCGCCTCCAACTCGGCGACGCGCTTCTGGAGGCGGATCCTGTCGGTCTCGCAGACGTAGAGGAGCCTTTCGTAGTCTGGTTCGCGTCCGGAGGCCAAGTTGCTCTTCGCGTGCTCCATCACTATACATAGCTGCGGCATCATAGATTAACCTATCGGCCGCGGGGTGCAGCCAGGCATGATGTGCGTGTACAAGGCGTTGAAAGGCTCGGTGGCATCCGCAAGGTGGATCGCCCCCCGTCCTCGGACTCACGCATCACGTATTTACAAGGCCGTCACTTTATGCTCTAAAGGAGGTAGACCCGGTGTTTGAGCTGATCATCACGACGTGTCCTAGCCACAAGGCAGGCAGGAGGATAGCCCGGGCCCTCGTCTCCGCCAAGGCAGCGGCTTGCGTCAATATGCTCGGGACCATCGCGAGCTTCTACCGCTGGGAGGGAAGGATGAACGAGGACCGTGAGGTGCTCTTGATCGCCAAGACCAGCAGCGACCGCCGATCGGAGGCGCAGCGCATAATACTGGAGAACCATCCCTACAAGCTCCCAGAGGTAATTGTCCTGCCGGTGGTGGCGGGCAGCGACGCGTACCTGCGGTGGTTGGCGCAGGAGACCCAGCCGGCTTAAGCAGTGGTCGGACGCCTTGGGGTTGGGGGAAGGCGTCCCTTCTGGGAAATAATCCTTATCTGGAAGGGCTGATTGACGGGACGGGAGGTCCTGTATGAGGAGAAGTCCGGTAGGAAGGCACGCCCGGCGAGGGAAGGTCGTCCCCGTTCAGATAGGCTCACGCCTCGAGCTTCTCGTCGACGGCTGGCTCATCGACCGCATGCGCGGCGTTGAGCTGAGGCTGAACCGCCCCATCGCGCAGGAGGTCGTCATGGTCTTCGACAAGCCCTGGGAGGGCAACACGAGCGCCTATGTCACGGTCTTTCGCGACGGCCCGATCTTCCGCATGTACTACCGGGGCTGTCATTACGACTGGGATACGAAGAACATCGCGCACTCGGTCACCTGTTACGCGGAGAGCGAAGATGGCATCCACTGGAGAAGGCCCGAGCTGGGCATCTTCGATTTCAACGGCTCCAAGCGCAACAACATCGTGTGGATGGGGCTAGGGAACCACAACTTCACCCCCTTCAAGGATGCCAACCCCGACTGCGGACCGAATGAGAGGTACAAGGCCGTGGCGAGCGCGGAGAAGGGCCTTCTGGCTTTCCGGTCGGCTGACGGGATCCACTGGGAGATGATCCAGGATGACCCGGTGATCACCGAGGGGGCCTTCGACTCGCAGAACCTCGCATTCTGGGATTCCCTAGCGGGAAGGTACGTGGAGTACCACAGGGGCTGGCGGGACGGCGTCCGGGAGATCATGACCTCGACCTCTCAGGATTTCATCAACTGGACCAAGCCCCGGTATCTGGACTTCGGGGCTCTGCCGCGCGAACAGCTCTACACCAACGCGATCGTGCCTTACTTCCGTGCCCCCCACATCTACCTTGGCTTCCCCAAGCGGTTCCTGCCGGAAAGGAAGAAGGTGGCGGAGCATCCCCTGCCGGGGCTTTCGGACGGCGTCTTCATGTCAAGCAGGGACGGCCTTCATTGGAACCGATGGCTTGAGGCGTTCATCAGGCCCGGGCCGCAGAGGGAACGATGGTGGGAGAGGAACAACATGACGGCCTGGGGGATCCTGGTCACGAAGGCCTCGATTGCGGGCATGCCCGACGAACTCTCCTTGTACTGCAACGAGGGCTACTACACCGAAGGCTGTCGCCTGCGCCGGCACACCCTGAGGGTGGATGGCTTCGTGTCAGCCCACGCCCCGTATTCCGGTGGGGAGCTCGTCACGCGGCCGTTCTTGTTCGAGGGTAGCAAACTCGTCCTGAACTACTCGACGTCCGCTGCGGGCAGCATCCGGGTTGAGGTGGCGGACGAGAGGGGCAGGCCAATCCCCGGGTTTGAGAGGGAAAGCTGCGAGGAGATTTACGGGGACGAGGTGGAGCATGCCGTCGAATGGGCTCCGGGCCGGGACCTTGGGTCTCTGGCGGGGAGGCCCGTGAGGCTGCGCTTCGAGCTGAAGGACGCGGATCTGTACTCGCTGCGCTTCTGCGAGTAGGGCCGACACCCTCATCGAATGTCCCAACGGGCGATCCGGGGTTGCCCCGAAAACGAGGGGTCAGAGGTCGCGCTTCACGGTGACCCGGATGATCCGGATGCAGTAGTGTGCGTCGTGGCGCATGTTCTCGATGTCGCGCTCGTCTATGTTCATCTGGCTCCCCGCCATGATGGTCACCTTCCTCGATTCGGGGAGCTCGAAGACGGCGCAGCTCATCCCGGCGTCCCGGTACGCCTCATCAAGGCCCTTCTTCCAGGGCTCTATGCGCATGTGTTCCCCCAAAAGGTTATCGATCCTCATCTTGACCCCCGACCGCGGGTACTTCCATTCCATCGGCTCGGCCCACAGAATGACGAAGCCCGGCGGGCAGCATGCACTGCCTATCACCGTCACGCCGACGATCGGCTCCTCCTCAACCACGGTTATTGCTCCATAGGGCGGCACATCGAGCTCGACCCCGTCCATGTTGAACTCCGCTCCGACGTAGGGGTCCGTTCGGCCCAGTTCCACCCGGACGTTGGGATAGTTGAACGGCGCCCAGTACTCGCGGACCACCGGGCGGTACTCGATCACCTTCTGGGGCTCGCCGCTCTTGGCAAGCCGGACGACCTCCTGCTCAAGTTCGGAGAACTCGGTCGGGTGCTCTGAGCGCCAAGGGTTCTTCACCTGCGCGCGTTGGATGACCATTGCCTGCACCGGCATGAGCGTCGAAATGGCGCTGAAAACGTTTACGCCTGATTCGTCGGTCATGTCGAGGGCCACCTTCCGGGCTGAGGCCGCGGGAGCTATGAATCCCGATGCGTCTCCCCTGATCACGACGAACTCAGTCTCACCTGCTATGGGCAGGGATTCCCTCAATTCAATGCCCTCGCGTCACTTCTCGGCTCCCCTCAGAAGGAAACGGGGGGAGCGCAATCAGGCCCCATAGTGTTTGTGCGAGGAACGGGGCAGCACAAACCTGTCTGCGGGCCTGCGCAGGGCCTGGGCGAAGCTGGGCGCCCCGAAAGATGGACCTTTTAACAGGGGCCGAAATCACCTGTGCGGACATTGCGTGGGGCTCAGGTCAGGGCCGGGGCGGGGGTCCTCGCGAGCTCCCTGGCAGCCCGCTTCTCTATCCTCGCAAGCTCCATCGCCGTATCCCGGTCTATGACCTTCGCAGGGGGATAGTTCTCCTTGAGCAAGCTGTCCAAGAGGGTGGCGGAAGCGTCGAGCACATCAGAATGTCCCCTCCTCACCCAGCTTGCCCAGTCGTTCCTGTTGAAGAGGCGCGGGTACCACGTCTGTGAGCGCAGGTTCCGCAGGGTATGCGGCTGCCTCAGGAAGCTGCCGCCGACTCCCACCTTCTCCATGACCTCAAGGGCGATCGACTCCTCATCGACCTGCATGCCGCTGAACAGCCTGTTGGCGTAGCCGAGCCACTCGTCGTCTATCACGAGCTGGTTGAAGCTCGCACCCTGATCGGCACCCACTATCCCTTGGTGCCCGATTCCCTCCGCCCCCGCCGCAATTGCCAAGCCCACCCCCATGGCTTTCTCGAAGCCGCACTGGAAATCCGGGATGTTGGAGTCGGACAATACGACGTTTGCGTTGCATGAAAGGCCAAGCTCCCTTGCCACCTGGATCCCGGCCAGCGAAGAGAGTATGTTCTCCGGCGCCCCGAACGAGCAGAGCAGCGTCCTCTGGTCCAGCACGTGCACCGAGGTGGAAAAGCTGGCCGGCGCCTCCGGATCGATGAGGTTGACGAGCACTATTCCGGCCAAGGTCTCGGCAGTGTGCAGGGTTACCCCTGCCGCGGGGGTGATCGGGCTTGTGCCGCCGAGCAGGGTCATCGAGCCCGAGGCCGATATGGGCAGGCCATGCCGGGCCATCTCGAACATGATCTCCAGCGCGTGGTGGGAGAGCTGCAGCGGGCTGGTCGGCTCGGCACCGTAGCCCACCATCTTCCTCTTCCTGAGCTCCTCTTCCCCTCCGGCCACAGCCTTCGCCATCTCGATGATGTACCTGGATGAGGCGTGGGTGTAAATCCATGCGTAGCCCGGCTTGCGCGAGTAGGTGAACACGAGCTTGTATCCTCTCACGTCGGCCACCTGAAGCGGAACGTCGCTGGGAACCACGAAGGGCGATACGAGCCCGATGTTCTGCAGCGCGTTGCCGAGGGCGATCGACCTGATGCAGTCCTCGGTCGTTCCGGGTCGTCTGGACATCGTCTTGTAGTCCACCAGATGCCTCTCCAGGCACATGACTGCCTTCAGACTGCCGTCCCCGAACCTTGCTTCGTTCCCCTCGGCGGAGCTGACGGCGTACTCCTTCGGCACTTTGGAGAGGCACTCTAGGACCAGTTCCCGCGGGATGCGGGCAACCTCCGTCTTGCGGTCGACCGATGCCCCGTGTTCCTCAAGCAATGCGAGGGCCCGCGGGTGCCTGAAGGCGAAACCCACCTTCTCGAGTAGGTCGAGCGCGGCCTGCTTGATCATCTGGACGCGATCCTTCGGCAGAAGTTCGAGCCTGCGGTTGAACGACCCGAATGGCATGTTGGGCCGTTTTCGAGCACGCCTCTTAAGTGAGTGCTTGCTGTCGCTCTCCGAGGGCAGTAGGTGGCAGTCCGCGTTTCCGGCTACATCCGCTGGATACGTTTGAGCATCTTCCGGGCCTTGCTGGCCACGACCCCCTCATCGCTGTGCGTCTGCCGCTCGACGAAGTCCCGCACGCGCGGGGCGACGGCCTCGATGCCGAAAAAGTACTCCATCGCCTCGACTATGTAGCCGAGTCGGTTGCCCGGGAAGAACCTGGTGGAGCCCAGCAGCGCGTCAAGGATCGCGGGGGCCTTGTCGGGGTTTGCCTTAGCGATCTTGCCTAACGCCCGCACGGAGTGTCCCTGGAGTACTATGCTCTCATCCCCAAGGTTCCTTGCGATCCTTTCGATGGCCGGCACGATCTTGCGGTCCCGGTCCACGGGTGCGAGATTGCCAAGCGTGCACACGGCCTCCCAGCGAACCACCTTGTCGCGGGAATCGAGGTTGGCCAGGAACAGCTCGGCGTACGGGTACAGGAGCTCCGGGGAATCCTCTGAGAGAAGCGAGACGACCTCCGCGCAACCGTTCCGGACCCTGGCTGCATCCGATCCCAATCCCTCAATCAGCACCGGGATGTAGGCCTTGGGGTCCTTGGACACGAAAAGCCCATAGACGTCCTTGGGCCGTGTGCCGTCGTCCCATTTCCCTGCAAGGATCTCACGTATGTCCTCGTGTGCCAATGTGTGCTCCTCGCCGCCTGGACGGTCCGGTGCGGGCTCATAAAGGTTTGGTGTCATCGATCTCGGTGCCTGTCGGGGGCCATGTTCGCCTCCCGAGAGGGGCTACCTCAGCCTGACGCCGTAGCGGCCGTGGAACTTGTCGCGGGGCTTCAGGACTATGAGCCCCTGCCCGTTGTTGAAGGCGTTGGTGTTGCAGGTCATGGGCTCTATTGCGATGCAATTCCGGTTCTCGCCGGGCGGGGTGAAGATGACAAGGTAGTTGTACGCGGCATCCTGCCAGACCTCCAGCACCACGTCCAGCTCCGGGTTCGTTAGCTCTGTCACGGACAGCCCCCTCCTTCTCTTAAGGCCGGTGAAGACGTCATCAAGGGTCATCGACCCGATCCTCCTCTCCTGTAGGAAGTCGAACTGGGTGCCCTTAACGGGGAGGACGTCGCCGGTCGGTATGAGCCGGGCGTTCATCTTCACCCGGTGCTTGGCAGGAACCTTGAGCCCCCAGTTGTCAACGTCGGACCTTCCGTCGAATCTGAAGTAAGGGTGCCAACCATCCCCGAAGGGGAGGGGCTCTTCTCCGATGTTCTCCGCCGCCGTTTCGACGGTGAAGCCGTCGTCATTCAGGATGTGCTTGACGGCCACATGCAGGCCGAAGGGGTATCCGTCGAACTTGCCGGTGAAATCATAGTCCAGCGTGACGGATCCTTCATCCCTCCCCTCCTCCGATCCAACCAGACGCATCACCTCCTTGCTGAGGAGCCCATGTATCGCATGGTTCTGCGAGGGGAAGTTTATCGGCAGGCTGTACGTCCTACCGCCAAACGCGTACCTCCCGTCTTCTATCCTGTTCGGAAAGGGGATCATCTTGATCCCCCTTGACCATCGGCCCTCCTCCAGGTCCTCGGGCGTTTGGTAGCCAAGCATTACTGAGAATGGCGGGGAGTCGGAGTCCTTTGCCTTGAGGACCAGTTCCCTCGTATTCGCCCCCACATCGACGATCGATGCGGACTCTCTGGTCGTTGCGTTCGTGATGACGTACTCGGTGTGCTTGCCGAACGGCCTCTTGTCGATCTTGAACATGTATCTTGCTCGCCGTTCAGCCTAAAGCGTTTTGCCCTCTGTCAGGCCTGCCTAGCAAATCCGCCCGCGGACCGGTCGGTAAACCGACAGGTTTATCAGCGAGTTTACCCAACCGTCTCCAGGTGGTACCCTGTCCGTAGTGAGCGTGAAGGTGCCCTCCTGGGTAAGGGAGAAGATGAAGGCCTACTCCGATCGTGTCGATTGGCCGGAGGAGATCAGGAGGATGTTGATCTCCAGAATCGAGGAGCTCGAGAGAGCGAAGGCAGTCGAAGAGGCCACGAGGCTTCTCGATTCGGTGCCCCCGGCCCCCAAGGGAACGGCAAGGAAGTTGGTGAGCGAAGATCGTGATAGCCATTGATGCATCAGTCTTGGCAAAGTTCCTCCTGAAGGAGGAGGGGTGGCTGGAGGTAGCTGAACATCTGAAGGCCGGGGTCGTGTCAATCGATCAGATTGCGAAGGAGGCTGCCAGCGCCGTGCTGAAGAGGCACAGGGCGGGTGGCACATCTCAGGAACAAGTTAAAGTCATGCTCAAAGCTTTGAAAGGTTTGCTTGCAGGGGCCATCAAGATGGAAGGGGAGCTCGCCTACTTGGATGAAGCGATCGCAATATCCCTCAGGCGAAACGCAAACATCTATGACTCGCTTTACATAGCGTTGGCAAAGAGATTGGGGTTGCGGCTGCTTACGTCGGACGAGAGGCAAGCGCGCGTCGCTGCCAGCGAGGGGGTCGCCACCGTAGTTATCTGACATCTGGCGAACGAACATCGTGGTGGCGATTTGTTCCTGAAGATCCTCTACAGATGGTGAATCCTGTGGCTGTTCCGCGTATGAGGCTGATTCGTGTCGGCGACCCAACGGACTGGCAGTTCGTGAACGGCACGTGGCAAGACGGCCCGGATGGCTCCCTTCAGGTGCCGGAGTCGCTTGTCCGGCGTGACGGGCCCGCGATGCAGGGACACCATTACGCGTTCCTCAGGACCATGGTCTTGGGGGATTTCCGGGCTCGTTTCCAGTTCAGGCTCACGCCGCATTCCGACGCAGGCATCATACTCAGGGCGCAGGATCCGACCCACTTCCATCTCCTGCATTTCCCCAACTGCGGGCAGGCGAGCCGGGCCCAGAACTTCTGGGCGGCCTTTTCCCGCATGGGGTCGGACGGCTACCTTCGGTCGGTGAACCTGGAGCTGGTGCGCCGCGTCCCGAGCACTCCATTCGGATGGCTGGATGCGGAGGTGGAGGTCACGGGCCGTCGCCTGGCCGTCCGGTTGCAGGACACGGGCCTCTTCCGGGCCTCGGACCCCTCGATGCCCAGACGCGGAAGAATGGGCCTCTACCTGTTTGGCGGCGCCGGGATCCGTGGACTTGGAATCGACGGCAGGCCATCTTTATCGCAGCGCTGGAACGGCCGTCGCCTGCCCCGGAGGAACTGGTTCCACCCTCGTCCGCATCCACAGCAACGCATCTGGCAGGCTCCGGCGCAACTGGTCAGGCTCCCCTCTGGGGGTCTTATCCTGAGCTATGATGTGAGGCGCGATTCCGTGTCCAAGGAGATCGGCCCGCTTCTTGTGCGCTCTACGGACGGAGGCAGGCACTGGTCTGAGCCACGTCTCCTGGAGGTCAAGGGCATCGAAGGATGGCAGAGCGCGGTCATCCATGCCTTTCCTGACGACCAGCTGCGACTTATCATAGGGAGGGACGGCCGATACATGCTCGCAGATACCCCTGATGAGGGTCTTACATGGTCCCGGCCTCGGCCCATGGGGATCCAGCCCTCCCCGCCCGGGATCAAGGTGCTGCACCTGGGGCCCCAGGCTTTGCTAAACCTTGCCGACGGTTCGCTTCTCATGTTCGCCTACGGAGGCCACTCTTCCACCGTTGCGGACTCATCGATTTTCACCTGGGGTTCTCACCACTGTCAGGCCTTCTGTTGCAGATCCGCCGACGGCGGCATGACTTGGTCGCCATGGGTCAACATCGACGGCACGGTTGACGGCTCGGGCCAGAGGGTGGCCGGCAATCTGGACCTGACCGAGGTATCGGCCGTGCAGACGGGCGACGGACGCATCCTGGCCCTGGCTAGGCCGATTTACTCCCCATGGATGTGGGAGACCTGGTCGTCGGATGGGGGGCTGACTTGGACGCCCTGCATGCGGGGGCCCTTTCCAGGCTATGCTGCCCCCAACATCGCCCGGACCAGATCCGGAGCGATCGTCGTGGCACACCGGCTGCCCGAGTGCACCATCCACGTGAGCCTGGACGATGGCCGCAGCTGGGATGGGGGGACCATGATAGACTCGGCCATCTGGGTCATGGGGAGCATGGTGGAGGTGGAGCCGAACACGATCCTCTACGTCTACTGGGATTCCTTCGAAAGCCTGATGCGGGCTCAGTTCATCCGCATCACCAAAGCCGGCCCCGTTCCCGCAGGAAGGAATAGATGAGATGGCAGCTGTCCGGGATGCGCTCTGGCTGTGGGGGACTCGGGCCAACGCGCTTCAAGGCTACGGGTTCCCAACCTCCCGGATGACCGTTGCACAGGGGCTGGGCGAGCTTGGACTGGATCAGGCCATGATGTGCGGCCTGCTGCCTCCCAGCGAGGACGAGTACCTGCCGGTGCATCGGTGCCGCAGAATCCTCTGGGAGATGAGCTTTGAAGAAGGCTTCGGGTTTGAAAGGCCGCTTGAGCGCATCGCCAGGCTGCACCGGGCCCATCCCAATGTGGTCGGGATCTTGCTGGATGACTTCAGCACGACGGAGATCAGGAAGGGGGCTCAGCCTGAGCTGCTGGCCCGCATGCGGCGATGCATGCTTGGCTCGATGCAGCTATGGCTCGTTGTCTACTCCATGAGCCTGGACATTCCCAACCTCAGGCAATATCTGCGCCACGCGGACGGGGTCAGCTTCTGGGTCTGGGATCGGCGGGAGCTTGAGCAGCTGCCGCAGTCTGTGGGTCGCTGCAACCAGATCAGTGCCGGCAAGCCGCTGATTCTGGGCCTCTACCTCTACGACTTCTCTGGCAATCGGCCGCTGTCCTTGGGGGAGATGGAGAAGCAGGTCCTCGCGGGAGTGGATCTGCTGCGAAGGGGTGAATGCGTTGGCCTGTGCTTCCTTCGCTCGTCGATCATGGATGTCGGGCTGGAAACGGTTGAGTGGACGAAGAAGTGGGTCAAGGCGCATGGGGCAGAGGAAATCTGAACACGTCCCATCTGCCGTCGTGCCTGGGGATGGCAACAGCCAAGGTGCACGAAAGCCGGTCTCTGTGAGGACTAGCTGAGTACCTTCTGCAGAGTCTTGAGTGCGCGCTTTTCAACCTCGTACAATTGAAGGACGCTGCTCTGCACATCTAGGAGGAACGAGGGGCCTGCTTCAGATCCGACACGATCTGGTCCTGCATGGAGTCAAGCTCCCGGTTGAGCCTAGCCAACCGGTCGGTAGCACCCGGCTCCTACGCCAAGAACACCCGATCTTTCTCCCAAAGGATCTCGCGGGCCCTGCGCAGTCCCGGACAGCCATCAGGAAGCATTGACTCGGCGATCCTGCTCCAGATGCGAGCCGACTCCTTGTACTTTGCGATGGCATCACCCAGGCCCGGCTTGCCCAACACGTGCCTCACTTCAGCCAGGAATCGTGCAAACATCGGCCGAAAGGAACTGCCGCCCGTATTCCCGTTTCTATTTGGATGAACCCGTTCATGAGGACCATCCAGAGATCCTTGCCTGGGAACATCCTGGGCCATTTCGGGATAAGCTCTGCCCACTTCTGGATGCCGGGCAGCCCCAAGTTGCTGATGGGGGATTCAGCATCCCCTTCACACACTTGCCAAGCGCCTCGCGGACGATCTCCGGCGTGACCTCAAGCTTCTGCGGGAGCCGAATGTCGAAGAGGGCATGCTGGGGTGGCCAGGGTGGGAACTCGGATGCCCTCGCGCGCTTGAGCTCTTCGACCGTGACGGTCAGGCCCCGCCTGGCCCGGTCGGAGATGTAGACCGTATGGGCATCCTCGTCCACCCCGTAGACGACCATGGCGTGCTGTCCGAAGTGGGCATCCTCGGGCACGCCCTTGTATGGCAGGTAGGCCATGTCGGCGTAGATGACCGTGGGAAGTCCCTGCGCCAGACGACCCATGAGCATGGCATGGCCGCTCTTGGGGCTCGTCGTTCTCCGAGCCCGGATGCTTGCTTCCCGTTCTTCTGCCAATGTTCTCGATGAAGGAGCGCCCCCCTCCTCGTCCGCTCACGAGCGGCGCGGGCATGGGTTTCATGTGCCACTAGATGAAGCCGATGCCTCCTGCCAGCCCGAAAAGCATCTCCTCTGACACCGGAAGGTCGTGGTAGGCAAAGATCTTCTTCACGGCGCTGGTTTCGCAGTGATGGCCTCCAAACAGGCCGAAGCCCGCCACGACACGGCGTTCACCCATGCTCTCTCACCTACCCAAGCCTTCCTCCGGCGACGGGGCTCCCGATCTGGATTCGTATGGCCCGTGGACGGACTTTACCTGGTAAGTCTCCGCGGAGTCGTCCAGGACGATGACCCAGTAGCGGTCGCCGCCCGGCTCCACGCGGACCAATATGTGTCCCTGGTCGCTCTTGAGTTTCTCGATGTTTGGGCCGATGACTATCCTGGTCTCCTGCTTCATGTTGGTCGCGAATATGTCCCGCGGGCCGGGGTAGAGCCGCGTGGACAACATCCGCCATAGAACGCTTGGCGCGGGATGGCTGGCGGACCAGACTTGAAGGATGTGGACGCGTGGGCGGAGGGAGGAGATCATGTTGGCGTTCTGGGCGGTCAGGTCGCCGTGGTGGGTGGCGACGCTGACGTCGACCGGTCCGACCACCTGGCCGACCGGTGTCTCGACATCGTGGAACGGGGGCGCAACCCCTTCTTTTGCCACGCCGATCAAGTCGCCGCCGCAGAAGTAAGTGAACCGGCCGTACCTCACTCTAAGCGCGATGCTGCACATGTTCTGGGTTGGGATGTCGCTCGCGTCGAGGCCCTCGAGGGGAGGGAAGAGGCATCTGGTGCTCGTGCCCACGCCGGTCCAGATCTCCCCGTTGGCCGCGATGTTGCGGATCTCGAAGCTTGGGTACCGGCGGGGCTTGCGCAGCGGCACGATCTGGTCCTTGACCCCAGGACGGAACCTCTCGACCTCAAGGCGGCCGCGGGCTCGGCAGTATTCGAGGAAGGCCCGGTAGTTCTGGACTCTCGGGTCATCAAGCGGCATGGGGTAGTTGTAGTCAGGCCAGCCCGGGTCGATTATCCTCCTAATGGGGATGGACTCGCCGACCTCGGTGATGCCCGTGAGCCTGAATCGGCCTGATCTGGACAGCCTCTGATCTTCCCAGACCTCGCCTAAATGGTCGGCATGGAAGTGAGTGACGATCACGTAGTCAAGGACAACCCTTCTGAAACTGGAGAGCATGTGGCGAACGTATCTGGATATCCATTCGCCGGGCGTCCGCGAACCGTCCGGCCTAGGCTGTGTGTGGCGCGGGTTGCCGGGGCGGAGGTTCCCTGCGTCGATGAGCAGCGAGGTCCCGTCCGGCATGATCCAGAGCCCGGAATCTCCCCGGCCCGTGTTGATGTGGTGGATGTCCAGACCGCCAGGCGACCAGGAGCTTACCACCTCGCCCGCCGTCTGTGGGCTGCTCATGGGTCGGCCGGATTGGCCGCATGCATAAAGGTTTCCAGTCGGGCACTCGCTGGGCAAAGCCTCTCCCTTGTCAATCGCTCGACTGATCGGCGCGGCATGCGATCGCGCGGCGGGCTGGACGGAGAAGGAGATTCGTGAAGCAGTTCCGTCGGACGGGGGGATCAGATGCGCCTGGAGAGGCGAACCGTCGGCACCTCGGCGTAGAGCTTCCTTTTCACCATAAGCCCCCAGAGGACCGCCCCGCATAGCATCCCGGTTCCCGCCACGACGAACCATTCGATGACGTAGCACCACACGAGCGCCGCGTTCTTGGCCGAGATCGCCTGGGCGGAAGCGTCACCCAGTCGCAGCAGCGCAGCGTCGATGGCAGCCATCGCTTCGTCGTACATCCCCGATGCGTAGAGCGGCAAAACCTCGGATTTCAGCTCGGCGGCGTCCCTGAGGCTCCTCTCGGCCCTGTCGATTCTGGCCCCGAACTTGTCGGCGAACTCCACCACCGATACGGTGTAGCGCCTCAGGGCCTCGAAGTTCTGGAAGCGTCTCCTTACGGCCTGTGCGATTGCGAGATCGTCCGGGATCGGCACCCCCGCGGGGTAGTAGATCATCCTAGCCATGACCGCGACGGCATGGGGCCACCTGTAATACTGGACGGCGCCGTTGCCTCCCCAGTCGAACAGCCAGGCCATCGACCTTCCGCGGCCGAAGTCCCAGTACACGAGGCAGGGGCTGCCCTCCGGGTATCGGCTCATGGCCCCGACGGTGGTGGCGCCAACCTTGGCGTCGACCCGGTTGTAGGAGAAGAACCACACGTCCCTCCAGTTGATGCCTGCGACCAGCGGGTGGTCCGGGATCTTGGGGACGAGGTTGTACTGGTAGGTGGTGCCCCAGAACTTGCGGTCCGTGTGGCATTCCACCGGCAGAAGCGATCCGATGGGCGTCTCACCCCAGTTGGGATTGGGGTAGGACCCGAACTCCACGCCGCCGAAGGATGCTGGGTCATCGGCCATCAGGAATCCCTGTCCCTCCCGCTCGACGCCGAGGACGACCCATCTAAGGAAGTCAGCCGGCAGCGTGTCGGCCTGGACGGCTGTGATCACCACAACATCGTACCCGCTCCAGAGGCTCGAGGGCGTCCTGGGCAGGTACTGCCTGATCGCGCGCCTTAGGTCTTCCGGTCTGCTCAGGGTGGACTCTGCCAACACCGGGGTGACGGCGATCAGGGGGTCTTGGATCATGAGGGGCTGCGCCTCGCCTGCCTCCATGTATGTGTCGCCGATGAAGAGCACGCGGATCCGCCCGCTTGCCGGGTCGACGCGCATCCCCTCTCTACACAAACAGGGCGGCGTGATGGCGGCCAGGATCGCAACGGCGCAGAGGAATATGGGCTTGCGCACAGCTTCTTGGTGTTTCGCCCCATGATAAGAATCGTACGATCTGCGGCCTGGCAGCACTCCCGGGACAGTCCCGTCGCCGGAAAAGGTTGCTGGGCGGGATGTGTCGGAAGCTTCCGGATGCGATCCGGCGATGCGCTTCGGAAAGGGTGCCCTTCACGTCTAGGATATGCCTGGGCAGGACTTGCGAAAGAGATATCTGGAGGCACGGCCCCGCGATGTAACGTCCCGGGGGCGTTACCGCAGGGAAGTTGTCATCGCTGATCGGCTTCCTTGTCGCCGTGGCTCTCCTAGCGCAGGCTGAGGCGCGGACCGGCCCCGGTTCCGGGAGGGTGAGGATCCTGTTCGTTGGCGAGGTGGCCTCGGGAAACCTGCACGTCGAGTGACGGGGGAGTAGAAACATGGCATACAGGAAGAAGAGTTGGCGGGAAAAGCTCCGGGACAGCGGGAAGATGCCAAAGGTGTTGGAATTTGACCCCAGCTTCCCCTGCGGAAGGGCGCTCCAGAAGAGGGGTGCCAAGCCCGGCGACTTGGTCGTTCTCGCCCCTCCCTCGGAGGTGGACGCGGTCATGCGATCCGTTCCCAAGGGCAGGCTGATCACACTCGATGGGATATGCGAAAGGCTGTCACAGAAACACGGAACGAGGTTCTGTTGTACGCTGACCACCGGGATATTCGTCATGATCGCGGCGAACGCGGCTGAGGAAGCCCGGGCAGAGGGCAGAAAAGACATCACCCCGTACTGGCGCACGCTCAAGGTGGGCGGGATTCTGAACGACAAGTACCCGGGCGGCGCGGAGGCACACAAGCGCCTGCTCGAAGCAGAGGGATTCACGGTTGCCAGAAAGGGATCGAGGTACTGCGTTGAAAACTACCGCAAATTCCTTGCCTGACGCGGCTACGCCCTGGAGGTTGGCCGTGAGGCAGGCAAACGGCGCTCGGGTCGTGCCCCGGGCTTGAGAAGCGTCTTCCTGAGCCGATGCTGGCACGGATGGAATCTGCTCAAAGAAGGGCGGGTTTGGGTGACGGCTCCGGATTCGCGCTAGGAGGTGGGCCTCCGAGTGGCCTCGGTGCGGCCGGGAGGATTCCCCAGACGCACGCAGTCATAAGCGGGCGGCGGCAAATGGGGCAGGCATCACCATGAAGGTGGGATGCATTCCAATCTGTTTCCTCGGCGAGCTCAGCGAGGAAAAGCGTCCGGTGGAAAGCCGGGTCCAAATGGCGGCCAAGGTCGGCCTGGACGGCGTCGAGGTCTACAAGCCGTTCGTTCGTCCACCGACTGAGGCGAGGTTGAGAGAGCTTGTGAGATTGATTGAACGTGCCGGGCTGGAGGTCTCGATGTTCACAAACTATGCCAACTTCGTATCCGGCAATATCAAGAGGGAGATCGCGTCGGTGAAGCGGGATGTGGACTGGGCGGTGGTCTGCGGCGCACAAGCGGTGCTCCTTACCGCTGGTGGTCCCCTTGGCCCCTTGAGCGCGGAGGAGGGAGCCCGTCGCGCCGCGGAGGGCCTACGGTCATGCTTGGACTACGCTGAGAGGCGCGGCGTGCAGCTGGCCCTCGAGGATCATCCGCCTTTCGGGAGTCGCATCGAGGAGTTCCTTGACATCCTTAAGCTTGTGGGCGACCCGCGGCTTAAGGTGAACCTGGATACGTCCAATCCCTTGCCCGTCGGTGATGACCCCGTCAGGCTGACAAGGGCGGTCGCGGACCGGGTGGTCCATGTGCACGTCAGCGACTTGTCCTCGGGCATGGAGCATGTGCCCTCCGGCGAGGGAATCGTGGATCTTCCCGCCATCTTCGCGATTTTTAAGGGGCACGGCTACGACGGCTGGCTTTCCTCCGAGACCGGAGGTCCGCCGGTCCTGGAGTCCATCGTTCGATCGACGGCCAACATCCGCAGGCTTTGGCGCGAGGCGGCCGCGTCGAGCCAACGGGGGCGAGGGGAACACAAATAATAGAAGTGCCCACGACCGCCCGGAGGAGATGTAACATGGGCAGCAATGTTTCTACCTCCGAAGAGGATCGGATCAGGCGGATGAAGTGGTGGCACGAGGCCAAGTTCGGCATGTTCATCCACTGGGGGCTGTACAGCATAATCGGCAGGCATGAGTGGGCCATGGAGAACGAGGCAATTCCCGTTGCGGAGTACGAGAAGCTCACGAAGCGGTTCAAGCCCAAGCCCCATCCTGCCCGAGATTGGGCGCGCCTGGCCAAGCGGGCTGGGATGAGGTACATGGTGATGACCACGAAGCACCACGAGGGCTTCTGCCTTTTTGACACCGAGCACACGGATTACTGTGCACCGAAGGCCTGCGGCCGGGATCTCGTCGCAGAGTTCGTCGACGCGGCCAGGTCCGAGGGCCTTCGCTTCGGGTTCTACTACTCCTTGATGGACTGGCACCACCCGGACGGGGCAAGGTGTGCGGAGGACGAGGATGCACGAAAGAGGTTCGTCAAGTACATCCACGGCCAGGTCCGGGAGCTGATGACCAACTACGGCAAGGTCGATATCCTGTGGTACGACGTCCCCTGGCCCCTGACGCCCGAGGGCTGGGAATCCGCCAAGATGAACAGCATGGTCAGAGAGCTCCAACCCGACATCATAATCAACAACCGTTCGGGGCTCCCTGAGGACTTCAGCACCCCCGAGCAGCACGTCAGGGGCGAGCCCGAGGGGAGGGCCTGGGAGGCATGCATGACAATGAACGCGAGCTGGGGGTACCACAAGGCGGACGACAACTGGAAGTCCCCCAAGCAGATCCTCGGGTATCTCATCACCTGTGCCCGCGACGGCGGCAACTATCTCCTCAACATTGGGCCCAAGGCCGACGGATCGGTGCCCCAAGAGTCGGTTCGGATCCTCAGCGCGGTCGGCAGGTGGATGAAGAGGTACGGGCACACCATCTACGGTGCCGAGCCGTGCGGAGTGAAGAGGTCCAGCTTTGCCAACTTCACGCGCAAGGGGAAGACTCTGTACGTGCACCTCCACTCCTGGCCGGGGCCGGAGTGCGGGATAGGTGGGCTGCGCACCAAGGTTGTCTCGGCCAAGCTGCTGCCGAGGAAAAGCCGGGTTGAGTTCGTGCAGAACGACTTCGGCCTTCGGCTCATTGGCCTGCCGGCGGAGCCACCGGACGACCCGATATCGGTGATCGCGCTCGAGTGCGAATCAATCCCCGCCCAGGACATGATGTTCGTGCGAACGAATATGCCGCGCGGGAAGCCCTGAGACGCGCTACTGGCCTCCCTTCAAGACGGCTTGCACTCACCTGTAGTGCGCTATGTGGACGACGCGCTCCATGTCCTTGGTCTTCTCGGCGAGCTTGGCGTCGCCCGTGTAGAGCTTGGCGTCCATGCACTCCGCCATCGCAACGTAGGCCGAATCGTATATCGTGATTCCCCTCTCGAACGCAATCTCGACCGCCCTCCGCCACATCTCGTCGTTCAGGGGCATCGTTGGGAACTGCATGTCACGGAGGCTCTGCACGGCCTCCTCAACGTCCAATGTGCCGAAATCGGGATTGTATCGGAGCGAGTTGGCGACCTCGAATATCATTATCTCCGGCACAAACGGCGTGGCCGTTCCCTGGCGGATTCGCTGTCTCAGCAGGAGGGCCTCCTCGGTGAATTCCTCCCGGTTGAACCATTTTACGACCACCGAGGCATCGACTACGATCTTCTCGAGTCCCTCCATCTCCGTATCTCCTCGGCTCCGGACCATGCTCCGGATGTCCTCTCCCTTATGCGGTCCTGCACTGCCATGGCAACGTCGAGGCGGCTCAGATCGATGCTAAGGCTTCTTTGGATGGAGTCCTCCATATCGAGCCTCCGCTCGATGGCCCGCCTTATGAACTCTGACCAGTTAATATCAGCAAGCAGGTCCATTCTCCTCTTGAGCTTCTCATCCACCCTGACCGTTATGATGGCCATGCAAGTACGTGTATATATTACCCGGATTAAAATGTAATGCTTGATATATACACACGCGGTTCTTCGAATTCCCCACTGCCACCGTTCGGAGCAAACGGCCCTCGCCGCTCCTCCACGCAATCTCCGGACGCCTCTGGGCTTTGCGGGATCTCCTCCAACTTCCAGGGATGTCTCATCCTCAAACAACACTTATTTGCCTGCGCGGTGTCCTGGTTGCACGGAGCGGTACGTTCCCTGGCGCAGGATAAGCTCCTGGCGCTGTCTGGGCTGTGGGCTGTGCTGCGGCAGGTACAGGGCGCAGCTGAGGACCATCGAATACGCGCGCCTGCTCGAGAGGTTCGGCTCATGGTGCATCGACCTGTCCACGGTCGGCCGACCGTCCCTGCGAAGGATCGCCGGCCGCTGCATCTTCCAAGACGTTTCGGGGGGATGCGGCCTTCAGCCGCTGGGGATGAAGCCCGCGGCGTGCAAGCTCTGGCCGTTCTTGGTGTACGGCCGGGGCCGAGCCTCGAAGAGGAGGCCGGACGCATTGCTGGAGCACCGCGGGGAGCGCTACTACGTCTACGTCAACATTTGGTGCAGCGGCGTGAACGCGGGGGACCCGAGGGAATTGGAGCCCACGGTTAGAGAGGTCGCGGAGATCTGGAGCCGGCCCTCGAGGGGCCAGGTTTACTCGACATTCAGGCCGTCTGGTTCAGGGGCGATCCCTGCCGGGATCCGGGGGCGTAGGTCTCCTGGGGATGAGCGTCTTGTCCGGGAAACGTTTCCTGACGTGCGAGGTCGTGGTGTTCCTGACCCGCTACGCCGAGCGGGACGCGGAGCGCTGGATGTGGGCGGACTACTACAAGTACAGGATCCCTCTGGAGTAGCCATGGATCTTCGGAAGGCCGAAGGAAGCCTGGAAGGAATGCTTCCCCATCGATCCTTGGCCGAGGCTCAACGTTCGGCCGAAAGGCAACGTGGATGCTTGGCACACCTTGGCCACCGTCTTCTTAGCGGGAAGGATCGTTCCTAGACGCTGGAGGCACATCCGGAGGCGTTCCTTTCGGCCACCCGCACAGGGCTGCTGGTTCGATAGTACGGGGTCGGGTAGCACATGCCTCCAAGATCGTGTCCGGACCCGTCCCCTATGGCTACCAGGTCAAGGGCGAACGAGGATCTCTTTCCAGACCACTGTGGTACGGCCGGCTAGGTCTATTGCGGTTGCTCTCAGGCGGTACCTCCCCGGTTTCTCGAGCCTGAACCTCACGTTCAGGAGTTCTTCTCCAAAAGGCCTCAACCCGCAGATCCCGCCTGTGTAATCCCACTCCTCCGGCCCGTAGAGTTCCCAGGCGACCTTCTGATTTCTCCAGACTCCCGCCTCGTCCTGAAAAGGCGCGTAGTAGATCGGAGCTGAGCCCCCACTCACGGTGGCCCTTGCCGTCACGACGGTCGGGGCACGCCCTTCAGGCTTGGAAAGCACGACGTCCAGCCTTGGGGGAACCCCGCTGGGGCGATGGACGGGTCTAGGCTCGTGCAGGACCTGCTCAGCCCCGCCGTCCTCGGTCACATGGATCGTTCCGTCCTCCTTCACCCTCACGACTTCGCGGTAGCCAGAGAGATCCAGGCCCTCCATATCCCAGGCCAGATCGTAAGAGATCCCAAGGCGATGGCATCTCTCGATCTCCATTCCGACCCTGTGCAGGATCTCCCGATACTTCAGTCCGAAGCGGTTCTTGCGCTCAAGGTTGGTTGCAGGTATCCCCCACCACATCGGATCCCCTTGCCAGGCATATCCTGGAGGATAGAGGATCATCACCTCGGCCGAACGCTTGAGAGCCTCCATGTCTCGGTCCGGATGTTGTTCCGCGTACAGCCGCAGGAATCTCGCGTAATCCAGCCTCTCCAGATATGGGACGTGCATCGGGCCCCCGGTGGTCCAGAAGACGAAATAAGAAGCACCGGCGTCGTATGCCTTTCTCAAAGCCTCCCGAATCAGCCCCAGGTCCGCTCCATATATCGCGACTCCCCATTTCTTCCCGCTCACCCTTGCCGCTCCCCTGAGGTGGGCAAACTCGAAGTCCCACATCGCCTTCTCGTCATTCGTTGGTATCTGGATCTCGGCGATTCGATCCAGCCATGCAGGACCACGCGCCAAGCTGAGATACCACTCGTTGATTATCGCGCAGGGAGGACCGTCAGGATCGTCTTTCAGCTGGTAGGCCGCGGTGAAGGTTCCCCCGTCCCAGGTGTAGATGTTCGACTGAAGTCCGGACATATCCCCTACGTCCACATCTTCCCGCTCTTTGAGCCCCTTCAGGAGCCAGGTCGTCGAGCCTTTCTCATAGTTCGCTTCGCGGAACGCTTTCTTCACCTCTTCGAAAGCGATCTCGGGGGTTATCTGTTGCGGCGGCATCTTCCTGAGTCGGCCGGCTGCCGTCCCCGTTGGCTCGTCTAGATGCTCCACGCCGCCCAGGAAGTTGCTCCGGTACAGGCTTTCCGGATACTTCATTGCCTTGGCATCGATCCCCGAGTAGAACACGGGTTGGCGGGCAACCAGGTCTTCGTCCGAAGGCCGAACGTGGAAGGTCGTCTCGCCAGCTGCGATTCTTTCCGGGTAATCGCTTCTCTCGTAGGGAACCATCTCGTACCGGCCGTGAAGATCGTCAGGAGTCAGCCTGTCATATCGACGGAACTCGCGCTTGTCTCGGACGCTGTATCCCTTGGCCCCTATCTGCAGATCTGGAAGAAGCTCCAGCCTCGCCGGATTCGGCAAAGGGAAGACGTCCCCGACGCCGGAGCAGTCCAACCTCATGGGCAGACCCAGGTACTTGACGCTCAAAGGAAAGGGAAACATGTCCTGCCCCTCTCGGGGCCTAGGGAACTGGTATCTCCAGAAGCCTAGACTCGGCAGCACGGCCTTTCCCGTGAACCTGTCGACATATTCCAGCGGGCGCAGGTTGCCTTCCTGGAAAACGTACCGCAGAACCGTCCCGGACGCATACTTCAGCCTTTCAGGCGGGTACTGGGCGGCGAGCAGCCAGACACGAAAGTGCTCGCCATTCATCTTGTAAGCGTCGAGCCGGAGCCACTGATATCCTTGTCCTGCTTTCCTCTCAACTTCTCCAAGCTCGACCCCCAGCTGCACTACGACGGAGGAGGGGATCTTGCCCTCATTGTCGTATACATAGATCCCATACGATCCTGGCTCGCCCATCGGCCAAGCCGCGGCATCCGGCTTTTCCGCAGTCTCCGTAGAAGCCCCTCCTGCGGCCATCAGGTTCGTTGGCGTTGCCTAAAAGCTTTCAGGGACTCCCTGCTGCCCGGCTCATGGCCAATGCCTGAGGACGACACAGGAGTTCTTGAACCCAATCTGAGCGCCAGCCCGCCATTGAGGGGGGCATGCTCTTCTTTTGGATGCCGCGCGGGGGAAAAGACGAGGCATGAAGCCAAAGCAAGTGCCTGACAGACGAGCGTTCGTCCCTTCTGGGCCTCAGCCGCAGAGAACCAAGAGGGAGCTTAGCGCCACCCCTGATGGCGTGTTTTTCCGCACCCAAGCCGATGCAAATGGAAATGTTCTGACTCCTAACGGCAGCCGAGGCGCTGAAACTGGCTGGGGTCCTGGGGGTTCGCGGGGATTGCGGGCCAAAAGCCTTTAGAAGGCAAGGCGCTTTCACGGAGAAGGCCACCGGCTGAGGATGTGAGCAGGGAGTTGCGGGGAGCCGGTTCCTGGGAGTGGGCAGTAGTTTCAGCCGTGGTTATTGCGGGATGTCTTTGTCAGGGAGCTCTTGGACTCCAAGACGGAAGGATCGGGGTCCTTTACATAGGCTGCATTGCTCGATCTCCTCCTTTCAACTTCATGAGGTCGGATCCGCTCTTCTCGATGGGCTTCGTGATCGCCACGCTGCGCGACTGGGCTGGAATGGCGGAGTCGGAGGTGCACAGGAGGGTCAGGCTCTACATGCCCCGGACCTACCGGGACTTGGTCAGCAACTTCGACGTGATAGTCCTTGCCAATGCCAACCGCTTCGCGGTGGGCACGCACATAGACAAGCTGGCCCAGGGCGTGGAGGAAGGTGGCATGGGTTTGCTGATGTCCGGCGGCTGGGAGACGTTCGGCGGTACTAGCATGGCCGCGCCGCCCTGGGGCGATAGCGCGGTTGGCAGGCTGCTCCCGACCGAGGACGTGGTTGGGGTCTGGGTCGAGTCTGGCTGGCCGGTCATCTTCGACAAGCCTGACCACGAACTCATCCGGAGCATTCCGTGGAACTTCAAAGACCCCAACCTTGGCCAGATCAGGTGGCACCACAACTTGGTGAAGGTGAGGCCCGGAGCCGAGATGCTGGCGCGCGTCGTGTCCGCCAGCGGATCCGAGGACCCCCTGATGATCACCTGGAAACTCCCCAATGAGGCTAGGGTTTTTGCGCTGACTAGCGAGATCCACGCGCTCTCCTGGTACGGCTCGCCCTGGGAGTATGCGATCGACTTCGGAAGCAACCTGATGATCTACCTGAATGGGCGGCCCGTTCCCCAGGACGTGACACTCGCTCACGCAGCAAGGACCAAGATCTTCCAGGTCGCAACGAGGAGATCCCTATTGGTCAGCCTTCTAGATTTCTGCGAGTCCTTCGGGGCCAATACGAGAAGCATCCTGCGGCGCGCGGGAGAGATCGACGCAGCCATAGCTGCTGCCATGCCCGAGTACCTGCAGCTGCGTTTTGAGGAGATGCTCGATGCGTACCGGGAGGTGGAGGCGATGCTTGACGAGATGGAACAAGACGCCATGAAGCTAAAGAACGCAACGCTGCTGTGGGTATACGTCGTGGAGTGGCTCGCAGTGACGGGGACGACGCTTTTCTGCGGCTTCCTCCTCTGGTCGCTGATGGTTCGTCGTAGGTTCTACCGCGAGGTTAAAGCTACAAAGCTGCTCATGGATCGAACGTAGCCCGTCTGAGCGTGATCCGAGCTAACCAACGGATGGCGGAGCGGAGTCAGCGTTCCTTGCATGTGGTCCGAGACGCGGAGGAAGGGGCGGTCTATTTCGAGACTACAGGGGATGGTTTTCTCGACTGGGGCTAGGCTGCAGTTCGAGCCTTGCAGCCTCCCGGTCTGTCCCCTCCCGCGTCATGCCGCTCAAGTGCGACATTACCGAGCCCTTTTGGTGGATATTGGGGCTGCCTTCTTGTGTTACACTCAAGGGGGCGACCCAGACCTGTGTTCGCAGTAGGTCGTTCTGGGTTAGGTCGCTGGTTTGCCGGGGCAGACCCGCTCCTCGCCCGAGGCTTCGTCTCTGAGGGCTCCCGTCCCCCGGGCTTGTTCATGCTGGTCGTTACCGGGATGATGCCCGCGGCCATGGCGAAGGCGGAGACGTTTGGGTTGTAGGGCGGAAACAAGGTTTGGAACGAGGGCTGGAGTTGCGCGTTCACCGTCAGCGTCGTGAGGGAGAGTTGTTGGATCCAGGACGCCCGGACGAGTGCGGACACAGCGATCCAGCGCTGCGAAGCAAGGCTCTCCAAAATCGTGGATTCGGACGCGACATCCGGGGCATGGGGCCCTTTATAAGCAGTGAGGCGTAATCCGGTTCGGTGTCAAATGTCCTTCGAAGAGGCGGAAGCCCTGAGAGAGAGAGCGCAGGCCTTCCTGAGGAACGCGGAAAGACTGATGGCGGAGGAGGTCTGGGACCTAGCAGCTTTCAGCATCGAGCAGTATTGTCAACTTCTCCTTAAGCACAAGCTCCTATTGAAGACGGGTACCTACCCGAGAACGCATTCCCTCGTCCGACTGATCCGCCATCTCGGAACGGGCGCCCAGAAACTGGGAGCCCTCCTTCAGGATGAAAACAGCCTCGTGCTGCTGACCAAGATTGAGGACGCATACATCGCCGCCCGGTACTTGCCGAGGCAGCATGAGCCTCTCGAGGTCAGGAGCATGCTCAGGTTCGCGAAGGAGGTTTTCGGACCGATTGTCGAGCAGCTTTGATCCCTACATCAAGGCGGGCGAAAGGGCCCTCGGCCAGCTTGAGGCCTATAGGGACGTGGCAAGGAGAGTAAAGGAGGCGGCACGGCAGATCTGGAAGGACTGCAGGCTCTATGTGTTCGGATCCGTTCTGGATAAGAGGTACACGGCCAGCAGCGACATCGACATCCTCATAGTCGTGGACGGCGTCGACCGAGAGGAGGCCACGAGGGCCAAGGCCCGGATCCTGGGGGCAATCGACGCTCCCATAGAGCTGCACATCGTTTCAAGCGGAGAGCTCGAGCGATGGTATAGCCGGTTCATCGACAAGCTCGAGGAGGTTCGTTGAGGCATCCCCTGCTTCGTGGCTTTGGCTTGGCCCGCGCTTCGCCTTTCTGTTCCGCTTGTGGCCCGGGGATGTTTTCTGCCGGTTGTTTCTTTGCGCCGCTCGTTGATCCTATTGCTTCCGGCGAAATGGCCGACCCGCGAATCCCGGCCCGATGGTCGATCTGTCGATCACTTGCTCGTTCCAGCTGGCGCGGGGTGGCTCCAGATCCGGCTTTGCCGCCGTACTGAGGAGATCCTGGAAGGGCTGACGCGGCGTGCTGAAGGGAGCGGGTGATGTCCAAGGCGCCCAGACGGGCATCGCGGGCCGTTGGCTTGCCGGGACTTGGGGCCTGGAGTAGAAGGGTATCTGGCCGCCGTCGCTCAGGGAGTCTTACCAACGCAGCTCAAATCCCTCAGCGAGCATGCGCATATGATCGTCGCCAGGGAACCCAACAGGGAAGTCTCAGGGATTGGGCGGCCACCCGGATCAAACGCGTAGACCGCATTCGGCCTTATCACCTTCGCGGCCCCACCGCTCCAGCTACCCTGTGCGCTTCACGTACCGCACGATGTCGTCTTCGAACCTGTCGAAGTCGTCCAGATTGTTCCGGAGGATGTCGTGAGGCCTCTCTACATCAAGCTTCGCGTACAGGTGCACGATGTTGGGTAAACCCACATATGTTACACTCTGCAGAGGACTCTCCATGCCTCAGTCCGAGGAGTCATGGGGAGTCATGGCGCTCCTGCCCGCGACCGAGTGTCTCGAATGGGTGGACTGACTTCTTGAGGTTTCTTCCTCCCCGGAGGAGAGAAAGGACTCAACCCGCCTCCCGAATGTCTTGTTCGAAGTCCTGCGCATCGATGGGCATACGAAAGTTGATCGCTCGGTGGAAGGCCGCCGGAGCGGGAAGGCGGAAAAGTGTAACATATGTCACTTTACCCAACAGCGTACAGGTGCACGAGGATGTTCCTGAACTTGATCATGTCGACCAGGCTGGTCGCGACATCTTCACCAAGGACGTGCGCCTCCTTCAGGATCGAGGGGATATCGGCATAGTGCTCCGGTTTCCTTAGCTTCTCGACGGATATTACATGGCTACATATGTCGACCGCAGCCTCGATGGATATGTGCAACATCCTCTCCGCGGCAGCCCTCCGGATCGGATCCGCAAGAAACGCTTCCTTCGGAAGTGCCGCAAGCTTCCTGAGTTGCTTGACGTTGTCTTTGATCAGCATGAACTTGGCCGCGACGAGTTCACGATCCACTCGGCCTGGCATCCCCAAACCACTCTCCTAGGTATTCCTCCCTGTGGAACTCCATGTCCAGGTACTCCTCGATGACGCGGGCCTCGAACCTGGCTCTCGCGAGGTCATCGGCGACGTAGAGAAGCACCCCATCCCTTATCGCCCTGAACTGAACGGACAACGGAAGTTCAGCTAGATCCGAGATGTCGGCCTTCTCCCCGAAGACTCTTGCCAACACCTCGGCGGCCTTGGACATCTCGCCTCCGTGGCTAGGCTCAAGGAGTACGGCTAGGTCGATGTCGCTGAGCGCGTTGCTGTCCCCCCTGGCCGCGGATCCGAAGAGGTAGACGCAGATTATCCCTGGAACCCTAGAGAGCCCGGCTGCAAGCCTTTTGGCAGCCTTCGCGAGGTTCAGTTCGGGCGCTGCCACGGAGTCTCCTCAGCCCGAGATGGGAGGCGGGATCAGATAAATCTCCCTGGGGCGCCCAAGCCTCAGCCCTCGCGTAGAGTTCACCAAGTAGCTGGACGGCATGCCTCCTGCCTCCGCTGTCTTGGCGCCTGCTCGCGCTGGACCGACCACGGGCACGGCCAGGCCGCCCAGGAGGGCGACGAGGATTCGGCACATGGAACAATCCCCTGTCCATGATTTTGCGACCATTCAGGCGGTTTCGTAACAACTATTTGTGTCTTCTGGCAAACATATTTAAGAACAGGCGTTCCCCAAGGAACGCAGATGAGGCAGCCCTGCGTCCACATTGTGCCGGTCGGGTTCGAGTACGACAGGATAGTCGCGCCGATGCTGGAGCACCCCGTGGATGAGCTGGTGCTTTTGCGCAGCAAGAACGAGGAGTACCCGGGGGAGCACTCGCTTGAGGACCACTTCCTGGAGAAGCTCAGGCAGCTCCCGGTCAGGATTCGCTCGGTGGAGGTGGACATCTACGACTTCGACGCCATGTTCAGGCAGATATCCGCGTTGCTCAAGAGCGAGCTCTCATTGGGGAAGAAGGTCCTGGTGAACCTTTCGGCAGCGCCAAGGCTGGAACTTGTGGCCATCGTGATGGCCGCCTCCATGTGCAGGCCGCTGGGACAGGTGAGGCTGCTGTACGTCAAGCCGGAGGAGTACAGGCAGGGAAGGATGGTGGAGGCGCTGCTTGAGGCGGCAGGTAAGCCGTCCCAGGAGTCACTTGAGGGGGCGAAGGCGGTCGTGGACGAGTTCCTGCAGAAGGGGATGGCGAGCGGGGTCAAGGAGATCCTGGAGCTGTCTCCCCTCCCCGTGGAGCCCCTCAGCGAGACCGAGCGCGCGATCCTCAAGGGCTTGGCGGAGGGAGGTGCGGAGTCGCTCAAGGAACTGGCGCAGCGGGTCAGGACGGGGAGAAAGAGGGTCCCAAGGTCAAACGTGGTCTATCACCTTGAATCCCTGAGGCGCAAGGACCTGGTCAGCGTGGCGTCCGAGGGCAAGAAGGTCAAGGTTGGGCTTGAAAGGACGGGCAGGCTCTTCCTTGACGCGGAGTGCAACGCGTAACGGGGCTGGCTTCATCGGGACTCCCGCCGAGCAGGCGGGCACGGGCACCGAAGGGGGAAGAAGGATGCAGGATAGGGTTTCGCCCCTGAGCATCTTCTCCGAGAAGCTCAGGGGGCTGGCGGCCAAGGAGAAGCTGGTCAGCATGGAGGACATCGAGAAGCTTGAGGCCTATTTCAAGCGGATGTTCGAGGACAAGGACGCAAGGCCGGACGTAGAGCTGGCGAAGCTTGTGGGGGAGTAAGGGATGATCACCCGACTGGCTGTGCGCGACTGGGGGCCGTTCGAGCAGAAGGCCGTCGAGTTCAAGCCGGGCAGGAACGTCCTCTACGGCAAGAACTTCTCCGGGAAGACCAGCCTGGTGAACGCGATGTTCTATGCCCTCACGGGCGAGGTGCTCGCGCCGAAGGCGAAGCCGGCCGACTTCGTCAGGGCGGCATCCAAGGACGCCGTGGTCGAGCTTGACCTGACCATAGGCGGCGAGGCCTACAGGGTGAGGCGGAGGCCGACCCGCAAGCAGTCGCACCTACTCAGGCTCGAGGGCGGCTCCGAGGTGTCAGAGCTGGCGAGCGGCTCATCGGTGGACCTAAAGATAGCCGAGCTCCTTCAGGCCAGGTTTCCTGAGCTTACCCAGGCCGTGTTCATGAAGGAGGGGGAGATCCCCGAGTACCTTGCCAGCAGCACGCCGATGAAGAGGAAGGAGTTCGTCAAGTCGCTGATCAGGCTGGAGAGGCTTGAGGAGATAGCCGATGCGGCGAAGGAGTGGCAGAGCCGGGTCAACGCACGGGCAAGGGAGCTGGAAAAGGCCTTCGCCCAGGCCGCCACGAACCTGACCGTGCTGAAGGCAAAGCCGCTGATCGGCGAGCTTGACCGGCTCAACCGGGAGTTGGAGGCGCTCAACGCTGAGAAGGAGCGGTTGCTCCAGCAGAAGGCCTCGCTCAAGGGCCTGGCCGACGACAGCCTGAAGCTCAGCATGGCCGAGGAGCGGCTGGAGCGCCTGGACGCGGAGAGGAAGTCGCTTGAAGGCAGGCTGGGAACCGAGAAGGGTCCGTACCCGAGCCTGGAAGCCATAAGGTCCGAGATGGAATCCATCGCTGCGACCCAGGACGAACTCAAGGCCAAGCTGGATGCGGAGAGGGAGCTGTCGGGAAAGCGGGACGAGGCGAGGGGGAGGAGCCTGTTGCTCAGGGACGCGCTGGCGTCGGTCCAGGCGCTGAAGGCGAAGGGGATCGGGGAGTGCCCGACCTGCCACCAGAAGATCACGCCCCAGATACTGGACTCGATCATCGCCGAGAAGAAGCGCGAGCTGGAGTCCGTGGAGCAGGAGCTTGCCCGGGCGGCGCAGGCCGCGCAGCAGGCCCAGAGGGAAAGGCAGGCGGTGCAGGACGGGCTCGAGAAGAAGGACAGGCTCCGGCGAAAGATCGAGGCACTAGAGAGCCTGCAGCAGGCCCTCGCCGAGCGCCAGAAGGAGATTGAGAGGCTGGAAAAGGAGGTCCAAGACCTGAGACAGAGGGTGAAGGGCGCCGAGATGGTGGAGGAGACCGACGCCCGCCTTGCCGAGATACAGTCCAGGCTCGAGGAGGTTATGGCCAGCCGTGACCGGGTGGTGGCTGACCAGGCGGCGCTCAAGGCGGCTGAGGAGAGGCTGCAAGAGCTTGAGAACCAGGAAGCGGAGGTTCAGAGATCGAAGGCGCTCTCGAAGCTACTCAGGGAGGCCTGCGAGGCCACCGTCGTGGAGCTGGGGTCAATACCGATCAAGAAGATCGAGCAGCTTGCGACGGGTTCGGTGCTGAAGCTGGGGATCTTCGAGGGGTGGCACGTGGACCTTGAGAAGAACATGCTCTTGCCGGTGGCCGAGAGGGAGGGACATGAGATTCAGGCTTCGACCATGGCGGCGTCCGAGAAGATGCTCTGCTTCTTGGCGATAAGGTTCGCGCTGGCACAGTCCATGGTGAGCTCGGACTTCATGGTCCTGGACGAGCCGACCGAGCACCTTGACGCCGAGCACGTGGCCAAGATGAGGGAGTTCCTCAGGGAGGTCCCAGCCCCTGACCAGATCATAGTGACCAGCAACGAGCCGGCCCTCGTCGAGGGCGGATGGGCAAACGTGATCGCCCTGTAGGCACGGAAATGACGCCGACCCTGTTTGACTCCAACGTCTTCATCGCGCTGGACCACAAGTTCAGCTTAAGCGAGGCCGTCAGCGCGGCGATCGAGATACTGGATCAGGCAAGGAAGGCCGGGTTTGAACCGGTGATCGTGGGGCAGGTGCTTGACGAGATCCACCGCAAGGAGATGAAAAGCGTCCTGCTTTCGCGCTGCCGGTCGTTGCCCATCAGCGATGATGCGGCAAGGCAGGTGATGGGGCAAACCTCCTGCCGCCTGACGCAGGGTGAGTCGTTGGCCGACTACGCCCTGATCGCGGCGGGACTGTCGCTCTCGGGGGAAAGGCCGCTGCTTGTGTCAAGCGACTACCTGCTCAGGCAGGAGTACGCAAGGATGGTTGCGGTCGGGGAGATCATGACCCCGTACCAGTTCGCCGGGATGCTCCACCGGAGATCCCCGTCCCACTTCCTCAAGATCGTGACCGACAGGCTGCTCAGCCACTTCCTGGAGAACGCCAACCCCGAGGCCTTCATGGCCCAGCAGCAAGAAATCAGGCGACAGATAGCCGCGCAGAGGACGCCGCCCGTGGTAAGGTCGGGGGCGGGTGGCCTTGTCCAAAACTACCTTGCAGGCGGGATCCTCACGAGGGGCGAGAAGAAGGCGATATCGGACGTCCGGCCGCTGCTTGACCTTGTCAAGGGGATCGCTTCATCCGAGGATCCGCTGTCCAAGGTCGAGGAGATGCGTGTCAGGCTGAGTTCGACCGAGTGCGACTCCCTCGAGAAGATGTCGGTCATCTTCGGCGAGCTGGGCAGGGCCATGGTCGAGAAGGGGGTCGAGGCGCAGGAGGCCGGCTCCGTCGACCTGGCGGCGCGATATCTGGACGAGGCGGCCACCTACCTTGGCCTCTCCTCCGAGAGACGGAAGCCATTCTTGGTGCAGGTCGGGGCGCGAAGGGCGATAGCCCACCTACTTAGGAGAGATCCCGCGCACGCGATCAGGATCCTGCAGAGCCTCCTCCCCCTGCTCGAGCAAGGCGATGTCAAGGGCCAGGCCTTGGTCTGGTGCACCCTGGCCGCTGCAAGGATCGCAGGCGGCGACGATGAGAAAGCTCTGGGCTGCCTGGGCAAGGTCCCGGCGGCGGTTGACGGGAAGCGCACGCTGAAGGATCTGGGCGACCTGTTCTACCGCCACTGGCTGTATGAAGAGGCGCTCGCAGTCTACGGCTTCCTCATCCGCTCCGGCTGGTTTGAGCCGGGGATGGTGGAGCCCCTGTACCGGTCGGCCGGAATCCTGGGCCGGAAGCTGGAGGAGGGGATCGTATCAGTCATCCCCCACGAGCTGAGAAGGAAGGATCACACGGCAAGCCCGATGCCTTACCTGACGAAGGACTCCGGCAGGGACCAGACGTTCCTGGAGGACCCGGGGACGCCCAAGTACCTGCGTGACCCTATGAAGATCTGCTCGTCCCACCTGACCCCGAGGGGAGTGATGCTTGTCTGCTGGAACGAGGGACTCTTTTCAAGGATCGGCGTCAATGTCGTCAGAGGCGTGGTCCCGGAGAACGCGGACTCCATAAGGCTCAACGCCGGCCCCATCGTCGTGAAGACCACCATGCAGCGCTCCCTGTACAACATTCGGGGCGAGATCGACACCACGCCGGAGACCGAGCTGGAGGTCAGGACGCGAGATGGCCGTTACGTTCGGTGAGCCGGACGACTTTCTCCCGTCGCGGGAAATGGCGGTCGCGGATCGAACTGCGGCAGATGTGCAGGGTCGGATCTTCGTCTGGCCGGATGTACGACCGAGGTTCTCAGGGGATGGATGATGGTCCTGCTTTTGATCGTGCTGTTGGAGCTTTTCTGTCTGATGATGGTGATCGGGGGAGGCGGCTGGCCCTGGGCTCTGGCCGGGCTTGCGATTCTCGGCTTTTTGGTGCTCGTTGCGCTCAAGCCCATGCCCTCAGGCGGTGAAGGGGTGACGGACAGTGCAAGGAAGCCTTGCAGACCAAGGGTGGAGGATCTCGACGAGCTCGACGACTTCATGGACATGCAGGATGATGTCTGACCTATTCGGCAAACGCGCTGCAATTCCGGAGTGACGTCGAGTGATGCGATCCCGACAAGGTGGGTGATCGGGCTTGGAAACCCTTGACCGCTACCGTGGCTGTCTTTTGGGGCTGGCGTTGGGGATGCGCTGGGAAAGACGCTCGAATTCAGGTCGCCTGGATCATTCGCCCCTCTCGAGCACATGGTGGGCGGCGGCCCCTTCGGCCTGCTGCCCGGGCAATGGACTGACGACACGTCGATGGCTCTCTGCCTGGCCGAGAGCCTCGTTGAATGCCGCGGCTTTGATCCGCACGACCAGATGGAGAGGTACCTTCGGTGGTACAGGGAGGGCTACATGAGCAGCACCTCGGAATGCTTCGACATCGGCAACACGACCAGAGAAGCCCTAGACCGATTCGAGAGGACGGGGGAACCGTACTGTGGCTCCATCGATCCCTGGAGCGCGGGCAACGGATCCATCATGCGGCTGGCGCCGGTGCCGCTGTTCTTCGCGCAGGATCCTCGGCTGGCGATCCGGATGGCGGCAGAGAGTTCGCGAACCACGCACGGTGCAGCCGAGGCCGTGGATGCCTGTCGATACCTCTCCGCGCTTCTAGTTGGGGCGTTGTTGGGGGCTTCGAAGGAAGACCTCCTCTCCGACCACTATGAGCCGGGAGAAGGGATATGGCGGGAGGCACCGCTTGCCACGGGGGTTGCCCGTGTCGCCGCAGGCTCATTCAAACATAAGGATCCGCCGGACATCCGGGGGACCTGCTATGTCGTCGAATCCCTTGAGGCTGCGCTTTGGGCCTTCCACAGGGGAGGTTCGTTCCGCGAAGGTGTGTTGTTGGCAGTGGACTTGGGTGACGACGCCGACACAACGGGAGCGGTCTGCGGGCAGTTGGCAGGAGCCTTCTACGGCGAGCAAGCGATTCCACGCGAATGGCGATCCACGATTGGCAAGGGGGGAACTGATCCGGGATCTGGCCGATAGGATTCATGCGCTTGCCCACAGATCGCTTTGAGCCGCCACTGGTCGGTTTGCGTCACGTCCGCCTCTCCCAGCTGAGAGCCGGCCCTACGATTTGAAGGGACGCCTTCTTCGAGGGCCTTGTCTTGTCTGAGTCGGTCTGCTGGGCTCGTTGCAGCGCGGGAAACGGCGTCCCTCTCCTCCGCGGCAATGCTTAAGTGTTTGAGACGCTGTCTCCTAAAAGATAAGAAAGACGGCCAACCAGGGAACGGGACTCTCCAGATGGCCCGCGTCGCTTTGACCTATCCAATTCCATTCATATCCAGGGTCACCATGCTTCCGCGCTTTGCAAGATGGCTTGCATCGCTATCGCGGCCCCCTAACTCGAGGCTCTTGAATGAGCCTGAGATGAACGGGGCTGTAACGTGGGACTACGATAGGCACGGCTGGATCCCGTGGATGGAGTTCTTCTACGACTGGCGATTCGCTGACATCACCGGGGATGGCAGGATCGGCATGATCCTGACCTGCGGCTCCCATCTCCAGGTCGCGTATCTGCACGATGGCTCGGTTCTTTGGAGGTACGAGGATCCCGGGTCTACCTGCATGGACATAAGGATGGACAGCAACTTTCCGATCTACGACCTCGACGGCGACGGACGCATGGAGCTGGTGGGGCCCCGCAGGATCGACGGCCGGCTTCACCTCTGCCTGATCGACGCGCTCACGGGGGAGACGAAGAAGAACGTTCCCTACCCCGATCGGGATGCGATGCCAAAGGATGCGCAGGGCGGACATTTCAGATCGTCCGTCTCAGTCGTAAATGCCTTGGGACGGGCCAAGAGGCGAGAGGTCCTGGTCGGCTGGGACTACCGTTCGGTGACCCTCCTGGACGCGGATCTGGAGACGCTCTGGAAGCTCGATCTTTCCCATGCCCGTGGCCGAAGGCACACGACGATGGGACATACGCCCGACGTGGCCGATATCGACGGGGACGGACGTAAGGAGGTGATGGCCGGCTCTTGCCTCATCGACCACGACGGGACGCTTTCCTGGGTTGCCTCCGACCTAGAGGCGCTTCTCAGGGACGGACACGCGGACAGCGTCCGCATTGCCAGCCTTGACGGGGAGCCAAGGATCCTGATGAGCACGGGCGCGTATTGTTTCTCGCGCCACGGCGATCTTCTCTGGGGCATCGATGGCCTCAGGCACGGACAGGCACTGAGGGTGGGGAAGATCAGGGATGATTTGGCCGGCCGTCAGGTCGTGGCCTACGAAGGCGCAAGCAGGGTAGACCCGCGCGCCAAGGACAGGGTGCTTGCCCTTGACGCTGACGGCAATCTGCTCTGGAGCTTCGAAGTCGTCCAGCCCGATATGCAGGAGGGCGGATTCGGATTCTGGCTTGGCGACTGGAACGGCGACGGGCTGGACGAGGTCTTCGTCAACGATCCTGAAGAGGTCGTCGTGCTCGACGGATGGGGAAGGGTGGTGGACAGGATCCCTGGCCATCTGGTCTACGTCTTCGACCTGGTGGGCGACAGACGCTCGGAGGCCGTCGTCCTGACCGACATAGGACCGGGCATGGAGCTTCGCGTCATTGCCAACGATCGGCCCAACCCCAATCCCGCCACAAACAGGGTCGTCAGGAAGCGAAGGACGACGAAGGAGATGTACAACGCGACGCGCTACTGAGCAGCTCGCGCACGCGAACGTGCCAGTATCCTGTCGGTCGCCTGCATCTCGGCAATGCCATTCGCCATGGCGAAGCACCAGTAGCGGGTGGGGTTGCAGTTATGCTCGGGGCAGCGAAGTGGTGGTGAGCACGATTTGCTGCCACCGTTCTCCGCCGGCAGTGGACGTGGGCTGCGCATCGGTGCAGCTCAGAGAGCTTCGAGGAGCTTCTTTCGGTACTCGTCGTCGATGTAGAGGACCCTTCCCTCCGTGAGGGCGCTGAAGGCTAGGCCGCTGCCCCCTCTGCACATCTGGAGGAATTCCTCGGGGGTGTAGGGAAATGTCTGGAGGCGGGCCGGGAAATCATCTTGTTCGAGCGCAACCCTCCTCTCCCCCCAGCTTTCGGGCATCCCGGAGGTGACGACGAGGATGTCCACGTCGCTATCCATGTGGAAGGTTCCATCCGCGAACGATCCGAAGAGTATGAGGAGCTTCACGTCGTACTCTGACCGAACCCGCGCCGAAAACCGTTTGAGTGCCGCCGAAACCTTTCTGGCTTTGGCGGCTCGGCGGGGCCACGCGCCTCGTGTCCTTGCCGTAGCCGATTCAGCCATCAGCCATCACCGTCCACCGTCACCGTCCTCCCTCGAAGCTTCTGGCCCTGGTTTCAGCTCCAACTGGTTGCAGGATACGGTGCAGTTCTCTGGCCAAACGCAGGGTCATGTCCTTGGCTGCCTCGTCGATGGGGCCGTGGCCGGCATCCATGTATCGCGGCCAGAATGCTTCGACTACCCTGGCGAGGCCGATCAGCTCGGGCGTTATCTGGGCCGCTATCTGCTCCGTCCTGCCGGCTATCCCGGGCAGTTTGGCGTATTCCTCGCAGGACTGCCCCTTCGCAAGCTGGGCCAAGGTACGGGCCAGTAGGTGGCCCTTCCAACCAGTCTCGTGTTCGCCGCGTGCCGCCTTGATGGCGATCTCGGCCGAAGGGTACGCCAGCCTGAATATGCCCTCCGGACTGTGCCTCCTGTTGTCGGAGTCCTCGGCGTCCCTCAGAAGCGCTGCAGCCTGGGCAAGCCAGACCTGCGGGTTCTGGATGGGGATTCTCTTGGTCTTGTTGCGAGGGGGTGGCGCGTAACCTGAGGATCTTTGACTTCCTAGTGGGGCTAAGCTTGGCCATTACGGCCTTCCTCTGTTCATCGGACTCAAACTTCATCCCAAACCGCCCGGCATTCGAGTCCGAAAAGTGTTACATGGATTGGCTGATCCTGCATGCCGCCCAGCCTGCAGCGACTGGCATCGGGGTCTTCGAGGCCATGGGGATGAGATCGGGGGACGGAAGCCGTGAAGCGCGAAGGCGTAATCTTATTCAGCCGACGATCCATAGTCTCCGGCAATGAAGGCGATAGCACGGGACGTCGTGGAGCGGACATGGAAGAAGATGGCTTCCCTGACCCATGGCGAGATCGTCCAGGTGAGCCGGCGCATCAGTGCTGATCAGCCCTATGTGCTCGCCTATCTGTTGGGGGTTGACGAGGACGTCCTGAACCAGGACGAGCGGGAGCTGTTGGTGTATCTGGGGATCGTCGTTTTCGAGATGATGCGCCAGGGCTCAAAGCCCCTGCCCCGAGTCACGGACGAGATGCTGGAGCGGGCCCTGGGGGAGAACCTCGAATTCGTCGAGCGCTGCCGGGGCAGAGGATTCCGCGAGCTTTTGGAGACGGTGGGCAACTTGGTCAGGAGCTACGGACAGCCCGAGATACTGCGCTACGTCCTGGAGGCGCTGATGGAAGATTCTGAGGAGGGTACGCTCATCAGGGACCAGATGAAGGGCCTGATCATGATCCATCTCAAGACGCTGATCGACTGCTTTGATGTGTGAGGGCGCCGGCGGTAGTGTACTCGTACGCGCAAGAAGAGCCAACGGTCTCATGGAAGTCGTGGGTGCGAGGTTGATCCAGAGACGGAGGGGATGAGGCGGCTCCCCTCCTGAACTGGAGCCCGTTCGTGGGAGGGCGGTGGCCGACGGAAGCGGGAGGATGAGATGCTTGGAAGCTGGGTCTCCTCCCGGTCTGTGGGACAGGCCCAAAGGTTGACCGATGACCTCAGGCGATCATCGCCTGACTGGAGGAGCGAGGAGGAGATGCGGACATGAATGGGCCGTGAAGGGTGATCGTCCGGGATGCGTCGGTCGTCGACAAGCGGTTCGTGCACGATAAGTCGGACTCGGCACCCGTGGAGCCAGATCCCGGACAATCGCGCATCCAGTCGGTGTGTCCGCCGTCGATCGATGACTCGGACGGGTTCCGCGCCACCTGCGGCTTTGGGACCGCCTAGTGGGCAGCAGCGCGGGGGATGATCTATCTTGCCTGGCCCCTGGTGGTCGCAACTTCCCTGTACAGCCACCTTCTGATCATCACCGTCCACAGGGCGAGGAAGGAGAGCGCGCTCACCCCGGTCACGGACAGCCACTCGATTAGGTAGACCCAGAACAGGGCCTGGTCCTTCAGCTGCAGAGCCTTGTTCTGCAGGTCGAGGAGTTTCTGATCGATCCGGTCCATGGTGAATTCGGATTCCTCGTAGCTGTGCTCCACGTAGAGCTGCTCGGCCCTTTGCCTCAGTCCGTGAACCTGGGCTATTTCCACCTCGAGCGAGGCCGTGTTGGCACCGAACTTCTCGGCGAAGGCCACTATGTCCAACATGAGCCTAAGGGAGGTTCCCAGATCGAAGAAGCGTGACCTGATCCTATGGACTAGCTGCGGGTCATCGGGTATCTCGCGCCCCACCGCGAGGAGGGCGATGTTCGCGACGTAGTCGGGATAGTACTCCCAGCGCATGACAAGCTCTCCGCCCCCCGGGGTCCAGTCCATACTGTGGGCGATTCCCATCCCCCTTCCCACCCTCCAGCAGGATAGGGGCGGGTAAGGATGGACATCGGTCGTCAGCAGAAGCGTGGCTCCGTCCTTGAGGGCGACGTGGTTCCCATCGCGGAACGTGGGGATGGTCTGCCACGGAAGCGATCGGGTGAAAGGATGATCGAGAGCGGGCCGCACCTTGTAGACGTAGCTGTGGTACTTGGGCTCGTTCATCGTGACGGGGAGGATCTCGGCCACGTCAGTGTCCGCCCAGGAGGGTGCGCCGGCCCATCCCCCGAAGGATTCATGTCCTCCTACCATGATTATGCCGAGGCCCACCTCCTCCACCGACCTCCTCATCCATGCGAGTTCCTGTCCGAAGAAGCCGCGGTTGGCATCGCTGATGGCGATGTAGTCGTATTCGCCCGTCAGGGCGGCGTAGGTCCTGGGCATGTAGATCCTCACGAACCTCAACATCTCGGCCCTGCTGATGGCCTGTACGCCGTGCCCCACGTGCTTCTCGCTCGCCGGTACCGAGACGACCCTGAAGCTTGGATCCGTCAGGAAGTGGGCGACCGGCGAGGGGCCCCATCCGTCGCCTATATAAAGGACCCTTATGCGTCCGAGCGGGCCGACCCTAGGCCCGGCGCTTCCCCCACACTTGGCCAACGGGAGTGCCAGGATGGTTGCCAAGAGCACCGCTGCAACCCAGCCCTCCCTGCATGCCGTCATGATGATCCTCTACGGCGAAGAAATTGTGCATGGCGGTGAAAAATGCCGCGCCGAGGCGAGGGCCGGGCTGCTCGGTCGGTGTACGTCACCGGCGCGGAAATGTTTCGGTTCGACGTCTTCAACATCACCGCTCCGGTCCTGCGTTTGGCCGGGTGAATCTCCCGAGGGTGGCCGAGGCCGGAGACGGCGTTATTCCTGGGTTTTCGGATCGGTCGACGGTGATGGACAAGCTTTCCGGGACTGCGAGGGAATGTCTCTTGGAGCTTCAGACCCCATCACTCCTCGGATTGGCATGTGGAACGGACAACACTTAAGAAAAACTGGGTCCGCCCTGCGCCGTATTGCTGCGAGCATTGTCGTTTTCATTGATCCTGGTATGGTTCCTTGCGGGCTCGGCGCTCTGCGACGACGTTCTTCCCTTTTCGAGGGCGATATACGGGCCTTGGAACTACTCTCAGGACGCCAAGGTGGGCCTCGACGCCGATTACGACAACTCGTGGTGGACCTTCGGAGCCGATGAGATTCTTGCCAAGTTCGCCCGAAACAGCCTTGCTGCGAGCACGTACAACATAACCTACGTTGCAGGCCTGTACTACCTGGGCGATACTCCGGATTTCGATTATGTTCGTGCTGTTAGCCAAAATGGAAAAACCGAGACCTGGACGCCGTCGAGGGTCGATGCCGCGTACTGGAAGAAGCTGATAGAAGAGCCGGCAGTGGCCATTGCGAATCTGTCCCTGTATTATCCGATCTGGGGAGTCGTCTGGGACTTCGAGCATTACCTGGCCGACAACTTCCGCTACAACGACTACTCCTTTGACGAAGAGGCAATGGAGATGTTTTCGAACGAGACGGCAATCCCTATCCCGAATCTCCCTGCGTCCGAGAGGTATCCCTACCTTAGGGATCAGGGGTTGCTCACGCGTTTCCAGGAGTGGCAGAGGGAGAAGGTGTACCGGATGGCAAGGGAGACCGAGAGAAAGGTGCACGCGATCAATCAGAATCTTTCCCTAGGCATCCTCGGGTTTGGCGACAGCTGGTTCGTCTGGACTATCCTTGCCGGATTCAACTCTTCGACGGCCCCGGTGACGGCATGGACAGAGGACACCTACGGCGGATACGACGAGGCGAGGATCTCTTTTTACCAAGACCAGTTCGAGCAAAGACGGCTGTACGGGAAGATCCTGCCGGGTCTTTACACGGTCGCGCTCAGCCCTTGGAGGATGATCATCGATATGGAAAGGGCGATCCGGCACAACGGCGCTTTTTGGATATACCAGCACGACGGCGACCAGTACAGGCTAGCGGATGAGAAGACCTACAGCCTCGCCTACCAACTTTTCGATATGTACTTCTTCTTCAACTCATCCACAGCCCATCCACTTCCCGCCTTCACCATCTATCCCAACATCCACGCTAGACCTTGGCAGGGCCCCTCTGGGGTAACGCTGCTCCTTCAACCTGAACACCTCTCTACCGTCGTTCCGTCGATAGAGGTGATCGCCGAATCCCCATACCTGACGTATGTGGGCGAGAATCTGACGCCGAAGACGGTAACGAGTGGGCGGATCAGCACGTCCGACCTCCCCTGTTTCCTCTACGGGCTGTCTGCAAACGACCTTGAGAGAACCGAGGTACGGAGCATGATCCGCGAGCTTGAGGACATAATCTCAGCGTACGCCGCCCTTGGCTTTCGAACCATGGTGGACGAACAGGATGCGCTCCAGAGAGCCAAGAACAACTTCGACTCGGGCAATCTCGGGCAGGCAAGGCAGATCCTCCGAAACGCAATTGATCAGGCCTTTGACAAGAGTCTCTGCCAGATCTCGCCACTTCTGGATCAGGCAGCTTCCTCGCCGAGACAGTCGGCAATTCCGATTTCTGTCCTAGGCAGGCTCCTCACCGCAAGGAGGATCATCCTCGAAGGCCAGGTGGAGGAGGGGCGCCTGTACCTGCTGGCGGGCATGAAGGAGTGGGCCCAGGCGATGCCGGAACCGTTTCTCTGTGGGTTCGCCGTTTTGGTCGTCCTCCTGGCTTGGAGATTCAAACTTGGGTGAGGAGCTGGATAGACAGAGATGGACGGATACGATGGCCGGGGGCTACGTGGTGTTGCTTGACTGTCAGTAGCATGCCCGTGGGGACTTGAAACTGTTTGGAAAACCTTAACTGGAAGCCCGCCAAAAATGGGAAGAGCGGCGCGGCCATGGTGCCAAATTCCGTGCATCCGCAGTGGCGGCCGTCAAGCGCCACCGTCCGCGGTCGTCGGGATGCCCTGAAGGTCGGCAAGCTGGCCAAGGGGGACTGCGGCCTCCGGGACGGTGTGGAATTGAGCCTTCCCATCAGGCCTTCCGGGACTGCGGGCAAACGTCTTCTGAAGCTAAAGATCCTAGCATTCGTCGCGCTGGCATGTCTTGGGATCAGTTTGGGATTTTTCGGGGCCGCGGGTTCTTCGCCCGAGGTCGCGCGGCTGCCCATCAAGAACGTCACCGCATCGTCGGAAACCGGCCTGGTCTCGCGGCTCATCGACGGGGATGCGGAAAGCTTCTGGTCCAGTTCCCCGGTCCCCAGCCCGGGGAGACGACAGTGGCTGAAGCTATACTTCGGGCGCCACTGGGCCTTGAGCACCCTGACGCTTTATCCCTCGCCTCAGGGCGGCTTCCCGACGGCCTTTGAGGTGCTGTACTCAACCGACGGGGGCCTGGTGTGGTACAAGGTTCCGGGAGCCTCCTTTGCCAACTTCCCGGACCCCGGGTCGAAGCCGGTGAGGATCAGGCTTAACCTTATCGTTGCAGACTCGCTGATGCTGGACATAAGCTATCT
>CAZJVP010000001.1:0-2159 GCA_964549615.1 uncultured Thermococci archaeon | reverse complement strand
CGGGCTGCCCGCAGTTCTTGCATCGGTTGGCCGAATCCAGCGCGATGCTTCCCAGGACGTAGCCGTGGCGTTCGATGACCACGTTGCCGCAGTTGGGGCAGTATGTGTTCTCCCACCTAGATCCAAACACGTTTCCCGCGTAGACGTATTTGAGCCCTCTGGCCCTGGCCGCCTGGACGGCGCGTTCAATCGTTTCGGTCGGGGTGGGCTCGACGTCGGTGAGCATGTACATCGGGTGGAACCTTGAGAAGTGGAGCGGGATGTCGGGCGCCAGCTCGCGCACGAATTCGATGACGCCCCCTATCGCCCTTGGCGAGTCGTTGTGTCCGGGGATGATGAGGGTGGTGATCTCCACGGCCACGCCCATTTCGTTCCAGATCCTGATCGCATCCTTCACGGCCTCGATCTTGGGTGCCTTGCACAGCCTGCGGTAGAACTCAGTCTCCGAGGACTTGAGGTCCACGTTGGCGCAGTTGAGGTACCTGCCGATCTCCCTCGCAGGATCAGGGTTGATATAGCCGTTGGTCACGTAGCAGGTGTACAGGCCCTCCTTCCTGGCCAGCTCGAACGTGTCAAGTGAGTACTCGATGCTCACGGTGGGCTCGTTGTAGGTGAACGCGATTCCGAGGCATCCGGACTCCTTGGCCTTCTTCACGAGGTCCGCCGGGGCGGCGTCGTACGAGTTAAGGTCCTCGGGGCTTGCCTGCGAGATCTCGTAGTTCTGGCAGAATGAGCACTTCAGGTTGCAGCCCGCCAGCCCCACGGAGTAGATCGTGCTCCCGGGGTAGACGTGGAAGAGCGGCTTCTTCTCGACAGGGTCTATCGCCAGGGAAACGGGCTTTCCGTAGGTCAGTGCGTAGAGCTTGCCACCCCGGTTCTCGCGGACGCGGCAGATGCCCCTCTTGCCGGGCCCGATCTTGCATTCATGTGGGCAGAGTTCACACTGGACTGATGCGTCCGTGGGATGCCAGAACTCGGCTATCTTCAGGTCTTGATACCCGTCAGGTGTTGGTATCCGGAGCTTTTCAAGTTTTCGACCGTCCCATCCGGACGCCTTATCGCCACGCCTTGGCCTTCGGAGACCGTTCCGATCTTTGTGGCAATGCCTGACTTGGCTATGAGGGCGTCCGTGCTCGCGGGGGCTGTGAAGAGGAGTTCGTAGTCATCCCCCCCGTCCAGAGCGAGGACGACGGGGTCAAGCTTCAGCAGCCTAGCAAGCCCCGCGGCCTCCTTGGGGAAGGGCAGTTTGTTCTCATCGATCGTTATCCGCACTCCCGAGCTCTCTGCGATGTGGCCAGCGTCGGTGGATATCCCATCGCTTATGTCGATGCAGGAACTAACGATGCCCATGTCGGAGAGCTCGCGAGCCTCCCTGATGCGCATCTCCGGGGCAAGGAAGGAGCCTACCGCAGCCGCCGAGCCGCCGAGGTCCTCCTCAAGTACGTCGGGACATTCGAAGTAGGTTTCGGGGTGGGACTGGATGACCGCAAGCCCCAGGGCCGCCGAGCCCGGGTTGCCTGTCACGAAGACGCTGTCGCCGGGCCGCGCCCCGGACCGCTTGAACGGCCGGCCAAAGGGCTTCCCCGCGATGAAGCCCGAGAGGACCAGCTCCGCGGATGCGTTCGTATCCCCTCCAATTACCTTCAGCCCGCTTTCCCTGCAGGCCCACTGCATGCCCTCGACCATCTTTCGGAAGTCCTTGATCTTCATCTCTCCTGGGAGCCCCAAAGAGATTAGCATGCTGACGGGCCTGCACCCCATGGCCGCCATATCGCTGACGTTGGACGCGATGAAGCGGTGGCCCCAGAAGAGCGGGTTGGCGTTGGACGGCAGGTCGGTGCTCTGAAGCATCATGTCGCCGCTTGCGAAGAACTGGCAATCCGGGTCGATGGGCGCCGCATCATCAAGTTCCAATATGTTGAAGGCCTCGGCTAACATTTTTATGATTTCGCGCTCACCGCAGCCCGCAAGCCGATCGGGCTCCATTGCCGGGTGTCGACCCTGGCTTGAGTAAATATTTTTTGATGCCTCGGTAGCTTAGTTGGTTGAGCAGCGGATTCGTATCTTCCTTGCCGGAATATCCGCAGGCCGTGGGTTCGAATCCCACCCGGGGCTTTGACCTTTAACGACAGCAAACTGCCCGCCCGCGTGCTCGAACG